>JBJXHC010000039.1:0-67193 GCA_046160825.1 Bacteroidota bacterium | reverse complement strand
AACGATCAAACGAGAGCAGGCCGTTTTCGAGGAAGAAATTCCACTGCATCAATTGCATCGTGTTGTAGGGCTGATCACGACGCGGCTTGTTGTTCTGCAACACGCGCAGGATACCGCTGGCGTATACGCTTCGGAGCCCGGCTTCAGAATAGTAACCTTGTTTGGCCAGAGTCCTCGCCACGAACAGTGACACCAAGTCTGCTTTCAATTCCTCCATCACGCTCGCGTTATCAAGCAATGCCTCGTCAAGGTCGCGATTATCCTTTGTCCGATCCACGCCGAGGTAATGGCCCACCTCGTGCCAGAGTGTGCGATAGAAATTTCCATCGGGCGTCAGTTCCTTTGCCTGATCCAGTCCGATTGCCGCGGTCAGTACCCCCGACGTCGATTGATAGATGGCGGGGTCTTGCATGATGTTCGCACGGAGAAGAATGGTCCGCCCGTACCGTCGTGTCAGGTAACTCTCGTTGGGAAGAATCGTGGCGGTGTTTCCACCGCGTGCCTGTCCGAAATCAGCGATCACATCGTAGACGCCGACCGGAATATCTTCGCGCACTCTCTTATGATGATCGTAAGGGAGTGAGTCCTCCAGCGTCTGCAAGCCTTTCATTGCGGTGCGGAGCGCAGCAGTCTCGTCCTGCCGCCGAATGAGCACACTGAGGGCGAAAAAAGTCTTCACGCCGAAAAGTTCATCGTCGTAAGTCTCGTATGCGCCAATCTGCGCATTGAGATTCTTGAAGTGTCCTGTGACCCAGGCTGCATCACCGGATTCATAATCGTTCGACAACAAATCGCGGGATCGGTTACGCAGGTACCGGGCAAATTCCGCGTCATCTTGCTCTACAGCGTCCGCACCCTCGTTCAGCAGAGCAAACGATTTCATCAGCTCATCAGCGTACGCGATGGAATATGGAATAGCATACAACTGCCCGGCCTCGCCCGGCGTGACTGCCGACAGGTCTTCCCGCAGTCGGGGGTGTAGTGTCTCCAGGGCCGGATATCTTTTCAATGTTGCCAGATCTTCGGCCAGATTTTCCTGCGTCCCCGCCCGCACAACCGTGCGCAGTCCCATAACTCTCTCCCGTTGGTTCACGGGTACCGCATCAACTTCTTCTTTTCTCATGCCCCAAGGATAAACGTTTTTGCCGGGTTGCACGTCATCAACGGGTAGGAACGACTCGCGTTTGTTTTCCAGAGTCGTCGCGATCGGGCCTTGAAACAGACGATACAGTGTCAGGAGGTTTTGTGTTGCGGCAGTGGAGCCATGCTTGTCCAGTCGTGCGACACTGGTAGAGCTAGACACTGCCTCGGGATGCCGTTGTTTTTCATAGAGACCTTGAAAGATCCTGCCGACTTCCATGAGCTTATCAACGGCTTTGCGCTCGCCTGCACTCAGATGAGAGAGATCGGTCGCCAGCAGGATGGTCTGTACCTTATCAATGATCGGCTGGCTCTTCTCAATGGACCAGTACCCGGTGGGCAGATCCTCTTTTGAGCTTGCTCGAGATGCAGTTTGACTCAATACTGGGGGACAAATGACAGCGAGTAGAAAAACGGTCAAAAGCCACGGCATCCACAACCCACTGTCAATCTTCTTCATATCCGCGTCCCGGTCCGGCAAAGATACTTCCCACCATATCTTTATATGAGGTGATGTGATCAACTTCGTCCTTGGCAATCTTGGAACTCTGGTGCAGGCCGTCGAGAACGAATTCCATAACTGACGGAAGCTCAAGTCGATCATCGGCGTCGCTCATGTGACGTTTGGTAAGCTCCCGCAGTCCTTTGACTCTGTCCAACTCTTTTGTGTACGCGTCCAATGTCATATCGTCGGCGATTTCAATCTTGTTGCCCGATTCGAACCACTGGAGAATCTTCGCATACTCCGGGTCTTCTACAGTCTGACGTCCGCCTTGTGACTCCGGCACACTGCGTTGGCGCTTCTTCAAGGGATCGGGAAAATACTTTTTGAATGTCTCCCGCACCGCCTTGCCGACAAGTGCCTTACTGACCTTCACGGAGCCTTCCTGTTCGCCTTCGAACACCAGCTCGATCTTTCCTGTCAGTCCGGGCAACACATGAGGCAGATCGCAGATGCGCGGCACAATGACGTTTTCGCTGAGTATGAGTGCGCGGCGTTCCGCGTTGCTGATCAGATTCTCCATGGCAGAAATCGTGAGACGTGCGCTCACGCCGGACTTCTGATCCACGAATTCACTCTTGCGCGCTTCGAACGCCACTTGCTCGACAATTTCCTTGAAGAAATACGGCACCCGGATCTCGCGTTCGTCCCTTGAGACGCTTGCCTCTTGTTCCGTGATACTTATGCCTTCCTCGAGTGAGCGAGGGTAGTGTGTGAGTATCTGGGAATCGATACGATCCTTCAGCGGCGTGATAATGTTGCCGCGGTTTGTATAATCCTCAGGATTTGCCGTGAAGACAATCATAATATCCAGCGGAATACGAATGTTGAAGCCGCGGATTTGAATATCCTTCTCTTCCAGAATATTAAAGAGACCGACCTGGATACGCGGCTGTAAATCGGGAAGCTCGTTGATGGCGAAGATGCCGCGGTTTGTTCTGGGGATGATGCCGAAATGAATCGCGCCTTCGTGCGCATAATGCAAACGCTGCGCCGCGGCTTTGATCGGATCGATGTCGCCAATGAGGTCGGCAATCGTCACATCGGGTGTGGCAAGTTTCTCGCCGTAGCGTTGGTCTCTGTGCAACCATTCGATTGGTGTTGCGTCTCCAAGTTCATTCACCAGGTCAACGGCGCGCTTGCTGACCGGATGAAACGGGTTGTCGTTGATCTCGCTTCCTTTGATGGTTGGTACGTACTCGTCCAACAATGACGGCAACCCCCGCACAATGCGCGACTTTGCCTGTCCGCGCAAACCGAGCAGGATAATATCGTGTTTGGCGAGTATCGCGTTGACGAGCGCGGGAATCACGGTGTTCTCGTACCCGATGATGCCGGGGAAGAGAGGCTCCTTGGCTTTTATCTTGCGAATGAGGTTCGCGCGGAGTTCATCTTTTACGGGTCGGACGGTGT
Organism: Bacteroidota bacterium; assembly: GCA_046160825.1. Taxonomy (GTDB): domain Bacteria; phylum Bacteroidota; class Ignavibacteria; order UBA10030; family UBA6906; genus JBJXHC01. Next base: position 64,138 of record JBJXHC010000039.1, on the reverse strand, counting down.
AGCCGCTGCTGCGCAGCTCACCGAGTGTTGAAGGTCGGTTCATGCTTCCCCTTTGTCTGGTGCGCACGGCACCGTACGAATGTACCTGCTTTCATTCTGAAAATCAAACAAGCGGTGCAGCAGATGCTTCATTGCAATTCCTGCTGAAATTTGGTACCATATGCCACCGCCAGCATGCGAGAGTCACTTCATAAAACACTCATCATTCGCTTTAGTTCCATTGGCGATATTGTCCTCTCGTCACTTCTTGTGCGGACGTTGCGTGCGAGTTTCCCTCAGGCGGAGATTGACTACCTCGTCAAATCGGAATACGCAGATCTGATCCGGCACAATCCCCATCTTTCTCGAGTGATTGAATTTGCCGGTAGTTCATTTGCTGACTTGTCGGTACTACGAAGGTCCATCCATGCAGATGGGTATGATCTCATTATTGACATTCATGATAGTCTCCGCAGCAGGTACCTGTGTTTCGGACATCCCAATGTTGTCAGAATCAACAAACGCAAGCTCGCTCGCTTCCTGCTCGTTCGATTGAAGGTCAACGTGTATTCTTCTTTTGGCGGTTCGCCTTCTGTTGCAGAACGATATCTCGAACCTGTTGCTTCCCTGGGAGTGGAAAATGATGGGAAGGGGCTCGAATTCTTTATCCCCAAAGAAGCAACGGCGAGTGTCGCCCGTTTGTTGAATGAAATAGGAATCCCCGACACCACTCAACTGATCGGCATTTGTCCGACATCAAGGCATGCGAACAAAATGTGGCTTCCAGACAGGTTTGCAGAAGTCGCCGCCGCGTTGACAATGAAGAATGGCGGAAGTGTAGTGGTATTGGGTTCGAAGGATGAAATGGAACAGTGCCGCATTGTTGCCGATATGGTGAATGCACAAGGAGGCAACGCGAGCAATCTTGCCGGAAAAATTTCGTTGACGGAAACCGCGGCGGTGATGGATCGTTGCTCGGTTGTCGTGTGTAACGACTCCGGCCTCATGCATATCGCAGCAGCGCGCAAACGGAAGGTGGTTGCGATATTTGGACCAACTGTGAGAGAGCTTGGATTTTACCCGTATGGTACGTTCAGTGAGGTCGTTGAACATCCGTCACTTGCATGCCGACCATGCACACATATTGGTCTTCCTTCCTGCCCCGAAGGTCATTTCAAATGTATGAGGGAGATTTCCTCCCGCACCGTGTTGACGGCGGCTGAACGCCTCCTTCATCAATAAGGGATGAGCATGTACACGATGTGGCGGACAGTGTATAGTTATGGAGTGATTCCGCTGTTGTGGCTCTTCTTCCGCGCGTTGGGATTGGTGAACAGGAAAGCGCGACGCGCAATCCAGGGGCGTGTAGGAATGATGGACGACCTGAAGCGACAACTGGAACGGCTGCCGGCAGGGAAACGGGTCTGGTTCCATTCGTCATCTCTGGGAGAATTTGAGCAAGCCAAACCCATCATCGCCGAATTAAAACGGCGTCATCCCAAAGTCAGAGTGATTGCAACGTTCTTTTCTCCATCGGGGTACGATCATTCCAGGAAATATCAACTTGTGGACGTCGTGAGTTATCTCCCCTTCGATTCGCAGTCAGGTGCAAGCACATTTGTGGATGCAATCCGACCCGACGTTGCAGTAATGGTGCGATATGATATCTGGCCGAACCACATTTGGGCGTTGCGCGAGCGCGGCATACCGACGATGATTGCCAATGCTACCATGAGGTCCACGACGCCGCGCAGGGTTTTCCTTGCAAAAAGTTTTCATCACCATGTGTACAATGCCATTGATCATATTCTCACCGTCTCTGAATCTGATGCCCAGGCCTTTCGTCAGTTCGACTTGGAGCGGTCGGGGATTCACGCCATCGGTGACACACGATACGATCAAGTGTCACAACGAAGCAGTGAGGCAAAGAAGCGACGCATCATCCCGGAGAGTGTTCTCTCCGGACGCAAGGTCATAGTGGCCGGAAGTACCTGGCCCGATGATGAGAGTGTTCTCATTCATGCCGTGCTTGGACTCGCCGGCGAATTGAATACACTCCTCATCCTCGTTCCTCATGAACCAACAGTTGATCATCTTGATGAACTGGAGAATGAACTTCTGGGGATGACGACGTTCATCCGATTCTCCGCATTGAATGAATACAATAATGAACGGGTCATCATTGTTGACAGTATCGGCATTCTGATGACGCTGTACGCGTACGCTGATATTGCATACGTGGGGGGAAGTTTCCGGCAGGGAGTTCACAATGTTCTGGAAGCAGCGGTCTACGGCATACCAGTTCTGTTCGGTCCGCGGCACAGGAATTCCCAGGAACCGTTGAAGCTTGTCGAGCGCGGCGGCGGCTTTGTCGTTAATGACACCGCCGAATTGCAGCGTGCGCTTGACAACTTACTGGAAGATGATACGGCACGGAAGACCGCCGGCGAGCGTGCCGGAAAGTTCGTCCAGGCGAATGTTGGGGCGACGGAGCGTTTTCTTGAATATCTTGAACCACATATCACAACCGGTCCTCAATGAGAATAGCATATCTTGATACCATCGCCGGTATTGCCGGAGATATGACGATGGCGGCGTTTGTTCATGCGGGTGTGTCACTCGAAGATCTTATTGCCGATCTGAAAAAACTCCCGCTGGAGGGATTTGAGGTTATCGGTCAACATGTGCAACGGAATGCCATCACCGCCATCCATCTCGACGTGGTCGTGACACACACACCGCACTATCATCGCCATCTCAAGGACATCAATGCCATCATTGATGGCAGCGGGTTGTCGTTGAAGGTGAAGGAAAACGCGAAAGCAATCTTCGGAGTGATCGCAGCGGCCGAGGCAAAGATCCACAACACGAGTTTGGAGCGCGTACACTTCCACGAAGTTGGCGCATTGGATTCGATTGTGGACATTGTCGGGACTGCCATTTGTCTGGAGAAGCTCGGCATCGAGCGGGTCTATAGTTCGCCCGTCCGTCTCGGGAGCGGAGGGATTGTACAAACGCAGCACGGGGCAATGCCGACACCGACACCGGCTACGCTGGAAATCCTCCGCGATTATCCAACGGTGCTGACCAGTATTGCTGATGAACTGACCACGCCCACCGGAGCGGGGATCATCAAAGCATTGTCGTATGGAGTTCTGGATTCCGAGACCATCTCCGTTTCAAGTGTCGGTTATGGTGCGGGAACCAAGGAATTTCCCGGCCTGCCGAACCTTCTTCGTGTGATCGTCGGCGAATACATCGTATCCGCCGGGCAGGACGAGGTCGTTATTGTCGAAACCAACATTGACGACATGAACCCCCAATTGTATCCCTACGTTATAGAAAAACTGCTTGCCTCCGGTGCCCACGACGCGTATCTTGTACCGGTAATAATGAAGAAGGGGCGGCCAGGTATTCTCCTCTCGGCCATGGTCGAACGGTCCAAGCTCGACGCCATCGTACAAATCCTGTACCTCCAGACATCCACCATCGGGGTCCGAATCCAACCGGTTGGGCGACGGAAACTCCACCGAAAGCTTCTGGAAGTTCAGACGTCATTTGGTCCGATTAAAGCAAAGGCCGTTGTTCGGGACGGGCGTGAAATCATTGCCCCTGAGTTTGAAGAATGCAAGCGCATAGCCGAGGAACGTCATCTTCCTCTTCCGCAGGTCTATGCGATCATCGAACAGGAAATCAAGCGTCATTCGTGACATATCATTTTCACAGAATCATAACAACATTCACAGGAGTTCTCACAATGAAAATGTTCCCGCGGGCAATACTCAAGAGTACGGCCGTGGCTCTTCTTTCACTCTCCGCACTTAATGTCATGCTGGCATTGACTGTTGAGAAAGTCAGTCTGCAGCGGATGACGGAAGAATCGCGTCTCGTTGTTCATGGAAAAATTCTCTCATCGTATTCTCAGTGGGAGGGGAACAATATCTTCACTTACACCACAGTGAGAGTCATCGAACCCATCAAGGGCGAAACCTCTGAGACCGTCATTGTAAAGCAGGTTGGCGGCACTGTTGGAGATACCGGATCTGAAATTGCGGGGACTCCGAAACTCCTGCGCAACGAGGAAGTTGTTCTCTTTCTGACGGAGTGGAAGGGAAGCTATTGGATTCACTCGATTGTTCTGGGAATGTTTACGGTTGAAGAAGAAGCGGGTGTGCGTGTGGCGTATAATAACCTGAATAACGTCGGGTTGATTGATCCGGTGACCAGGGAAGAAATCGTCGACCCCAATCAAAAGAACACCCACTTCCCGTTGCAGGATTTCCTGCAGCAGGTCCGCTCACTTGCAGTGAAATAGGAGAACACACAACCATGAAACCCTCAAACGTTCTCCACAATAGTCTTTCGATTGTCTTCGTTGCCATAGCGCTTGTCGTCTTCGCGGGGTTCTGCATCATTACCAACGGTGCCGGCGAATATCGAATTTATCTGGATTCTGATATACCCTTTGAGTATCAGCTGCACACATCGACACCGGGCAACTATATTCCGGGGATTGAGGCAGGGCATTCGAGTTGGAATGTGCTTCCCTCGTCGTACTGGGAATTTACACGCGGGGCCAACACCACTGCATCAGGTCCCGGGTTTGACGGCGTCAGCCTTTTGTTTTTTGATCTCACGGGAATCAATTTCCCCGTCGGTACGGGCATCATCGCATTCTCGCAGACATTCACCTCCGGTGCCGGGGGATTCCATGCAGTGGAGTCGGACCTGATCTGGAATGCCCGGGACTTTCCGCCGAGTCCGACTGGGGGGCCTGGCCAGCAAGATCTTGAAAGCGTCATCGCGCATGAGTTTGGCCACCACCTCGGACTTGATCATACGGGCCGGCCAGCGGGAGCGAGTTCGGGCTGCGGCCCTCAGGTACAACCCGCGACCATGTGGTGGTCAAGCTCAAGTGGTGATACGACGAAACGATCTCTGCACCTTGAAGACGTAATGGGTGTGAGTGTTCTCTATCCCAGTTGGAGGCTGCAAGGAACCGTTAGTGATGGCCTCGGTTTTCCCGTCGAGAATGCGCCGCTCGTCTTTATCGGAACAAAAGTTGCGACCATCGATCCGATTGTCAGCGGCGGGCGTGCGGGCTTTGTTTTGGATACCGTTCGTACCGATATCAACGGCTCGTACTCAACTGTTGTGTTGGCGGAGTCGTTTGATGTCATCGTGGATGGATTCGGGTTTGTCCGCGACTCGTCTCACATTCAATTCAACCCGCCCGGGGGAGTCGGTCAGACGGAAACGATCACTCACAACATCCAGATACAACCAACGGCACTTGGAACGATGAGCGGTGTTGTGCGTAATGCTTCGACACTGGCTGGTGTTTCTGCACGCGTTGAATTTTATGGCATCGGTGACCCCGACATAATCACGCACGTTACTACGACACAGGCAAATGGAAGTTTTTCGGCGACTCTTCGGTCTGAGGAGTCATATCGTATTGTTGTCTCTCCCGCAGCACCGTATGTCGACATGGTGGAATCGGTTGTGACCTACCTGCCTGGTGGCGGAGCGTCAGTCAATTTCGATATGCAAGAAGCACAAATCCTTCTTGTTGATGACGACGGCGGTAATTCATATCAGTCTGCGTATCATGCCTCGTTGAAAAGAACCGGTCACCGTTTCCGTACGCACAGCATGGCTGATAGCGCTGCCGCACTGACCGGCGTGATTGGAACTTTCGCGGAACGCCCGGTGCTGTTATGGTTTACATCGAACGACAGCACGAATGCACTTCAGGCGTCTGAACGTCTTACCATCATCGACCATCTTACTGCCGGCGGCAATATTATTCTTACGGGACAGAACATGGCTCAGGGTACCACTCCCGGGGATAATCTCCTCGGCGGTTACTTTGGTATCCAGTTCAACGGCAATTCAGCGGCAACGTTCCTCCGTGGATACGTCGGGGATGTCATAGGCAATGGCGTGAACTACCTTATCACAGGCGGCATCGTTCCACAGACATCAAGAGATATGATTTCAATCGTCTCCGGAAGTGTTGGAACTCCCACGCCGACATTGTACTATGCTGGTGATTCAACAAAACCGGCGGGTGTTCGTGTAGTGGGTCCCGGATCAAGTTGGGGTGCAACATACTTCGGCATCGGACTTGAAGGCATCACCCCGGCTCGTGTGGATACGTTCATTTTGCGAAGTCTCAGATACTTTGGTCAACTCATCGTGTCGGTGTCTGAAGAAGGTCCCGCCGGCATTCCTGAATCTTTTACCCTTGAACAAAACTTTCCGAACCCGTTCAATCCAACCACAACGATACGGTTCGGTTTGCCATCCGAGAGTGGCGTGCGAATTACCATCTACGACATTACCGGCAAGGAAGTATGGGCGATCCATCAACGAACGCAGGCGGCCGGATTCCATTCGATCACATGGGACGGCCTGAATGCCGCGAAACAGCAGGTTTCCAGCGGGCTCTATTTTTATGAGCTCGATGCCAGCGGGTCAAATGGACGGCACTTCAAGCAAATGCGCAAGATGGTGTTGCTCAAGTAAGTTCACTGTCTATTAGTGGAATCGGTAAGGGGAGACGAGGTTTGTCTCCCCTTTGGTTTTTCTGCTTGCGACTGTGCATCAAAAAGTATTATGTTGAAGAAGTTGCTTATCCTCATATCTCAACCATCGAACAAAAAAGCGCGTAAAAGAGCACCGTCCTTACGCCCGCGCGTTTCAATTCATCATTATAATACCGGGGAAAACCATGTTGCGTTTGATATCGGTTGTTGGACTCATGCTCTGTGCGTGTATTGCGGGGCTTGCCGGAGTTATCGATCCCATTCTCAAAGCCAAGCTTGAACAAGCATCGGAGATGGAACTCATTCGTGTGGTTGCCCGTCTGAATGACAGAGCAGATCTCACGGGCTTGGATATAGAACTCAAGGCACGTCGCGCGACACGTGAAGAACGCCATTATGAAATGGTGACAACATTGCAACAAAAGGCCGCGGCGACGCAGGGGGATCTTCTTGCGTATCTTGCAGAGAAAAAAAATAGCGGGCTTGTACGGGAGTTTGAGTCGTTCTGGATCGACAACATGGTTGGATTCAGCGCACCGGCAGGGATTGTGCGCGAAGTGGCAAAGCGCGGAGATGTTGAGGTCGTGTTCATCGAACCGGAGATCATCTATGATGAGCCGATGGATGTCGGCTTCTCGACAGAGAGCGTTGCAAGCTCCGAGCCCGGACTGCGTGCCATCAACGCGCACAAACTCTGGAGACTTGGGATAACAGGCAAGGGTCGCCTCGTCATGAATATCGATACGGGTGTGAATGGCAACCACCCGGCGCTTTCCGCCCGATGGCGGGGAACAGTTCCCGGTGTTCTTGCTTCGCATGCGTGGTACAACGGCGGGGGATCATCGTTCCCGGCGGATACCGACAACCCCGGGCACGGTACTCACACCATGGGCACGATGACGGGCTTCAATCCGTCGAACAACGACACGATTGGTGTCGCGCCGGATGCGTACTGGATCGCGGGAACGGGTTCGTATACCGGTGCCTTCCAGTGGGCTGCCGACCCGGACAACAATCCGTTTACCCTTACTGATGTTCCCGATGTCATCAACTGCTCATGGTTTACAAACGGTGATCCTTGCGGCGGCGGTTCACAGTACTGGGCACTGATGGATAATGCCGAACTCGTGGGAGCGGTGGTCATCTGGTCGGCAGGGAATTGCGGCCCCAGCGGCGGTGCGGGTTCATGCGTGACAGGTGTTTCTCCGGGTGCCTACAAGACTGTGACGCCACCGAAGAATCGTGCGGACTCCGAAGTCAATGCGTTCGCTGTCGGGGCGCTGGATGGTAACAACTCTGCTCATGGCATTGCAGGCTTCAGCAGTCGGGGTCCCTCGGCGTGCGACACCACCATCATCAAGCCGGAAGTCTCAGCACCCGGAGTGTCAGTGCGTTCAACCTACGCGAACGGTGGGTATGGGACGTTAAGCGGAACGTCCATGGCCTCGCCGCATGTCGCCGGAGCCGTCGCACTGTTGCGCCAGATCAACCCCAATGCTCCATCGGATGCAGTCAAGCTTGCGTTGTTACTCACTGCGCGTGATCTTGGGACGCCGGGCGAGGATAATGCCTATGGTATGGGGATTGTCGATGTCTTTGCCGCAGCAGAGATGATCTCACCCTACCATATTGTTGGTACGGTAAGTTCTTCGGCAACGGAAGCGCCGATCAGGAATGCGAGAATTGAAATCCTCGAAACATCCCAGGAGCGGTTCTCGGATAGCACGGGAGGTTATGCCGTCAATCCACTCTTTGATACGGTACAAGTGCGAGTGTCTGCATTTACGTACTATGACACGACGGTAACCATGATCCTGCAGCCGGATGTGAACACAACATTCAACGTCACGTTGAACTCACTTCCCCTTGCAAGCGTTGCCGGAGCAATCTCCGATAGTGCAACCAGTCAGGGTGTTGCGGCAAGAGTCGATTTGTTTGCGCAGGGAGACCCCAACAGTGACCCGACGTATTCCACGAACTCCGCCGCCAGCGGTTCTTTCGGACTCTCCGCGATCGCGGGGACGTACCGTGTGGAGATTATTCCCCCCGCACCGTATCCGGACAAAATTACTGTCAACAATGTGGTTGTTTCTCCATCGGGTGCCACATTGAATGTTCAACTTGCGCAGGCATTTCTCCTGATTGTTGATGACGACGGTGGTGCGTTGTATGACACGCTCTATAGAAACTCTGCCAATCGGCTCGGCATCCGGCGTCGTACTTTTGGCAACACGGATAGTGCCTCGGCGTTGGGCGCGGTGTTATCTACATTTACATCGAAGCCGGTGTTGCTCTGGTTCACCGGCAATGATTCCACCGAAGCCATTACTGCTAACGAACGAACAACGATCCTCAATCATTTCAATGCCGGTGGCCGCGCGATTATCTCCGGACAGAACATCGCACAGTTCGCCTCCGGTGGCGACCCGCTGATTGCCGGTGCACTTGGCATTCAGTACACGGGTACATCGGTGGCTGCATTCCTGCGCGGGTTTGATGGTGATGTGATAGGTGCAGGCGTTAACTATATTATGACGGGGGGAGCGAACAATCAGAACTCCAAAGACATCATTTCCATTATCGGCGGTAGTTCAGGTACGCCAACCAGGACATTGTACTACGCGCCCGACACCACCGCACTTGCCGGTGTTCGTGTCCTTGGTACCTCCTCCGGTTGGGGAGCGGCGTTCTTCAGTTTTGGATTGGAGGGACTGGCTCCCGCGCGCGTCGATACGTTCATCACGCGGAGCTTGCGGTATTTCAGTCAGATCGTTGTTGGTGTGGATGAGGGAGAGAACCCGACTATTCCCACGGAGTTTGTTCTCGAACAGAACTATCCCAATCCGTTTAACCCATCAACTGTGATCAAATATCAACTGGGGTCAAGCAATGCCGTGTTATTGAGGGTGTTTGATATTCTCGGTCGCGAGGTACTGACGCTCGTGAACGGAAGGCAGGAAGCCGGACGACACAGCGTCGAATTCAATGCACAAAACCTCGGCAGCGGCGTGTATTTCTATCGCCTCGAAGCCGGGACATTTGTTGCGCAGAAGAAGATGATATTGATGAAATAGCGGGGCACAGGCCTCTTTGACAAGAACCCTGTTTGGCCTTTGCCGGACAGGGTTTTTTATTATCACGTATTGCTAATCAGCAGCAAATTTTCTTATCATATCCGCAGTCGCCATCCCCGAAACTCACACATCTTTCCGACGGAGGGTTTTATGCAAATACTTTTCCGCGCCAGTTGCATGCTGTTACTTCTTGTGTCTCATGCATCGTTCGGCCAGGTTGCAACATTTGTTTACGATTCAACTTTGACTTATTCTTCGACTCCAACTGGAATACCCACACCATCACATTTTCCTAATGTTCGACTTCCTCAAGACATTGGTGCAGCTCAATTGTCGCCAGTTATTGCCGTAGATCCAACCGACGAGGAGTCCATTGTCATAGGGACCAGCAATTTTCGTTCTGGATATGATGCTATCGGTCAATATCTTTCCACAAATCATGGGAGGGGTTGGACGGGCACCTTAAACGAGGGAGCACTTGGCCCGTTTGAATCCCCAAGTATTGCCTTCAATGACTATTTAGGGACTAACCCAAATCTGTTCATGGCCTTCTCTGATCGGAGCCTGGAGCCGGAGTTTATAGGCGAGATAAAAGTGGCTTTCTCGTACAACAGAGGTGAGACGTGGGAGTCCCCCATCAGTATTGGTGACTCCGGAGTAACAACACCATATATGGTAATTGACAACAATGACGCAAGTCCATACCAGGGCCATATCTATGTTGCATACACAAAATTTTGAGAGGAACCTCCACATGAGATCAATCTCATTCGTTATACTGGAGGAACAGATTTTGATCTGCCAGTTCAAATTAGCACGTTCGTTGACAGTGTGGTGATGATGAGCCGCGGCGTAAGCATGGTTGTCCGTCCTAATGGAGATGTTTTCGCTTGCTGGGCACTTTTTCTCGCGGACGGGGCCCAGTTTGGTGAGATGGGCATTGGCTATACACGCTCCACAAATGGGGGAGCCACTTGGTCGCCAACTCAGACAATACCGACCACCGAATTGGCGGGCATTAATGGTGACTTGCTTAAAGGACCTCAAGATCTTACTATTGCAGTTAATAGTCATCCCAGTGTGGCATACGATCCGGTCGATAGTTTGCTTTACGTTGTTTGGGCAAATAGGAAGTCACCATGCGAAGAGCAAAGCCCTACAGAGCAAATGCTTCCTGACATTTGGATGATACAGTCAACTGATTTCGGAACGAGTTGGCAACAAGACAGGAGAATTAGTCCCTTAGACGAATGTCCGAGAACTGATCAGTGGTCTCCAAGAGTGCATGTTGACCAAGGTGGCGGCGTGAATGTTGTATATTACGATAGTGAGATAGACCCGGCAGAGAACGACTATACCCAAGTTACTCTAGCGCGTTCAATAGACCACGGTCAATCCTGGAAGTATTTTCAGATCAGTGATTACAAATGGATTCCCGGGCCAGTTGCGGGTTCACAGAATTACGGTGGTGAGTCCATAGGTCTCTCGTCAACAAGCGACTATCTGATTATTGCTTGGAACGATAATCGTACTGGAGCTCACCAAACCTATACGGCACGGTTTCCTCTTACACAGACGAACATAATCACTTCGGTCAATGCCGGTTACAACATGACTGGGATTCCAGTGATTGCAAACAATTTTGCCAAAACCGTTGTTTACTCTGGTGCTTCTCACGTGTACAAGTACACGCCGGGTGGATATGCATTAGCTGATTCCTTGTTGTCGTGTAACCAGGGTTGGTGGGTGAGGTTTAGCCAAAGTCAAATGCTATTGTATTCCGGCTTGGTTGTAGAGTCGATGGGAATGACCGTCCACGCGGGATGGAACATTGTCGGTTCCATTAGTGCCTCGGTCGATGTAACGACAGTAACTTCTGATCCGCCTGGTATTCTTGATTCTCAATTCTTCACGTATGCTGGCGGATACCAAGTTGCAGATGTGCTTTCCCCTGGAGGCGGGTACTGGGTTAAAGCATCTGAGGCTGGGACCTTGTTTTTTGACGGGGAGTTCGACGGAGGGCAAATTGAGTCTTTGTTTGAAGGATATGACAGATTCACTGTAACTGATGCGGAGGGCCATTCCCAAGCCCTTTATGTAAGAAATCATAGTCTCATACCACCAGGTTCAATTCCAGATATTGAAATGCCTCCTGCCGCCCCTTTTTCATTCGATGCACGGTTTGTCTCTGACAAGATGCTGGAATCGGTTTCTGCAGACAGCGGAGCAGTAACCCTCTACATCACTATGGATTCTGCTGTTGCCCCTATTGAACTTTCTTGGGACATAAATCCTGAGAATGAAATTGAGTATAATCTAGTCGGGCCGCTTGGCAAACCTAGCAGCCTAGGGACTGGGAACCTATCAGGGAGGATTCGTTTTTCGAGCGGCGTGAATACTATTCCAATCACGGCGCTCGCGCGCAATGGGAACATCGATACATTTGCACCGGAAGAGAGTGCTCTCCACCAAAATTATCCCAATCCATTCAACCCGGAGACCGAGATTCGATTCGATGTGGCAGAGGCGGGGATCATCACTATTGGAGTTTATGACATTCTCGGCCGGCTTGTGCGAACACTCTCTTCTGGTGAGTACAAGCCGGGCTCTTTCGCTGTCAAATGGAACGGTCGAGACGAGCAAAACAATGCCGTCGCGAGCGGACTCTACTTGTATCGAATGATCCAGGGAAGTAGTATTCTCATACGCAAGATGGTATTGGTGAGGTAGAGTGTGCGTTCATTCGTTCTGTTAGGGATGTTACTTTCGGCGACATCATCGGTGCTTGGTCAACCTAACACTTGGCGAGCTGCCATCGGTCCCACATACGAGAATGCAGCGGCCGGCTTTGCCATCCATCCAGTCGGGAGAGATACCGTATATGCGATCTGTGCTGATGATCTCTTGCGAAGTACTGACCGTGGAGAGACTTGGGATAGCTTAAATAACTATGGCTTTTCCCTCGGAGCAATTGGAATCAGTCCGATTAACCCTCAGGTCATGTGGGTTTCCACGAGGGGGTTTACTGTCCCCACCGGGAATAATATCCACCAGAGCAATGATGGCGGGCTGACATGGGATCTGATTTTTATGGGGTCTTCATATCCAGTCCGCGCAATACACATTGATCCAGGCGATCCAAATACTGTGTATATTGGAAGAGGTCTCCGTTCCTTCTACCGTAGCAGCAACCTCGGGCAATCATGGGACACGATGCTCATAACTAATCCCGGATATGCCATCACGTCCGTGGCAATTGCACCTTCAAATAACAAAGTTATCTATGTTGGATTCACTGAGAAGATCGTCAAGAGTACGGATCGGGGAGCCACTTGGGCCACATTGTCTACGAGCTTCTCGTTTGATATCCTTGTGCGCATTGTTGTTCATCCTGACAACGCAGATATAGTTTATGCAGGAGTTCTCAGCGGACCATCCGGTTCGAAGGGAATCTATAAGAGCACGGACGGTGGAACTTCATGGAATGAAAAAAACATCGGTCTTGGTGCCTTGGATCGAGATGTATATACCTTCCTGATAAACGAAGAGCGACCGGATGAGCTATACCTCGGGATCACATGGGATGGAGGTGAATCTCCCTTGTTTCGGACAGTTGATGGGGCTGAATCCTGGCATCCGTATAATACTGGTCTGCCAATTAAATCAAGAATTCATTCGCTGACCATCGATACCTTGCATGAGCGCATCTACGCAGGGGTAAGTAGCGCCGACGATCCTGGAATATACTTCTTTGACATTGTGACATCGGTCGACATCGAACCTGACGCAGCACCAGAGAGGTTTGCGTTGTACCAGAACTATCCCAATCCATTCAACCCCACGTCGCAGATCAGGTTTGATTTGCCCGAGGCAGCCAACCTTTCGCTCGTTGTGTACGATATATTGGGAAGAGAGGTTGCAATTATTGCTGGTGGGTATTATGACGCGGGCTACCATTCAGCGGACTTCGATGCCACAGCACTTGCCAGTGGGGTATATTTCTATCGCCTCGAAGCCGGGACATTTGTTGCGCAGAAGAAGATGATATTGATGAAATAACGTCCTCTGATTCCCGGTCAAAACCCGCACCCCTGTTCGACGCTCGTCGGACAGGGGTGTTGTTTTTGTTGGATCCACCCAAGAACTTGACTATAGCGGAAGGGCGCAGTATATTTCATACACTTCTTGATGAACCTGTTGTAGTTTCACGCCGCCCAAACTCGAATGAGGAGGGGATATGAAGAGACGAAACGCGATCAGCATTACCATCGGCATCATCGTTCTTCTTTCCAGTCATTCCGGTCTTTCCCAGAAAAAAGAACTCACATCCGACAAAGGGATGTCAGGCCCTGTTTCAAATCGCCTCAGCAACTCAGAGATGGGGCTGCTCAACATCAATAACATCTCCGTTTGGATGAGACGTGACGGATGGTCTGGGAGAATTCCGGGAACGGGGAATCCGGGCACGGTTTATCCTCGCGGGACAGCAGGAGTGGTATTTCAGGATGGTATGTTGTGGAGTGGAATTGTGGATGATACTCGCGACACATCCTTGCCCCGGCTTCGTGTCGGTGGCCAGACGTATAACATCGGTACAAGACCTGGATGGATAACAACTCCCGGAACTCCAACCGCACCGCCTCTTGCCATCGATCCCGATCATCCGCGTGCGCGCATATATAAGATACGACGCGACTGGCAGAACCTGACGACGACAGATCCGGACATTGTCATGGAGACGGCGGAGTTTAACAACATCTCTCCCATCGACGTAACGCCGCAGATGGCGCAGGCAATTATCAATCAATATGTACTCGACTGGAATGAGTGGCCGGGCGATCTTGGCGCGCCGTTCTATGATCTCAATGCCAATGGGATTTGGGATGCCGGTATTGATCGACCGGGTTTGCAAAATGCCGACCAGGTAATGTGGTTTGTTATTAATGATGTCGATTCAATTGCCACGCGCTTGCTCTACGGGTCACCATCGATTGGACTGGAAGTGCAAATGACACTGTGGGGGTACAAGGCGGACGGCGTGTTCGGGCAGGCAATGTATCGACGGACGAGGATGATCAACAAATCCGGCTTTTCTATTGACTCCATGTATGTTTGCCAGTGGTCCGATCCGGATCTCGGCGACTGGAGTAACGACTTCACCGGGTCTGATACCGTTCTTCACACAACATTCGTTTACAATGGCCAGTCTACTGATAAGGAGTATGGCAGGTTCTCTCTCCCTCCAGCAGCAGTGGGATACGCGTTATTGCAGGGGCCGGTTGTGCCTACCGGTAACGTGCAGGATACAGCTCTGTTTGATTTCCGAAAACTCCCCGGTAAAAAAAACCACCCCATGACAGCGCAGACTTATGCGGGCTCAGGAGGATTTGCAGATCCACCCCTTGGCCAATACCAGGGCACACTACAGTGGTACAATCTTCTCAGGGGTTTGGAGCGATTCGATGGGTCTCCGTTTATTCACCCGCTTACTCCAGGCATTCCGTCTTCATTCTGGCTTGATGGCGATCCGCTCACAGGTACCGGACGCATTGACGGCTACATAGATGCGCCGGGAGATCGGAGGATAACACTTTCCACCGGACCCTTCACAGTGATGAACGGCGACACACAGGAGGTTGTCATCGCACTTGTCGGGGGAATACGTCACACAGGTAATCACCTGACCTCGTTTGCGGAGATGAAACAGAATGTCGTCCAGCTTCGATCGTTCTATGGAAAGCAGTTTGATGTACCGGATGTGGCGAGATGGATTTCGCACCCGACGGACACAACCACACAACTCCATGTGCAAGCCGATCTTTCATCGCAGTCCGGACCGACAGGTGCGTCTGTGTCGTTCTCTCCGGAGGTCGGCTCCGAGCCGCTGTTTTCGGTCCAGTTATTCGACGATGGGCTCCATGATGACAGCGTTGCTGGTGATGGCATTTGGGGGAATTCCATCGTTAAGAGAAATGCAAAGTATCCGGTGAAGGGTGATCTTGTTGTTCATACACCGATTGACTCGATTGTGTTTTATGGATCATATGGGAATATCGCTCTTCGGCCAACCCCGGTATTGAATAACTTCAGGGTAGTTTGGGAGAACGGTCAGCAGGATTCGAGTCTCAATCACGGTGAGACGGTCCATGCCGCGTTTGATATCTTCAATCCCGACGGGATCAACGCAATTGATACATTACGCATTACCAACCTCTCCTTCGGGTCAGACGATCAGGAAATTATCTACAACACAGGTATTGCCCCTAATGCAACGGTATCAAGTTCTTTGCTCTTTCTTATATCCATTGGGCCAGACACGGGCAACGTGCATACTCTGTCGTACCGCATTCGATCCGACTATGCATCATCCCTGCTGAGCTCGCCAGTGCCTGTGGTGGCATGGACTCCCGGACTGCATTGGGGTGATACGCTTGAGGTAACGTCACTTCATGGATCTCCGGACAATGTGAAGCCCGTGATTGCCGAGGAGTCGCAACTCACCGGCCACGCGTACCTGATTTCTTTTTTTCAGGGAGTGACCGACGTTCATTGGAGGTTGCATGACCGTATAACCGGTCAGCTCAAATGGGATAACGGCGTCATCAGCGCTGACCCGGACTATCCTCATCCCGTGATTGATGGTGTCCAGTACCGTGTTATCGACGGCCTGGCGAATCCCGGCGTCAAGGATTTCCTGACGGTCGCAAATGCTGCCGGTCCACTTGCCCCGCCTGAAGGCGCAGCCGCGACCTTTGCAGGGTTTCCTGTATTTGCCGATCCGACGGAACGACAACAGGTCGGACCGGCGGAGTGGCTTATTCACACAGGATCTTTTGGTAGCGGAGACGTGTCTTATGCAGGATGGTTTGTCCAACGCGTCTTTCGCGGCGACAACTTCAGCCGGTTCGTCCCATACGATTTCGAGCTCCGCTTTACCGCAACAGGGGGAAAGGCCTGGTTGGCGTTCACAACGGGAGAGGTGATCGACGTTCCATTTGAGATTTGGAATACCGGGATTGATACTCCGGACGATCCTCTGGATGATTTCAGAATGATTCCATGGGTGAATGATGCGGACGGCAATGCTGAGTTCAATCTTCAGCATATAGATCACGGGGTTTCGGGTGGTAGTGATGACCCCTACACCGACTGGATATATTGGTATGAGCCTACTGATAGGTCGCCCGGTGAGACCGGTTATGTGACTGAATTTGTGAATCAAGGTCCTGGGTATGACGGGACGGATGGAAATGGAAACGATCACGACGAGGTAATGGCAAGGATCGTCTTCGTGAATTGGGATGGAGGGAATATCCCCGGCCCGTACAACCAACTTCTTCCTGAAGAAGGGACTGTCTTCCGCATTACCAGCAGGAAACCGAATTTCAGTGGCGACAGCCTGGAAGTCGTTGCAACTCCGGCGAGTGTACCCGTGGGTGAGATTCCACTTTCAGTGCATCTGTACCAGAACTATCCGAATCCGTTCAACCCGGTCACCACGATCAGGTATGGGCTCGTGTCCCGCTCGTCGGTCGAGCTTCACATCTTCAATATTCTTGGACAGAGAGTGCGCACACTCGTCAATGGCGAGATGGAGCCCGGAAGCCACGTAACACAATGGGACGCACGAAATGAGTTCGGAAGGATGGTCGCGTCCGGCGTGTATTTCTATCATTTGAAGGTAAAGGACTTCGTCCAGACACGGAAGATGATGTTACTCCGGTAGACACGGGGGATGGAGGCGCAGCGGGGATGTGGGATGTTTTTTTGACCTGGATCCCTGACGTTTGGAGTTGTCAATACTTAACTCCACAAACTCTACCAACTCCATAAACTGCATCTCCTCTGTTTTCATTGCTCGTAAATTGCAAATGTCCTCCGCGATTGCTTATCTTATCCGCACATTCCACTTCTTAAAAAGGTAAACCCATGCGATCTCTTGCTCTTCATTTATTGGTGAGTATCATGATTCTTACAACGGTAAGCTGCACGAAAGAGGCTCCACCCAAGGTTGAATCCGCAGTCGCAAAGAAAATCAAGCGCTTTGCTCCCGCTGAACTTGCCGGCGATGCCGCGAACCTCTCCCCAAACGATCGTCAAGCCCTCGACAAGCTGATCGAAGCCGCAAAGCTCATGACGCGTATCTACATCCGCCAGATGTGGAGCGGGAACGAAGAGCTCTTTGCCCGGTTGCAACAAGATACCACGGCCGCCGGAAAGGAACGTCTCCAGTTGTTCACCATCGAATTGGGTCCATGGTCGAGCCTGGACAATGACTCGGCATTCGTTGATGGAGTCCCCTCCAAGCCTCACCACGCAAACTTCTATCCGGACGATATGACGAAGGAGGAGTTTGAGACGTGGGTGGCGACGCTGCCGGAAATGGAAAAGAAGAAAGCCACGGGATTTTTCCATACGGTGCGACGGAATGCCGACCGCTCACTCAAACTTGTGCCCTACAGCGAAGAGTACCGGGACGTTCTGGAGCCTGCTGCTGCATTGCTGCGCGAAGCTGCCGAACTGACGGACAATGCGACATTGAAAGCATTTCTCACGAAACGTGCCGCGGCGTTCTTGAGTGATAATTACTACGACAGCGATGTTGCATGGATGGACCTCGACAGTCCGATTGATGTTACCATCGGTCCGTATGAAACGTACATGGATGAACTGTTCAACTACAAAGCGGCGTTTGAAGCGTTCATCACCCTGCGGAACGAAGCCGAGACCGACAAGCTCCAGAAGTTCTCGCAGTATCTACAGGAGATCGAGAATAATCTCCCGATAGACCCGAAGCACCGCAATCCAAAGCTGGGAGCGCTGTCTCCCATCCGTGTTGTTGACGAGGTGTATGTCGGCGGAGAAGCCGTTGCCGGTGTGCAGACCGCTGCGTACAATCTCCCCAACGATGAAAAGGTGGTGAAGGAGAAGGGAAGCAAGCGTGTGATGTTGAAAAATGTGCAGGAGGCAAAGTTCAAGAATGTCCTGACCCCGATCTCAAAGGTCGCGCTTGACACAACCCAATTGCCGCACGTTTCATTCGATCCCTTCTTTACACATATTCTCGCACACGAACTGATGCATGGTCTCGGGCCGCACAATATCACCGTGGGCGGAAAGGCGACAACTGTCCGTCAGGAGTTGAAGGAGCAATACTCCGCGCTTGAAGAAGCAAAGGCGGATATTTCCGGACTCTTCGCATTGCAGTACCTGATTGATAAAGGTGTAGTGGCGAAAGAAACAGAGCAACAAATGTACGTCACGTTCCTTGCCGGTGTGTTCCGTTCCGTCCGCTTCGGCATCAACGAGGCGCATGGGAAGGGAATGGCGTTGCAGTTCAATTACCTTCTGGATGAAGGAGCGTTCGAGTTCAACGAATCATCCGGGACGTTCAGCGTCAACTTTGGTAAGATAAAAGATGCGACCAGAAAGCTCACCGGAGAGATTATGACGGTCCAGGCCGACGGGGATTATGGCAAGGCCAAGGCCATGTTCGAAAAGTATGCCGTTGTCCGTCCTCAGATGCAACGGGTGTTGGACAAACTGACGGACGTTCCGACGGACATCAATCCGATTTTCACGCTAGGACAATAATGTTGTACAGGAATACAAGCCTTTCCTCTCAAGAATGATTTCTCTCAAGAACTCCATCGTCTGTATCACCGGCGCCAGTAGCGGTATTGGCGCCGCATGTGCTGCCTCGTTTGCGCGTGAGGGAAGCAAGCTCATCCTCGTTGCGCGACGACGCTCGCGGTTGGATGAAATGGCCAAGAAGCTCGCCGGGCAACATGGCACCAGCATCTTCACCGGCGAATTGGATGTACGAAAGCAGAAGGCAGTTGAGGTTTTCTTTAACGCACTTCCCGCAGAATGGAAACCCATCGACATTCTCGTGAACAACGCGGGCCTGAGCCGGGGTCTCGTCAAGCTTCACGAAGGAAAAACCGAAGACTGGGACGAAATGATCGATACGAACGTGAAGGGCTTGTTGTACGTTACCCGCGCGGTGTTGCCATCAATGATTGAACGAAACACTGGTCATGTCGTCAACATCGGATCGATAGCAGGCCAGCAGACCTATCCAGCCGGCAATGTCTATAGCGCCACGAAATTTGCCGTCACCGGAATCACCCGCAGCCTGAAGATGGATTTGCTCGGCACGGCGGTGCGTGTTTCGAGCGTGGATCCGGGATTGGTGGAAACGGAGTTCAGCGAAGTCCGCTTTCACGGCGACAAGGAGCGCGCTGCGAAAACCTATGCCGGTATGACGCCGTTACGCGCCGAGGATGTTGCCGACGCCGTTGTATTCTGTGCAACTCGTCCCCCACACGTGAACATCAACGAAATATCCATGACCTCAATCCATCAGGCATCGGTGACCATGGTGCATCGTACAGGAGTTTAGGGAATGGTCGAATACGTCAAGCTTGGTAGAACAAATCAGGTCGTCTCCAGACTTGGACTTGGGACGATGGCGTTCGGAGGATTGTATGGCCCGATGCCGAAGATTGATGTCGTGCGCACGGTTCACGCCGCCATTGATCTTGGCATTACGTTCTTCGATACGTCACCGACATACGGGGACGGCAGAGCAGAGGAACTCCTTGCTGAAGCATTGGGAAACCACATCGACCGCGTGTTTATTGCCACGAAGAACGGCACCGGCAGTGTTTCCGATCTTAACATCTGGAGAAGCAACGACAGGGAATCCATCATCAAGAGAGTGGAAGGAAGTCTGCGGCGACTGAAGAGAGATCACATAGATCTCTATATGATCTACGGCCCTGACCCACACACACCGGTGAAGGAAACAATGGAGACACTGGTTGAGCTTCGGCAGGCCGGTAAGATCCGTTTCATCGGTACGTGCGAAGCTGATACTGCGCGTCTGCGTGATGAACTACGGTATGGACGTATCGAAGCCGTGGAGGCACCATATAATGTCATGAACCGCATGATTGAAAATGAGGTCCTTCCATTTTGCCGTGCGGCAGGAATTTCTGTCATTGCGAGTGAGCCGTTTCTCTGCGGACTCCTGCATGGTGAGTTGCACCGCAATTCCGTTTTCGATATCACCGATCATCGTGTGCTGGACAAACGGTTCCGCGGACAACGCTACCGTGATAATGTGGAAGCCGTGAACCGATTGCGCAAGATTGCCGAACAGCAAGGGGTAAGTCTTACACAACTTGCCCTCGGCTGGGTGTTGCGTAACGAAACGGTGAGTGTCGCTGTTTGTGGCGCGAAGAGTGCGCAGCAGATCCGGCACATCGCGACGAATGAACGGCTGAATATTGTAGACGACCAATTGTTTTTTATCGACCAGAGTGTTGGCGAGCGAACATTCGAGTCAATGGGCGGTGGGCAGTGAGCGATGCCGGAGAACAACCGGTTGACGATCTGTTTCTCTTCAAAGATCAGAATTTATTCGAACAGTTGAAGACAGCACCCTTTCTCCTCGGGAGTTACACACTCACATTTTATACGGAGAACGGAAAGCCGGTGAACAAGCAGACAGATACGGTCTCCGATTTTTATCTCTCTCCATCCGGCGGAACGTTGCG
This sequence comes from Bacteroidota bacterium, assembly GCA_046160825.1. Lineage (GTDB taxonomy): Bacteria > Bacteroidota > Ignavibacteria > UBA10030 > UBA6906 > JBJXHC01. The sequence continues at coordinate 42,970 of JBJXHC010000039.1, read as the reverse complement.
CGACAGTTCCTTCAATATCGTCTTCTACGATTCCCGTTTCGATACGTACCGGGGGTTCGAGCCGCCACACCTCACGAGACCGGAACTGTGAACACATGCAGACCCGCGAGAAGATCCGCTTGGCGTTAGTTATTACCCTTGGCGTTCTTGTGTTTGTCTACCTCCTGTTTGCTGCGTTTCTTTATGTCAGTCAGGACCGGTTCGTTTTCTTCCCCTTCAAAGAGATTACAGCGACCCCTGAGGCAATCGGTCTTCAGTTTGAGGATGTCCAACTCACAACAGCGGACGGTCTTCGACTGGGAGCCTGGTTCATACCGGCGGATTCCACATCTGTCGTCCTCTTCTGTCATGGGAATGGTGGCAACATCTCCTCGTTGCTGGAATACATAAAAACGCTCCACAGGCTCGGCCATTCGGTCTTCGTGTTCGACTATCGTGGCTATGGAACAAGCGAAGGAGAGCCGGGTGAAGGGGGTATGTATAGAGATGTTGAGGCTGCATGGAGCTACCTGGCCACGGAGCGCGGGTTCACATCCAAGAAAATTGTCGTTGTCGGCTTGTCGTTGGGAGGTCCCGTGGCCGCATATATCGCTTCACAGGAAACTCCACAAGCGCTCATTCTGCAATCGACATTCACATCTCTCCCCGCTATGGCCGCACGGGCATATCCCGTTCTTCCTGTCGGACTCATGCTCAGATATCGTTATCCGACCGTGGAGTATCTGCAAAGAGTTGCGTGCCCGGTGTTGATTATCCACAGTCAACAGGACGAGGTTGTCCCGTTTGAGCATGGTCTGGCGTTGTACGGTGTGGCGCGCATGCCCAAGGAATTCCTACAGATTTCGGGCGGCCACAACGACGGTCATGTTGTTTCTGCAATACTGTACGAAAGCGGCATTCGGGAGTTCCTTACCCGCGTCATTCGGTGATTCTTGCAACTCTCACCGTGATTCTTTAGATTCAAACACATTTCCGCGTTCTTTTTTCCCCGGATTGTTCCTCGCGCCACGGGGTCAGAACCTCACGCTGGTTATCCAAATCATGTAAGGGACCGTATGACAGCAGCAACTCCGACCCCGCTAAAGTTCATGACACTTGAACGCCACATCATTGAAGGTGAACGCGACCATCCCGGCGCAACCGGTGAGTTCTCGGGTCTTTTGCACGCACTCTCCCTTGCTGCAAAACTTGTCTGGCGCGACGTGAGCAAAGCCGGACTCGTGAATATTCTCGGCAAGACAGATCGCATGAACATCAGCGGCGACGAGGTGAAGAAGCTTGACGAGTTTGCTGATGAGACAATCTTCAAAGCAATGGATCACGGTGGACATCTCTGCGTGATGGCATCCGAGGAACATGAAGACCTCATGCACATTCCCGATGCTTATCCGCATGGCAATTACGTCTTGTTATATGACCCGCTTGACGGATCCGGCAACATCGACGCCAATATTACGGTCGGGACGATCTTCTCGGTACTTCGCCGCGTCACGCCTTCGGGACCGGGAACATTGGAGGATGTGTTGCAACCGGGTTACAAACAGGTTGCGGCGGGATACATTCTCTACAGTTCAAGCATGATGGTGGTGTACAGCACGGGTCATGGCGTCCATGGATTTACACTCGATCCGACAGTGGGGGAATTCCTGCTCTCGCATGAGAACATGCGTATCCCCCAACGAGGCTCCATCTACAGTATAAATGAAGGGAATGTCGGGAGATGGGATCCGACAATCCAGAAATATGTCCAACACCTCAAGCAGGAAGATAAAGCCACGGGCCGACCATACTCAGCGCGTTATATCGGCTCACTCGTGGCGGATGTTCATCGAACGCTCCTGTATGGCGGTATCTACTGCTACCCGGGCGACTCAAAAAACCCGAATGGCAAGCTCCGACTGATGTACGAAAACAATCCGCTCGGCTATATCGTGGAGCAGGCGGGGGGACGCGCCTCGGACGGTAAGCGCCGGATTCTCGATATCCAGCCGGAGAAGCTTCACCAGCGCACGCCGCTTTTCATCGGGAGCCCTGACGATGTGCAGTTGGCGGAGGATTTTATCGCGGGGAGAAGGTAGGAGGAAAGCGAAAAGCGAAGAGTGGAAAGCGAAAGTTGGAAGAAACCCTCAAAGCAAAAAAACCCCGACCGATTGGCCGGGGTTTTAATTTGCAGCTACATCTATCGTTACTATTTCAATGTTGCAAGTTTCTCCTGCGCCCGGGCGACATACGCGCTCGTTGTGTACGTTGAGATCAGTTTGTTGAATGCCGTCTTGGCGGCAGCGTTATTCCTCAATGCAACATAGCAGTTTCCGATCATCATCTGCGCGTCGTCCTTCTTCTCCGACTTCACATAGTTGAAGACCATCTGGAAATGCTCCATGGCGTCATTGAATTTCCCCGTGCCATAATACGATTCGCCGATCCAGTAGTGGCAGTTGTCGGCGAGGTCTTCCTTGATTCCTGACTTCAAAAGCGATTCAAACTGCGCAGCGGCACCCGTAAAGTTCCGTTTGCGGTATTCTGCAAGGGCAGCCGAATATGCCGAGGTAAAGTCGGCCGGCGGCGGCGGAGCCTTCGGCGTGGCGAGTGCTTCGTTCAGTCGTGATTCGAGTTCCGAATTGCGTGACGCGAGATTCTGCGACTCCTGAGCCATGGCGTCGAGTTGTTGCTTCAGTCTGCGGTTCTCAGTCATCAGACTGTCGATGCGGTATTCGAGACGGGCGACATTGACCGCCGGAGCGGGCTGTGTCCAGGTGTTTTCCATTGAGGTATCGGCGCTTTCTTCCACGGTGCCGCAACCGGATGTTGTGAATGCAATCATCAGCACAAGAAAACTCAGTCCCATCAGTGTGCTGTAAACAGAATGCTGTTGAGATATTCGCATTGGGAGTTCCTTCCTGAGAGTTTGGATCGTGTGCCTGCGTGACGACAGGCTCAAATGTCGGACAAAAGGTATCAAACCATGTGGGCAAAGTCAAGGAATGGTGTTGCACCCATAGGATGAATGGAGTATTGAATAAAGGGATAGTGCATCCGATGTTTTTATCTTAGGAGCATCATCCGGCGTGTTTCGATGACGCCATTGGTGCTCAATGTATAGAAATAAACGCCGCTAGCCATCGCATTTGCATTCCACGATACGGTATGATTTCCAGGCTCCAATTCCCGGTTGACGAGTTGTGCAACCTCGCGCCCCAGCATATCAAACACCTTCAAAGACACATGGCCGGATCTTGAGATGCGAAATCCGATATTCGTTTTCGGATTGAACGGGTTGGGATAGTTTGAAGAGAGTCCATCAGTCAACGGCATATTGTCGTTTTCTCCGACAACATCGCTGACAACCTCCGTGAGTTTCGTGATCGAGGGAAATGCCGACATGTCCGACCGGATGGTCTGACCCGCGACGATGATCTCGCCTTGGTTCGTGGCCCTGACGCCAAATGTTCTGTAGCCGAACGCAGTATTGGCAGGAGTGATCCACTCTACGCTTCCAGTCGGAGAGACCTTGATTGTATTGCTGTCCCAGTTTGAGCCAAGGTATGTGTTGCCCGTAACATAAAGAAAGCCGCGATTGTCCAACGCGAGATCGCCTACCGTTTCAAAATCTGTGGCAGTGGAATAAACGAGTGTGCCCGCAGGGGTAAGCTTTGTAGCTCTATGAAAATCTGCAAGGTAGACGTTTGAGTTCTCGTCGAAGAGGATTCTCTTGCTACCATACGATCGGCCCCAAAGCACATGTCCGTTTGCGTCGAACTTTTTGATTCCGCCCCCGTTTCGTGAAATATAGACATCACCATATCCATCGACTGCTACTTCATCGCGATAGGTTGAATATGATGTCCACAATTCCGAACCATTGCCGGTTCGCTTTGTCAATTCCGTTTCGTTGATCGCATAGATGTTTCCATACACATCCCTGGCGATGGCGAAAGCGGGCTTTGCGGTACTCCACAATATGTTGCCAGCGTGGTCGTACTTGACAACTCCGGCACTCCCTGCAACGTACACTCCCGTCGGGTCGACGAGAAGATCATGAACCCGATCCTCCCACCACACATTGACCGTATTTGTGTGACGCGCCACCCACAACTGCTCGCCTCTCGGGCTATACTTGATTGTTGCGTAGTCCACTCCTGTTTCATATGCCGGGCTCATCCCTGAAACATATACGTTTCCGTCGCCATCCAGCGCAATGAAACTTGCAAAATCGGTCTTGCTTAATGGGCCGTCATAAGTGGCAGTCCACTCCACGACGCCACTTGGATTAATCCTTGCCGTGAAGTAGTCGAGACCGGATTCGATATTCCTGCATGAGCCCGTAACATAGGCGTTGCCGTGGTCGTCAATTTCCATCGCGTAGATTGAGCCGTCCGATATCCCGTCTCCTGATTCGGTCCTGTTCCAAAGCAATAGCCCGTCCGGATTATATTTTAGAGCCCGCGCACTTTGAATTCCATTTTGTTCCAATGATACGGTGTCAACCATGGTTATCACCGCGATATTACCACTGTGATCCAGTGCGATACCCTGTAGGGGATGCAGATTCCAAAGCATACTTGACGCAGGCGGTTTCGCTTCCCAAAGGGGTGTGCCATCGGGACTGAGTTTGATCAGGAACGCACCATTACGTTCTCCGTAGAAGATGGATCCCAACGACGATGCGACGATTACATTATGGGTTTGATCCAGTTTTAGAATAGGCGACTCAAAGGACATCGAAGTCGGATATGGGCGAATGAATCTCCAATCCACTTCTCCGGCCGGTTTGTATTTTAGGGCGAGCAAGTTGTCTGCCTGCCAACCAGGGTTGGTTGTTCCTGCGAGATACAAAATCCCATCAGAATCATGAGCAAGCGATGAAGCGAAATTGGTGCCGATGTTCTCCCACTCGATATTTCCAAAAGTGTCATATTGGATCGTTTGAGCTACTATCCCGTAGTCGGTTCTTCCTGATATGGCAACTCGACCAGTGTGATCTATTGATATTGCATCAATCCGCCCACTTGCTGATTCAGGAAGCAAATACCTATGCATCCACAATTGGGTTCCGTTGGGTGCATACTTTATTGTTGCATAGGCTTGTCTGAAGTTCACTGATGAAGTATCCCCGGAAACGCCGGTGACGTAGACATTGCCGAGGTTGTCAACTGTAATCCCTGACGCACGATCGTCCCTTCCAGCCGTCCCAGCATAGACCGTCTCCCATTCATGTTCTCCACTTGAATTTATTTTTCTCGTGATGTAGTCTGACTGATCCGATCCAGCTATTTCTCGATGACCGGTCACATAGGTATTTCCCTCGGCGTCAACGGCAAAGGCACTCCAGCTTTCTCGATTCTCCGCGATCCTGAAGATCAACTTCACCCACTGTTCTTGTCCGAGCGTGTTGTACTTGATGAGGATTCCAACAGCAGCATTAAGACTGTCCTGGAATGTGCTGGTACCGGCGACATAGACGTTCCCATGGCGATCAACTCCGATAAAAACTCCGGCCTCCTCGTCATCCGTTGGACTGTTGTATCGGGCTTCCCAGAGTTTGTTCCCCCCTGGGCCGTACTTGATGGTCAGGAGATCGGTACAACCCTTCCGTGAATCAATCTTTCCCGTGGCGTAGACGTTTCCCACATCATCTGTCGTGACGGCAGTGAGTATTGCGAATTGCTGGTGTATGCCCGCATCAATGGCCTGTTCCCAAAGCACTCTTGGTCCGGGTATTTGTTGGGATGAAGCCATTTCGCATACCATCAATACAATTGAAGCCAACAGATTTCGTCTTCCCATAACTCTCTCCTTTGTATGCCTTCAAATGGTCAAATCACATGCCGCTTGCAAGTCGTTAATTCATCAACGGATTGGCAAGGGAGTTGTGCAACAGCGGAAAGGATGACAGCCAGAGGGGTAAGTTTTGCTTCCCGTTTTCATGTGTCCGCTGTTGCAATCGACAAATGCACGTTCGTTGCATGGCACACAATTGGGATTTAGCAATCAGGACAGGAGACGACTGATGACACGAAAACTCATATTGCTGGTGACCGCCTTTGCATTGCTGTTTCAACTGGTCTTCGGCGGTGATCCGGCTGCCGAGAACAGAGACGCTGTACTTCGGGTTCTAAAGAATATGGCTACCCGGGCACAAGAGCACTACCATTTGGACGTGTCACAAGGGGGAGGCCACGGTGCGTTTAATGGCTCGACTGGCGGGGTTGCAATTTGGGCTATTGGCTTCCTTACAAGTCGGCCATCAACCTCGGTTGGATCCTTCGTTGTGGCCACAGTATCGGGTAACGCTATTGTGATAATCGGAACGGGAAAGGTAATAGGTGACGATGGCTGCTGTCCGATTGAGGTAGATGTAACTGTTTTTTCTGATAGCATTGCGATAACGTTCATCAATTAAGACTATTTCAGTTCTCCTCTCAGATGTTTCGCAATTGTCCGCGCAATCTCCGAAACCACCAGGTCCGGTACGCCATCAGCGTGTTTTGATTGCAGCCTCATGTCGCAGGTTTCATTCACGTAATCCACAACCACAAACTTTCCCTCGTTTGTCGTCGCAATCTCCGTCGAGAAGAAATCCAGTTTGCACACGTCCCAGATTTTCTTCGTTACCGAAATTAACGGACGGAGTCCGTGTGAAGTCACCTCGGACTTGGTGATCATCTTATAGATATGCGTTCCGTCGTCCCACCAGCAAGGCAACACCAATCCGAAGACATAGAACACTCTGAACCATCCCTTCTGTCCTTCGAACGGCACGGGGACAATTTTTTCCTGCAACAAGTACTTGTCGTTCTTGTGGTGCTGGCGCGACTCGATCACGTCTTTAAGACTTTCCGCTCCGAGGATAACGCCAATGCCGCCGCCTGTAGTGTTCGCCGGCTTGATGATGAACGGCCGACCGAGGCGGGCAAGGTCTGTCAGGCTCAGCTCCATTTCTTTTTTCTTATTATATGGAGAGATGATGATGGTGAACGGTACGTCAATTCCGTTGGTGATGAACTCCAGGTGCATTGTGGCCTTGTCCATGGCGTGTTGGACGAGATCCGTGGGATTGATGTAATAGGCCTTGCTCTTGCGCATGAAGCGGGCAAGAGGCAGAAAGTTCTCATCGGAATCGGAGGCGCGGTCGAGGAAACCTCCGAACTCAATTTCCCCGCGTTGCAACCTGCGGAGTGTTTCGTGAGTATTATGATGGGAAATGGAATAGAAAAGCAGCCGGTGGGCGTGCATTTGCTGCTCAAGAATCCGGACGAACTCTTTGTCGTGTTCCCAGTCCCAGGCAACTGCGAGATGAAAGTATTCGGTCATGGATGTGTCGGAAAGTCAGAGAGAAGAATACCCAAAAACGTCCAGCATGTCAAGGAAAGGCTCCTTGTTATTCAACGGGTGAATGGATATATTTTTCAACCACAACATGAGAGTGAAAGCACATATGCAGTATGTGAAGTCGGTGGCAGGTGTTGTATTCGCGGTGATTACTCTGTCCCTCGCGGGTTGCTCGTCAACGAATGAAAGCACGACGGGCCGCACATCCGAGCGTTCTCTGTCGGCGCTTGAACAAATGGCCCGGGATAAAGCACTTGAACATTTCGTCGAAGGCTCATTGCATGAGATGAAGGGCGACCATGCGAAGGCCGTGCTTGAGTATCAGGACGCATTACGGTACGACAAGGACCACGCAATCTATTTTGCCCTGTCGAAAAGCTACTCCGCGTTGGGCAAACACTCCCTGGCGATTGAGGCGGGGAAGGAAGCTGTTCGTCTCTCACCGGACAAACTTGAATATCGAAAAACGCTTGCCGGGACCTATGTGGCAGCATTTGAAATCGACAAGGCGGCAGAAGAGCATGAAGAGATTGTGAAGCGTGATTCCGCTTCGATTGATTCGTGGTATGCTCTCGCACGCATGTATCAAGGGCGCAAACCTCTGAAGGCATTGGAAGTATTCACAGCGATACTCGACCGGTTTGGACCTGAGTGGGACGTGCTGCTGCAGATTGCGGAATTGCACAACGTGATGGGGCAACACGGGAAATCTGCGGACGCACTGCGGCGTATGCTCGAGATTGACCCTGCCAATATGCAATTGAAGCAAAGCGTGGGCGAGGCATTCCTCCGGGCCGGGCAATACGATACGGCGTTCGTGATGTTCAAAGAACTGCGCGAACGCAACCCTGATAACCTCGACTATATCAACGGAATTGCAAGCATCCATCTTCAGAAGAAGGAATACGCGGAAGCGGCAAGAGAATTCCACGCCATATTGCGGCAGGATTCGGTCACCCTTGAGGTGAAGCTCCGCATTGGCGAGATGTACTTCCAGCATATGGAAAAGGACTCCACCCTCGCACCGATGGCGCGGTCGATCTTCGAGGAGATCAAGGCGAAGCACCCGGATGACTGGCAACCGTATTGGTTTCTCGGCGCCATTGGCGCGCTGACCGGCAACGATACGCTTGCCGAGCCAAACTTCCGCAGAGTAACGGAACTTGCAAGTTGGAACGCCGACGGCTGGATTTATCTTACCTCGATACTAATGCAGCGAAATGATTTTGAAGGAGTCGTGGCAATACTTGAGTCGGCCAAGAAGGTACTGCCGGATGAGTTCCGTGTCAGCTTCTTTCTCGGTGTGGCATACAGCAGATTGCAACGCAACGAAGACGCCATCCGCTCTCTTGATCATGCGCGCACGATCAATCCCAAGGATGTCAATGCCGTTATCCAACTCGCCCTCGTGTACAACGGCATGGAGAATACTGTTGAGAGCGACAAGCTCTACGAAGAAGTTCTGAAGCTGGATCCCGGAAACCACCTTGCCTTGAATAACTACAGCTACAGTCTTGCCGAACGCAATATGCAAGTGGACCGCGCATTGGAAATGGCAAAGAAAGCGGTGGAGGCGCAGCCGGAGAACGCGTCATACCTCGACACGATCGGATGGGTGTATTTCCGTCTCGGAAAGTACAAAGAGGCTGAAGAATATATCAAGAAGGCGATCGACAAAGGGGACCCCAGCGCCGTTCTTTTTGAACACCTCGGTGATATTTATTTCATGATGGACCAGCGTGAGCAGGCGCTGGAACAATGGAACATCGCTCTGACGATGGATGAAAAGAACAACGCCTTGCGCGAGAAGGTTGCACGCGGCACATTATGATCCGCTCATCCATACTTCTTGTCCTTCTCACCATGTTTTTTATCTCGTGCGCGACGCGCAGGCCGGAAGTGGTTCTGGATACGAACGCCACCTCGCCCGAAATGCTCATTGCACTTGTCGAGCGTCAATCTGAAAAGCTCCAGACACTGACGGGCTACGGCACCCTGTCGTTTGAGAGTCCGCAAATGTCAGGAACCGCGTCCTTTGCCTCTTCAATGCGACGCCCTGATTCACTCCTCGTCACTCTCGAAGGCCCGTTCGGTATTGATGTGGGGACACTCTTTCTCAGCCGCGACCGCTACGTTGTGTATAATAGCCTGGAAAACAGAGTGACGACCGGCGTTCCCACCTCCGGCGCAATACGCTCCGTGATTCCCTTTGATATGACGTACGAGCAGATCGTGAATGCATTTGCCGGCGTATTCTCCTTTCCGCCGGAAGCATATGCGGGTGTCCTCGCCGTCGATGAAGGGGAATTCCTTCTTTCATACACGGTCGGCACAACGGGTTTCAATTACTGGGTGGATCCGGCATTCCTTCTCGTCACCAGATTTCAACAGAAATCCGCCGATGGCGATATTCTCATTGAGGCCTCTTGCTCATCGTTGATGGAGGACGACGATGCGACTGCACCCAAGCGCATCGTGATGCGCTTTCCCCGCGAGAACAGGCGACTGTCCATCAACTATTCATCATTGTTACTGAATGAGCCAAACCCCTCGTTCGCCTTCTCAATTCCGAAAACCGCCGAGACAATCGAACGATAGCCTTGCGCCGAACCTTCCTCCATATTCTGCTCATCGTTCTCACTGCGTTTACTTCTCATTCACTTGCCACCCAGGATGAAATCAAGAAGAAACGGTCGGAGCTGGAAAACCTGCGTGATCAGATTCGCGAGTTTGAAACAAAGATCAAGGAGCAACAGAAGAACGAAAAAGCAACATTGGAGCTGCTGGATACTTATGATCGTAAGGCAACAGCACTCCGTCGTTTGATTTCCAGGCTGAAAGCGGAAGAAAAGAAGTTGCAGAAGGACATTGAAGAAACACGGGATGAGATCGGCAAACTTGGAGATCAGCTCTCCTTTCTCAAACAACACTACGCGCAGTATGTCTCATCGGTTTATAAGTCAGGGAAAGTACACGATGTAGAGTTGCTCTTGACGTCGAAATCCATCAATCAATTCTATATCCGGACGGAGTATCTCAAACGGTTCACGGACCAACGTCAGAAGGACGCGCAGAAGATCTCCTCGAAGAAGGAGGAGATTGAGACCAGGCAGGCACGCCTGCAACAACAGCTCAGTGAAGAACGCCGTTTGATTGCCGAGAAAGGCGCGGAAGAAGATAGGCTCGTGACACTTGCCGCCGAGCGCAAGGATGTTCTTTTCCAGATCAGGAAGGATAAGAAGTCCGTGCAGCGCGAGATCGATCGAAAACTCAAAGCTGCGCGACAGTTGGAGAATATGATTGCGGATTTGATTGAAGCTGACCGCATCAAGAAGGAGAAGGAAGCGAAGTCACGCGACGGAAAGTTGGCACAGCCTCCGGTGAGTGCAGGCTCATTTGAATCGAAAAAAGGAAGACTTCGCTGGCCTGTCTCCGAAGGAGGTGTAGTGGCGAAGTTTGGCAACCACAAGCATCCGACGCTCAAGACCATTACGCAGAATACAGGGATTGATATTGCGGTGAAGACCGGATCGTCCGTAAGTGTTGTTGCGGAAGGGGAAATAACAACAATTTGGTGGCTTCCCGGATATGGCAATCTTGTGATAGTTGATCACTACCACGGTTACCGGACAGTCTATGCCCATCTCTCCGAAATTCAGGTAGCGGAAGGCCAACGTGTGAAAGAGGGAGATGTGATTGGAACGAGTGGCGAAGCGTTGGAGGGCCCCCGTCTGCACTTTGAATTGTGGAAGGATCGTGATAAACAGAATCCCGAACTTTGGCTCAGTAGACAATAAATGAAGCCCCGCCTTTTCTTCGCCATCGGAATCGCTGCCATCTGTGGTCTGATGGTGATTCTTCTCCAAACACCACTGTCCAATATTGAAAACCAATTCACTGTTCTCAAGCATCAACTCCGCGGCTCACAACCCGTCGATTCCAATATTGTTATCATCTATGTAGACAATGACGCCATCGCAACCTTGGGCTGGCCCGTCAGAAGAAACTTCTACGCTCTGATGGTCAAGGCGTTGAATGAATTAGGAGCGAGAGCCGTCGGCATCGAAGTACAGTTCGAGAATGCCAGTCAGGAATATCCCGAGTATGATGACCTGCTGACGGCTGTTATGGCGCAGTCGGGAAACATCGTTCTCACGTCATACTTCGGGACGTTGCCTGCGCAAAGCGACTCTGAGCCTCGTGAGCCAATACCGGCATTGACGTATCCGAATGTGCGGGACGTTTCACTTTGTGGTGACGAACTTCACCTGCCGATGGAAGGATTGATCCGCAGTGCCGCGGGGATCGGTCATGTGAATATCATGGAGAATTCGGCGATCCCGATATTTATTGTTGGCCGCAACGGTATCGTCCCTTCATTTGGAATGGAGTTGCTGCGTATAAGCCTTGGTGCCGCCCGGCATGATGTCCGGTTTGAGCAAGGGGTTGTCCGCATTTTCGGACCTGGTGATGAGATAGAATTTTCTTGTGTTGACGATAACGTCACGCTTGACCTGCCATTGTCCCTCTCAGGGTTTCGTTCCTACCCGCTTCTTGAGGTTTTGCGATCGTATGACGCTTTGCGCGCAGACCTGCCGACCACCATTCCGGTAAAAAACTTCAAGGATAAGATCATTCTTGTCGGTGTTGTTGCGGAAGGAAGAAGCGTTCATGTAAGCACAGCCCTACATCCGCGCATTCCCTCGCTCGTGTATCATGCAACGTTTCTTGATAACGCACTACGGTCGGCATTTCCGTCGACAACGGGAAGCGCTTTGATCGTTGTGCTTTGCGTTTTTCTCGCCCTCATCTGTTCATGTGCCATCCTGTTCCTCGGTTCGCCGATGAACAAGGTTGTGGCGTTTGGGGCGATCCTTGTCGCGTTCATTGTCTCGTTCATTCAGTTTATGATTGCAGGAGTCATCCTTCCCGTCGCGCCTCTTCTCGTTGTCGGATTGATAAGCACAGTATCGTCGTTATTTTTCCGTCACCGCTTTGTGCGTGAGCAAGTTACGACGTTACAGGCGGAAAAGGAAACCATCGGTGCGCAATTGCGCGACCGCGAAGCAAAGCTTGCTGTTCTTGAGCGTGAACTCCTTGACTTCGAAACGAGGAAATCGGACGACCGGACACAAGAGCTGCTGGAGGAAATTCGTTCATACAAAGCCGAGATACGTGCGCTTTCATCAAAGGCCGACGACATGGAAGAATTCGTCGCCGGTCCGGATATTGCGCTGGACAACAGGGCGGAGTTCGAACAGCTTGTGTATGCAAGTAACGGGAGAATGAAAAGCGTTGTGGACTTTGTGGGAAAGATCGCCACGAGCGACTCCCCGGTGATGATTCTTGGTGAGAGTGGCACAGGCAAGGAATTGGTTGCGCGGGCACTTCACAAGCGCAGCAACCGTGCCTCGGGTGCGTTCGTGGCGGTGAATTGCGGCGCTCTTTCCGAGAGTTTGCTCGAGAGTGAACTCTTCGGTCACGAACGGGGAGCCTTTACCGGAGCAGTGAAGGACAAAGCGGGCCGGTTCGAGCTTGCCAACGGTGGAACGATATTCCTCGATGAGATTGGTGAAGTGAATGAAGGCTTCCAACTCAAGCTGCTGCGTGTGTTACAGGAGGGAGAACTGGAGCGCGTCGGTGGGACACGCACACTCAAAATAAACGTACGCGTTGTTGCAGCGACAAACAAGGACATGAAGGAACAGGTCAAGGCGAAGAAATTTCGTGAGGACCTCTTTTACCGTCTGAACGTCCTGGCGGTGGAGCTTCCGCCACTTCGTGAGCGACAGGAGGATATTCCACTTCTTATCCGGTATTTCCTACAGAGAGAATCTGCCAACATGAAACTCTCGAAGAATGTCATGGACGCTCTGCAAAATTATTTATGGCCAGGCAATATTCGAGAACTGGAAAGTGCAATCAAGCGCGCAGTGTTGCTTGCGAAAGCAGATAACACCTCAATGATTACAATGAACGAATTGACCGAGGAGATTTCGTCGGCAATTGCCGGTACCGTTGCCTTGGAAGACCAGGTGCTTGAGTCGATGCGGGAAAAACAATTTTCACGCAGCGCCATTACCGAGACTGCGGCAGAACTGGGCGGACTCAACCGAGGGACTGTGGCGGAATATCTCAGGGGGGAATTCTTGAAGGCTTTTGCGGAACATGGCTTCAACAGGGATCAGACGATTCGCTATATCTCCCTGACGGTCGATTCTGAAATGAACGATCGCGTCAGTAAACGACTCAATGAGTATCTTGCAAACATTGCTGAGGGTATTGATCCTTCCCAACCATGGGAAGTGATCAAAGGCGGACTCAAACCCAAGGCAAAGAATCTCCCCCAACGATACCACAAAAACCTGGAACAAGTAGGCGAAGCGTTCTTTCGAGGGCTTTGGAAACTGGGTAGCTGACAATCAGGAAACAATTTCCGCCTGAAATCCTTGATTCCCGCACTTCTTCCGCAGATTCCCGCACTTCCGGCATACCCGATCTGGACACCTCTCGCATGGTCGTTGAAGGTAACTCATTGAGAAATAGTGTGTTGTACGGCTCAATGGTCCGGTGCTACTTCTGAATCAAGGCTGGCACACGGATTGAGTTGTCTATTGCCAGAGAGTAAAGTGAAATTCGACATCAATAAACAACAAGAGGAGACATGCTATGAAGAAACCACTTTTTAGTCTGCCGGCAGCGCTTGCGCTCGTCGGCCTTATGCTGACCGGTTGTGGCAAAGACGATCCCGTGGCTTCAACCGATGATCCGAACGATCAGCTTTACGGGTCGGCGCAAACCGACGAGCAGTTTTTCCGGTTGTATGGCGAGAACGACGAATACTTCAAGGCGGATGATCTCGCAATGAATGATGGCGACCAGCCCCAGTCCATGGACGATGATAGTCTCGGCAAACTGATGACGCCGATCAGGCCACTGCGGTGGGCGCGCCACATCCGTAATTTTAATCGCAGTATGCAGCTTGATTCAGTGACGGCGGATTCACTGGCCTATGTCACCATTACGAAAACCTGGACGGGCGTGCTGTTGATTGCCGCGGCGTATAGCGATACATCCACCACACCGGATACCGTGATCCAGAAACCATTTACCACCGTTTCCAAGAAACGCATCATTTTCAAACGCATCGGTCGTGATCGTGTGATCTGGAGGAACTGGAGACCGGTTGCCGTGTCGTTGATTGCAGGTGGCACGAGTACCAGTTCGGATATCGCACTGACTCAAGTGAAAATGAACTTCTTTGACAACAACGGAACACCTGATAGTATCGTTGTTACTGATCCACTGAACACGTTCCTGCGATTCAAGCGAGTGTTCGATATCCAGGTAAAGGATGTCCCCGAAATTGAGAGTGGCCGTCGTGTGCGGCTGCAGGTAACCCTTGTAAGCGCCGATTCTGATACTGATCACGTCGTCTTGCGCTACGGGTTCAGTCCCGATCGCCAGCATCGCCGCAGGATCAGACTGGCTCTGGTCTCCGAGACGTTTGATGGAACGAACTACGTTCGGATCTATGAACGAGGATTCAATATGCACTTTAAGCGTGGCGTATTCAGCGCAGCAATTGATGCCACCACGCATGGAACACTGTTCGATGACTCTGCAGCAGTTGCGTCATCCTTCTGGGGCGTGCCATACATGGTCACCCGGTAGGCAGTAAGAGAGAGACGGTCGGACCCGCATCAGCAGATGTGGGTCCGGCTCGTTTTTGTATATTGAATTTCACAAGGCAAATCGACTAATTGACAACAACAAATGAAACTCAAGATTTCCATATTGCTGTTCGCTTCATTGATCCTGGCGGCTTGCGAAAAGCCCTCGGAAGTGGAGCTTATACCTCCGGGTTCCGAAGAAATTGAAATCAGTGCGGTCTCGGAAGCTGATACAAACGTCGCCACCGCCCAGGTTGACTCTGGCGGTATTCTCCCGTCTGACCACCGCCGCTTCGCCGGACGCCTCACGATCACGAAGGTGACGTACGATGCACCAACGCAAGTGCAGACAATAGCATTTTCGCGCGTGATACTCGAGGATCGTCTCAGGCCGGTACAAATCCTCGGCCGTACCTTTGGCTATCATGGCTTCAACCTCGGTCAGGTGATGTTGAATAACGGGGAAATGCTCCGTATTCCACACCGGGTTCAACTTGGCCGACAGGTCGGAGACCCGACCGTTGTTGCCGGTTTCGAATACGTTGCCGATCTCACAACAACGTATAACGCAGAACAACAATATACATGGACAATCGCTTCTCCGGATTCCGTCAACCCATTCTCTCCATCAATCCAAACGCCAGCCGACCTCACGGTACAGTATCCGCGTGGCGGAGCTATCATTTCAAGAAATGAAGACTTGACGCTTCGTTGGAGGGGGAGAGGGAATATCATCATCGTCATCAGCGGATACGATCCGATTGCCAGACGCACGCGGCCATTCTTGAATATTCGCCCCCGTGCAAATAATGGGAGGGCGGTCATCGGGTCAAAATTCCTCAAACTGCTTCCGACGAGGTTCCAGTACTACACGTTCACGTTCATACTCGCGAACAGAGACGAGAGCGTTGTTGTTGGTCGTTTCCAGAGTCCCGTGCTTGTGCAGGCGGCATGTGTCTACAATAGTTTCGTGGAATTGCGATAGCGTGCGCTACTTCCGAACAGCATGATCAAACACCCAGTACTTTGCGTGAGTTTGTGGATGATGCTTGGAACAATGACATATGGTCAGTCACTCTTCAGTCCCCGGGCTGTGGCGCTTGGAGGGTATGGCGCAGTGGTAGAGGATGTTCGCGGGTTCGACCATAACCCCGCCGGCCTGACTTCTATTCGTGATTGGGATTTTACGTCTGCCGCTTATGCCTTTAGTTCGAATAACTCGAAGGACATGGTCTTTCAAGGTCTTGCTTTCGGGAAACGGTTCCTTGATCGACATGCGCTTGCAGTTCAGTATTCTCCCGGCTCAACGATTGCGTTCCTTGTCCCGACTTCCGTTCTTCTTCTCGACTCGACCCCCGTGAGTATTGATCAGCGAATTTCATACGATGAAGTCTTCTCGATCGGTTATGGTGTTCGTGCACTGGATGGCTTCTCCATGGGCATTGGCGGCCGGTTGATAGGAGAGAAGGTGACCGACACTGAATACCAGCTTGTTGACGACGATTCCATCAGTTACATCACCTCAACAGACCAGGAAGTGGAAGCGAGTTCCTGGCAGATTGATCTCGGTCTGATGTGGCTACCCACCGAGAACATAACACTGTCGCTGGTTGGCAGAAACCTCACCTCTGTGGGGAAGGACTTGCCGGAGAGTTTCAAGCACTTAAGCCTTTCAAGAGCCACGGGAGTGGAATTGGGTGCATCGTATCTCTTTCACGAGACCGTACGCGCCACAGGAGAGATCTCTTCATTAAAGACCGGCGCTGTCGGTATTGAGGTTTTGCCGGTGAAGCACGTTGCTCTACGGGCTGGATTGTATTTCGACCGGAACTCAACACAAACAGTTTCGGCCGTTGCCGCTGGCTTGGGCTGGTCGTTCGAGTTTCTCGATATCGATATGGGGTACATTCACTTTACCGATCAATCGAACCGTTCCGGACGAACCGATCTCGCGGCGTTCGATCCGTCCGAGATATCACGGGTCGATTTAAACCCCTTTACGCGAGACAGGGTTGCTCTCTCGGTAAAGGCCGTGTTCGGCGCCACTCAAGAGAGTCTTGTCAGAATTGAATCGGTGGAGATGCTTGGCGGGATATATCCTTCGGCCTCTGAAGTATTCGCGTACCGACCGGTGGGGAAAGTTCGTGTGCGAAACATTTCCAACAAGCCTGTCTACTCCAAAGCGAGCTTTATGGTGGATCGTTATATGGATGCCCCGACGGAAACCGAGCCTGTGTATCTTGCGCCGGGAGAAGAGAGAGAAATCCCCTTTACAGCTTTGTTCAATGAACATGTGAGAAGTGTCTCTTCGATGGTTATCCGCGAAGGAACAGTATATGTGAATGCGACGCCCGCGGAGCAATACGATGATAAGGTCCAGACGAAGATACTCATCTATGGAAAGAATGATTGGGATGGCGATGTCCAGTCGTTGCGCTATTTTGTTACGCCGAACGATCCCGAGATCGTCGGGTATGCAAGAGACATCCTGCTTGAGTTCAAGGATTCGCTTGATGCAGTACCAGGGCCGCTCCAGCAGTTCCAGAAAGCCAGGGTGATGTGTCAGGCATTTGCCGGCAAGTTACTCTATGTCGGCGATCCGAAGCAGAGCACGGACTTGGTGCAGTATCCCTCCGAGACAATCAAAAGCCGTAGCGGTGATTGCGACGATATGACGGTGTGCTTTTCCTCCCTGCTCAACAGCATAGGAATTTCCACATCATTTGTGGATGTCGCTGCACCGGAACGACCACAAGACGGGCATATTTATTTATTGTTCGATACAGGAGTCGATCCACGGTATGGAGCAAGCATTTCGGAAAATCCGAAACGCTACGTGGTACGCAAGAACCAATCCGGCAACGCAACAATTTGGATTCCGGTTGAGACGACCGCGATTACGCGCGGGTTCGATGAGGCATGGAGTGCAGGGGCACAGGAATATTTTGATGATGTGGAAGTGGGACTTGGGCTCATCAAGGGTTGGGTCCGAATAGTCGATGTTTACTAAAGCAGGCGAGGTGTGTATGAAACTGATCATTGGATTGGTTGTTTTCTGTGTGAGTATCCCGGCGTTTGGTGGCGATATTGTCGTGCAAAGAGTGCGCGGGAACGTGAGCGTACGACAAGGCGTAGCGGAAGACTGGATTATGTTGAAGACCGGAGATGTCTTGAATCCGGATGCTACCATCAAGACTGATATCAAAGCCTCGACCGAACTGGCGACAACGCACAAATCGGGAACACGCAAGTTCATCAAACTTCCCGGTGAAGTGATGGTGGATATGTCGGATATACGGGAGCTCTCGCAGGAAGAACTCATGCTGAAATTGACGATGGAGAAAGTCCGGTCGTCGTCATATCAATGGAAGAACAACGAAATGCGTATTCCAAATACCACGGTGACCCACGGATCAGATACGAGGCGCGACACTCTCACGGAGAATGATCCAAAGGTTGGTATGTTTCTTCTCAATGGAACGAGGGCGTTGTTCGACAATGGTTTTTATTCCACGTGCGCGCTCAAGACGTTGGAAATATTCCGACGGTATCCGAAACTCGGGGAACAGTTCGAACATCGTTGGCTTGCCGCAGAAGCCCTCGAAATGGCACACCTTCGCGGCGAAGCGCTGAATGAATATCTATCACTTTCGGCGATGGAGGGAATCACCACGGATCAACAGACCCAAGCGCGGGGAAAGGTGGAGGAGTTGAGAAAAGTAAACGGACGTTAACTGGTTGGTATTGGACGGCGCTACTTGAACCAATCGAAAATCTTCCAGGCATCTTCTTTTTCACGCATCAGTTTCTGATAGCGATCGGCGGGAACAATACCCACAGGGCCCTCGTAGATTCCCCCGTGCAACATTCCATCATACACTCTCACCGCCAATACATTTTCTCCCCCGAGCAGAAGTTTGGTCGGGATGGGATACGCGCGCAACTCCTGATAGTGACTCCCGAGGTCCTGTCCTGCCATGTTCGAGCGCATCCTCCCGGTTCTTCCGATGCGTTCACCGTTAAGATACACCTCGTCGATGTCATCGATTTTTCCGAGGAGGAGCATCAAGTTCTTGTTCCGTTGTGTGGGAGGAACAGTGAATCTTACACGGTACCAACCAAAACCGTCATACTCCCGCAATCCGAACGCGTCCCAAATCGCAGGAACCAGAATATTCGACCATCCTGTTTCGTCAATACTCCGTTCTTTCCATGAAAGGTCGTCTCCGGAATGGAACCTCCAAACGCCGGCAAGATCTATATCCAGCTTCAGATTCTCTTTTGGCTCGACGAAACCGATCTTCCCACTCACAATACCTCCGCCCAATTGCTGGTCGTACACTCTGATGGCAACCACATTGTTCCCGTTGAAATTGAAGTACGCAGTCGGTACTGGATATCGCTGAAATGTATTGTATGCTGTCGTGAAATGTGGTGGGAATATGCCGGAAAAGCCAACGAGATGACCATTGAGATACACCTCGCACACATCGTCCACGTAGCCGATCTGAAGGTACACATTGCCGTCCTTCATTCGTGAGATCGTCTTGAAATGTTTCCGATACCATGCGTAGCCATCGTAACCCGGATATCCTTCCTCTTCCCAGGGTGCCGGCACAAACACATCTTCCCAGTCTTTCTCGTCGAGAGCCGGATCGCTCCACGTGCTATTGTCTCCCGGTTGAAATTTCCACTGGCCGCGAAGATCGGTCAGGACATTCCAGGTATCATCCGCTGACAGTGTAGCGGCGTTGAAGACAAGAACGACAAAGAGCAGAGTATGTTGGAATCGCTTCATGTGAGAACAATCCTTCCCCAGTGCACAACGGACAGCGTTTATTTTAGCGGCTTCCTGAATATCCCAGCAAGCTGTGTTGAAGGACCTCCGCCGCAGCCGGGAAAATGTCATCGTTGTCGCTGGAAATTGTATCGCGGATCTCACCGAACATCATCGGGTTGTCCATAATCGCACCGATGATATATGCCCTGTATCGGATGGCTGCGGCTCGACCGCTTTCTGCAAGCTCCTGGACCTCTTGTCTGAGGAGGTCGAACGATTGTGTTGGAAATGTCAGTGTCATTTTTCCAACCTGAGCCAACCCCGACATTACCACGCCGTCATTGGAGGAGCGCAGGCAGTCAAGATATCTCTGCTCCGCCTTGACAAAATTAATGGTCTGGGCCTTGATTGGCGATACAACCGTGTTGTGTTGGGCAATTGTTGTCGTCGTCATTGTGGCGACCAACAGACCTGCTATTGTTAATGTTTTCATGACATCCTCCTGGTGGTTACATGGCCTGATAGAACTGTGTTGTGAACTGGCTTAATCTACGACCACCATATGCAGAAGATGTACACGGAGGGTAAACTAATGTAAAAGAATGTCACGGAGGGGCTATACCACCAGCTTGTATCCGGCTCCGTGTATGGTGAGAATATGGCGTGGATGGGCAGGATCGTCCTCGAGTTTTTGTCGTAGTCTGACGATGAAGTTATCGACGGTTCGAGTACTCACCGAGTCATCATATCCCCAGACGTTGGTGAGGAGCTGGTCACGAGTGACTGTCTGGTTGCGATGTTCCCAGAGGAACTTCAGGACGTCGAACTCCTTCGGCGTCATGGTCAGCTCTGCTCCGTCCCGGGTTGCATTGTATGTGTTGAAATGAATCTCCACATCACCAAACAACACTACGACACCGGAGGCAGAACCACGATGGTGACGTCGTAACACCGCCTTGACGCGCGCCAACAGTTCGCGCAGGCTGAACGGTTTGGTGACGTAGTCATCAGCGCCGAGTTCCAGTCCAAGCACCTTATCTATTTCTTCACCCTTGGATGTCAGCATAATGATCGGCGTCCGGACGCCTTTCTCGCGTGCCGTCCGGCAAACATCATATCCGGATATCAAGGGCAACATGACATCAAGGAGAGCAAGGTCATACGAATTGGCAAGGAGTTTTTGCAGGCCTGCTTTGCCATCGCCGGCAAGGTCCACTTCATATCCTTCATACTCCAGATTATCTTTCAAGCCGCGTTGCATAACGGGTTCGTCTTCGATGACCAGAATTTTTGACATGGGGCTTGCTATGAGATATGAGAAGTTGGTTGTTTTGTGTTCATCGCCGGGAATGAGAGTCGAAACGCGCTTCCTTTTCCGGGTTCACTTCGTACCGTAACCGTTCCGGCGTGCGCTTCCACGATATGTTTGACGAGCGTCAGGCCGAGACCGCTCCCCTTGGTATTATGCACGAGGGTACTTGAGACGCGATAGAATTTGTCGAATATCTTTTTCTGATCCGCGTGCGCGATACCGATGCCATGATCTTCAATCTCAACAAACACAAGTCCGTTGGCACAGCCGGTACGAACCACGATGCGTTTGTCATCAGCCGAATACTTCATTGCGTTATCAAGAATGTTAATGAGGGACTCTGTCATGGCTTCTCCATCCGCGGCGATCTCCGGCAATGCCGTGTGAAGGGCAGTAGTCAGACTGAACCCATGCCTGGCGAGGTGTGGTTCGTATGTGGCGAGAATCTTCTGTGCCAGTATGTTCAGATTGGTCGGCTGAAGATCATACGGCTTCCTACCTGCTTCCATCCTCGAGAAGTTGAGAATATTATTGACGAGTCGGGTGAGTCGTTCGGTCTCCTGGAGGATTGTGGCATAGTATTCCCTCTTCTTCACTTCATTCGGAACCCTGTTCATCTCCAATGTCTCTGCAAACATGCGGATCAGCGCCAAAGGAGTTCGTAGCTCGTGCGAGACGTTGGAGACAAAGTCGGATTTTAAGCGGATGAGTTCCACTTCTCTCCGGAGCGTTCTGTACACAAACCATGCCCCTGTCAGCAAGACCATATCAAGAATGATGATGAGGGTGAGGTTGCGATTGAAGCGCGACTGTGCAATCTCCTCGATAGTTGTTCCCTTCATCTGAATCGTCAGACTGTACCCGGGGAGAATCCACAGTGCCTTTCTCTGATCGCCCGAAAGGGGGGTTCCTGGTGCAGAAGAAAAGACTGGGTTCGACTCGCTGTCCCGAGCAACTGTAAGAACAAAGTCCTCGCCCGCAGCTTCGATGAGTTTCTGGCCGAGCACGTTCCGGAGAAACCCCTGTGGATGTATTATCATTCCCGCAATGGTGAGATTCTCCCTGTCCGCGTCGGAGACAAACAGGAGCATCAAAGCGGAATTAGCAGCTGACGGAGCGCGTTGGACAATGAGTGGTTCAATTCTTCGATAGCCGGATCGTTGGAGTCGAATCAGTTGTTCGATCTTTCCGGCATCGGCACGTAGGATGTCTTTCAAGCGAGCTTCGTTCACGTCAAGTGATTCGAGAGTCGACAATGACGGCAGGATGTGCAATGTCTTCAAAGAGGAATCCGTGAAGACCACTCCCATGAGTGACTTGTTCATCCGAAGAATTGCCGTGAGTTTGTCGGCTTGAACTTCGCGCGAATCCCCGCTGATATTGTTGGCCCAGCCAGACACCACATCCCATGCATATTGATTGACCGAAAAGAGGATTGCATCGAGTTGCTGTCTGTACGTACCGGCAATGAGCTCTTCGGTGTCGGTCAACGAACTGATCTCGTATGCAGAGTAGAATAGGGCAGGGAGGAGCACCAGCAACAAAAGAACAATGCCGATCCTTTTCAGTCCCCCTATTTCTCTACTTTCAGCCATTTGGGTGTGTATGCATTGCGTCAGAAAATATGCAGAACATTCCCGACCTGCAAGTTCCTACTGGACTTTAGTTGATTGAGGAGGTGGAGTTTTGTATATTTGTCGCGGATGTCATCGGGGCGTAGCTCAGCCCGGCTAGAGCGTGGCGCCTTTGGCGCCAAAGTCGCAGGTTCGAGCATGGTGGTGTACATACTGCGAAGTCGAAAGACTGGAAGATACTACACCGGAGTGGCGGAAGAGATCGGCATACGTTTAGGACAGCATAATGCTGGTCGGAACTCCTCGACTCGAAACGGAACGCCTTGGGAGATTGTGTATACAAGAAAATGCGATACCCGGTCGGAGGCGCTGGAACAAGAAAAGCATATCAAGTCTCGAGGGGCCGGAAGGTTTCTTGAGAGTCTCAAGAACTTAGATTAGAAATCATCGGGGCGTAGCTCAGCCCGGCTAGAGCGCTTGCTTTGGGAGCAAGAAGTCGCAGGTTCGAATCCTGTCGCCCCGACAAATTCCATCCATCACTCCCGCTCAGGAGGATCCTATGTTGGGTTCCTACTCCTTAAGGATAGTGGTCATAGCATTCACTCTCCTCGCCATTGTTATTAGCGCTCACGCCCAATCTCCCCGGTACAGCTATGCGAAGCAAGGCTTCTCCATGCGCTTGCAGTGGAACAACTGCGGAGCCATGGGTCATATTGCTTACCGGCCATTTAACCCGGCCTTTCCGGGTGGTGCTCCCTTTGATTCGCTTGGTTTTGAATATCCCATTGGCAGCAACGTTGAACACCTCTATGGAGGCGGCCTTTGGATAGGAGGCAAACTTGATACTTCCCGGTTTGGCGATGCGCCCCAGGTCAAGCTTGTCAGCACAACATTTGAAGGGTGGTCAGGGCCATACTTTGAGTTCTTTCCCGGGAGCACATCATCAGATACGATCTGGAAGATTGATGGTCGTACACAGCCGAAGCCTGCCGGATGGGATGAGTATTGGCAGGGTGGATTGGAGTATCGACCACTCTCCGACAATGATCATTATTGCACTTTTACTGATACAGCGAGGCAGGTGACCGGGCATATCCCACTTCAACTCAAGGTTATACAGAGTTCCTTCGTTTGGTCGTCTTCAGATGCTGATGGGATCCATATCAAAGAACTCAGAATTATCAATGTTGGAAAGAAAATCATCGACAGTGCTTACGTCGGCATTATGATTGAAGCTGGCATAATGAGGCCTGATGTTCCGTTCTTCCCAATACGAAATATCACCGGATACCTTCCTGCACAGTATATGGCCTGGGTGGATAATCCGGTTGATTCAGGTACCACGCCCATTGGTGTTACGCTTTTGCGCGGGAGGACTCCACGGGATTCACTCCGAATCACATTTGCTCACTTCTCGGGCCCTCAAACGCCTCCGACCGACGCTGCAAAATTCTCCCTGATGAGCAGTGCGCTGATCTATCCGGATCAATATCCAACGCTCTCCGAAGGTCGTTTCATGATCAGTGCCGGGCCGTTCACGCTCAATGCAAGATCGGGCATCGCTCCATCGGACACTCTGGTTTTCGCGTTCGCACTGATTGCAGCTCCCGACCTCTACGGATTGCCCTATCGAGCGCGCAGGGCCCAGGCATTGTATGACGGCAGGAATAGCGGAGGTGAAGTCCCGCAACAATTCTTGCTCGAGCAGAACTATCCTAATCCATTCAACGGCAACACTATCATCAGATATTCACTACCGGCGGACTCACATGTCCGCATGAAAATATTTTCGCCTCTTGGGCAAGAGGTTGCAACGATTGTGGATGAGATGCGTCCCGCCGGATTGCATTACAGCGCCTGGAGTGCGAAGAATGATAAGGGCGGTTTGGCTGCTTCGGGAATGTACTTCTGTCGAATGGAAGCAACGACTTCGTCCGGGACAATAGCGCAAACGAAGAGGATTGTTCTGTTGCGGTAGGTACTACGACATACTACTGATTGGATACCGCGAAGCCGGTGTGACTGCGTGATCACCGGCTTCTTTCTTTTTTGTCCCTTGCCGCAGCAAGAAATGTGATACAATGCAGAGATGAACGAGGTTTATCTCCGTTGCATCCAACGCTCAAAAGCGATATATTTGATTCGAATTTGGAGCGAGTGTGGTACCTGCTTTTCCCTAGATTGCACTCAGCCCGGCGCCTGTATTTGCTCAATTGGACACCGGCCCGAATCGGGCGGAGCGGGGAACCAGCAGTCCATGGGAAGCGATTTCAGTTTTTGTCTACGCCGACCCCGTAGCTCAATTGGATAGAGCAACAGCCTTCTAAGCTGTAGGTTGCGCGTTCGATTCGCGCCGGGGTCACTAGCGAAACACAATTTCCGCGAATTCACGATCCCGATTTATTTTCTTGCCCCCATCGTCTAGAGGCCTAGGACACGGGCTTTTCAAGCCTGTAACACGAGTTCGAATCTCGTTGGGGGCACACGAGTTACGGGTACGTTAGTACCATCTGCTAACACTTCTGCTAACACTTTCAAGGTTTTAGCGGAGGTACCCATGCCCACCCTCATCAAACGTTCCAACGGGATATTCTACCAGGTCAGTTACCAGTGCGGACGCCGCATCTGGCGGTCCACAAACGCCCGGACCAAATCGACCGCCCTCAAGGCGATCGAAAACGGACTCGACAGGAACAAACCCAAGCGTTCCATCACTCTCTTACAGTTCTCTGAGGAATTCCTCGCGCACGCGAGGACAAACTTCGCACCGACAACGGTCGAGCTGTACGAACGGGCAATCAAGAACTTCATCCGACTGATGGAAGACCGGCCACTCAAAACCTACACTTCCGGTACCGGGGAGACTTTCTCTGCCGGGTTTGTAAGGGGAAGGACAGTCATCAAGATCGCGAGCGACAACAAGCCCAGCTTCAATGTCTTCTTCATGGACGTATCCTTTCGTTCAATTATGGGATTTCGGACGTTACCACACACACGGTATCAGCCGGGGTGTCTTCTGCATGTACACTTTGTATTCTTCACCAAGAGCGGATGCGAGTGTTTGCTCTTCTGCGGCGATACGCAGACGGTATGCGATGAGCATCCCGACGACAGTGATGATGGCAGCCACAAAAGCATTCATGAAGACCGCGCTGCCGACCATTGCAGTCAAAGCGCCGAGATAGCTCGGGTGCCGGACCAGTGCATAAGGCCCGGTCGAGATTACCTTGTGGCTATTCTGCACCTGAACAGTTGATGTAAAAAACCTTCCCAACGTCCTGATTGACCAGACCCGGAATGCAACTCCGCTGACAAGGATGACGAGTCCGATGATGGTCACCACCGTGCTGCCATTTCTGGCCTGTTCTGGAATCATGTAAGCCCACTCAATCACCACACTCATCTGGCTGACCATGGCTGCAAGCATTATTGCATAGACCGAGTTGTGATCTGTTCGCTTCTTTGCCTTTGCTTCCTTCGCACTCAACGGTGGTTGGGTGAGCAAGAGGGCAAATGCGGCAATCACCAGAACGGCAAGCTTGATATTGAACAGCAACCCCATATTGAAGGCCAGTGGGGCAACATAGATGATCAGGTTGAAAATTGCGGGTACGAGGTACTTTTTCATGATACTCTGCTCCTTTAATTTGTTCAATGATTAGTCACCTGGACAGATAAAAGGTTACACGGGATTTGTACAGTATTATTTGCGGAATTCGAGGGTTACCTCCAGAAGATGCCACAGTCTGGATAGGTGCAGTCTCTCACCGACAACCACATTGTGGCGCAGACTCCCGGAATGTCGCACGTGCCATCCACTCTAGTCACATCGGTCCCGATTTGATCGAGACAAACAATGGCGTCGAAAACAACATCGTCAGATCCCTGTATCCATTCCTGGTCATCCCCCTCAACTGCCAGAATTCTCACACACCGCCACAGATATCCCGATACCTGCATCAGCGCAAAGTTGTTGTATCGCATGGAGCAGTAGTCGTCCCACTCGTACTTCAGACTTCCATCATCATCAACGCCCTCATCATACGGTCCATAAAGTCTCACCATATTCAATAGTATGTCAAAGTTCTCTCCTCCATAGACGTGAATGCCAATATCAGCGGTTCCGGTGAACATCTCCCATCTATCGTTTTCTCCGTCATCCAATACATTTGCTGCAACTATGTAGAGGTACGCATTCGATGGGTTTCTATACGGATCGAGAACATTCTGAAATCCATACACGTCGGTTGTCACCAGGCAATCCGGATAGTATTGGTAGTTCTCTATTTGGGTAAGCGATACGCTACAAGAGAGCGTGGTGAGTATGCCAAGTATCAGAATGAGCGCCTTTCGGTTCATAGCGAACTCCTTAGACGTTAGAATGTTAGCTGATTGGTTCAGCCTTTAGGCGGCTCGCAAAGCCGGACGGCTGCTGATGTAACTGTGCGTTGGTGCGAAGAACTGTTCGTTGGCTGATGGATGGAAACAAATGCGCCGAGTATTTGACCAGGCCTCGGCCATGCGGAGGACCTTTTCTTTCATTGGCTCTGGCAGCGACTCCGGTGAACCGATAAGGCAGCACCGGTTTTCACCAGCATCTTCCCAGAACCAATCCGAAACGCCGGGTGTCCGAGTGAAGCCAAACTGTTCGTAGAATCCCTTGTGAGTTAGCGAAGCTGTAAGTACGGCCTTACTGACCCCATCTACCATAAAAGCTGCAAATGTTGAAGCAACCATATTACTGGAAGTCCTAACGTGTCCGGAGATACCCAGTGACCTGACTGAATGATCGAGTGACAACCTTCCCGGTTCAACCAGGTGTTCACCCTTGCGTTTACAGCCCACGTACAGTTTCCGGAGTGCTTCAATATCCGGGACGTATTCCATCAAGGGGAGTGGCTCCGCGAGGTTGGTATTTGATTCGATTGTCAGTTCCGGTAGAGAGTGAACGATCTGCTGGATTTCATTTGCCCAAGGCCCTGCCCCGTCCGTCACCATCCTGATGTAACCCACCGGTCGGGATGAACCATCGATGTGTTCGTACAGTCCGAAATGTTTCGCATTGAGATCGTGAGAATCCATATTGATCATATACTTATTTTCAGGCGCCAGGTGTTTGAGGCGGCTCTGACGATACACGCTGTACCTGAGGAGAAGCAGGGACTTGAGTTCGTCGATTGATTCCGGTTCACGGTAAACGAAGTACGCTGGTATCATAAAGCCCTCGAGTGGAGTAGTGGAGTGATGGAGTGTGTGAAAAAAATGGATTGATGGATAAGTGGATAAGTGGATTGGTGGATTATTGGTTTTTTTGGTTATGCAGCGATTAGTTCATGAACAGGGTTTGACTCACGGATTGGTTGCGTGAACTGGTTTGGTTGACTGGGGTCAAGGAAGATGCATCCGGTTTCGGCATACGCTTTAGCCATTTTCATCACCTTCCCCCGCTCCGACTCAGGTAAGGAAGCGCGTACACCTAGCAGCAGCAGCAGCAGTGCATTTTCTCCTGCTTGATCACAGTAGAATTCTTCTGTACCAGGGAAATTGTTGAACCCAAACTGCTTGTAAGTCCGACTATGCAGCAGTGTGCAACTGAGTATTGCAGAATCAATGCCGTTGGCGATTGTTACTGCAAACGTCGCGGCTACCATCTGTTTTGCAATCAACCGTCCGCGTGCTGATTCGTCAAGTGCAAACCGTCCCGGTTCGACAATGCTCTCACCCTTATTCAACAGCTCATGGTACATCTCATTTACGCGATCGACAGCTGGGGCATATGTCATTACCGGGAAAGGAGCGTCGGGTGTTTGAAGAACATTCTCCAGCACAGTGCCGTCTGCTGAGGAGATCGACATGATGTCATAAGCAGATGATTGCACTCTGTCTGTAACCAGGCGCATATACCCTACGGGGATTTCCATTCCGTAGACGCAGCGGAACAACCCAAAGTGCATAGACTTCAGGTCGTAGCAATCAAGATCGAGCCCGAGGGGATTGTCGGCGATAAAATTCTGGAGGCGGCTTTCCCGATACACCCGGTACCGGAGCTCAAGCAAAGCCCTCAACTCGCTTATCGAGTTTGGCTGGCGGAAGGTGTAGGTTGATTGGTCCATTGAGTGCCTCTAATACTTGGTTGTCGGGGTGACAAGGGCTTACATAGGTTAGTTGCGTGGGGGGGCGGGGAGGTTACACTGGCAATTATCAATTATCAGTCAGCAACAAACAATTGGAGGGAACACGAGAGGAAGCGAGAAAAGTGACGAAAATGGCTCACAATGAGCAACTATCCCGCCAAAGGGTGAATCACGGGGAGAGAAAGCCCTTGCATCTTTCTTTGTTCTTCTATAGATTCGCATATCGCAATATGCGATATGCGAATCACTTGGAGGATCAAATGAGAAAACATGGTGGAATGAGGCCGCACGATATCGCTATCTTGTTGAAGATTGTTGTCCTGGGGTCGCAGAATTGGAGAATGACCGATTTGGCGAGTACCCTCCACATGAGCCAGTCTGAGATCTCCGAGTCACTGAATCGTTGCATGATCGCGAGACTGATTGACGAATCGAAGCGGATTGTGTACCGCAAAGCACTTCTGGAGTTCCTGATGCACGGTGTAAAGTACGTTTTTCCGGCCCAGCCGGGCGCTCTTGTCAGAGGCATGCCCACTGCGCACTCTGCACTGCCGCTCTCTGCCATTATCATCTCAGAAAAGGATGTGTACGTTTGGCCATGGGAAAGGGGATCACTGCGCGGACAGGGAATCGAGCCACTCTATAAGAACGTACCTCTGGCGGCCCAGGCAGATGAGAGTTTCCACGAGATGCTTGCTCTCGTTGATGCACTACGGGTCGGACGCGCCAGGGAACAGGCGATTGCAGAGAAGGAATTGTCACAGCGGATCAATAATGGCTACTGAAACAAACATCACCAGACTTATGACGGTTGCGAAAGGGCTGGGTCCTCTCCGCAACGACGTCGCGTTTGTTGGTGGAGCGGTCGTAGGGTTGTATGCAACGGACCCGGCCGCAACGGAAATCAGGTCGACAGACGATGTTGATTGTGTGATCGAAGTATCAAGCCAGGTTGAGTACAACGCACTAGAAGAGGAACTTCGCTCACTCCATTTTCACAATGACACCACCATCGGTGCGCCATTGTGTCGGTGGAAATTCAAAGATATAACGGTTGACGTTATGCCAACCGATCCGAGTATTTTGGGATTCACCAATAAATGGTATGCAGAAGGGCTTTCCCGTGCTCTCGACCAACTCTTGCCGGACGGCACTTCCATCAAGATTCTACCATCGCCGTACTTCCTCGCATCGAAACTCGAGGCGTACAAGGGGAGAGGTAATGGTGAAACGCGAACGAGTCCGGACATTGAAGACCTTGTCTATGTTCTGGATAACAGGGGCGAGGTTGCGAACGAAGTGGTGGATTCTGATGAGCCCCTCCGCAAATACTTGGCGCATGAATTCCGATTGCTACTGGAAGATGCATCCATAGACGAAGCCATTGCCAGCGCGCTTTCATTTGGGGCAGGGGGTTCCCAAGTCGCGAAAGTAAAACATATTTTGCAGAAGTTGGCTGGAACAGAATGAGAAAGAGCGGGGTTCGACGAGCTCACGGCGGGTAAGCTTACCCCTCGGACATCGCATTGAGAATTGGTGAAGAGAAGAGTGGTGAGCAGAGCGTTTGGAGTATTGGAGAAATGGAGTGAGGAGCGGTTGGGACTGGCGATGGAAAACTATAATACGCTTTCAGTCGAACGAGTGAAAAGGGGAGCGAGATCTGAAGGGGTAGACCGAGCTTCGTTTCTCACAACCGACACCAACCTACCATTAATAACAACTGTCACAACAACACAACGCCTCCGCTCCAATTCTCTCTTAAACCATCGTTTTCCCATGCTTCCCTCCTGGTTTTAGTGAACAAGCTTTGAAGTTTCTGTACCACAGGGGTTAGTCTTACAACCGATGAAAAGGTTACAGGTGATGAATGACCAGTTGGTGATGGTGGAAACCCAAGAACAATAAGCGAACAGGGTGGAGTATGTCTTGATTGCTGACAAACACAAAAAACCCTTCCGTGAAAGGGGAAGGGTTTCTGAATGATTAAGCGGTATTATGAGGATTCTAACGGATTGTCAAGTGGAGATCCTCGATATCGATTGACTGGAACCCCGGGACGGCTGTTCCATCGGATCGCTTCAGCACAAGGCGTGAGGCGATATTGTCGAACGCTGCGACTCCTCTATTCTTTGCCCTGCATCGCATTTTCATGACCACTCCGCTCCGAGGAGCAGTGAGTCCGCTTCCGGCAACGAATGTGATTCCATAGCTCACTTGCACAAGGGAGGTATCAATTCGACTGACCACAAGCCTTGCATCTGCAGGGGAGAAATGAGGACCGGTTGTTACCCCGAGTATCTCAATAATGTCATGTGAGAATGCGATCTCCATGCTTGCGCCAAAGAGCTCCTCAATGTTATAGAAGACGACTTTCACTTCGAAGGTCTTGCCAGAGTCAACAGTATCTGAAACGCTCACAAGCGAGACGGAGAATTTTGTTGAATCTGGCTGGAAGCTCCAGTCCTCTTCGATTATTGGTTTTGTGGTTGTGTCATCGCATCCGGCAATACACATGCTGATTGTCGTGATCACTATTGATGCCCATAGATTGATTTTCATTTTCGTATTCTCCTTTCGGGTTGGTTAATCTACTTGAGTAACATCATTCGTCGTACCGCCGTGAATGTGCCTGCCGTGAGTCTGTAGAAGTAGATTCCGCTCGGAATAACTTCACCAGCCGTATTCATCCCCATCCAGAGAACCTCATGGCTTCCAGGTTGGACATTGTGCAGATCCGTTGCCCAGACTTGCTGGCCCAGGATATCATAGACCGTCAGTTGCACGATAGAGACTTCGGTCGCGACCGAGAACCTCAGGCGCGTTGACGGATTGAACGGGTTCGGCCAGTTTTGGTCAAGCGAGAAAACAAGCGGTACTTCCATCTGCTCATTCAAGTACGAGGTGATTGCGTTCCGTATTTCCAGCATGGGGCCGGATACCGGTCCGTTTCTGTCAATTTCCCGAAGCAACTCCCCGCAAACAATAATAGGGTTATCCGCCGGGGCGTCAGGTGAGCCATGATCGTGACCCCAGTTTCGGATGATGGCCTGTACGTCGGCGGACTCGACGCGACCGTTGCCATCGCAGTCGGCGTAACATGCATCCCGGATTGACCATTCATTCAGGAGCAGTTGAGGTTGCCAAGAAACAGACGCAGCACCACGTGGAGGCCCAGCTATGCCAAAAAACTGGCCGATGGGAAGAATATCGCGGACATCGGCGATACCGTCATTGTTAGCGTCACCCGGATAGACGGCAATACCTACGGAAAAAACATTAGAAAGTGTTGAGCTTCCTCCCCCTGGGGATGGATTTGAAACGCTGACACTGCGGGAACCCAGCGTAGCAGACGGGGCAATCGTGATAGTTGCCCGTAGTAAGGAGGAGTTGATAGGGTTTACAGTTTGGACACTAATACCTGGGCCAAAGTACACCTGGGTGTCATTGACGAATCCCGTTCCTGAAATATCAACATCCAGAGTCTGTCCCGTTTGGCCGTTGGCGGGTGAAAGGCCGACAAGAGTAGCAGGAGGGTTTGTCACCGTAATTCGTTCATTGGACCAGGCATAGCGGTTGCCGTCATAGCCATCAGACTGAAGTTCGCCTACAATGTAGTATTCCCCCGCGCGAACTGATGCCGGGACTTGAATACTCATGGTGAGATTGGGGTAGTAGTAAAACCTTGGCAGTGAACCATATGAGGTCGTCTGGAGTGCATAGTATGTTGCCCCTGACCACGTGTTATTCCTGTTTGAGAGATACCATGTTACTGCCGGGGATGCGGTGGCGGTTCCTGCATTTTCAATTACAAAACCAGAGAGAGGAAAACTACTTCCTCGTTGGACAGATACTGGAAATGATGCCCAAGAAAAATTTGCAATTCCTCCCAGTGTCCTTTTAAGAGAGAGTCCAAGATCAGTGATTGAAACACTGCGCGTAGGGTAGGCCGCTCGAATGGATTCTGCATCATCCATAAAGGGAAGGTGAAACTCCGTTTCAATTGGTCCTGGATTGGTGTAGTTCATTACGGAATGCCACGAAGCGTTGGATGTTTCTGTAAACTGATGTCGTCTCCCGATACAATGTCCCAACTCATGAATTACGGTACTGCGGAAGAAACAAATGTCCGGATCGTTGTACGCCGTCTGAAAATCGAGGGTCCAGTCGAAGGCAACGTTCAGGATCACATCGCTCTCGTGGATTGTCTGACCATCGCCAATGAAGGATCCATTGGAATTGTACATGACGGCTATTCCGAGTGTGGAGGACCCTAGCTGAAACCCGTACGCCTGCTGGAATGTTGTTGCATTTGTGAATGCGAAGTCATTTCTGGAGTTATGGCCGAAAGTATTGTAAGCAGTAGTATACTTCATGAAAACATCACTGGCATACCGATTCCAATCACTTCCGCTATACTCAAAATTCAAACCCCACTGTGCGCCTGAATAGTACATCGGGGGAATGTTGAATACACTCGGGATGTTTGGGGCGCCCCATTGAAAGCCGTAGTCGTTGTTGATGTGCTCGACAGTTGCTGGTATTCCATCTTCAACGGTATGCAGTGACGGAAGCGAGCTTGGCCCATCGTTATTGGTATTCTCAATTTCCAACGTTACGCGAAGTCCATCTGCATTTCTGCCGGAAATAATGTGCTCGGGTCGAGGCAAGGGGATCTGGTTTCCGGAAAAGACGTTGCTCATAGGAGTATTCCGGCGAGGTTCTTCCCGATTTAACATACCATCAGTTTTTGCTCTCTGAATTGACGAACGAATTGACTGAATAAACTCTGAAGGCGAAAAACCTCCCGGTCGATCATTTGTTGACGAGAAGAACGATCTTGTCACCGATGCTCCGGTATGATCGATAACATGTCCTTGTTGTGATGTTCTATAGACTCCCATGTAAATTCCGACCAGCGGAGAAATAGCTCCAAGATTTTGCCTATCAATCATGAGAATGACAGTTTCACCGATAGGGAATTCCGGAATGCCCGGGATCCACACCGACTTCTTCCCAATTTGCCCGCCGGCAAACGTGAGTGTCATCGTGTCCCGAACTACCTTCTCCCCAAGTATTCTTTCCGGATCCCATGCGAGACTCAGGATTTCCATCGCATAGTCGGTTGCTATCATGGCTTCGCCAGCGCCCGTCCATCTTGAAGAAATGCCGGTTACTCTACCATAAACGATCACATCAGCTTGGGCCAACACTTGCTCTGGCCGCATTGTAGAACAGGTAGTGGTGACGGCATGTGACTGTGTTGTTGCCAGAACGAAGAGGGTGTACAGTAGCAATGTCCAATACAGAGATGTGTTGCCACACAAGAGGCTCTTCTTATATGTTCGTTCCTTTTTCATATCATACTCCTATGGTGTTGTTTTGGGAATTAGTACAGACGTAACAGACCGAGTTTGTCTCCAGCGCAAAGAGTTCGATAGATGATACTGTCATCATGGAGTTCACTATACATCGAATGGGTCCTGTCGTTCACATGGTCAAGTCCGGTGAAGTGTCCAAACTCATGGACAAGGACAGAAAATGCGTCGTATTTGTTGGGTGATTCACCAATGACCAGTTGTGCGTTGGAGTTTATCTTGATATCGGCTTCCACCAAAGCACCTGAGGATGTGTTGTACCAGATGTAACATCGCCCCAGTATACCTGACTCCATTGGACCGTATGAGATGACATTCTTGTTATCATTGCCAACTCCGTTTGAGACAGCATTTGTGTACTTCCGAATTTCCAGGCGTGATTGTACTGCATTCCATACTGACGCGGCGTAATCCACATAGTCTCTCCATGGTACATTGTTGAGACTGGTAGAATAATAGAACGCAGGTGTGAGATTGCTCCACTTATACCCAATAGTGTTGTAGGGCGAATTACCCGAGCAAATATCCACCTTCCACCAATCTGGCGCGGGAGGAGGACAGCCATTGTATTGCCAATTCCCCGGAGTTCCAGGACACTGATCCTGAGCATCGGGAATACCATCATTGTCCTGGTCGGCCACAGCGTTGTTGTTACCCCCGTCTATGATGGGGTTCTGGTCTTCTTTGCAGGACGCGATAGCGAAGGTCAAAGCAACGACGAGTATTCTGATGAGTAACAGGGATGAGAGGTGAAGGTTCATGATGGCCTCCTTATTTCATTGAACTAATGAGTGATTTCAATCCCCGAACGTTGCATCTTGTTCAGGACCGGATGAATCAACCTTGTGACAACCTGCGGTACCGTTCATCACGGACAAACGACCGGATCGGGATGTGAGAAATAAGACGTATGATGCATTTCGGTGGAGAGTCAGTTCATGGCTGACTTTCAGCCCGATGCTCCCGATCTCTCCACCCTCAGTTGTTATCGTTAACATGTTCGGTGCATGACCGCGCAAGGTGTTTGTGCTTACGACGGAGTGATCGGTGAGTATGATGGTATTGTCAGTGGACCAGTATGATCGCGAGGATATCACCTTGCCAACGATGATCGCATCTGCATCACGAGTCATTTGAACAATTGGATCGTCCGGGGGTGGGACTTCGCTCCTTTGTGTTGAGTCTTCCTCATCGGGGCTCCACTGAGCGAGTGTTGCCGGCATGGGAAGCAGCAACGAGATGAGAGTCAGAATGCCAACTGACAGGGTACGTGGTTTCATGGAGACCTCCTTAATTAGTGGGTGTTTGGTACGTCTGGAGATTAGTAGCCTGAAGGGAGGGGGAGGTTACAGTGAAAATAATGACCAATTAGCCGTCAGCAATTGGGAATTTGATGGAACAGCAGAGAAAAGCAGAGAGCGGAGAAACGGAGGATTGGGGTTCGACAAGCTCACCCCCCCCGAGGGAACTGTGAAATGCGAAAAGTGAAGTGCGAACTGGGAGAAGTGCAGAGCGGGAAGAATTATCAATGAGCAGTCAGCAATTGGTTGGACCACATGAATACAAAGAGTTGAGAGTTAAAGTTGGCACAGTGAAAAAAGAAACCCTTCCAGTTGTGGGAAGGGTTGTTGTTGATACAACTGCGGAATTGGACTATTCCGTCACTCTGTGAGCAGTGAGCTCCTGCCTGGTAACCCTGTAGTAGCTCCCCATGGAGTTTCTCACGTAGTTCTCTAACAGCACTAGCCCCACTCCCGGGCGAAAATAGAATTCACTCCTTTGTCCGGATTCTGACGAGATGAGATATTTGTAACACGCGTACGATCCATTTTGTGTCACTACGACTTCAGATACAGAGACACATTGACCAATGGATTGCGAATTCGTGTACTGGGGGCCCAAAAGCCATGAATCGCCGACTGAACAGGGGAATTTTGTGAATAGGTACGGAATGAGTTCCTCCCCAAACGAAGACATGATCCAGAGCCCGCCGGGTTTGTTCGTCATTAAGCCACTGTTAACGAAGTACCACCTTTCTCCTGAAATCATTGTATCACCAGAAACCGACATGCTTGGTTCGGATGTCGAAATTACATTTCCCTGTGGGTCGTATGAGAAGGCCTTATAAAGCCAAATGTTTCCCTCTTTGAGTGGAAGTATCTCCACTGATGCGATTGAGTCCCCCGGGCAGGTAGGATCATTGTCGGGCGAGCAGGAAGTTATGAGAAGCACGATGAGAGCTACGATGAAAAACCGAACCTTGAAAGAATCCATAACAGGTACTCCTCTAGTTTATATGTGAACATTGAATTGCCTGGAAGCAGGCCCGGGCTGTTTGCTTTACCCACAGTTCAGACAATCAGTCTGACATTGACCCACACTGTGGCTTGAAGTGTTCCATTGTGGTTATCGCCAATTGGAATTGTGCGAGATCGTTCATTCATCTGTTAGTCGCTCGTGGTGCAGCGAAGGTTACACGGTAAGGTGGGGTTCGGCAAGCTTACCCCCCACGAGGGAAGTGTGAATGCGAAGATTAAAGTGCGGACTGACAGAGAGTGGCGGCCACGGACGAGGGTGCTTACATCTACGCTCTTGGGCGTCCGTGGCTTCCGGGTGGTGGGGTTGTTTGCGGGCTGTGGAGCAGGTATTGTTTTCAACACTTTCTTGATCAGGCACCGGGGTTTTACACCCGGCGCACAGTGAACCCCTGCTTGCGCAGGAAGTCCACCTTTCCCCAAGATTGGATTCCCAGTTCCAGGGTGTTGCCGGGGATGCTCACAACACCATTCGTTATGTGTACACCGGCCTTCATTTGAAGGGAATGTACATATTGTTCAACAGTACTCATGGTCGTTTTTCCTTATTGTTGTTGCGGATTTTCTGATTTGCGCTCTCTGCAAGTTAGTCGCATGGATAACTCAAAGGTTACAGTCCGTGTTCTGCGAAACTACTGGAGGCTCACTATCACTTCGCCCCCAAGCATATCGGATGCTGATATGCTGAACCACGTTTGCATGTCGAGCTCTTCAAAGAGCACCATCAGGTGCATTTCATTCTCCGTATCAGACAGCGGGCGACAGCGATCATAGTGTTTCAAGATTCCTCCTGTGCGACGTTCAATAGTTAGTTGCTTAACAGGAGAGAAGGTTACATGAGCAATTATCAATCAGTCCGCCAAAAGGTGAATCATGGCGGATCTTCGACCCGCCAAAAAGATGAAACAAGGCGGGTCTCCGACAGTCAGCATTTAGCAATGTGATGGAACAGGAGAGAAAAGCGGGAGAGCGGTGTAATGGAGGATTGGATATTGTCAATCAGTCCGCCAAAGGGTGAAGCACGGCGGGTCTGCGACAATCAGAAATTGGTTGGGTCGGGGGGATGCGAAGAGCAGGTGAATAGGGGTTCGACCGTTCGGCAGGCTCACGGCGGGCAAGCTCACCCCGCTGATGGAGAAATGGATTATTGGATTGATGGATTGCCATCGGATCTGAGACAAAAACGGGATTGCCTGCTAGAGGCGAGGTCGCTCCGCTCCTCGCAAAGACATATGAAAATAGTTTTTCACCAAGCTGTTAGGAGCGTGTATTGCGATAGGTAAGAATTACTATTTCTTGTGCCTGTTTGTTCGTCAATTGTGGATTCTCAAGGAATTCCTCTTCAATTGCACTATAGATCTTTTGCATGATGGGGCCGGGCTTGAATTTTGGATCCACCTCGGTGAGGATTCGGATAATCTCATTGCCATCTATTGGAAGATTGAGCCGCTTGCCGATCGGGCCGAGATCGGCTATTCTTCTCTTCAGTTCAGGCACCTGATCCGGCATGTTGTGCGGCCAGGGATGGTTGCCGTGGGAGATATTGTCTGAGTGAATGAGCTGAAGCGCGGGATTGAGGTTGTCGCCGAGTTCATGCATCAGCTTTCGCAACGACTTGTCGGACGCCTTCTCGCCTCTTGTTCCAAATTGTTTCGTCCGCATATGGTGTTGCACGAGAGCTACTACGGCGTCCGTGATCTCGTTGGGATATTTCAGTCGACGCAGTATCTCCTCTGACAGGTCCGCCGACCGGGTTTCGTGACCGAGGAATGAAACGTGACCGTTTTCAACTTTCCGGGTCTCTACCTTGCCGATGTCATGCAACAGTGCTGCGAGCCGTATGGTCAGCTCCGCCGGAGAGTTCTTCAGAACCTCATACGTATGCCGCTCAGCGGTCCATTCATGAAAATTGTTTTGGGACATCCCCACCATTCCTTGGAACTCGGGAATGACAAACGCATTCAGCCCGGTGAACTCCAGCAATCTTACTCCAGTGTGCGGGTGGCTTGAAAGAAGGATTTTGCTCAGTTCATCCCGTTTCCTCTCGGCAGAGATCTTCCGGAGCGTCTTAGCATTTCGCCGTAAGGCCTTGATCATCGAGAATGGGATACCCCATCCGAGTTTCACTGCAAACCGGATAACCCGAAGCATCCTCAAGGGATCATCGGTGAATGTCACATCAGGGTCAAGGGGAGTTCGTAACGTTTTCGACTTGATGTCGGCAACTCCTTTGCCGGTGTAGTCCAATATTTCACCTGAGACAATGTCCATGAGAAGAGCGTTGATCGTCAGGTCTCGTCTCAAGACGTCCTCCTCCGGAGTTCCATACTCCACCTCGGGTTTGCGCGAATCCTCGCTATAGTACTCCTTCCGGGTCATCACAGTTTCGATATCGACTGGTGAGAGATCAATGCCGTTATGAGAGATGCCTGCCAGGCTCAACTTTGCTGTACCAAAACGGGGGAAAATGACCGGGTTTGAACCATCTTTGTGGATCCCTAGACGGATGGCAAGCCAGTTTGCGAACTCGATACCTCCTTGAGGGGCAGCAATGGTGAGATCAATATCTTTCGTAGCGTTGCCCATCAGTTGATCACGTACCATGCCCCCCGCAGCGAATACCTTACCCTGCCAGACAGAACCAGCGACTGTTTGAGCAATAAGCTTTAGTGCAGAATGAAATGGATCAGGAGATGTTGACAGGCCGGTCATGTGATTACAGGGTTTTGTTTCTGATTGATGAAAAGAGAAATTGTAAGAATTATTCCGGAAAAATTTCCCCGAGGGTGGCTCGAAACAGATTGTTGAGCCGCTCAACAGAGGGCGGGTTGCGTTCCGGTAACTGAGGAGGAATGGCCAGGGCTTTCATTTCCTGGTCAATGAAATGACTCAATTCCTCAATTCTGGGACCACGATCAAGCAGATCGCCGGCCTGTTTCGCGGCGATGAGGCGTTCAACTGCATCACAAGTCTTACCTGGAGAAAGAGTCATACGCAACAGCTGACGAAACTCGAGAGGAACCGGGTCTGCCGATTTTCGAATCCACATTGTCGCCAGTAACGGACGGACGACATAAAGATACTTCTTTTGCCGAACTACTTCACCGGTCAAATGTTCGCGCACATTACGCTCAGCCATGTGTTTGTAATGAAAGAAGCTTGGTTTCTGAGAGTAGAAATCAGGGAGAAGCTTCCGCAGGTGACGGGCAAATGATGATTGTTCCCTGTAGACGATACCGCTTTGAAGCCACTCGATAATGGAAGGATTTGAATCTTTGAACAACCTCAGGGCTTTCCTGATATCCCACCCGTGGAATTCAAAGGTGTCATCTATAGTTTGTTGGATGACATCCCTTTTCTCATCGAGATCAATCGAGAGATACGAAGCCCGTGGGCGACAAAAGACGAACCGTACATCGTAATCACTGTCAGCCGACTCAAGCCCCCAGATGTGGCTGCCCGCCTCAACCGCAAACAATACGGTGACATCGTTTTGTTGTTCGATTGTGTTGAGGTGAACATTGATACGCTCAGTAATTTGCGTCGGTATAGTCATCAGGCAATTTCAATAGTCAGGGAGGGACTGAACCCTGCCGATTGTTCTCCAACATAGCCACGGGGGTTACTGATGATTCGTGTTTTTCCAATGTAATAGTCCACGCAGTGGTGGGTGTGTCCATGCACCCAGAGGTGGGCCTCGCTTTGCTCGACAAGGGATTCGAGGTTGGAAGCGTACGCGCTTGCAATGGGTGTGCCGACCAAGTGGGTAGGGAGAGACAATCCGCTCGGCGCATGATGGGTTACAATAATACTATTCCGTGTTTCACCAGAATTGATTCTTTCCTGCAACCATTGTCTTGCTGTCATATGCAGTGCAAAGGTGTCGCCGGGGTTGAGACGACGATACTGCGGACTCACCCGAATTCGCTTGTAGTCATTCATTTGTTCCCGCGCAGCTATCATTTCTCGTCGAGGGTTTCCCAAAAGCTCGAAGTCGGTCCAGAGAGTACAGCCCAATACGGAAATGCCATCGTATTCCACCTTTCCTTCATCAAGGACATGAACGTTTTCGGCAACTTCCTGAGACAGGAGTTCATTTCTCAGTTTAGGAATGGCCTTCCCATAGTACTCGTGATTTCCGGGAACGTACACTACGGGTGTTGGGGGTGGAAATGATTGTCGAATCCACTCGAGACCTTTTTTCCCCGGAGCAATATCCCCAGCCAGGATAACAAGGTCACACAATACGCTTTCCGATTGGAAGTCGCCAAATTCACAGTGGAGATCCGAGAGAATGCGTATGCGCACGTTATTTCCGTGGCGAGGAAAGTGCTGGCTGTAACTGGTTTTTTCGCGCCGCTCGTGTATAAGGAGAGGAAAGCAAGAGTATTCCTGGCGCGTTTGCTTTTACCCAGTATGCCCGCGCCGGTTGAATGTATTGGGAGGCGAGATAGGAACCATCAAAACCAAAGAAGCTGGTTGTGAGAATGCCGGGCGGCTCTTGAATAATATCGGCAGTGTCTACAGGGCCTGAAATTGAACCGATGAGATTCCAGCCAGGGACGACTGAGATTGTATCGGAGGTGATTGAGTTGCCGGTCATGGTATCGACGTGGGCTGCATCGAATTTCAGCCAATATCCTATTCTGTTTAGAAGTGTGTCGGTTGGTATATACCCGGAGTTCGGAATAAATCACGCGCGAGCGTACCTGGATGAAGTCGCCAATCGTCTCGCCGACGTACACGTGGAGAATATGGATTTCCTGCAGGTGATCAGTGTCTATGATTCTCCGGAGACGTTTTTCTATTGCGATCCACCCTACCGCAACACCAAGGGCGGCAGTTCAAACTACAACCTCCTCTCCGACGAAGAGTGGCAGGTCCTCCACGATACACTCCGGAAGATCAAGGGGAAGTTCCTCCTCTCCTCAAACGCCGATCCGTATGTGGTCGATCTGTTTAAGAAGTTCCACATCCGTGAGATCGACGTGCGTGTCACGCTCGCACGTGTAAAGAAAGGCGACGTCCGCAAAGAAGTACTCATCAGCGACTATTCTCTCCCCTTGCCAAGGGTAGGGCACGGGAGGGGTTCCAAGAAAGTAGACGCAACACCCGTCCACCGGCGTAGGGGCGAGTCACTGACTCGCCCGGCAAAGCATCTCCCAATCTCTCGCAATGGGAGGGCTCACTCATGAAGCCGATCATTCTCCAGGGCAACGCCCTCGACACACTCCGCACTCGTCCGGATCGCTCGATACAATGCGTCGTCACATCTCCTCCATATTGGGGCCTGCGAGACTACGGTACAACGCTGGTGATTTGGCCTGGCACTCAACCGCTCTGCAGTGGCAAACACAACTGGAAGAATAATTTCTGCACTTGGTGTAATGCGTGGCTCGGCTCACTCGGGTTGGAGCCGTACCCTGAGATGTACGTCATGCACCTGGTGGAAATTTTCCGTGAAGTCCGCCGGGTACTCCGTCCTGATGGAACGCTCTGGCTCAATCTCGCCGACACATATTCGGGAAGCGGACAAAGTTGGGGACAGAAAAGGGAAAACGTGTCTGCAATGCAGCAAGGCAACAAAGGCACACTCCTCGGACTCACCAAGCCACCGGTCAACTATCGTGTTCCGGGACTGAAGAAGAAAGACCTTGTCGGCATACCGTGGGCCGTTGCATTCGCACTCCGCAACGATGGATGGTACCTCCGTTCAGACATCATCTGGCACAAGACGAACACTATGCCGGAGAGCGTCACGGACCGTCCGACAAAATCGCATGAGTACATTTTCCTGCTCACGCGAGCGGAGGATTATTACTACGACATCGATGCAATCCGTGAACCTCACAAACCGGTAAGCCTTGCACGTACCACTCGTCCGTGGAAGGGAAATCGGGATGCTGGAAGGATCACTCCATCTTTTGGTGGGATCGATTCGAAGAGGATGTGTCACCCGCTCGGTCGCAACAAGCGCACCGTCTGGATGATTGCCACCGCGGGGTTCAAGGGAAAACACTACGCCGCATATCCTGAAGAGATCCCGGAGATTTGTATCAAGGCCGGTTCACGTCCTGGCGATGTGGTGATGGACCCGTTCGCCGGTGCAGGAACAACCGGTGTCGTGGCCGTCAAGCTGAGTCGCACTCCACTTCTCATTGAACTCAGCGCAAAGTACATTCGCACGATCATCAAACCACGTTTGAAGGCCGCTCAACTCCAGGATAAAACACCCGTCCACCGGCGTAGGGGCGATTCGATGAATCGCCCTGCTGCAAAGGTTATCCGGTGACCGACAAACTCAAATACGTCGCCTATATCACCGTCGCCATTATTGCCCTGGTCATTGTCATCCGGATCAGCAATTGCACAACATCCCTCCCCTACGTCAAGGGGAGGGCCGGGGAGGAATTCACCGTGACTCCACCCGACAGTTCCTTCAGTCCTACTGACCATAGGACGTACACTCCCCCAA
>JBJXHC010000038.1:0-70396 GCA_046160825.1 Bacteroidota bacterium | reverse complement strand
TGTTCCCTTTGGTCGAGATGGTAATATGCGCAGCTTTGAGGCTGGACGGCCCCGGAACATTTGCAGCGAATGTTCCCTGAGCATTGGTGAAGAACGTCCATGCCGTTGTGCCTGACTCAAATCCATGGTTCTGAAGGATCGAAGGTAACTCCTGTGAAACAGCATTCAAGGAAAGAGTATTCAGGAGGAGGAAGATGGGTAAAAATTTCCAGGGAGTGGTCCACGGGGTTAAAATAGAAGAGATACCAACCCCATTCTCGCATAAGATGCCAGTGGACCGGGGATGGGGGGGATTGGTCATCAAGAGTATGAAGTCTCGCTAGAGATTGTGCATGGAGATTCCCCGTGAAATGGATAAAGTTGCGCAACGACAATCGGATGTTAATCGTGGATGGAAAGGAATGCTTGAAGAGGGTCTGAGTCTTAAGCCTGTCATTGGGCTTGATGTGTTCCAGAGAAGAACGCGAAGAAAGGATTGCGCGAATGTACACCGAACACACCAGAAAGTCAATACTCCAACATTGTTTGTGAGAATATCATCTCAGCGCGATACTGAGAATGTCGAATCCTTCCAGCCGGATTATATTGACAATCGGCTGAACATTTCTATCTTCATGGCAACATTGATGAGAGGTTACTGATTCGTATGCCGCAGATCCTATTGATGCTTGTCGCGTTGATCGGCCTGTACATCTCCACCTACTTCACTCTTGTGTATTACCGCAAGATCAGGCCGGACACAACGTTCATCCCCGGCTTTTGCCGGATGGAGGATAATACCTGTCAGCTTGTTATTCACCATAAGGCAGCGCGGGTGTTCTACCTGCCGAACTTCGTCCTCGGCATGATATACTACGCCGCGGTAATACTGTTTGCATTCGGCGTGTCGTTCCCGTTTTTCGGGACGATGTTACTGTATGCATCATGGTTGACTGTTCTGCTCGCGATCTATCTCATCTACTCCCTCGTTTATGTCGTGAAGATCATCTGTCCGCTCTGTCTTGTTTCTCACACAATGAATATTCTCATCGCGCTCATTCTCACGTTCTGGTGGTAGCCACATGTCGAACAAGACCGTCGGTTTTGTCTATGACGATAGATTCCTCGACCATATAACGCCCCACGGTCACCCGGAACGTTCCGACCGCCTCAAGGCAATCACGCACCATCTCCGTACAACGGGACTCTGGGATCAGCTCACGCACATCACGCCGACACCTGCCACTGTTGATCAGCTTCTTGCCGTACATTCCTTAACACATCTCGAACACGTCAATCGGATTTGTGCAGGAGGCGGAGGACTATTGGATGAAGGAGATACACACGCGGTTGCCTGTTCATACGATGTGGCGCTGCTTGCTGCCGGTGCTATTATATCAGCAATTGATTCGGTCGTGGAAAAGAAAGTCTCGTCGTCGTTCTGTGCAGTAAGACCACCCGGCCATCATGCAGAACGTGACCGACCCATGGGATTCTGTCTCTTCAACAACGTGGCGGTCGGGGCGCGTCATGCTCAACGACAGCATGGCGTCAAGCGCGTTGCCATTCTCGATTGGGACGTACACCACGGGAACGGGACACAGCACATTTTTGAAGACGACCCGACGGTTTTCTATATCAGCATGCATCAATATCC
Organism: Bacteroidota bacterium; assembly: GCA_046160825.1. Classification (GTDB taxonomy): domain Bacteria; phylum Bacteroidota; class Ignavibacteria; order UBA10030; family UBA6906; genus JBJXHC01. Next base: position 68,760 of record JBJXHC010000038.1, on the reverse strand, counting down.
ATTCTATCCCGGTACCGGAGCGCGTAGCGAAATTGGTATCGGAAAAGGAAAAGGCAGTACGTTGAATATTCCGTTTGCGGCAGGGACAGGCGAGCAGCAGTATCTGAAAGCGTTCGATGAAGAGGTGATGCCCGCGCTGCAAGATTTTGCCCCGGAACTTCTTCTGATCTCCGCAGGCTTCGATGCCCACCAGGATGATCCACTCGGTGGTATGATGCTCATGGAATCCTCGTTTGGACTCTTCACGAAGCGACTGGTGGGGCTTGTGCCAATCGTGTCAGTCCTTGAAGGAGGCTATAACCTCAGCGCACTTTCTCGCTCGGTGGAAGCACACCTCGTTGCTCTCCTTGAGGGCTGAACATTCTCATGGCTTTGCCGATCTGTGCTTGATTTCTCGTGGTGTTTTGCTTATTTAGTTGCGAGCGATTGTGCCTTTCATCATCTACCTTCAGAACTGAATCTCATGCCAAAACCTTCGTCGGCTCTCTACTATGCAGATTACCTCGGACTCGAGAAGCTTCTCTCAAGCCAATCAATGAAGAGCGCCGAGCATGGCGCTCCCGCCCATGACGAGCATCTCTTCATCATTGTCCACCAGGTGTACGAACTCTGGTTCAAGCAAATCCTCCATGAACTTGAGTCGGTGAACAGTGTCTTCAATAATGAATATGTCGATGACAGGAAAATCGGAACGGCGGTATTGAGACTCAGTCGGGTGACAGAAATTCAGAAATTGTTGATTGAGCAGATACGCGTATTGGAAACGATGACGGCGTTGGACTTTCTGGAATTCCGTGATGTGCTCTATCCGGCTTCCGGGTTTCAAAGCTACCAATTCAGATTGATTGAGAACAAACTTGGTATGGCTCCTGATCAACGACTCCTCTACAACAAGGCGGTCTATTATGCGCATCTCTCCGAGGCACATCAGGAGATTATCAGAGCATCCGAGCAGGGTCCGTCACTCTTCACGTTGGTGGAACGGTGGCTGGAACGAACGCCGTTTCTTGAATTCGAGGGGTTCAATTTTTGGACCCATTATGGTTCTGCCGTCAAGGAGATGCTTGCAGGCGACAGAGGCGCAATTCTGGGCAATGCGATTTCTTCAGAAGAAGAGAAGCAGCAGCAATTGAATGAGGTGAAAGCGAACGAAGAAAACTTTGCCGCGTTGATTGATGAATCGAAGCACCGTGATTTGGTGGAGCACGGGAAGCGACGGCTTTCACACAAGGCCACCAAGGCTGCGCTTCTGATTGCTCTTTATCGCGACGAACCGATCCTTCACATTCCGTTCCGCTTGCTGACGGTGTTGATGGATATGGATGAACAATGGACAACATGGCGCTACCGCCACGCATTGATGGCGCACCGGATGATCGGCAATAAGATCGGCACAGGTGGTTCCACCGGCTACAATTATCTCAAGGCAACCGTGGACAAGTATAAGATCTTCACCGACCTGTTCAACCTGTCAACGTTCCTGATTCCGCGTTCGCGCTTGCCACAGTTGCCGGATGGCGTGAAAAAGAACCTCGGATTTTATTATTCTCAACGATAACGATGAGCACTGAGAAATAACGCGGGAGAGGCTCGTAAGGGATCCTTCGTTTTCCATTCCTCAAGTAGAATTATTTTCTGTGGAAAAAATCTCCAACTACATCACCGGCAACCTTTGTCCCCCGATCTCCGGCAAGTATTTTGATAACTACGAGCCTGCAATGGGGCGTGTCTATTCCCTTGTGCCGGACTCCGATGAGAGCGATGTGGGCAGCGCAGTTGATTCCGCAGCGCGCGCGTTCCCCTCGTGGTCGAAGAGCTCAGTGGAAGGTCGCTCAGGCATCCTACTTCGTATTGCCGACCTGCTCGAACGCGATTTGGAACAGTTCGCTCTTGCTGAGTCTGTGGACAATGGAAAACCCGTTCACCTCGCGCGTAGTGTTGATATTCCGCGCGCAATCAGCAACTTCCGGTTCTTTGCCACAGCAATTTTGCATTTTGCGAGCGAAGCTCATCCAACCGCAGGTTCCGCGCTCAACTACACCCTGCGCACGCCCATCGGTGTTGTCGGCGCAATTTCCCCCTGGAATCTTCCCCTGTATCTTTTCACCTGGAAGATCGTCCCGGCGCTTGCTGCGGGAAACTGCGTTATCGGCAAACCCTCCGAGTTAACACCCATGACTGCGTTCATGCTCTCGAAGCTCTGCATTGAAGCCGGTCTTCCTGCCGGGGTTCTCAATATTGTGCATGGATATGGGCACAAGGTTGGAGCGGCAATTGCGAAGCATCCGGGGATTCCCGTCGTCACGTTTACCGGCGGCACAAAGACCGGCAGTGAGATAGCGAAGACAGCGGCGCCGATGTTCAAGAAGCTTTCACTCGAAATGGGCGGCAAGAATCCGGTTCTTATTTTTTCCGATTGCAACTACGAGGAGATGTTGACGACCACTGTGCGATCGTCATTTCAAAATCAAGGAGAGATTTGTTTGTGCGGTTCGCGCATTCTTGTTGAGAAGTCATTGTATGAGAAGTTCAAGAAGGACTTTGTTGCACGCGTAAAGCAGCTCCGAGTAGGCGACCCGACGGAGGCAACGAGTGACCTTGGTGCCATCAACTCACAACAACACTGCGAAAAAATTATGTCATACATCTCCCTGGCGAAACAGGAGGGAGGCGCAATACTCTGTGGTGGAAATCAGGTGAAGCTTGCGGGGCGTTGCACAGACGGGTGGTTCATCGAGCCGACTGTGATCGCAGGGTTGCCATCCCATTGCCGGACGAACCAGGAGGAGATCTTCGGTCCGGTGGTAACGATTGCGCCATTTGATACCGAGGAGGAAGCATTGGAGAACGCGAATAGCACACAGTACGGCCTTGCGTCGGTTATATGGACGGAGAACCTGACGCGCGCTCATCGCCTTGCGGCGGAGATTCACTCCGGCATCGTCTGGGTGAATTGCTGGATGCTGCGAGATTTACGGACGCCGTTCGGTGGAATGAAAAACTCCGGTCTTGGTCGTGAAGGGGGATGGGAAGCGTTGCGGTTTTTTACAGAACCAAAGAATGTGTGTGTGAAACTATAAGTTCTTAGAGTTTATGGAGTTCATAGAGTCAATTAGCCGTTGGTCGAGAGCGAATGAGTCAGTCTGACAATATCATGTCTTCGAATGCACCGGAACCGGTCGGCTTGTATCCGCATGCGCGCAAGGTGGGGAATCTTCTCTTTCTTTCCGGCGTGGGGCCGCGTGAACGCGGGATGGAGAAAATCCCCGGTGTGGAACTTGATGCCAATGGTAACATCGTTTCCTATGACATCGAAGCACAATGCCATTCGCTATTCAAAAACGTGAAGGCAATTCTCGAAGATGCCGGCTCAAGTTGGGGTAAGATTGTGGATGTGACTGTGTTTCTCACCAACATGAAAAAGGACTTCCCGACGTTCAACCGGATCTACGCCGAATATTTCAAAGACAACCAGCCGTGTCGCACGACCATCGAAGTAAACGCGCTACCAACGCCGATAGCGATAGAATTGAAGGTGATTGCAGTGGTTTAGCGGAGACAGTGTTTTAGAGTTCATAGAGTTCGTGGAGTCTATGGAGTTGGGATGGCGAAGTTCGAGAGGTTCGACGACATACTTGCATGGCAGAAAGCAAGAGAACTCGTTGGTGAGGTCTACAGGATTACCGCGGACGGCAAGTTCACCAAGGACTTTGGATTGCGGGATCAGATTCGAAGAGCTTCGGTTTCGATTATGTTGAACATTGCGGAAGGCTTTGCTCGAAGAACGAACAAAGAATTCAGTCAGTTCCTTTTCGTGGCACATGGCTCAACTGCTGAAGTCCAAGCCGCACTCTATGTTGCAATGGACCAGCGATACATCACGCAGGAATCGTTTGATAAACTCTATTCCGATTGTAATGAAATCTCACGAATGATCTCAGGACTCATCAAGTATCTCAGAAGCACATAACTCTATATGAACTCCACAAACTCCATAAACTAAGCCAGAGGTTTACATGGGAAAACTCCTACCTCCGATCAATTTTAAGCAATGGATTAACGACCACCGGCATTTATTGAAACCCCCCGTCGGCAACAAGATGGTGTATGAGGATTCCGACTTCATCGTCATGGTTGTTGGTGGACCCAATGCGCGCAAGGATTACCACTACGACGAGGGTGAGGAGTTCTTCTATCAGGTCGAAGGAGATATCACGGTCAAGATTGTAGAGGATGGAAAGCCGAGGGACATCAAGATTCGTGAGGGAGAGATATTCCTTCTGCCTCCGAAGACGCCGCATTCGCCGCAGCGTCCTGCCAATACAGTGGGACTCGTGATTGAGCGCCAGCGGACGCCCGGTGAGACTGATGGCTTCTTGTGGTTCTGCGAGAAGTGTGGCGACAAGTTGTATGAGGAGTTCCTGCAAGTGACAAACCTCGTCACCCAGCTTCCGCCGATCTTCGACAAGTTCTACAACAACGCAGAGCATTGCACGTGCAAGAAGTGCGGGACGAAGATGGAGAGGCCGCAGAAGCCGGTGTGAATGACAGAATGAAAATCGACATCCACACACACATTCTTCCCAAGGTCCTGCCGGACTTTAAGGCGAAGTACGGCTATGGCGGCTTTGTGAACCTCGAACATCACAAACCGGGCTGTGCGAGAATGGTGATCGATGGGAAGCACTTCCGCGACGTGGAGGAAAATCTCTGGAGTCCGGAGGTGCGGATTGGCGTATGCGACCAACACGATGTGCAGATGCAAGTGCTTTCTACAGTGCCGGTGATGTTTTGTTATTGGGCAAAGCCGAATGACGCACACGATCTCTGCAAGCTTCTCAACGATCATATCGCGTCGGTTGTTTCCGCGTATCCACAGCGGTTCGCCGGACTCGGTATCGTGCCCATGCAGTCGCCCGATCTGGCGATCAAAGAACTGGAGCGTTGCGTCAAGCAACTCGGTCTTGCCGGAATAGAAATCGGTACGCACGTGAACGACTGGAACCTGAATGATCCGAATCTGTTCCCGGTCTTCCAGGCAGCGGAGGAATTGGGAGCGGCCGTATTCGTCCATCCGTGGGATATGATGGGCAAGGAGCGCATGCCGAAGTACTGGCTTCCATGGCTCGTTGGTATGCCCGCGGAAGTCTCGCTTGCCATTTGTTCAATGATCTTCGGCGGCGTGTTCGAGCGTCTGCCAAAACTGCGAGTTGCATTTGCTCACGGTGGCGGCGCATTTCCCGGAACGCTCGGCCGCATTGAACACGGCTTTGATGTCCGTCCTGATCTTGTCGCCATTGATAACCCGGTCAACCCGCGCAAGTACCTCGGCCGCTTCTTCGTTGATTCACTCACGCACGATGCTGCGATGCTCAAGTATCTCATTGAGCTTGTCGGCGCGAATCGCATAGCTCTCGGTTCTGATTATCCTTTCCCGCTCGGTGAGCAAGAGCCGGGAAAGTTGATTGAATCGCTGGGCTTCGATAAGAAAACACAAGAGCAATTGTTGCGTGGGACGGCGTTGGAGTGGCTGGGAAAGAGCAGTTTATAGAGTCTGGAGAGTTCGTGGGGTTCATAGAGTTCTATAGAGACACCCCGAAACTCCATAAACTCTATGAACTCTACAGACTCTACAGACTCCACAAACTCCATTTGAGTTATCCGAGGATGATTTGGTTCGCTGGCTTCTTGTCGATCTCAATTCTTATTTTGCTTCTGTCGAGCAGCAACTGCGTTCCGAGCTTCGGGGGAAGCCGGTTGCCGTCGTTCCGCTGATAGCAGACACGACGTTTTGTATCGCTGCAAGCTATGAAGCCAAGGCATTTGGCGTGAAGACAGGCACACGCGTTGGTGATGCGAAGAAGATGTGTCCCGGCCTCCTGCTTGTCGAAGCTCGACATGCGAAGTACGTCGAGTATCACACAAGGATTGTCACCGCCGTTGAATCTTGCGTACCCGTTGCAGCGGTGCTGTCCATCGATGAAATGGCATGTCAACTCACAGGCAGCCAGCGCGAAGTCGAGAAGGCCGTCGCATTGGCGGCCAAGATCAAGCAGACGATCTATGCTGATGTCGGTGAAATGTTGCGCTGTTCGGTTGGAATTGCGACCAACAGGTTCCTTGCAAAGGTGGCGAGTGACATGCAGAAGCCGGATGGCCTCGTTGTCATTACTCAGGCTGACCTGCCGCAGAAATTGTATCCTTTGAAGACACGTGATTTCCCCGGCATTGGCGCGAATATGGAGAAACGGCTTGCTCAGAGGGGGATAGTGACAGCCGAGCAATTACTGAATCTCTCAAAGCCTGAGATGAAGAATATCTGGCAGGGGATTATCGGCGAGCGATATTGGTACTGGTTGCGTGGTGAAGATCTCACGGAGACCCTGACGCGTCGTCGAACCGTCGGGCATTCGCATGTCCTGCCTCCGAAGATGAGAACGCCAACGGATGCATTTGCCATCGCACAGCAACTCTTGCACAAGGCCGCCGCGCGACTCCGGCGCATGCACTATTGGGCATCGCACTTGAGGGTGGACGTGAAATTCATGAACCGCACATCCTGGACGGATCATATTTCATTCGTTGAAAGTCAGGATACACTCACGCTCCTCGAAGCCCTGCAGAAACTCTGGAAGAATCTGCCGCAAGGCAAGCTGCTGGCAGTCGGCGTGACGCTGTTCGACCTCGTCCATGACTCGGCGCATAACTTCTCGTTATTTTCTGACGAAGTGAAGCGCACGCGACTCTCGGAGGCGATGGACAAACTCAACACGAAATACGGGGGCCATCTGCTGCATTTCGGTGGTATGCACGCATTGCAGGCAGCAGCCCCGACGCGTATTGCTTTCACCAATATCCCCTCGCCGGAGGATTTTGATTTTGATGAATAACAAATCAGTCTATAGAGTTGAGAGTCTGTAGAGTCGTTAGTCAAAAGCAATGGAACAGTTGATGTCATTTAAGACGGACAAGCAGTTTGCGGTTGAATCGGATTCGACAGATCAGCTTGGACCATATCGGAACCGATTCTTTATTCCAAAGACGCAAGCCGGCAAGGAAGCAATCTATCTTTGCGGCAACTCGCTTGGTCTTCAGCCAAAGACTGCGAGCGCGTACGTTCAACAGGAGTTGGAGGATTGGGCCAGACTTGGCGTCGAGGGGCACTTTCACGCGAAGAATCCCTGGATGCCATACCACGAATTGTTGACCGAGCAAACAGCGCGGCTTGTCGGCGCATTGCCTTCGGAAGTTGTGGTAATGAACACCCTCACCGTCAACCTCCATCTGATGATGGTATCGTTTTATCGTCCGACCATACTGCGTCATAAAATCATTATTGAACAACAGGCGTTTCCCTCCGATCAATACGCGGTGAAATCCCAGATCAAGTTCCATGGATTCGATCCGGAGCGTTCACTGGTTGAGCTTTCCCCACGACCAGGAGAGACAACCCTTCGCATCGAAGACATTGAGGAGATGCTTGAGATCGAGGGAGAGGCGACTGCGCTCATTCTTCTCGGCGGTGTCAACTATTACACGGGTCAGGTGTTTGATATGGAGCGCATCACGAAGTCAGCTCAGACCAAAGGTTGTATCGTCGCATTCGATCTTGCTCACGCTGCCGGGAATATCCCGCTTCATCTCCATGACTGGGGTGTGGACTTCGCGGTCTGGTGTTCATATAAATACTTGAATGCCGGTCCGGGCAGCACCGCCGGGTGCTTTGTTCATGAACGCCATGCCCGATCATTTGATCTTCCCAGGTTCTCCGGTTGGTGGGGACACAACAAGAGCACACGTTTTCAGATGCTCGCTGAGTTTGATCCGATACCGGGGGCGGAGAGTTGGCAACTGAGCAATCCGTCAATTCTTCCGCTGGCAGCGTTGCGTTCCTCGATGGAAATCTTTGATGAGGCCGGTATGACAATGCTCAGAGCAAAAAGTGAGAAGCTGACGGGATACCTGGAGTTTCTCCTGAGGGCGTTACCCGGCGTTTCGATTCTCACTCCATCCGATCAGTCCCAGCGTGGTTGCCAGCTCTCCCTACAGATCGGCCAAAAGGGTCGGGTGGTTTTTGAATCGTTGACACGGCAGGGTGTTATCTGCGATTGGCGCGAACCGGACGTTATTCGTGTAGCTCCCGTGCCACTGTATAACACGTTCAGCGATGTGTTTGAATTTGTGAAGATCCTCGGGAAAGAAATGGAATGAACAAACGTGTGTCACTTGTAGGAGCCGGACTGGCAGGCTCGCTACTCTCGATCTATCTGGCAAGACGCGGTTTTGACGTTGATGTGTATGAGCGGCGACCGGACATGCGGAAGGTCAGCATCGGCGGCGGCCGCTCCATCAATCTTGCCTTATCCACCCGCGGGATCCATGCGCTGAAGGAAGTCGGAGTTCTTGAACAGGTCATGAAAATCGCCATCCCGATGAAGGGAAGAATGATGCACGCAGTGTCTGGTGAGTTGACGTTTCAGCGATACGGCAAGGATGACACAGAGGTAATCTACGCGACTTCGCGCAGCCAACTGAATATGGCGTTAATGGATGCTGCAGAACGGTTGCCCAACGTCAAACTGCATTTCAACCGCAAGTGTACAGGAATGAATCTTGCAAGCGGAGAACTCGAGCTGATCGATGAAACAAGTGGGGAACATATCACTGATCAAGCCGGTACGGTGATTGGAACGGATGGCTCGGCCTCGGCGTTGCGCACCGCAATGGAGGAACTCCCCCAATTCAATTCATCCCAACAATACCTTGAGTACGGCCATAAAGAACTTGCCATTCCGGCTGGCCCAATGGGAGCGTGGTTGCTCGAAAAACACGCGTTGCATATTTGGCCACGCGGTACATTCATGTTGATCGCTCTTCCGAATATTGATGGAAGCTTCACGTGTACATTCTTCTTCCCGCATGAAGGAGCGATAAGTTTTAAGACCTTGAATACCCCGGGACGAGTGGAAGCATTCTTCCACGAACACTTTCCCGATGCCGTTGCTCTCATGCCCGACTTTGTCGATCAGTTTTTCGCCAACCCCACCGGGACGATGGTAACTATCAAATGCTCTCCATGGCATGTCGGTGGCAGGATGGCGCTGCTCGGCGATGCAGCCCATGCCATCGTCCCGTTCTTCGGTCAGGGCATGAACTGTGCGTTCGAAGATTGCACATACCTGAATGAAATCATTGGCAAGAAATTGGAGACGGAGATCGGAGAAGAGTGGTGGGAATCGGTGTTTGGGGAATATGAGCGGGCACGAAAGATCAATACTGATGCTATCGCCGATCTGGCTGTCGAGAATTTTGTTGAGATGAGGGATCTGGTCGCACAGCCCAAATTTCTATTGAAGAAAAAAATCGAACAGGCACTTCATCAGAGGTTCCCGGGGAAGTTCATCCCCAAATACTCGATGGTGACATTCCATCGGATTCCGTATGCAGTGGCGCTCTCACGTGGAAAGGTCCAGGAGGCGATTCTGGAAGAACTCTGCTCCACCATTACCACCGTGGAAACGCTGGACTGGAGCAGAGCAGAACAACTTATGGCAAACCTCAAGTCTCTGCATCAGTAGCAAGGCAACTCAATTCCCCCACCGATTGTTAACCTTTAGGTGCAGCTCCTTCATTTACTCATCTCAGGTGGACAATGAAATCAATGCTTGGAATCATTCTGTATGCTCTCATATTCGCGGTTGCATTGGTTGCCGGTTGTTCCGAAAATCCGGAAGGACCGCCACAAGCGGGGCCACCGCCCAGTGTGATTTCTCTCGTCGTGCAGCCCAATGAGCACAACGTCCTCAGCGCGAAGGTTATCGTACGTACTGCAAATGCCGCTTCAGTGTCTATTGAATACTGGAATGATTCCCTCGCAACATCCGAAACCGCTTCCGTTGCGGTTGTTGATTCAGTTGCCGAGGTGCCAGTTCTTGGACTCAGACCGGATCAAACGTACCAGCTTCGAGCGAAAGCATGGGCTGCCAGCGGCGAGACGGCAACCGGCGACCAGACTTTCTTTGCAACAGACCCTTTGCCTGACAACCTTCCTGACTTTACATTGATCGGGAGTCAGTCGCCCACGCCTGGCTACGTCATGATCGGCGTTTCCGGCGCAGGTGCGGGACAATGGAATGCGGCGGTGATTCTTGACAACCTCGGGCACATTGTCTGGTACAAAGAATTCCTTGGTGCAGTCATTGACTTCCAGCAACAATTCCCCGGTACGTACACTGTCTTCTCGAATATTGATAGCGATCTTGCTTTCTACGAGTTGGATCGCTTGGGGAATGTTCTCGGTCAATACTCCACTCTTCAAGGAGAAGAAACAGGGGCACATGAGCTGCGGTTGTACGGCGGTGCGCATTGTCTTTATGGTGCTGAGTACAGGGATTCGAGTCTGACCGCCATCGGTGGACAGGCAAACGCCATTGTGCGTGGAATGACCATCGAATATATCAGAAACGGCCAACCCAATTTCTTCTGGAATACATTCGACCATCTCCAGATTACCGATGCGGTCTCTGATATCAGCATCACGGGTGTGAACGTCAATCCGTGGCATTCCAATGCAATTGATGTTGACAACGACGGGAACCTGCTGGTATCCTTCAGGAACATGGACGAGATCACCAAGATTAGCGTGCAGACAGGTGAGATCATCTGGCGGCTGGGAGGCGAGAACAACCAGTTCACGTTCGTCAACGATCCGCTCAACGGATTCTCGCATCAACACGGTATCCGTCGTTTGCCGAACGGTAACATCATCCTGTTCGACAATGGGAATTTACATTCACCGCCGGTCAGTCGCGCTGTGGAGTATCGTCTCAACGAGTCAACGATGGTGGCAGAAATGGTGTGGGAATATCGCCATTCGCCCTCGCTCTTCGGCAACATCATGGGATTCGCACAACGACTAGAGAACGACAACACCGTGGTTTGTTTCGGCTCAGCCCAACGCGTCGTCGAAGTGAACAGCGCGGGAGTTGTGCAATGGGAAGTCGCCGTCGATAACCCCGGATATAATCTGTACCGGGCCTTTAGGATAGAATCTTTGTACTGAACCCTCATCCGTGGTTGCAATACGACCACGGAGTCGGTATATTGCTTACGAAATCCGTTAGGGGTGTCCCACCAATAAACGTGGGACTGAGATCACACCCTAAGAACCTGATCTGGACCATACCAGCGTAGGGAAACGGCAACCTGAATTGTTCCCGCTCTTTTTCTTCAGCCGTTTCTCTCATGAGAACGGCTTTTTTATTTAGTGAGGAAGAAGAGTTATGAATCGGTTCTCTGCTATTCTGATCATTCTGTTGTTTGCCGCGCCTCTGTCGTTCGCACAAACACCAGCATTCATCGCCGGCAAAGTGCGTGAGGCCGCCACATCAAATCTCCTTCCCGGAGCAAACGTTACCGTTATCGGTACACAGCTTGGCGCGTTCTCAGACGCCACCGGTGAATTCCGCATTGATGGTGTTCTTCCCGGTGCGTATGAAATCCGGGTGTCATTCGTGGGTTATGCTGCAAGAACCAAACGAGTTGACGTGACGACGGAAGGCGTATCCATCGACTTCACGCTTGAACCAACCATGATTACGGGTCAGCCGATTACGGTAAGTGGTACACGAGGTCGTGAGCGCGAAACACCGGTCACATTCTCCACACTCAGCAGGACGGATATACGAGATCAATACACAACGCAGGATATTCCTGTCCTTCTCTCCGAACTTCCCTCGACAACGTACTACTCCGATGCGGGCAATGGCATTGGCTATACATATCTGAATATCCGCGGTTTTGATGCACGCCGTATTGCCGTGATGGTTAACGGTATTCCTCAGAACGATCCTGAAGATCACAATGTTTATTGGTTGGATATCCCCGACATTGCCGGGAGTCTGGAGGATATACAGGTACAGCGGGGAGCGGGGAGTGCCTTCTATGGATCTCCGGCCATCGGCGGTTCTGTCAATCTTGTGACCTCAAGCTTTGGGCGGAAGAGAGAGCTCAGCCTATCGGCGGGCGTTGGCAGCTTTAACACTCGAAAATACTCCGCGTCGTTCAGCTCCGGGCTGATCGAGAATCGCTACGCGCTACACGGTCGGCTTTCCAAGATTCTGAGCAGCGGCTACCGTGACCGATCCTGGGTTGATTTCAATAGTTATTTTTTCGGTGCGATTCGCTACGATGAAAGCATGACGACACAGGTGAACTTCTATGGCGGACCGATTTCCGACCATCTTGCCTACTATGGGATTCCCAAGTTGGACGTGAAGGACAAATCAAAGCGGCGCACAAATCCAATCCTTCGCGAAGAGGAAATGGAGAATTTCTCCCAGCCCCATTATGAGTTGCTACATGAGTGGCGCTTGACCCCTACGCTGACATTGAATAATACAGCATTCATCATCCTTGGCGACGGATTTTTCGACTATGATGGAACGTGGGCACCGTTCTCGTATTATCGACTCACGCAGGGAAACGGGTTCAGTATTGTTGGTGATCCCGATACCCTGTACTTTGGCAGTGCGCTGATTCGCGCAACAGTGAAAAACAAACAATTCGGCTGGTTGCCAAGGATAACTCTGAAGCACGACGATGGGGAATTCATCGCCGGTGCCGAGGTGCGTTTCCACCGGTCGCTCCACTGGGGAAGACTTCAGCGCGTTGATATGAGCCCAGTCTCCATTCCCGAGGACTATCGTTATTACGAGTACAAAGGAGCAAAGGACATTATCTCGTTCTACGCCCACGAACTTTACTCTCTTCAGCCTGATCTCAACCTCATGGTGAATTTGCAGTACGTCTTTAATTGTTACCGTCTCCACGACGAGAAATTCTTGAATACGAACTTTGCGGTTCCATACCATTTCCTGAATCCCCGGATTGGCATCAACTACAATCTTGATGAGAAGTGGAACACCTATCTCAGCCTTGCTTACACCTCCCGCGAACCGCGGTTGAAGAACCTGTATGATGCGGCGGAAGCGAGCACCCCCGCATCATGGGGAGCGATTGTTCCGCAGTTTGCCGTTGATGCAAATGGTCAATTCAGTTTTGACCAACCATTGGTGAAACCGGAGCGGCTACTTGATATAGAATTTGGCGGCGGGTTTTCCGCACCAGAGGTGAGCACAACGGCAAACGTGTATTGGATGGAGTTTACGAATGAAATTGTGAAAAGCGGCCAAGTGGATCGGTTTGGTCAGCCTATCACTGGAAATGCATCCCGCACGCGACATATCGGCATTGAACTCACGGGCACCTATAAACCCGCTCCGTCACTTGAGCTTCGCGGCAATGCAACATTCAGTCGGAACTCATTTGTCAGGCACACGGATTTTTCATCGGACAGTCCGCTCAGTCTGAATAATAATCCGATCGCCGGATTTCCGGATGTTCTTGCAAACCTGCGAGTGACGTATCGATATGAAAATGTGGCGGTGTCTCTTGCGGGAAGATTTGTCGGCAAACAGTATACAGATAACTTCAAGAATGAAACGAACACCGTCGACGCATATTTCGTGAGTGATGGATGGATTGCGTATACAATGGAGGATCTTTTTGATGATGTCAATATTGAGGCGAAGCTACAGGTAAATAATCTCTCTGATAGACTTTATGCCGCCTACGGCGAAGGTGATCAGTTTTTTGTTGGGGCAGAAAGAAACATGTTCTTCAATCTTTCTATTCATCTTTGAGAATGCAATGAAAGCACTCGTAATCTGTAACGGTGAACCCCCATCCCGCACTTTGCTTCGTCGTCATGCCCGTGCGGCGGATCTGATTGTTGCCGCGGATGGCGGAGCGAACTCTGCACGAGTCTCAGGCGTGCGTCCGGATATTATCATCGGCGACCTCGATTCGTTGCGCGCCTCAACCCGAAAACACTTTGCATCTTCTCTTATCATTCACGTGAAGCGGCAGGACAATACGGATCTTGAAAAGGCATTGGACATTCTCTCCCCGCGGGTGAAGAATGTCGTGATCGTCGCCGCGACCGGTCGCCGACTCGATTTTACTCTTGGCAATCTCTCGGTTCTGTGGAAGTATGCCGGGAAAATAAATATCACCGTAGCTGGTGATGGATGGCAGGCGTTCCCCATACAACGAAAGCTCATACGCCGGGTCGCTCGCGGGGCGACGGTAAGCCTCATTCCATTCGGGTCTTGTTCCGGAATAACATTGAGCGGATTGAAATACCCGCTTACAAATGCGCGGATGACCGTTGGTGAGATCGGGGTTTCAAATGTCGCTGTTCGCTCGCCCTTCAAAGTGAGTGTAGGGAAAGGCAACATGCTCGTGTTGATACTTGATTCCCGGAAGGCGAAACGCAGTTGAATGTCACACTTTCTCCGGTGGACCTGGCTCTCATAGCGTTGTATTTTATCGCTGTGCTGGCTATCGGCTTCCTTACCAAAAGGAAGCCAAGCGATGCGGCCGAGTTCCTTCTCGCCGGACGTTCGCTTACTCTTCCGTTGTTTGTCATGACGCTTGTCTCCACGTGGTATGGTGGAATACTGGGCGTGGGCGAATTCTCCTATCTCTATGGGATTTCCAATTGGGTTGTACAGGGCATTCCCTACTATGTGTTTGCGTTGCTCTTCGCACTCTTCCTCGCAAAGAAAATCCGGGCAACCAACCTCACCACAATTCCGGATCAGCTTGAGCGTGCGTATGATCGCCGTACAGCGATGCTTGGCGGCGCGCTGACGTTCATTCTCACTACTCCCGCCCCATACATTCTCATGCTCGGAATGTTAATGCACCTCGTCACCGGGTGGGGAATATTACTCTGCATCTTTATAGGAACAGCTGTCTCCACTGTTTATCTCTTCTTTGGCGGGTTCCGCGCGGACGTGAATACGGATGTTCTGGAGTTTGTGCTGATGTTCCTCGGGTTCAGTGTTATCATTCCATTCGCGTATCAGAAGTTTGGCGGAATGGAATTTATCACGGCGAACATCCCTGCACTCCACCTTACCTGGAACGGTGGCAACTCCATGCAGTTCGTCCTTGTCTGGTTCCTGATCGCACTCTGGACGTTGATTGATCCGGCATTTCATCAACGCTGCTCTGCCGCAAAGTCGGGCGAAGTGGCGCAGAAGGGCATTCTCGTTTCCATATTGTTCTGGTTTTTGTTCGACGCTATGACCGCAACGGCAGGACTGTATGCACGTGCAGCTCTTCCTGCACTCGAGCAGCCGATGATGGCATTTCCGTTGCTTGCGGAAGTGACGCTTCCTCCTGTGGCTAAAGGGTTATTCTACATCGGCATGCTTGCCACAATTATGTCGACGCTCAATACACTCACATTTGTTTCAGCAACATCACTTGGCCGTGATATTCTCTGGCGCAGCCACAGAGACCGCGATGGAATAAATGATGCACAGTACATCCGCTGGTCGATGCTCGCAACTGCATTGTTCTCGATACTGCTTTGCGTTTTTGTCCCGTCGGTAATCCGGCAATGGTACGTCATCGGCACCGTAGTAGTTCCCGGATTGCTCCTGCCGGTACTGGCAAGCTACTTCGAACGTTGGAAAGTCGCGGCGGGGTATTGCTTTGCAGCCATGCTCCTCGGCTGGCTCACATCAACAGTGTGGCTGTTGTCCGGATGGACGCAGGCCGCGGGCAGTTCGCATCAGTATCCTCTGGGGATTGAACCAATGTTTCCAGGACTGCTGGTCTCA
This sequence comes from Bacteroidota bacterium, assembly GCA_046160825.1. GTDB lineage: Bacteria > Bacteroidota > Ignavibacteria > UBA10030 > UBA6906 > JBJXHC01. Next base: position 53,065 of record JBJXHC010000038.1, on the reverse strand, counting down.
GCGTTAGTGTGGGGGATGGGGATGATTGCGAATGGAAGAGAGTCTTAAGTCTGCGACCGCTGGCGCTGTACCTCATAGAGGAACGCTGCACTTGCGCTGGCAACATTGAGCGAATCCGTGTCATTTAACATGGGAATGGCCACCCGTTCATCGCACACGGCAAGAACATCCGAAGCGACGCCTGTTTCTTCATTTCCCAATACCAGACAGAGATCATCTGTGAATTTGGCTTGATGGATCGATATGCTCTGATGCAGGGATGTTGCAACGATGCGTGCTTTCGTTCGTTGCTTGACTCGTGACAGGGCATCGGCAAGATCGTTCACGTGAACAATTGGTATCTTGAACGCCGCACCCACCGAGTTACGCACTGCCCGTCGCAAATACGGACTGCACGATGTCTGGCCAACGAGAATAACCTGCACACCGAATGCAGCGCAGTTCCGCACCACCACACCCACATTCTCGGCGTTCATCAGTCCATCCAGAGCCACAATCAATAATGGCGTGCGGAGTGAAGCGAGCACATCATCGAGCGGTCTCTCTTCCGGAAGTTTCCCCACGGCCATGATTCCCTGATGAAGCCGGAAGCCGGCAATGGTATCAAGGAGAGGCTTCTCGGCCACATACACGGTGCAGGTCGGTTCAGATCCCGGTGGAAAAAGAGCTGCCAGCCATTCGGGTGTTACAAGAATGGAAACGATCCGAAGATCGGAGGCAAGCAGGCGTCGCACGACCTTCTCACCTTCGGTAACAAAAATGCCATCGTCCTTGTGTTGCTGGTGTCTCCGCAGTGTGCGGTACGGTCGAAGCTCCGGAAGATCGAGGGCCGAAATATGTATGATCATTTATTACTCCGTTCGCAGATGATTCAAGGTTCAACCGGCGCATACCGGAACTTGAATACGTCGAAGAACAGAGTGTGAAGAATGAGAAAGAGCACAACCGGAACGATCTCATACATCACCCTCAACTCGCCGATGCGACCGAACAACATCAGTAAGAGAAAAAACGGCAGGGCCAACCACAATAGTTTTTGAAGCACTACAGGTTTCGTGCGGAACCGGTAGCCGATCAACCCAACCAGCGTCGCCGTCATGGTGAGTGGGACTGCATCATAACCCAGGAGGAGTTGGTGAATATTCGCGTACAGCGCAAACTCGGCGGAGGTTCCTGGGTTGCCCGAAAAGACTTGCATCAACATTAGTTTGACCACGATGAACAACAAGAATTGCACGGCCACATGCCGCGCCATTCTGGTCCTCTCACGGTCATGCCAGTACAGAATAATGCCGGTCAACGAAGCAAAGATGATTGTTTCCTTGTTCAAACAACCAAGTAAGAACGGAATATAACTCAGCCACCAAGCCCGTCGGACAACGCAGACAAGCACGGCAGTAAAGAGAAACAATGATGGGAAATCATACACATAATGGGTTCCTACATGAAAGAATGGCGGCAGGGAGAGAAGTGCAATCACTGGAACCATGGCTGTCACGAATTCCGATGTGGAGTAGATGGCCTTCCACAGGGCCTGAACAGCGAACGGAAACGCCGCCAAGGCAATAAACGCCCACGAAAGTGCAACGAGGGACTCGACAAAGTATTCTTCTTCCCAGCCGAGTCGCAACATTTCCTTCTTGACTTTTGGGATAGAGAAGAGATAAAGTTCTAAATCACCCGTCAAGGTGGCCGGCAGGATCTGATGAACGGCTCGAGTCAAAAGTGGAACAAGCGCTCGCTGTACAAAGGGATTGTGTGCCCGACCGTGAATCAAATCGGAGAGTTTTGACCGGGGATCACCATTGAGTGATGTGTGAACTGTTTCCGCACTCCACACCCACATCGCAAAGATGATCAGCGCGACGACGAGGTAGAGAAGAGTGATTGACGATTGGCGAACGGGAGTGGGGAGTGTGGCGAAAGCAACTGCCCGGGTGCTCAATTCGACTTGATCTGGTATTGCTGGATTTTGGTATGGAGAGTTTTCAGGCTGAAGCCGAGGATGTTGGCCGACTCAGTCTTGTTACCACGAAAACTCTGCGGGATGGTCTCGATGAGCATCCGTTTGACTTCTTTGATGTGTATTGCGGTACCAACCTTGTTATTTCCCTGCGATCCGCTTTGCGGCATCTTCGTTGCGCTCGCGAGTGAGAGATCACGTGGTTACGATAGAGAAAAGCTCGTCGAAAGTCAACCTGAAATCCCGTCAACCCGTTGAATTTATTGATTCTTTATGGTGTTGTTCTTACCTTGACCACAGCATTCAACTTCTCACCACAGTAACTCAAAGCGGCCTCACCATGCGACTATCCGACCGATTCATCCAAACACTACCAAAAGTTCTTCTCCACGATCATCTCGATGGCGGTCTCCGGCCCCAAACAGTGATTGAATTGGCGAAGGATATCGGGTATGACAAACTTCCGACATCGGACGCAGGAGAGCTTCAGGAGTGGTTCCATCGGGGAGCAAAACGTGGAAGTTTGCCTCTCTACCTTGAAGGCTTTGCCCACACGTGCGGTGTGATGCAAACCGAGGAAGCGTTGGAGCGGGTTGCGTATGAGATGATGGAAGATATGTACAATGACGGCGTGGTGTATGTCGAGACTCGCTTCTCACCGATCTTTCATACGGACAAGGGCCTGCACTGGGATGGTGTGGTGAATGCCGTTCTCAAGGGCCTTGAACGCGGATACAAGGATTTTGGCGTTGAGTATGGCCTGATCATCTGCGCGATGCGGAACATGAGTCTTTCCCAGGAGATGGCCGAGCTTGCAGTGGATTATCGCGAACGCGGAGTCGTGGGATTCGATTTGGCGGGCGAGGAGGGTGGATTTCCACCGAAGAAGCATGTGGATGCATTTCATTATATCCAACGGGAGAACTTCAATATTACCATTCACGCGGGCGAAGCGTTTGGCAAGGAGAGTATCTGGCAGGCTATTCAATGGTGTGGTGCTCACCGTATCGGACACGCGACGCGATTGATCGAGGATGTCGGCCTTGATAAACGCGAGCCACATAAGATTGTCAAAATGGGCTATCTGGCGCAGTACGTCTTGGACAAGCGCATACCGCTGGAAATATGCCTGACAAGCAACGTGGATACCGGAGCGGTAAAAAGTCTGGAGGAACATCCATTCGGTGTATTTCACAAATACAAATTCAGGGTGACACTGAATACCGACGACAAGCTGATGAGTGATACGACGATGACGAAGGAATTCAAAATAGCGCACCAGGTCTTCAAGCTCTCGCTGGATGATCTGGAAAAAATCACCATCAATTCCATGAAGAGCGCGTTTATTCCCTACAACAAACGCATCCGGTTGATTTATGATGTGATCAAGCCGGGCTACATAAAAGCCCGCCAGCGTCTGAAGAAATAGTCCTCCGATGAAGCGCATCCATACAGTATGGGCGCTGCTCGCGGCCGGTATTTTTCTTGTAAACGGCTGCACGTCGACATATCCCTACCACGCACTCAATGATGATTGCCGTTGCGCCACCTACACTGCTAAGGCCGTCTCCGGAAGAGTGACATACACAGTTTCAGCTTCGTATCAAATTGGCGACGGAATAACAACGTCCATTATTGTCGAAATACACAACTCCGGCAAAGATACCCTTGATCTCTCTCTCGCATACGTGAAGATTGCCTCTCGTAATATTCCTTACCGGTACAACGACAAGTTCATTCCGATGGATATTCCATTTGTGTTGCCCGGCGGGAGAGAGACACTCAGATTGGAAGGGCACGTCGATCAAACCAAACTTGCCGATCCATGGTTGAAGATTGCGGGAGAGGAATTGGTCGTCACACTCAAAGGGATGCGGGTGAATCATCGTGAGCTGACCACGCAAGCGATACGGTTTGTTCCCCACAATCCAAAACTAGGGACATAACTCCACCCGCAAGAATCATGAATCTCTATCTTGTACGACACGCCGAGGCCGTAGCCCTTGGCGGAATCATCCGGCGGGACTTCGATCGCCCTCTCAGCACGGTGGGCGAAGCAGATGCCGAAATCGTTGGGAAGTCGCTCGTCCGGCTCGACCCGAATATCAATGTGGTTGTGACAAGTCCTTTGGTGAGAGCGGTGCAAACCGGTGGAATCATCGGACGTGCTATAAGTCGCAACCCGATCTTTCATGTTTCGGAACATCTTGCACCCGGTTTCCGGCAGAAGTCGCTGCTTGATGAATTGGTTGCGTTGAGTGGCGATGGAAGTATTGCAGCCGTCGGCCATCAGCCGGATATGAGCATGTTCGTTTCTTATTTGCTTTCCGGGACATCGCATGTCGCCTTTCAGCCTGGCAGTGTCGCGGGCCTGAAGGTGAAGGCTTCGCGTGCGGAATCACACCTGCTCTGGCTTCTGTCACCTGAAATTATCAGGGGGATTGGTCTGTGAGAATACACTTCAGCTATGTCATTGTTGGCTTCTGGGCTTTCACGTGCATCTTCGGTTGCGGAAGGCAAAGTGAATCGCACCCTCCCCGTGTTGATACTCTTTCTGTTGAGCGGGAACAGTTGTTGATGATCAATCATCTTCCTTTGGGTTTATCGTACAACGATGTAAAGCTCAGGTTTCCATCGCTCGGTGAAGTACGAAACGGATCGGCCCCTGGTCAAGCTCTCACGGGTATTGCATCCGGAACGATGCGTGTAATGACCGGGTGGGACGCAATTGTTGAGATGAAGTTTGAGGATGACGCATTGATTCGTTATTCGTTTGTGATTACCGGTGACAGCATGACGAGCGCGACAACATACGGACGACTGCAATCATTTTATACCATGCAATTTGGAAACTACCATCAGGAGTTGCAGGAAAATGGCGACCAGCGATTGATGCGGAGCTATTGGACTTCCGACGTGTTTGCCGTAGTGGTGGTATCGCGGGATTCTTCCGGAAACCATTCACTCAGTTGGGGATTTGAGAAACTACCGACCGAGGCCGTCGAACAACCTGAAGCCAATGCGGGGCTTCCATTTCATTCACATCTTGCCGTTACTGAGGAGTGACCCATGCTTCCTTCTGCCACACGACGATCTTTTCTCCGAACATTTGCCGGTGGTGCGCTTGGCGGGGCGATGCTGTACGCATTTCCCGATGATGCGCGCGCAAAGTACATTCTGAGTAACGATCAGCGCGTACCGGAGGATGACGAACATTTCTGGCGCATGGTGCGCGAGCAGTTTCCACTGAGACGTGAACCAGTATTCCTGAATAACGGCACCATGGGGCCCTCACCTTACGTCGTTATTGATGCAGTGAAGACGGAAATGGAGGAAGTGGACCGCACCGCTCGCTACGGTGGCTGGGAAGATGTACGGGCGAAGATCGCACGCTTCATCAATGCGAGCGTGGAAGAGATTTCATTGACCCACAATGTTACCGAAGGAATCAACGTTGTGGCGTGTGGACTTCCGTTGAAGCGCGGTGACGAAGTAATCCTCACGAACCATGAACATGCCGGCAATGCAGTGCCGTGGCTTGCACGTGCGCGCCGGGATGGCATCGTGGTTAAACCGGTTACCCTCGCGTCCACGGCCGATGAAATTCTCAACCGGATCAATGATCTGATCACACCACGTACGCGGGTTATCGCTGTCCCGCATATCACCTGCACCATCGGACAGGTGCTTCCTGCAAAGGCGATATGTCAGCTCGGGCATGAGAAGGGATTGCGCGTGATGCTCGATGCTGCCCACACGCCCGGTATGTTGCCGCTGGACGTGAAGGAACTGGGCTGCGATTTTCTTGCAACGTGCGGTCACAAATGGATGATGGGACCGAAGGGCACGGGGTTTCTTTATGTGAGGAAGGAAGTTCAGGACGAAGTGGAGCCATACTGGGTGGGCGCGCTTTCAGATACGGGATGGGATTTGCAGAAAGGAACATTGGAGTTCCGCAAGGATGCACACAAATACGACTTCGCCACACAGAATTCGGCGCTGTACGTCGGGCTGGGCGCAGCAATCGACTTCCTGCACCATCTCGGAATGGAGAACGTCACGCGGCGCGGCCAGGCGCTTACGTCAGTCCTGCGCTCGGAGTTGCAGTCAATGGGCGACAAGGTGGAGATCCTGACTCCAGATGAAGCCAGCGGGTATGGCTCCGTGTTGGGATTCAGATTAAAGAATATTGCGTATGATATCCTCCAGAAAACCTTATTGGAGAACCATAAAATTATCACACGGATGGTGCCGGAGAATGGCCTGAATTGCAATCGAGTTTCCACTCACATATATAACAGCCGGGAGGAAGTGCAGAAGTTGGTTGATGCGTTGAAGTCGTTGGCCTAACCGTCGTGACTTTCACATGGAGGAACACATGAAACGATCATCGTTGTTGAAAACACTTGTTGCCATTCTCTTTTGCGCCCTGCTTGTTGTGCCGGCAGTTGCACAGAAGTCCCAGAAGACGGAGAAACCCAAGACAACACAATCTGCCGGGACGTTCAAAGAGATGCTTGCGAAGCACGTGGGCAAACAAACCAATCTGGGCAAACTTGCAAAGGTGGGGACTGATTTCATCACCGTTGAGAGCGATGACGCAACGACGATGATTGCGCTTCATGCGGTTGTTTCGTTCAAGGTGGTGAAGGATGAAGAGACCTCCGAAGAACGTCTTGAGATTACGCTCGTCGCAGGAGACTGATCATGAAACAACTTGCTATCATTGCGGTATCGTGTCTTCTGTTCGGTTGCGGATCGGATGAGGAGAATATCCGGAAGATTGTCCAGGAGGAAATGTCCCGGTACGAGGGAAAGCAAATTGTGAAACCTGTAGATGTGATCGGACCGTACAGTCCGGCGGTGCGGGTTGGCCCGTTCCTTTTTGTCTCAGGACAGATCGCCCTCGACCAGGAAACCGGCGCGGTGCGCAACGAGAATATCGAAGCCGAAACACGGCAGGTGCTGAACAACCTCATGCATATCCTCCGCGCCGCCGGGTACGATTCATCCCACGTCATCAACGCAACGGTCTATCTCAAGAACATGAATGACTACCCGAAGATGAATCTGATCTACGGTGGCTATTTCCCGGAGGAGAGCTATCCCGCCCGTACAGCTGTTGCCGTAAGCGAGTTGCCACGACAGGCGAACGTGGAAATTGCGGTGGTGGCGTGGAAGGGGGAGTGAGAGGTTTGGCTAAAGCCCTCAGCGTTTTGAGACTTTCGGAAATCCACGAGCTAAAGCTCGTGGCAAGTCATGCCCCAATGAAGACTAAGCCATAACCTTTCCGCTCTGCCGAGCGTCCGGAGAGTCAAGTTTTCCCAAAGGACTAGCCACGACCTTTAGGTCGTGGACAAGAAACCCAACTCCCCACCACTGGGGGTTTTAACCCAAACACAAAAATGCCATATCTCAGAATCTGGATTCATCTGATCTGGTCAATAAAAAACCGGGAGCCGCTTTTAAGCAAAGAGATCAGATTGCAGTTGTTCACACATATCAGAGAGAACGCCCGTGCAAAAGGGATTTATCTCGACTTCATCAATGGACATATCGAGCATATTCACTCCTTGATTTCTCTTGGAGCGGATCAGTCCATTGCCAAGGTGGCTCAGCTTCTCAAAGGAGAATCATCACATTGGTTCAATCAACAACAACTCATGCCCACGAAGCTTGAGTGGCAAGATGAGTATATTGCAGTATCAGTAAGCGATTCGACGATTGATATCGTGAGGGAGTATATCAAGAATCAGGAAGAACACCACCGGAAGAAGTCGTTCGCAGAGGAATATGATGAATTTCTGAAAGAGTATGGATTCACCGCTTTGAGGAAGGGCTAGAGACCCCTTATGGATTTGGCTAAAGCCCTCTGGTATATTTTGGCATTTGAAATATCCACGAGCTGAAGCTCGTGGCAAGTCAAAGGAAATCAATGGAGCATTGCTCATGCTTGACGTAGCTAAGACAAATATCAAAGCCCCCCACGGTACCACCCTCTCCTGCAAAGGCTGGATACAGGAAGCAGCGCTACGTATGCTGATGAATAATCTTGATCCCGACGTTGCAGAAAAGCCAGATGAGTTGATTGTCTACGGCGGCGTCGGCAAAGCGGCACGCAATTGGGAATGCTACGATGCAATCGTGCGCAGCTTAAAGAGCCTGGAAAACGATGAGACGCTGCTCGTACAATCCGGTAAGCCCGTTGGTATTTTCAAAACGCACGAGAACGCTCCTCGTGTCCTCATCTCCAACAGTATGCTCGTCCCCAAATGGGCGACGGGGTATGAGTTCCGTCGGCTCGAAGCTCTCGGCCTTACGATGTACGGTCAGATGACCGCGGGGAGCTGGATTTACATCGGCACACAAGGGATTCTCCAAGGGACATACGAAACGTTTGCTGCATGTGCGGAGAAATATTATGGGGGGAGCCTTGCTGGCAGACTCCTCGTCACCGCCGGACTTGGGGGCATGGGAGGCGCGCAACCTCTCGCCGCAACGATGAACGGTGCAGCATGTCTCGCTATTGAAGTCGATCGCTCACGCATCGAGAAGAGACTCAAGAGCGGATACGTCGATGAGATGGCAACATCACTCGATGAAGCGTTGCTCATTTTGCAAACCGCCAAAGAACTCAAGGAAGCCAAGTCCGTTGCTCTGCTTGCGAATGCTGCCGAGGTGTTGCCGGAGCTTCTTGCTCGCAACATCAAGATTGATATTCTCACCGATCAAACATCGGCGCATGATACGCTGAACGGTTACGTCCCCGCCCACATTTCATATGAGGCAGCGCTTGCCCTCCGCAAATCAGATCCGAAGAAGTACATGCAACTTGCACAGGCGTCCATCGTTGAACATGTACAGGCTATGCTGGGCCTACAGAAAAGGGGCGCAATAACGTTCGATTACGGCAACAATATCCGCGGTGAGGCGCTGGCAAACGGTTTGACCAATGCTTTTGATATTCCTGGCTTTGTGCCGGAGTATATTCGACCGTTATTCTGTGATGGAAAAGGGCCATTCCGTTGGGCGGCATTGTCCGGTGAGCCGGATGATATTTATCGAACCGACCGGGCTATTCTCGAGACGTTTCCGGAGAACAAGCCGCTGTGCCGCTGGATAGAGAAGGCGCAGAGGCAGATACACTTCCAGGGATTACCGGCGCGGATTTGCTGGCTCGGCTACGGTGAGCGAGCAAAGATGGGGAAGATATTCAATGACCTTGTTGCACGAGGAGAAGTGAAAGCGCCGATTGTCATCGGACGCGATCACTTGGATTGTGGCTCTGTCGCTTCACCGAACCGCGAGACCGAGAAAATGAAAGACGGCAGCGACGCCATTGCCGATTGGCCCATCCTGAATGCGTTGCTCAATGCAGTCGGTGGAGCAAGCTGGGTAAGCGTGCATCACGGTGGTGGTGTTGGTATGGGACTTTCCATCCACGCGGGAATGGTTGTGGTTGCTGATGGCACCAAGGAAGCAGAAGCAAGATTACAGCATGTGCTCACGTACGATCCGGGAATGGGAATTATCCGTCATGCTGATGCAGGGTATGAACGTGCGATTGAGAATGCGAAGAGCCAGGGTGTGAACGTGCCAATGATGAAATGATGGCAACAACTTTATTCTCAGACAATATTGGGCTATGCCGCGTGTGCCGATATGTTGATATCATCATAAATCCCAGGGGGAGTACATTCTATCTATGTACTCTCTCCCAGACGGACGCACGCTTCACCAAGTATCCGCGTCTGCCTGTGTTGGAATGTCAGGGTTTTGAACGACAGAATGCAATCGAAAGTGATGAGCAACGATGAAAAAAACTCTTGCCGGTGTAGGGACATATTTCAGGAAGGAAGCTGAGGACATTCAATCCTCGGTGCAAGGAGTGGTTTCTGATGCAAAGCAATCGTGGCAGCGGCAATCAGCGGGTACGGTGGGCCAGCGGCTGAACAATCCCCCATTCATTGATCCGATCAAGCTCAGAAAGATCATCCTCACGATCATAAAGGTACTTATTGCGTTGGAAATTCTCGGCGCGATTGCGGAGGGCGTAAGCAGCGACAACTGGTCGCGGTTCGGATTTGATCTTGTAATAGCCGGTATTCTCTATTTCATGTGGGAGAGAATAACCGTGATTGCGCTGGAGAAGAAAGAGGTATACCGACGAAAGATGGAATCATCCGGTGGGCAGACAAAGCTTTGGGATGCTTTCCTTTTCTCGCTTCTCTGGACCGATGAAATCTACGCCGACTTTCCCGATGACAGAAAGCGTCTTGTTGCGATCAGCTACACGCTCATAACCCTTGGTCTCATTGTGGCCTATCTTGAGATAGGGACTGGTCTGATGGCTCTGATTGTGGCAGGATGTCTTGTGCTCGGTGCAGTCAATCTGCTCAGTTGGGTGGTGTCGCGTGAACGCGGCGAGCGCGAGACTCTGCAAACAGAACTCAAACTCGCCCACGATGTGCAGGTCTCCTTGATGCCTGCACAATGCCCCCCGGTCTCCGGGTTTGATATTGCGGGACAGTCGCTTCCAGCGAAGGTGGTGGGCGGCGATCATTTTGATTATTCGTATCTCAATAATAGCACATCTCTCTTTGGCATCAGTACTTTTGATGTGTCGGGTAAGGGAATGCACGCTGCAATGTCGGCGGTGTTCACCACGGGTGCGTTTGTCAGTGAGTCCCGACAAGCATCGTCGCCCGCTGAAATCCTCACGCACTTGAACAAATCGGTGTACAAGTATTCACGCCGCGGCCATTTTGTGACGTTCCTCCTGGGAGTGATTGATGTTGCTGCAAAGTCGTTCACGTTTGCAAATGCTGGACAGATCAAACCGTTGCTCTGTCGGGATGGAGCAGTTGAGTGGCTCAATGCCAACGGCGCAACATTCCCTCTTGGTATGACCGAGGAGGCGACGTATCAGGAACGTTCAATACAACTCACACCGGGAAGCATCTTACTCCTCATGACGGATGGATTCACTGAGGCGATGAATATCAAAGATGAACAATACGGATCCGAGCGACTCGATGAGTTTGTAAAGCAGCTTCCGGTCTCGACTCTTTCGGCCAGCCAGATACTTGAAGCGATCACGAAGGAAGTCCAGGTATTCGTCGGTCAGGCTGAACAACACGATGATATGACCATGGTAGTGGTGAAAACGGAGTGATGGAATGAATGGGAGCCACGGAGTATTGGAGAGATGGAGTGACGGGGTTATGTGGGTGATGTCCGGGTATTTATTCTTTTTTTCTCCTGCCGTCTATGCTCAGACCAACTCGAACTTTGATGTCAGGCTTTCTCTTAATATGGAGTCCGCAGAAAAGACTGTGGAGTTGTACGAAGGACGTTCAGGCAGACCGGAGGATGTGGCGACGCTCAGAGGCAGTATGGTCGCTTTGGCAACGGCGGAACTCCTTGCACAGAAGACGTTCGGCATGGATCATCTTGTCCAGAATCTCACGGATGCGAAATTTGGTCAACGCTCCGAAGGGGATGTCTACGGAATGGGAGAGGCGAGAATCCAGGCACTCGCGATGAGGGAATTGTTGGATGAAATCAAGCGCAGGAATTTTGGCCGTCGTGTTGTGGGGACGGTGGAGCAGTTGTTCCCCGTCAATACTGAAATCTCCACGTCGATTCCGGTCTTCTTTGTCGCGTTTGGCCACGGCAACATTGACGCGTTCGTTCGTCGTGTTGTCTGGCGTGGAGACGTACCGGTCTTCGTTGGTGAAGGGGAAGGTGAACTGACTATTGTGGTGAACCTCGCCAAAGCCGTGAACTACGGGCGGAATTTGGACGAACGATTTATCGGCACCCTCGCCGTGGTTGCGCACGAAGTCTTTCATGCAACGCTCGGCGTGTATCAGGACTCATCTGCTGTGTGGCAGGAATACTTCGCTTCACGTCAAACATACCTTGACCGGCTTCTTGAACTCACCCACAATGAAGGTATCGCGCACTATCTTTCATTCGAGCAACGCTCGCGTGGATATTTGCCGCAGGATTGGGATCAGCGCATCAACGCGTCGTTCGATGAGTTCAATAAGAATGCGTCCGATCTGCTCTCTCCTCGAACCTCGCCACGTCGCGCTGGTGAGATCATCCGTGCATCCAATACATCGGAATACTGGGACAGTTACGGAGCCATCACCGGATTATTCATCGCGCGGCAAATTGATATCACCCTTGGCCGTCCTGCTCTCGCTGCTACCATTGCTCTCGGTCCAATGGAATTTTATGGCAAGTATGTTGAGTTGACGCGCTCGAACAACAACCTCCCCACACTGTCACCTGCCATCCAAAAGCAACTTGTGGTCTCCCCGTAAGCTTTTCATCTGTTTGCGGTTACCGACCCCTTTTCGTATCTTTCCATCGCGCTGTATCGCTCCAAACTCAACTGTTTGGATATTCACTTCCGACTGATTAAGGCACGTTGAAACTCTTCATCAAGAACATTTCCCAATTGGTGACCGTGGCATCCGGGGGGAAACGCGTGAAGACTGGTCGCGCGATGAGCGACCTTGGAATCATTCGTAATGCCGGCGTACTGTGTCTGAATGGGAAGATTGCCTGGGTTGGTGAAATGAATGCTTTCACAGAGCCCTTGAGTGAAGATACGCCTGAGATTGATGCCGCAGGCAAAGTCGTATTTCCCGGGTTTGTGGATTCACATACACACATGATGTTTGCCGGAAACCGCGCACACGAGTTTGCTTTGCGCGCACAAGGAGCGACATACCAGCAGATTGCCGAGCAGGGGGGCGGGATTCTCAATACCCTCTCGCACGTTCGGGCGGCAAGCAAGAAAGAACTGAAGCGTTCCACTGCGCGATACATGACCGATATGATGAAACACGGCACAACAACGGTGGAAATAAAATCGGGTTACGGATTGAGTATGGACTCCGAGATCAAGATGCTTGAGGCGATCAATGAACTCAAGACGGAGGAGATGATGACCGTTGTGCCGACATTTATTGGCGCGCATGCGGTTCCACCCGAATACAAGCAGAATAAGGCGGAGTATGTTCGATTGGTGATCGAAGAAATGATACCATATGTCGGTCGGAAGAAGCTGGCAACATTTGCCGATGTGTTTTGTGAGAAGGGGTACTTTGAGATCGAAGATTCGGAACGTATACTGAATGCAGCAAAACAGCAAGGGATGGGAGTAAAGGTTCATGCTGAAGAGCTGACCTCCCTTGGAGGCGCTCAACTTGCGGCGCGGGTTGGTGCTGCATCGGCGGATCATCTTGAACATGTGACCCCGGAGGGTATTGCCGCGCTAAGAGACACTGGTGTTGTGGCGACATTGCTTCCGGGAGTGTCGTTCTTTCTGAGTCATGGATACGCGCCGGCCCGGTCGTTAATTGACGGTGATGTTCCTGTGGCCATCGCGAGCGATTTCAATCCCGGCTCATGTATGTCGTTCTCCATGCCGCTGATGATGACAATTGCCTGTACACAAATGAAGATGACGCCCGAGGAAGCAATCACCGCATCAACATTGAATGCCGCCGCCGCTCTGGATATGTCCACAAGCGTGGGAAGTATCGAGGTCGGAAAAAATGCCGATATGGTTATCGCGCACATTCCGGACTACACGTTTCTCGCATATCATTTTGGTATGAACCATATTAATACCGTTGTGAAAAATGGCACCATCCTCGAATTCTAAATATCCAGCGGAATAGTGATGACCCGGATAGTGGAATGTGTCCCCAACTTCAGTGAGGGACGGAATATCAAGACGATCAACGCAATCGGAGGAGCGATCAGCGCCGTGTCCGGCGTGAAGTTCATCAGCGCCGAGCCGGACAAGGACTATAATCGCACCGTGGTGACTTTCGTCGGTGAACCGGATGCGGTTGTTGAAGCTGCGTTTGCGGCAACCCGAAAAGCGTGCGAACTTATTGATATGACGGAACAGAAGGGAGAACACCCGCGACTGGGTGCAACGGATGTCGTGCCCTTCATCCCGGTCTCCGGCGTGACGATGCAAGAGTGTGTACAACTTGCTCATCGGTTTGGCAAGCGCGCCGGCGCAGAACTGAACATCCCCATCTACCTGTATGAAGAAGCGGCAACACGCCCCGAACGCCGGAACCTCTCCACCATCAGAAAGGGAGAGTACGAGGGACTTGCTGAGAAGCTTCAGGATCCTGCCTGGGTGCCGGATTATGGCCCGACAGTGTTCAACCCGAAATCCGGTGGCACCGTGACTGGAGCGCGTATGTTCCTGATCGCCTACAATGTCAATCTCGCTACCGCAGATTCCAAGATCGCACAAGAGATCGCACTCACGATACGCGAAAGTGGCAGAGTGAAAAAGGACGCTTCCGGTAATCCGGTGCTGGATGCACGGGGACAGAAAGTGAATATTCCCGGAACACTGAAGGCAATAAAGGCGATGGGCGTGTTACTGGACGCGCACAATATTGCGCAGGTTTCCATCAATGTGGTAAACTACCTCGTGACTCCGCCTCACGCGGTGTTCGAAGAAGTGAAGAAGCAAGCGGCCACGCTCGGTGTCACTGTAACGGGAAGCGAGATCGTCGGACTCACCCCGAAAGAGGCCCTGCTTATGGCCGGCAAATTTTATGATCCCTCGGCTTCTTCCGACGAAGGATTGATGAAGGCAGCGATTGATAACCTCGGACTAAGCCAGCTTGAAACATTTGACCCCAAAAAGAAAGTCATCGAATACCAACTTTAGGACTCGCCATGCTTGTCAACAAAACGGTCTCTTCATTTCTCAGTGAACTTGCGTCCAACTCTCCGGCACCCGGAGGGGGGAGTGTTGCAGCTCTTTCGGGCGCACTTGCTTCCGCTCTTACGTCCATGGTGTGCCACCTCACCATCGGCAAGAAGAAATACGCCGATGTAGAGGACGACATGAAGAAGGTGCTGGCACAATCCGAGATACTGCGCACCACGTTCACGGCGCTCATCGACAAGGACACGGATGCCTTCAATAAAGTAATGGAGGCGTACACTCTTCCCAAGGACAATGAATCGCAGAAGGCATTGCGCGCCGCTGCAGTCCGGGAGGCAACCAAGGAAGCAACCCTCGTTCCGCTCGAAGTGATGAAACATTGCATTGACGGAATGGCCCTCGCACAAGAGGTTGCGGCCAACGGCAATGTCAACTCCATCAGCGATGCCGGGGTAAGCGCGCTTATGTTCAATGCTGCTTGCGAAGGCGCCGCGTTGAATGTGCGCATCAACCTGAACGGATTGGAAGATCCGGAATTCGTCGGGTGGAAATCGGAAGAAGTGGAATCGTTGCTCAAGACCAGCAAAATGATGCTGGAAGAAATGATGGAGGTGGTGGGAAAAACGATGAAGAAGGAATAATCTTACAACCGTTTTCCGTCAGACCTCATCTCGGTGTCTTTAACACTCGAGACAGAAATGCTCTGCAACGCTATCATCCCGCCCTTTATGTATTGAAATATCAAGTCTGAAAGGACCTCCCGCCGGTGTTCCATCGAAAAAATAAAACCGCTGCAACTCAATCCTATTAAGATGCGCTCGTCGTCATACTCGCTGCGGTTATTGCCGCGGTTTCTGTCCGAAGTCGGCGCCGCCCAAGGCTGACTGGCTGAAATCCGGCTGCTGTGGCATTCAGTATCTCCACTTCGGTAAATCCACCCTCAGGGCCAATACAAATCAGAATGTTGCTGGTGTTGGATCGGGCAATATTGGCAAGGTGAGGGGTGGAAATTTGTTCGTGAGGTATGAGTTTGAGTGTATCGACAGCAGCGTGTTGCAACACTTCATCAAATGTCACAAGGCTTTCTATCCGCGGTAGCACACAGCGACCGGACTGTTTCATTGCTGCAAGAGCAAGCTTTTGCCACCGGTCCGTACGTGCGTGTTGTGTGATTGTTCGTTGTGTCGTCATGGGAATGATCTTGTTTACCCCAAGCTCCGTGCATTTTTCAACAAGGAAATCATAATTCGCCGTATGCTTCAGAATGGCCACAGCCAATATGAGATTAACATCCGGTTCATTTAGCCGGTTCCGGACGGAATGGATGTCGCAGGTTGCTGTGTGCTTGCCGATAGTTTCAAGTGTCACCTCGTACGCGTGCCCAATACCGTCCACAACGGTCGTACGATCGCCGACTTTCTTCCGCATGACGTGTGTCAGGTGATTGAACTCTTCGTCCACAATAACGAGCGATGAAGTGGAAACATTCCCGGGTGGAGTGTAGAAATATTCCATCCTCAGAATGCCCCGCGCAGGTCGAGCACAAATTGTCCGTCGCCGTAGTCACTGAACGCGTAGTGGGTACGGATGACGACGCTGTAGGGAAGAAGGAAATCCAATCCGCCACCATACCCCGAATGAAATGACTCGAGTTGGACTTTTTGTCCGCGAAACCAGGTCGTTCCCGTCTCCGCAAAAATTGCCAGGCTTATGCCGAAGCGCCATACCGCGAATTCCGCGGGGATCGGGAGAGCGGTGAAGTGAATCATCCGCGGCTTGAGCAAAGGATACCGTAACTCAACAACCGAGCCGAGCATATTCTCCCCCTCGAATACGGTCTTAAAGTAACCACGAATCCGTTCCCCATATCCAAAGAAGAGATGCTGATACGTCGGCGTGGCACCACCGGAAGTGAGGACACCATGAACACGCGCGGCGAATGTGAGGTCAAACGGTAACGGCCTGTACGTGCGGATGTCCGTGCCGAAGCGAGCAAAATCCAACTTGGATGTTCCAAGCCCGTACTTCCGGGCATACACCGAGAAGGAATTTCCCCTGGATGGATACTCGCGCAGATCACGTGTATCATACGAGTAGTTGACCTGGGCATAGATGTAGTTGTCCTTGCCGCCGGGTGAAATCGTCCGCCCCGGCCGGTACTCATCGATCTTCACAATCTGATAGCCGATATTGATCCCTGCGGTTTCATAGAGCGAAAAGCGTCTCCCGATCGTTGCGTTAACGTCATAGTGCAATTCATCGAAATCGCCTGTGACTGCGGAAGCGGCCTTGCTCTTATTGCGGATCCGGGAATATGAAGCCGATCCGGAAAAATAGAGATTCATCGGACGATCAAGTAGCGGGTCGGAGAAAGATAGATTGAGTGACGGGTTATGACCGAAGACAATCGATCCAAAGAGTCTCTGATTCTTCCCTGCAAAGTTGTTGTGTAACAGCCCGCCCCCATAATACGGACGCTTCGGGTCACCATCACGGAATCCAAAAAGGGGAACCGGAATCAAATACCATCGTTCGTGGACTTCGACATACAGAAAACGGAGTCCTTGCAGGCTGTCATAAAACATCTCGACCCGGTTAAATAATTGGAGGCTGTAAATTCGATTCTTATCGAACTCCATTGCCTCCCATGTGGCTGTATCTCCGGGGTGGAGTGTCATCTCATCAAGGATGACGTAACTTTTTGTCTTTTGGTTCCCGGCAATAATGATTGTATCAATAACGCCGAACGGGTAGGCTATTGTTGAAATGGAATCCGCGGGTTGTGAGATGAGGGGAGATGAAACAGTCAGAAGCGCAAGAATGGACGCGACATACTTCAGAAACGACATTGTTCTCCGTGAAAAATAAAAACATTTGGCCCTGCTACACTGCCATGGAGCTTGGCGTCATCGCACAGGCTCGGTGGTTTCCTCCGCATACGCCTCAATGGGAGGACACACGCACATAATATTTCGATCGCCATAGGAATTGCTGATGCGCCCGACACTCGGCCAGAATTTGCTCCGACGGAGATATGGCAACGGATACACCGCTTTGTAGCGTGTATAGGGATGGTCCCAGACTTCACTCAATGCTGCATGTGCTGTGTGTGGCGCGTTCTTCAGGACGTTGTTTGCCTTGTCGGCTTTGCCTTCGAGGACTTCCTGGATTTCGGCGCGTATAGCAACCATCGCGTCAGCGAACCGGTCCATCTCCGCTTTTGATTCGCTTTCAGTCGGTTCGATCATGAGTGTTCCGGCCACCGGAAAAGAAACAGTGGGTGCATGGAATCCATAATCCATCAATCGCTTGGCAACATCCTCGGCTTCAATTCCCGCATTTGCTTTGAAGCTCCGAAGATCGATGATGAACTCGTGCGCGCAGCGTCCATTCTTCCCTACATACAATACGGGGTAATGCTGCTTCAGCTGGCTCTTCAGGTAGTTCGCATTCAGTATTGCCGCGCTGGTGGAATCCGTCACTCCTGTTGCCCCCAACATTTTGATATAACCGTATGAGATGAGCAAGATGCTTGCGCTGCCCCAAGGAGCAGAGGCGACAGCGGTGATTGCTTTCTCACCACCGGTCTTTATCACCGGATGTCCCGGGAGAAATGCCGCGAGATGTTTCGCAACGCAAATAGGCCCCATCCCCGGCCCGCCACCGCCGTGGGGAATGCTGAATGTTTTGTGAAGATTGATATGACACACGTCCGCGCCGATCGTTGCCGGACTTGTCAAACCCACCTGGGCATTCAGGTTCGCTCCGTCCATGTACACTTGTCCACCGTGGTGATGAACGAGTGTACAGATCTCCTGGATGGTTTCCTCGAAGATCCCGTGTGTTGAAGGATAGGTGACCATCAACGCGGCGAGGTTGCTCCCGTGGGCTTCGACCTGCTTACGGAGGTCAGCGACATCAATACTTCCCTGTTGATCCGATTTTACGACGACGACCTTCATTCCCGCCATGACAGCGCTTGCGGGATTCGTCCCGTGCGCGGAAGATGGAATGAGTGCGACATTACGATGCATTTCGCCACGACTCTCATGGTAGGCACGAATCACCATAAGTCCGGCATACTCGCCCTGGGCACCTGAGTTGGGCTGCAGCGATGCGGCAGCGAAGCCGGTGATTGTGCATAAGGCTGACTCAAGCTCTGTGAATATCTGCTGGTAGCCGGGCACTTGTTCCACTGGAACAAAGGGATGGATGCCAGCAAATTCCGGCCAACTGATAGGCATAAGTTCCGCCGCCGCGTTGAGCTTCATCGTACACGAACCGAGCGGGATCATCGAGTGTGTCAACGAGAGGTCTTTGTTCTCCAGACTCTTGATGTATCGCATCATCTCCGTCTCGGAATGATGCGTGGTAAAAACCGGATGCATCAGATAGTCGCTTGTTCGTTTGAAGGTCGCAGGCAAGTCGGGAATAGTCCGCGCCCCGTTTGTGGCTGGTGTCTTTCCTGTTGCTTTTGCGAACACGCCGGCAATGGCCGCGATATCCTCCGTCATTGTGGTCTCATCCACACTGATACAGACATGCTGGTCGTCAACGTAGCGGAGGTTGATCCCGGCAGATTCCGCCAGCTTTCCAAGCTGGGAGGTTGGGATGGAGCTTTTGATTCTCAGCGTATCGAAGAATACCGCATTCAGTTGTGGGAATCCAAGAGCGTGCAAGGCCGATGCAAGCGTGATTGCATTCTGATGCACGCGTTGCGCAATGCGCCTGATGCCGTTGGGGCCGTGATAGACAGCGTACATTCCGGCCATGATTGCGAGTAAGGCCTGGGCTGTACAAATATTGGATGTTGCTTTCTCGCGCCGGATGTGCTGTTCGCGCGTTTGCAACGTCATCCGAAGTCCCGGAGCGCCTTGGGCGTCGATGGAAACACCGATAATGCGTCCCGGCATATAGCGCACGAAGTCAGTACGTGTTGCAAAGAAAGCAGCGTGCGGACCACCATAACCGAGGGGTACACCGAACCGTTGTGCTGAACCCAACGCGACATCAGCGCCAAGCTCACCCGGCGGCGTCAGCAAAGCGAGGCTGAGCAAATCGGTTGCCATGGCGACGAGCAAACCATTAGCGTGTGCTGTTTCGATGAACGCGCGGTAGTCATGGATTTCTCCGTCTCTTGAGGGATACTGTAGCAACGCGCCGAAAAATTCATTCCCCGGTGTTGTGGCAAAATGATCGCCAACGACGATTTCAATCCCGAGCGGAGTGGCGCGGGTGCGCAATACATCAATAGTTGAAGGAAAGCATGTATCTGATACGAAGAATTTTTGAGACTGTTCTTTTCCAGTATTCCTTGTCACGATGCCGTGAATCATCGTCATCGCTTCAGCGGCAGCGGTACCCTCATCAAGGAGTGAGGCGTTTGCGACATCCAATTTCGTCAAGTCGCATATCATCGTCTGAAAATTCAGTAACGCTTCGAGTCGTCCCTGCGCGATCTCTGCCTGGTACGGTGTATACTGTGTGTACCATCCCGGGTTCTCAAGAATGTTTCGCTGGATAACCGGTGGTATAATGCAGTCATAAAATCCCATACCGATATACGTCTTGAAGACCTTGTTCTTTCCAGCGACGGCACGGAGGTATTTCAGATATTCGTATTCACTCATTGGCGCATTCAGCGCCAGAGCCGACTTCAGTCGAATTGACGGCGGGATTGTCTGGTCGATCAATTCATTAAGCGACCGGACGCCGATGGCGGCTAACATTTCCTGTTGTTCTGATTCCTCGGGACCAATGTGTCGCGATTGAAACCGATCTTCGTTCATGCTTTGTACTCTTCTCTTCCCGTTAGTCTGTTTTATGTTCCAATTGCATCAGTGCTTTATTCGCCGCGGCCTGCTCGGCTTCCTTTTTGTTCTTGCCGGCACCGGAGCCTTTGCGCTCATTATTCAACAGCACATCCACAGTGAAAGTTCGATCATGGTCCGGCCCATCTTCCTTCGTTATCACGTAGCGTGGAATGCCGAATCCATGCGACTGGGAGAACTCCAACAGCATGCTTTTGTAATTCTCGTCCTTTGTAATGACAGAGCCGGTCTTGAGAGCAGCGAGAACCTGTCGCTCGACAAACCGCCGCGCAGCATCATAGCCGCCGTCCAGATAAATGGCGGCAATAACCGCTTCGTACGTGTCGGCGATAATTGTCTCGGAACCTTTGCCAATGGATTGGGCAGCACTGCTGCTCATGAGAATGAAATCCGACAGTTTAATGTCCTTCGCGTATGCCGCGAGCGCCTTCCTGTTGACAAGTCGGGAACGGACCTTTGTCAGCTCACCCTCTTCGGCATCGGGGTAGTTATGATAGAGATATTCTGCAACGATGAGATTGAGAATGGAGTCGCCAAGAAACTCAAGGCGTTCATTGGAACGGATCGGACGGTTGACGCGTGTGAGAAAGGAGCGGTGTAACAGCGCTTGTACGAATACGTCCTGATTTCTGATGGGATACCCGATCAGGCGTTGAAAGTTCTTCGTGTTACTCCGCAGGAGATCCTTCTGTGCTTCTTCCTGGTCTCTCGAGGTGGTAATCTGTGGTTTTCCCGAGAGCTTCTGCAGAAGCTCCTTCACCCAGCCCATGCATGTCTCACGCTGAATACTTCTTCACAAGAATCGTTGCATTATGACCGCCGAATCCGAACGTATTACTCAGTGCATAATTCACAATTCTGTGTTGAGCGGTGTTGGGGGTGTAGTTCAGATCGCACTGTGGATCGGGGAATTCATAGTTGATGGTGGGGGGGATGGTATCCGTAACACACGCCATGATCGCGGCGATAGCTTCTATGCCGCCGGCCGCGCCAAGAAGGTGTCCCGTCATTGATTTCGTGGAACTGATGTTCATCTTTTTTGCATGCTCACCGAATGCGGTCTTGATCGCAAGCGTCTCACTGATATCGCCAAGGGGTGTCGATGTACCATGGACATTGACATAGTCCACTTGGTCAGGCCGGATGCCTGCGTCGCGCAATGAACGCTGCATGGATCGCACAGCGCCCTCGCCACCGACCGGAGGTGCCGTGATATGGTGTGCGTCCGCGGTAAATCCGATGCCGACGATCTCCACATAGATTCGGGCCCCGCGTTTCCGGGCATGCTCAAGCTCTTCGACGACAAGTGTCCCGGCTCCTTCACCCATAACGAACCCGTCGCGCTGTGCATCGAAGGGGCGGCTTGCCTTTTCCGGCGCATCGTTGCGGGTAGACATGGCTTTCATGGCATTGAACCCGCCCATGCCCATCGGCGTAATCGGAGCTTCGGAACCGCCGCATACCATTGCATCCGCGTCACCATATTGGACGATCCGGAACGCGTCGCCGATTGCGTGTGAGGCGGTTGCACAAGCGGAGACCGTGGCGTAGTTGGGCCCTTTAAGGCCGTGCTTGATGGAAATGTAGCCTGCGGCGATATCCGGAATCAGCATCGGGATAAAGAACGGACTGATACGTCGCGGACCTCCCTCAACGTAATTCTGGAATTGCGTATGATAGGTCATCATCCCGCCGATGCCGGAACCATAGACCACTCCGATCCTGTCCGGATCCATATCCTTCACGGAAATGCCCGAGTCTTTCATTGCCATGTCGGAGGAAATGACGGCATACTGCGCAAAAGGATCCATGCGTTGTACCGACTTTCTATCCATGAAATCCGCCGCCTTAAATCCCTTCAACTCGCATGCAAAGCGGGTATCGTACGCGGCGGGATCAAAGTACGTCACCGGTCCCGCTCCGCTCTTGCCTGCGACAAGGTTCTTCCAGTACTCCTCGATGCCCAGACCGACGGGGGTTAACGCCCCCAGGCCCGTCACCACCACTCTTCGTTTACTCATTCCGTTGCTCAGGATTCATTCTCACGATACAAGAATTATGCGCTCTTGGACTTGATGTACCTAATAGCATCACCGACCGTGGTGATCTTCTCGGCATCTTCATCCGGGATCTGGAGATTGAACGCCTTCTCAAATTCCATGACCAACTCGACGGTATCCAGTGAATCTGCGCCGAGATCATTGGTGAATGAAGCTTCCGGGGTGATCTGTCCGTCGTCAACGCCCAACTTGTTGACGATAATTTCCTTCACTTTTGCATCAACATCCATGGTAGTGACCTCCTATGTATATAATATGGGAATTGATTTTGCTGTCTTGTCGTACTACATCGTCATGCCGCCATCCACACACAATACCTGTCCGGTAATATAATCCGCATCTGCTGATGCGAGAAACCGGACCACTCCTGCAATTTCCGACGCTTGTGCCGTGCGTTTCAAGGGAATAAACTCTGTTAAAGACTTTCGCTGTTCGTCGTTCAGCTTTGATGTCATATCGGTTTCAACGTACCCGGGTGCCACGGCGTTGACCTGAATATTGCGAGAACCGAGCTCTTTTGCAACTGATTTTGTGAATCCAATGATGCCGGCCTTGGAGGCGGCATAGTTTGTCTGTCCGGCATTGCCCGTAATACCGACGACGGATGTGATATTGATGATCTTGCCGGAACGCTGTCCCATCATCGGCCTGCATGCCGCTTTGGTAAAATTGTACACACTCTTAAGATTATTAGCGATGACAGTATCCCAGTCTTCCTCACTCATCCGCATCAACAGTCCATCTTTGGTGATGCCCGCGTTGTTGACGAGGACATCGAGCCGGCCAAGTTCTTTGGTCACAACCTCAACCACACGTGCTGTATCAGCGGTGGAAGTTGCATCCGATTGCAACGCCAAAATCTTCCGGCTCTTTGATGTGAGTTCGTCAACGAGCGACTGTGCGGAAGATGCCGAGTTTCGATATGTGAATGCCACATCAGCACCGGCGTCTGACAGGGCAAGCACGATTGCCTTCCCAATTCCCCGTCCGCCTCCCGTTACGAGCGCAGTTTTGCCTGCCAACGAGCTCATGTCAGGCAACCCTCACATTTGCTTGAGCGCCAACCGCTGGCTTTATCTGTGCGTAGTGTTCCTGCATGGTGCGAAATCCATCATCACCCAGAAGATGCACCAGTTCATCCTTGCAGGCCTCGAACAATGGAGTCTGAAACTCATCACCGATCGAGCAACAGGCCGCATCTCCCTGAAGGAGATCATCGAAGCCAATCACTTTATTGGAAATCTCAATCGGAAAGAGGATGCAGAACAATGGCTTCAATGCCCATCGTCCCGTTCCCTCTGTTGTTGTTGCAAGCTGAATGGAACAACGCCCTTGCTTGTCAAGAAACGCGCACTTATCATTGTGAACAGTTGTTCCAATGGCGCGTTGAGAGGGGAAATCCTTGTCCTCGAAGTCGCTCTCATCAAACCACAGCGCCTCATCCTTCGGCTGTGTTTCGTCCATGTATTTCTTGATCAGTTCCTTGTGTGCAATGATGCTGTCGCGTTCCTTAATATCGGCATAGACACCACCGGAACAGCATGTGGAAGTGCAGGTGCAGGGACCCATACCCTGGGCATAACCCTTTTCAAAAAGTTCCGGGGCGACTGAATACCCTTGTATTTCCACCATCGGCTTGTCGGACACAAAGAATCCTATACTGGTTGTAGATCGGTGAGTTTGTCGAATCCGGAAACCAGGACATCCGGGACGGTGCGTTTCACAAGACCCTGTAGTACCCTTCCCGGCCCTACTTCCTGGAACCGCGTGCAACCATCGCGTACCATGTTCTTTATGGTCTCTTCCCACCGTACCGGACTCGTCAATTGCTGATAAAGAAACTCGCGTATCTCGGAAGCCTTTGTGACCGGTTCTGCATTCACGTTGGCATAGAGAGGCATGGTTGCGTTCTGTATTGGTGTTTCGTCCAACTTCCTGCGGAGACCATCCTTTGCATGTTCCATCAGGGGAGAATGGAAGGCACCGCTGACCACAAGCTCCTTCACCAATTTCGCTCCGCGCTGTTTTGCGATTTCCATTCCTTTTCGTACACCTTCCACCGAACCCGAGATCACGATCTGGCCGGGTGAGTTGAAGTTTGCAGGCTGGACGACCCCGGCGCTGGCTGCCTCACGACAAAGTTCCTCGACGGCCGCTGCTTCCAGACCAACGATCGCTGCCATCGTGCCCTTTGACATCTCGCCTGCCTGTTGCATCAGTTCTCCACGTAAACGCACAATCCGAAGTCCATCCTCAAATGAAATCGCCCCCGCTGCAACAAGAGCGGAGTACTCGCCGAGTGAATGTCCGGCAACCATGTCTGCGCTCAAGTCGGTAAGTCGTGAGGCAACGACCATACTGTGAAGGAAGATGGCGGGCTGGGTGTTCTTCGTCTGGCGAAGTTCTTCTTCAGGTCCTTCAAAACAAATACGCGTCAAAGGAATGCCCAGCAACGAGTCAGCCTGTTCAAACAATGCGCGTGCGTGAGCGTCGTTTTCGAAATACTCTTTCCCCATCCCAACATACTGCGAGCCTTGTCCGGGGAATATGAACGCCGTCTTACCCATCTATGCGTTCTCCGCAGACCATTTTACCAGAGCACTTCCCCAAGTATAGCCTGCACCGAAGCTCGCGAGCACGATTGTTTGCCCTTTGCGCAATTTCCCGGCCTGCCACCACTCAGAAAGACAAAGCGGAATGGTTGCTGCTGTCGTGTTACCGTATCGATTGATATTGATCATGACCTTGGATTTGTCGAGCCCCATGCGTTCGGCGCATGCGTCGATGATCCTGAGATTTGCCTGGTGCGGGACGAGCCAATCCACATCCTTGCCTGTCAGATTATTCCTTTTCAGGATTTCAGTAGAAACGTCGGCCATTCCCATCACCGCCACTTTGAACACTGACTTGCCATCCTGGAAAAGGAAGTGCATTCCCTTGTCGAGGGTTTCATGCGTTGTGGGATTGAGGCTTCCGCCCCCAAGCATCCGGAGGTATTTTCCCCCTGAACCATCCGAGTAGAGTTTATGGTCAAGGATCCCGGCGGAAGTATCCGTTGTCGGCTCAAGCAAAACGGCGGCGGCACCATCGCCGAAGAGAATGCACGTGTTGCGGTCCTTGTAATTTGTAATCGAACTCATCTTGTCCGATCCCACAACAATAACATTCTTGTACGCGCCCGTTTCGACGAACTGGCTGCCGGTTACAAGGGCATACAGGAACCCCGAACAGGCTGCAGAGAGGTCAAAGCCCCAGGCGTTTTTCGCCCCGATCTTCTCCTGAATGACGCATGCGGTAGAGGGGAAGAACATGTCGGGTGAAATCGTGCCGACGATGATCAAGTCGATTTCCTCAACCCCCTTGCCGGAGTTCTGTAGACATGCCTGAATTGCCTTTACGGCCATATCGGACGTTGCACCATTTTCAAGCATCCGTCTTTCCGATATCCCTGTACGCGAACGGATCCACTCATCGGTGGTATCCACCATTTTTTCGAGATCGGCGTTGGTGATGATCTTCTCTGGTACGTAGTGCCCGACGGCAGTTATGGTCGCTCGCAGTTTCTTTTCTGTCATAGTGATCTGCGGTTATTATGCATATTGCGCCATCGCTTCCTGGATGCGTGTGTTCACACCATGGCGCACCATCTCTTCGGCCCTGTAGATCATATTTTTTATCGCCTTTGGTGTCGAACCGCCGTGACCGATAATCGAAACGCCATTGATGCCGAGAAGGGGTACGCCCCCATGTTCCTGGTAGTCGAGCTCTTTGAGCACGCTTCTCATTCCTTTGCGCGCAAACAATACCATCAACTTGTTGAGGATCCCCTGAGAGGCGAATCGCGTAAACTTGACCTTCAGAAATCCAGGCACGCTCTCGCCAAACTTCAAGAGGATGTTTCCAACAAACCCATCACACACTACCACATCCACTTTGCCATGGAGGATGTCCCTCCCCTCAATATTGCCGACAAAATTCAGTTTGCTTTTTCTGAGGAGAGAGTGAGTTTCGAGGCTCACCTCGTTTCCCTTCGTATCTTCTTCGCCGATACTGAGGAGTGCCACTGTCGGGTTATTTTTCCCGAGCACGGAAGAGAGATAAATGGATCCCATCACGGCAAACTCAAAGAGGTGTTGAGCGCGGCAATCCACGTTTGCACCGGCATCAAGGAGCAAGCAGGGAGAGGATGTTGTTGGAATCATTGCGCCGATTGTGGGACGCCCCACCCCGGCTATCCGTCCAAGAATTAGCGTGGAGGCGGAGAGCACGGCCCCCGTATTGCCTGCGCTGACAAAGGCATGGACTTTTCCCTCGCGGTGGAGGTTCACCCCGACGGTGATGGAGGAGTCCTTCTTGGTCTTGAGTGCAGCATTCGGCGCATCATTCATTGAAATGACTTCCGAAGCATGGACGATGGTGCATAACTCAGGGGACCAGTCCGACCTTTTCTTTGCATCGTGCAACAGAGGTTCGATTTTCTCTCTCTGGCCAACAAGGTTGATTGCGAAACGCCCTCGGGTTTCTCGCAACGCATCAATGGCACCGGCCACGACGTTTTCGGGTGCATAGTCTCCCCCCATAGCGTCAACGGCGATGCGTATATTCTGAGTGTTTGCAGCCAAGGGATAATAAGTGAAATCCGCAAGAGGCGAACGGGCCCCGGACCAATACAACGCTTTAGCTTAGGATGCCTTGGGTACTTTAATGGAGCGTCCGTTATAGTAGCCGCAGTTTGGGCAGGCGCGATGAGGAAGCTTTTGCGTGTGACAATTCGGACACTCGGCAACCGCGGCTGCAGTGGCCTTATAATGCGTCCGGCGTTTCCGACCGCGCGTTTTGGAATGTCTTCGTTTGGGATTTGGCATGAATGAATACTCCTCGTTTCGTAATCTCAACCACTCAGTTGGTTCTCAGCTTGCGCAATTGTTCCCAGCGCGTATCCACCACGTCGTCCTTGCAGTCACACAGCTCTTCGTTGAGGTTCTTTGCACAATGCGGGCATAAACCTGCACACTGTTCACGACACAACAATTTCAGAGGAATTCCCAAAAGAATTGTTTGTCGGACATCCTCGGCAATATCAAGAATCATGAAGCCGGGCGAAAGAACCTGAACCTCAGACGCATCATACCCGTCTGATTCAGTCGGGTTCGTTATGTAATGCATTCGATACGACGGGGCTACTACTGTCTGGAACGGAGACGCACATCGGTCACAAACAAAATCACCCGTTGCAAGAATCTGGGCATTAATATGGAACTGATCCCCGGATCGTTCAAGCGTTACCCTAACGGTGACATCTTTCTTGAACGGCTCTCCAAGTCCCAACCCCTCTCCGGTCGCGGTGAACTGATACTCGTGAACACCTTCCGAAAGCCCCCCAACCTGAATTCTCATTGCTCGGCCACTCCTCGGGGTTCTATTGTAACCATGAATACCGGTAGGAACGTGTGAAAATGGCTGAAAAATGTGCAGAAAGATATTCAAAATTACCAAGAGAGTCAAGCAAAGTACCAAGGCTGGTGTTGTAGTGAGGGAGAGAACGCGAGAAGGGCACCTCGAGAGGAAAAACGAGGTGCCTTGAGGAAAGGTCACTCAGGGTTGTGATTATGCAGATTCTTGTTTTTCGGCAGCCATGGGTTCCAACAATTGTGTTTGCACATATTCAACAGTTTCTGCAAGTGCTTCGCGGAATTTCTCGAAGTCCTCTTTGTAGAGAAATATCTTGTGCTTCTCATAGTCATCGTCGCCAACGCGCTTGCTTTCAGTGATCGTGATGTAGAAATCCTTCTCAGATTTTGTGGACTTCACGTCGAAGAAATACGTTCGTTTTCCAGCGCGGACGCGTTTTGTGAAGATTTCATCCTTGTAGCCGTTGTTGTCCAAGGTCTGCCCCTCCCTGTGTTTGTGTAAAAATAGTGAGTTCTGTGTCATTCTGTATGGTCCGCCCAAGTACGTCCTCCCGACCATGTTCGGACAATAAGCAACAGAGCGGATCGATCAAGATTCATCGGGGGAAGGATGCCGTCAGTCCATATCCTACCTCCTCACAACAGCCACCTTGCCGGTGGCAACTTTACTTCCATCATCGGAAAAAGCAACTACGAGGTAAACACCCGTGGCGACACTGTTCCCTATATCATCTCTGCCATCCCAAAAGCCGATACGCCCACCGGGGGTTGTCAAATTGCGGACAAGGCGACCGTCCATCGAAAGGATTTTTATGCTCGAGTTCTCGACAAGGCCGTCAACAGTAAGCGGGGTTGCACTTGGAACGATATATGGATTTGGGGAGAATTCCAATTCGTCAAACGCAACCTTGGGAGCTGCGCTGGTCGTCGTCAGGCTGGCGAGCCCGTTTACTGTACCAAAATACACCGTACCAGTCTCAGTGTCAATAGCGATACTCTTCACATCGTTATCGATGAGTTTTCCTCCGGTGCTTTCGACGGTGTATGATGCAAGGAGTTGAGTACCATCTTGGGAAAGAAGAACAGCTCCTTCAGTTGTTCCGACCCATTTCTGATTCAGGGCATCCACCGCTATTGTGTTGATGACCAGTCCATTGAGTGGCCGGTAAGTAGCAATGCCATTTGATCCTGTGGGGTTTTCAGGGGTAAGCACAATGCCAATTCCTCTGTCAGTCCCGATCCAGAGGTCGTTCTCGCGATCGACGACGATGGTTTTGATGTCATTGCTTGGAAGGCCATTCTGGTCACTGAGATGAACCCTGACGGTGTCGGTCGCCCGATTACTAAAGGAGATTACCCCCTTGTAAAAGTCATCACGGGAAGCTGCCCACAGATTTCCCGATGCATCCAATGCGAACGTTCTATCGACAGGAATATTGTCGAGCAACGTGTTCATTCTTGTTGAGCCAAACCATGCGGGCATGGTTGACCAGGTGTCATCGGACCGCCGAACGGCCAGGATGTTCTTATCTGTTGCACCCAACACTGACATCCACGTGTTGCCGAATCGATCACACTGCACAGTGCTTATGACAATATAATCGGGGTTCACGGTCAGCCCGATCATTCCAACGTTTCTTCCGTACACATTGCTCGTGTCAATGCTTTCTGCACCTCTTGGCACTTCCACAACGCCCCATCCCCAGGAGCTTGCCCACAGGGAGCCATTACAACCGACCGACACTCTGAAGTAATCGTTGGTCGGCAGGCCACTGTTTTCCATTGTGAATGATTTCCATTCTCTCCCGTTGTATCTATAGAATCCTGCACCATTGCCACTGTAACCGGAAGCCGCCCATAACACACCATCGGGATCGACAGTAATACTGATGAACTGATTGGAGTTTGGGCCATTGGGGAAATATGATTCCCAAGCCGCCGTGAACCGGAGAATGCCTCCATCGTCGGAGCCGACGGCCGGCTGGTTCTGGCTGTCAAACGTGATTGAGGTTGGCGTGAACGGAAGGATGGTGCCAAACGGTGTAGCGTTATTCAACGCATCAACAAGAAGTACTTCGCGGGTGGCTGTGCATAGTGCAAGTCCGGTGTCACCGGCCTCCACGTTGACGACATTGCGCCCCACAACTGACGTGATTCCCGTCCAAGTACCGGAATTCAGCATGTACAAACCGTTCGCTGTCCCGGCATACAGAGAACCATTGAAAACATCCAATGCTCGAATCTGCGCGAGCGATGGATCGACACTCTGGAGAGTCCAGGATTCGGCAGGAAGGAGGTTGGGATTGGATAGGCTCGCAACCGCGACATAGTTACTAGTTTGGCTTGTGCCAACCGCTGCCCAGATGCTTCCGTTGTGGATTAGGGCATCATACACGGCCACCCTGCTCGATGCGGGAAGTGAGCCAAATCTTTTGTAGGTATCCCCGAATTGCAATCGATCATTGTCATACAGGCTCAAGCCAAATTCAGTGCAAATAAGTACCGTGTCGCCCTGGACGACGATTTTATTAATACGTTTATTGGTTTGCTGGTCATCAGCTTCGATATCAAGAATGTAAGTCCAGCTATTTTGGGAAGGGGAGTAGACGTGGATTGTGCCGGTGGAGGCTCCCGTCCAGATATTGCCTCTCGTGTCTACCGCGACGGCAGTAAGATCAATCTTCCGGAGACCCTCAGCATTGGTGAATCGCTGAAACTCCAACGATCCCTCTCTCCAGGCAAACAACCCGCCGCTTGTTGCTGCCCAGAATGTTTCCCCCGAATGCGCGACATCGCGTACATCCTTCATGGAAGTATAATTTTGCCACGTTCCGACGGAGGCAACGGCAAGACATGGGAACGCAAGCAGCAGGGCACACCACACGCTCTTTTTCATCGTCTTCCTCGAGATAAGAATTATTGGTCAATCAATAACAATACTTCTTATCAATTCCTTGTCCGCTTCTTCCCTTTGATGAGTTGATTCTTGAGTTGGACGAGTTCAATTGCGGTGAGCGCAGCGTCCCAGCCCTTGTTGCCTGCTTTGGCACCCGCTCGTTCGAGGGCCTGGCTGAGGTTTTCCGTTGTGAGAACACCAAAGGATGTTGGCGTACCGGTTTGAAGGGCGACTTGAGCGACACCCTTGGTCACCTCGGACGCAATATAGTCGAAATGAGGGGTCTCTCCGCGAATGACACAACCGAGACAAATAATCGCGTCATGGTTGCCCGTTTGTGCGAGCTGCATCGCCACTTGGGGGAGCTCGAACGATCCCGGACAATGTACGACGGTGATTGCGTTCTCGCCAGCGCCATGTCGAAGGAGGCAATCCAACGCACCTTCAAGAAGTTGCTTGGTGATGAGACTGTTGAATCGACTTACCACGATGCCGAATGAATGTCCACCGGCGGAGAGACTACCTTGAAAGGTCTGACTGATGTGATTCACGGGGTGCGCATATGATTACTGTAACTGATGCCGCATCATATCAAGATGCTTCTCTGAGATGAAATATTTTCCGAGAACATCGGCATCGTTTCTCTTGCCGCCATGGAAATCAGACCCGCCACTTGCGAGAAGGAAGTACTCACTGACGATACCGTTATAATATGCTACTCGTTCGGGGGAATGCGAAGGATGAACGACCTCTATTCCATCGAGTCCTTCTCTTATGAGTGTGAGCAAGAGTTTTTCATCGATGGAATTACCGGGATGAGCCACGAAAGAGAGTCCGCCCGCCGACGAGATCAACTCGACAGCTTCGCGGGGTGAGATTTGATACTTCTTCTCATAGGCAGGTTTTCCGAAACCAATGTATTTCAAGAATGCTTCATGGTATGTGCCCGTCAAGCCCCCTTCTACAAGGGCGTTGGCAATATGCGGGCGTCCGACAGAACCCCTGCCCGCCTTGTCAAGGACAGCTTCCATGGTCAGGGGGATTTTCATGCCGTTCAGCTTTTCAACGATGCGCTCGGCTCGCTTTACGCGTTCTGCGCGGAAAAGGGAGAGGTATTCCTGCAGTTTCGTATCGGTGTGATCAAAGAAGTAGCCGAGGATGTGAATGTCCTGTTCGCCGACATTCGCGCTGATTTCCATTCCGGGAATCACCTCAACACCCACCTCTTTCCCGACACGAATAGCCTCGTCAATACCGCTGGCATTGTCGTGATCGGTGATGCTGATGATGTTGAGCCCCGCCTCCTTGGTGCGCTTGACGAGTGCTTCAATAGTCAACACACCGTCGGAGTAGATGGAATGCATATGGAGATCAGCCTTACCCTCCATGCACAACCACCCAGGAACCACAAACCGCCGCTCCCCTACAAATATCTGCTCTTAAACTTTTCATAATCGTTGATAATGAGCTTGCCTCGCTCAAGTTCCAGGTGGCCTTCGCGGATAAAAGAATGAATCATGCGTGAGATTGTCTCGCGCGACGTGCCGGCCATGTTCGCCAGATCTTGCTGGAGAGGAAGCTCGTCAATCTCGACCCGACCTTTGCGGATCTTGCCGATATCGTCTGCCAACTGCAGGATCACGTTGGCGACCCGCCCTGCAGCATCTTTCAGCGACAGGCTCTTGATCTGGGCATCCGCTTTGCGGAGCCGCATGGTCAACTCTTTGAGTAACGCGATTGCCACCGAGGGAAAATCGTGAAGAAGTTTGAGGAAGTCGCGCCGGTGAATCATGAACAGCTCCGACTTCGAGATGGCAACGACACTTGCCGAACGTGCCAGTCCGTCGAGAATGGCCATCTCCCCAAAAAAATCACTTTCGCCAAGAATGGAAAGGATCACCTCGCGCCCGTCATCATCCATTCTCACGATTTTCACTTTGCCGGAGATGATAACAAACAAGGCGGCACCGGCTTCTTCTTCCAGAAGGATAATGCTTCCCTTCTTGTATTTCTTCCGCACGCCAACCTTTGCGATGGTGTCGAGATCCATCGCTTCAAGATCACAAAGGATTGGAACGTTCTTAAGGAATTCTATTTCTTCTTTTGCGACAGTATTCAGAGTGACCTCACTGAGTAGTTGTGTCGGCTGGAGGCGCAGTCACATTTATGCAAAATGCTGTAGCGAATATAGGCTGTTGTGTGATGAAAGTCAAGGGAAGCAACGCGTAAGCATCAACTGCTCATATTCCTCTTCAGTCGGAGAGGATGAAGTACGTAAACAAGCCGACACTTATCTGTGTGGCAGCGATGGACAGAGCTGCCGCCGTGTCGAAGCGATGTGTTCTGTCGAGTGCTGCAGGATCGCGAGTGAAGCGGTACGCTGCATAATTGTCATCCGCCTTGAGTTTGAAATGCGCAGCCAATGCTCCGGAAATCACCGCAGCCGCGCCTGCAATATAAAGTCGCAATGATGAAGAGGATGAGTAGGAATGATCCGAGAATACGTCGGAGGGATCCGTACCCGTACCCGTACCATGTCGTGCGAGTGTCACCGTGAATTTGTTTGTCCCATCGGAACGAAGGTCGAGTGTAGCCGGTTCATACCCCGGCTTGCGGACCAACAGTGTGGCGGAAATGGTCTCATTATTTTGAAAAACCATCGGTGTGGTACCGACGATCGAGTCCTCGATAACCACCTCAGCACCGAATGGATCCGAGGTTATTGAGACATATTGTCCGAACCGGAAATGCAATGTGTCCCGAGAAGTAGCCTCCACTTCAAAGCTGTCGCGGATGCTCTCCGCGCGCCAGTCGTCGTGATCGGGATGAACGATCAGGAGAGTATAGTGTCCCTCGGCAAGGTCAGCGGAAACGGGAGTGTGACCTTTCTTTTCTCCATTGATGAAGGCTGTTGCCCCTTCAACATCGGAGAGAATTGTGATAGTACGCGTTGGTGGGATCACCTGGGTTTGTGTCGAATCCCGGGCCGCGACACAAGTAGCGTATCCCACCAGAAAAACAATCAGTGCCCATCGTTGGGGTATCATTTCTTCTCCGTATACGCGAGCACCAGACGCTCGTCCGTTGCAATAAACACCTTGCCGTCCGCAATTGCGGGCGAGGATTTGATCCGCCCCGCAACAGTGTCGCGCCAAACGATGGATCCCGTAATTGCGTCGAGGGCAAGAAACTCCTTTTTCAAGGTTCCGACAAACATTGTGGTGCCGGAAAGAGCAGCAGACGCACTCACTACACCACCGACGTCGGAAGTCCACGCAGCGCTTCCATCCTGTCTAAGAGCAATCATTTTTCCCCCTGTGGTTCCGAAGATGCTGAGTCCGGCCGCCAGGATGGGAGTTGAATAAACACTCGCTCCTGCCGCATAACTCCACGCCAGCGTTCCGTCATTGATGCGAACGGCAATCATGGTGCCGTTGGTATTTCCCACAAGAGCATTTCCTTCGACAATGCACGGGGTGGCCATGATCGCGGCGTCAGTCTGTACACTCCATTGCAGCAAGCCCTTCTGCGCATCAAGGGAATATATCGCGCCATCGTCGGCCCCGAAAATTATCGCGCTTCCATTACTGGCAGCCGACGAACGGATTCCTTTACGCTTTGTGTTATTCTCCAATTCAAATTTCCAGACCTGATCGCCTGTTTCAATATCAATACAGAAAAATGCGCCGCGTGTATTTCCCACATATAGTTTCTTCTCCAGAAGAAGAGGTGATGCCTCAATGTCCCCATAGTTCTTACTCCATAGCGGCTTTCCTTCTGCGAGATCGAATGCGATGAGCGATTCTTCGCTGTTGGACACCGGGACAAACACCACGCCGGCAGAGAAGACAGGTGTTCCGTTGATTGCGTCGCCGATATCCACCCAACCGACTCTCTTGCCGGAGTGTATATTCACCACGTACAACTCGCCGCGGAGGTTGCCGAGCATCAGGAAACTGTCGACCACGACCGGCGATCCGGTGCCAAACCCGCTTGTGACGTCATGTTCCCAAAGTCTTGCAAAAGGCGGGACGAGCATCTCTGTTGCAATGCCGACACGCGTTGTTGTTCGGGCAAACATCGGCCAGTCGTTCTCATCCAATACAAGTCGTTGGTTGAGGCGCAGCCCTCCGCAACCGGACAAGAGGAAGATGATGATGATGAACAGTTTTTTCACGTTAGAAATCCCAGCCGAAGAAGAATTGATGGAACAGATCATTTTGGATCGTACTGAAATTATTCTCGATCCTTTTGCCGATATCATACCGGAGGACGAATGCCCCGGCGAGGTTCATACGCAACCCGCCGCCGACGCTGCCGAGCGTCTCGGAATACTCGTCGTCCCATGCACTTCCCGCATCAAAGAAGAGTGCCCCCCGGATCGACCAGAAACTCAACCCGACAAATGGAAACCGGATCGCGAGTTGATCGATGAATGGGAAGCGGAGTTCCTGACTTGTCAACCAGAGTTTTTCACCGCGAATCGACCACCGTGGGAAGCCGCGTAAATCCCAACTCCCACCCATCACGAATCGGCGCGATTCCTTGCCGTCATTGTAAAAGAGCCAAGCACGCGAGGCAAAAGTGCTGCGTTGCGAGAGTCTGAAATAATGACGGTAGTCGATGATCGCCGTGTAGTAATTGACGTTCGAGTATTGAATGTCCGACGTGAAGGCGAGCGTCAGGTTGAACCTGCTGCCATCCAACGGTCCGCTTGGACCCCAGAGCGAATTATCGTGTGTGAACGAGACAGAGTTGGATAGAAGCAATGCCTTCCGGTCTTCAATAATGAAGTCCACGTCCTTGTTGGAGTTGCTTAGACTGACGGAGGTTTCTATGCGCTGGAATTTTGTCAGTGGATAGCTGAGTGCGAGGTATCCGCCGAATACTCGCTCATAATAAAATTCGTCCTTGTCCGTCAGGTCGTAGCGCCGCCCGCTGAACCGGTAGATGCCATAAGCATAGTTTGTGCGCTGGCTTAGTGAGACGCGTGAGATGGCGATATTGAAACTGGAAAGAAGCTCGTCCTGCGATTGCGCGGTATTGTAGAGCAGGAAATAGTATTGATCGTTGCCCAGCAAATCGCTCAACGCAACGAACGCCCCTCCAGATGTTCCGAAAACCGGATCGGTGGAAATCGCGCTCTGTGCGATATCAAGACTGTAGTCGCCTTGGTACTTGAATGTCTTGACCTCTGAAACGCCGGCAATGGACTTGCTCTCCCAGGGCTTTTCCTTGTAGAGATCGATCATCCGGACGGTGCGCGCGCTGTCAAATGTAGACTCGATATTTTTCAGCATTCGAATCTGGAAACTGAACCCTTCAAACGCAGCGAACACGAGATCGCCGTCTTTTGTCCAGGTCGGATCGAAGGCAGCAGTGGTGAAATGCGTTACCTTGGTCATGGAACGCATGGCCAGCACCGAATCACGCATATTCATCATCCAGATATTTTGTGCGCCGTCTGCATCGCATGTGAAAGCGAGTTTGCTTCCATCTTTAGACCATGCCGGTGAGCCTGAGCTTTCGTTTCCGTATGTGAGATAGGTGATTGTTCCCGACTCGATATCAAAAAGAAAAAGACTGTACTTGCCTTTCTTGCCGTATGGCGTCCGGTCGGAGCTGAAGGCAATCTGGTCGCCGCGTGGCGACCATGCCGGGTCACGGTCGTCATAATAATCGTTGGTGAGTTTGCGGAGATCATGGGTTTCGGTATTCAGGATATACAAATCGTTATTGCCGCTCTTGTTAATCGAAGCAAACGCAACGTGCTTCCCGTCTGGTGACCACGACGTTGACCCGATGCTGACGAGTTCGCGAAAACGGAAGGTCTCAATAATTTTCTCGTTGAACAGATTATATAAGTGCAGAACATCACTCTCGCCGCTCTTCGTCGTGAATGCGAGCACGCCATCTTTGGAAATATCCATACGGGTACGGAATGGATGGAACGCCTCAAACTCATCCGACTTCTCACCTTGTACAACGTTAGTGGCGGAAGCATCCGGTTTCTCGTCGTCCAACGATTTTTTATAGATGCCCGTGTACCCGGTCTGGTTGCCGATGAAATACACGTCGCGGGTGGAATCGTGCTCGAACACCACAGGTTTCGCGTTGAACCCTTCCTTTACGACATTGACCGTGACGCTACTCGGCGAGTCGTAGGTGGCAAGAAGGGGATAGTATTTTTTCTTGAGTGCGTAGAGCCACTCTTCGTCAAATTCTTTGTAGTTCTTCCCGAGTGTAATTTTGAAGACCTCACTGAACGAGCTCACCTTCCAGAAATTCTCCATCAGCAGGAGAATCTTTTCCTCACCATACGTCTTGCCGATATATTCGAGGACAGCCTGTCCTTCTTTGTACATCAGGAACGATCCGTAGATGCGATCCATGTCATCGAGGCCGACGATAATATCGCTGAGCACAGCATCGCGCATCACCATTTCCGCTTGTGTGTCCCAATCGGTGGACCAGTATTCGGCGAGCCCCTCGGTGAACCAGAGCGGCGGAAAGCGATCCTGCGTCTTGCGATGATCGATAAGGACGCGCGCAATCTTGCTGTGCATGAACACATGCACCATCTCATGCCGGATGACGTGTCGGAATTGGTAGGTGGAACCGTCGGATGGGATGACGACCCGGCCCTTCAGGAATTCAAAAAATCCCCCAACACCTTCCGGGATGAAACCGCCCGTGGTATTGGTCTGCTGGAAGTGAAGGTGCGAGCTATAAAAAATGAGAGGGACGCGGTTGTTGAGCGAATGGTTGAATTTTGTCTCGAGTTCCTTGTACGCCTCCTCGGCAAAAAACGCCCCGCGCTCGGCAAGGTCTTTCATCTCAGGATAATAATAGATGTCGAAGTGTTCGGTCTTGAGGACGTGCCAGTCAAAATCGGTGTACTGGACTTTGTTACGGCCAAAATAGAAGAATTGCGCGACGGTGGTGGACCCACAGATGAGAAGAAGGATGGAAATAGACAGCACTCGGAAACGACGCATCACAGTCCCGTCAATCACTGTTCGGAGTACGGCGTGGAGATGGTGAGGATGGTGGCTCATTGAAAGTATAGGGAGAATGGAGCGAAGTTGCAAGGTGCGGTGGTGGGATCAAACCTGTGGCTGCAACTGACTGTGGACGGGACAGGTCGTCCCGTCCACATAAGTCAACTATTTATTTCGCCATTGCTTTCTTGATAACTCCGACTATCGCCATCACAATGCCGCCCCCGACACCGCCCGATGCAATGCTGCCGATGATACTCCCGGCATCCATTCCGCCGCCGGTTTCCATGCCGGTGCCGAGCATGCCCAAAATCTGACCCCCGAGACCTCCTCCGACAATCCCCGCAATTGAATTCCCGACCGTTCCGAGGTTCAGGTTCTTTGCCAGGCTGCCAACAACGTTTCCTCCAACTGCGCCGCTGATCAGTTGGATGATTAATGGCAAAATGTTCTCCATTTTTTCCTCCTGCGATGATGATGAGATGTCCGGTGAGTTGTACGAACGGATTGAAGCTCACCGGGTGGAGCAGTGATGAATGAGGAGCATATTAATACGATGGCAGGATACAAAAGAACTCAGGCATTAGCAATAGCGTCCAATGGGTTACCACGAGGTTCCATCGCGGAAGATGTTTACCCACACAAGAACAACAAAGAGGACTACGCCGACAACGATGGCGATTTTATGTTCGCGGGATATGTTCATAGGATGCTTGAGGATTTGAGATTACCGAGAGTCATATTTTCCCCAATTCATTCTTTAAGTGATCAATTACCGCAACGGGCATCGGGTCTTGTTGATGGAGTATGGCCAGATAGTAGCTTACCCAGTCACCAAGATACACAAGCGAGAACATGCGCGCCAGAAGCGTCGTTCCTTCGCTCCATACATCGGTCATGCGCTCCGTGTGCTCACCGATGATCTGTTTCGTGATGTCCATGCGGTAAGCAATACGTTTGTGGTCATCCTTGTCGCGGAGAAATAACACTTGGGTCTCGCTCATCAGATCGCCCAGTACCTTCCAGCCGACAAGCTCGTTGTGGTTCATTTCCGGCAGTACATGCCCGAAGAGCAGCGACTTTGCATTTTCGGCTACCTGTCCCCGCCAACGCGTATTCACCGCATCGAGCCGCTCAGTGGATGTATAAATGACGCCAAGGCGTCCGCGCAACTGCGCGGCGAGTTGAAGCGCATTGTTGGTCAATTCGTCAGGTGTGCCATAATCGGTGGACTTTTCCTCCAGCAATGTGATAGTCTCGCGAATGTCCCTCGCCTTGTTCTTGATAAATCCCATCTTACTCAACGCGATGAGAAGAGGAAAGAAGGAATATCCCAAGGCAGCGCGAGGAGGAAGACCGCCCGGGATTGTGATAAGCGGTGTACGTTTTGCTTTCGCGAGTTTCCCTGTGGTGCCGTTGGAGGAGATACAGAGAATTTTTGCCCGGCGCTTGATAGCCTCGCGGTGTGCAGCGTTCGTCTCTTCCGTATTGCCGGAATAGCTGGAGACAATCACCAGCGTCTTCGATCCGACAAACTTCGGCAACGTGTAACTCCGGTTGACGATGAAGGGGACGGTGAGCTCTCCGGCGAGATAACTTTTCAACAAGTCGCCCCCGATCGCCGAGCCGCCGAGCCCGCACAGCACGATGTTCTCAATTCCTTTTGATTTTACTTTGATGCTGGCCGCATTGCCAATTGCCACGGCTTCCCGTACCTGCTGGGGGAATTGCTTGATGAGATTGTACATGTTGGAAACATCGACCGCAAAGATTTCTTCAAACGTCATGGTGGTCCTTCTGTTGATTTACATTATGCTTCGATGGGAATGTCAGGGAGCTTGCTCTTTACGAATTCTGCAAGGTACGCTTTGATTTCGTCTTCAGTGGAGAACGTCAGTGCTTTGTCCGCGATCCGTTTCGCTTCCTTGAATTTGATGGATCGAATAATTTTCTTGATCTCCGGCAGGATGGTGGGGACCACGCTGAACTCGTCCAATCCCATTCCCACCAACAGCACGGTTGCAAGTGGGTCACCAGCCATCTCGCCGCACATACCCACCCATTTATTGTGCTTATGTCCCGCGGTAATCACAGACTTGATGAGTCGGACGACGGCAGGATTGAATTCCTGGTAAAGCGAGGCAACCGCCGCGTTCCCGCGGTCCACGGCAAGAACGTACTGAATCAAATCATTCGTTCCGATGCTGAGGAAGTCCACTTCCCTGGCGATCTCTTCGGCGAGGAGTGCAGCGGAGGGGACTTCAATCATCACACCGATGTGGATATTGGGATCGAAGGGGAGATTTTTCGCTGTCAATTCCTTCTTGGCTTGTCCGAGAAGTTCCTTTGCCCGCCGGACTTCCTGCACACTGGAGATCATGGGGAACATGATGCGGACATTCTTCTTTGTGCTCGCTCTCAGGAGCGCCCGCAATTGGGCCAGAAAAGCGTCGGGTCTGTCGAGAGAAATGCGAATACCGCGCCAGCCGAGGAACGGATTCTCCTCATGCAGCGCATCCGGCGATATCTTATCCCCGCCAATATCGAACGTCCGAAAGAGGACAGGGTGGGGATGGATACGTTCAGCCACATTTCTGTACTCTGCATATTGCTCATCCTCAGAGGGAAATGTGTTGCGGCCCATGAGTTGTCCTTCGGTGCGATAGAGCCCGATTCCTGCGGAACCTTGCTCAAGCGCAAAATCGGTCTCGTCTTCGAATTCGATATTTGCCGAAAGCTCGACCTGACGATGGTCAAGTGTTTCAGCCGCGAGTCCGGAAATGGAGACGAGGTCCTGCTCAAAATCCTTGAAGCGTTGCTGCTTCCGTTTCATTCTCTGGATCGTCTCTTCCGTCGGGTTCACGGCGACAATGCCTCCGTAGCCATCCACGGCGAGAAAATCGCCTGTACGAATTTGCTTTGTCACGGAGTGGAGTGCGACGACCGCAGGAATCTTGAGTGAACGGGAAAGCAGCGCGGCGTGCGATGTGGTGCCGCCGAAGTCCGTTGCATATCCGAGAATCTGGTTGCGGCTGAAAATAACAGTGTCGGCAGGTGTGAGGGATTCGGAGACGATAATGGACTCCCCAGTGAGCCGCGAGAACAACTTCTGGTCTTGAATATTGCGGATGATACGGTTCATCACGTCATCAAGGTCGTGTGCCCGTTCATGCATATACTCACCCGGAGCCTCCAGCATGATACGTTTGTACTTGTTGATCTCGTCCATGACGAGATATTCAGAGTTCTTCAATTCTGTCCGGATCCGTCGTTCAATTGCATCCATCAGGATTTGATCGTTCAGGATCATGATCTGGGCTTCGAAGATCCGGGCACTCTGGGTTCCGAGTTTCTGTTCAGCGAACGAGAGAATCTTCTGGAGTTCTTTTTCGGCGCGCAGGACTGATGCGCGCAGGCGTTCGATTTCTGCCTCGACTTCTGGTGGGGCAATCTCCTTGAGCTTCACAAGCGGGACTTGTTTGCTGTAGAGGTACGCAGGACCCATGGCAATGCCCGGCGCAGCGGGGATGCCCTTGAGAATAATTTCCTGTGTCTCGACTGCTGTTGTTGTTTCGCTCATTGTTCGTCGAACCCGCGCTCAAATAGGTCAACCACGGCTGTTGCCGCTTCCTCCTCATCGGGACCGTCAAACGTGAGGTGAAGCGTGGAACCCTGTTCCGCAGCCAGAGTCATAACACCGATAATACTTTTGCCGTTGATCTCGAACCCGTCTTTTTGAATGAAGAACTCCGCCTTGAACCGCGCGGCTGTCTTGACAAGTGTTGCCGCCGGTCTTGTATGCAGTCCTGCTCTATTCCGTATGGTCACATCGCGTTCAATCACCGTCAGGCAGTCCTGTGCAGAAGAACGTCTGAGAACCATCCGAGCATTCTGGTTGCCCGGTTGTGTGGAAGTTTGGCAAGCGCCCGTACTGCTGCATCAGTCTCCCGGGCAATTTGTTTTCTCGCTTCACCCATCACCCCATATTTTTCATAGAGTGCTGTGACCGTCGCGATTCTCTTTTGTTTTGCAATTGAGGATAACAGCGATGCTTGCTTTGGTTGCATGATGCTCCCGAGAAATCTCTTGTCGCCTCCGACCGCTCGTTTCCATGCCGTGAGTAGCAGGAAGGTCTTCTTGCCTTCGATGATATCGCCGCCGATGGTCTTGCCGAACTTCTTTTCGTCGGCCGCGACGTCCAGCAGGTCATCCTGCAGTTGAAATGCCCGTCCGAGATGACGACCAAACTTGTACAATTGTTTCACTTGCTGGGCGGTACCGTTGCCAAGCAAGCCACCCAACTCCGTGGACATCGAGATGAGCCGTGCTGTTTTCTTTTCAATCATAACGAAGTATTCATCAAGGGAGACGGAGCCCCGTCGTTCAAACTCCAGATCCAAGGCCTGTCCCTCACATACTTCAAGCAATCCCTCGGTAAAAAGGGAAATGATTTTCCGGAGATTGTTTGAATCAGTTTTTCCCACACTTTTGTACGCGAGTCCGAGCAGCACATCGCCCACGAGCAAGGCGGTATTTGCATCCCACTTGCGATGAACGGTGGGGCGTCCCCTTCTCGCATCCGCGTTGTCCATGATGTCATCGTGGACAAGAGTGAAATTATGCATCGCCTCAACGGCCGCGCCGGCATCGACAGCGTTCCGTGCATGTCCACCCACTGCTTCGCATGAAAGAAGCAGAAGTATCGCGCGGACGCGTTTGCCGCGCGCGCGGAGGACATACCGGCATCCCTTTTCAATGTCGCTGGATTCCCACTTTCCTGCAAGCCGTGCGACCCGTTTGTCGACTAACCAGCGAAGAGTCTGATATCGGCGTTCAAATTGAGATGCGTGCATGCGGCCTGTAGGTCACGAGTGGAGCGCGCTGGAGTGCGGCAATGTTTTTTGAACCCGTCAGGAACATTGCGCCTCGTAATTCCTGCGTCCATTGACCGATGAGGAGAAGGGCGGCTTTCTTGCCATGCAGCATCAATGTCTGTAACACCGGTCGCGCCGCAGAACACATATCAGCCCCCAATGCGATACATTTTGCCACGTCCAGTCCGTTCTCAATTCCTCCGGATGCGATGAGGGTGAATGTGCGTGAGTCGGTCTTCAGGCGGGCGGTCTCACGCACGGCATGTGCCGTGGGAATTCCCCAATCCCAAAAGGACCGGGCGAAATCCCGATTCTTACTCCTGAGTATTTCAACGCCAGCCCAGCTCGTTCCGCCTGCACCGGCGACGTCGATATATCGGACGCCGGCATTGTAAAGCCGCTCCGAGACTTCAGCGGAAAGTCCCGCACCAATCTCCTTGACGATCACAGGAACATTCAGGCCCTTTACCAGTTGCTCGATACCTTTAAGGACTCCAGAGAATTTCGTCGACCCCTCCGGTTGCAGAAATTCCTGCAGCGGGTTGAGGTGTACTGCGAACGCATCGGCCCGAATCAAATCAACAAGTCGTTGGATGGAGACCGGCGACGTGAGATGAGCGACTTCACTTGCACCAATATTTCCGACGATCGGAATGGAGGGCGCTGCCTCGCGAACAATACTGAACGTACGATGGTACCTGGAATCCTCAAGTGCCTGACGCTGACTTCCCACCCCCATGGGGATGACAAGTTCTTCGCATATCTCGGCAAGTTGCCGGTTGATTCGCAGTGCATCGGGATATCCGCCCGTCATGCATGAAACCATGAAGGGGAGGCTGATTGTGTGGGATAAGAACCTGGTGGA
Organism: Bacteroidota bacterium; assembly: GCA_046160825.1. Taxonomy (GTDB): domain Bacteria; phylum Bacteroidota; class Ignavibacteria; order UBA10030; family UBA6906; genus JBJXHC01. The sequence continues at coordinate 9,440 of JBJXHC010000038.1, read as the reverse complement.
AGTATCGAGTTCGGCGAGGTCAATCTCTGGCAGCGCGTTATGCACAAACTCCAGATCGGCCAGCCCTGTGGTTTTTCGTTGGAAACGTACATCTTTTGTCACCGTAAGTTCTACGTGTTGCTTCTTGCGGGACGGTGTACCCCGCGGCGGAGTTTTCTTTGGCATTGGCTGACATGGTCGGGATACTACGCGAAAAAATAACCAATTCACTATAGAGAAGCAAGATAACCAAAACGCGCAAATGTGCGGGAAGTTCTTCGATGTTGTAAACATAAGTCAGCATTTGGTGAGTGCTCTTCATGAGAATCGATTCGAGTGTGTGTTACGGCGCACCCTACTTTGTTGCATATCTTGGTATTGTTACGTACCTTTATCGTCGATTTTAACCAATTCTGATGTTATTCATGATTTCCAAAGCCACAGTGCAATGAGAGCTATTATTCCGGTTGCAGGGGTCGGCAGCAGACTCCGGCCCCATACCTATACGCTGCCTAAAGTCCTGTTGAACGTGGCGGGAAAGCCGATTCTTGGTCATATCCTTGATAAGATCATTGGTGAAAAGATCAATGAGGCGACGTTTATTGTCGGTCATATGAGCGACAAGATTAGGGAATACGTCTCTCAAGCCTATCCACACTTTGCCGCGGATTTTGTCGAGCAGGAAGAGCGGCTCGGACTTGGTCATGCCATCTATCTTTCCCGTCAGACACTCGGCAACGAACCTGTGCTTATCATCCTTGGCGACACGATCTTTGACGTCGATCTTGGCCCGGTGCTCAAGGCAAAGACATCATCCCTTGGCGTAAAGCACGTCGATGACCCGCGGCGCTTCGGTGTTGCCGAAATGGAAAACGGACAGATCAAACGTCTCGTGGAAAAACCTGAAAAACCCATCAGTAATCTTGCAATCGTCGGTCTCTATTATCTGATAAATACACCGCTCCTCGTATCGTGTTTGAACGAACTGGTTGATAAGGACTTGCGTACAAAGGGAGAGTATCAACTGACTGATGCCCTGCAAATGATGATCGAGCGTGGGGAAAAGATAACCACGTTTAATGTTGAGGGTTGGTTCGATTGTGGCAAGCCCGAAACGCTTCTTTCCACCAACCGCGCTCTGCTTGAAAAAAAATCCACCTCCCGCAAGATTGAAGGCGTCGTCATAAATGAGCCTGTATATATCTCGCCCAAAGCCATTCTGAAAGATTGCATCATCGGACCTTTCACGACGGTGGGCGACAATGCGCAGATCTCCGAATCGGTCGTGAAGAACTCGATCATTGGAGAGGACGCGCATGTGCAACGCGCGATGCTCGACAACTCCATTGTCGGAAACGGTTCGGTCGTCAAGGGCGGATACAAGCGCATTAATGTCGGTGGTTCGTCAGAGATCGATTTCTACTAGAGCAAGTCCCAGATCATTCATTAACATACATAGTTGAGGTTGAACATGTCGTATCTATTCACATCGGAATCTGTTTCTGAAGGACATCCCGACAAGGTAGCGGATCAGATCTCCGATGCTGTGCTGGACGAAATGCTGAAACAGGATCCACATTCCCGCGTTGCATGCGAAACACTCGTCACGACGGGTCAGGTGGTTGTTGCAGGAGAGGTCACGACCAATGCGTGGGTGAACATTCCCGACGTTGTGCGGGCAGTGATCAGAGAGATTGGCTATACGCGAGCAGAGTACATGTTTGAGGCAAACTCCTGCGGCATTCTCGCGGCGTTGCATTCCCAGTCGCCGGACATTGCCATGGGTGTTGATGCGAACAAAAAGAAGAAAAAGAAGCAGGGTGCGGGTGACCAGGGAATGATGTTTGGATACGCAACCGACGAAACACCGGAATACATGCCGATGGCACTTCAGTACTCGCACAAACTGGTGAAACGCCTTGCCGACATCCGCAAGAACAATCCGAAGTTGATGCCGTATCTGCGTCCGGATGCGAAGTCGCAGGTGACCGTGGAATACCAGGGACGCAAGCCGATACGGATTCACACGGTGGTTATTTCCACACAGCACGACCCCAATATCAGCCAGCAAAGAATTAAACGCGACGTAACGAAGCATGTCATCGAATACGTCATCCCCAAGCGCTTGCGCGACAGTTCACTCGTTATTCATGTGAACCCGACCGGCAAGTTTGAGATTGGCGGACCTCACGGCGATAGTGGACTCACGGGAAGAAAAATTATTGTCGATACGTATGGTGGCCGCGCACCGCATGGCGGCGGCGCATTTTCCGGAAAGGATCCTTCAAAGGTTGATCGCAGCGCCGCGTACGCAGCCCGCCACATAGCAAAAAATGTCGTCGGTGCCGGACTTGCAAACGAATGTCTGATTCAGGTTGCATATGCTATTGGTGTCGCGGAGCCGGTTTCCATCCACGTCGATACAATCGGTACAGGTCGAATTCCTGATGAAGAGCTGGAGAGGGTGATCAAGAGGGAAATCGACATGACGCCGGCGGGGTTGATTGCGCGACTGCAATTGCGACGTCCGATCTACCGAAAGACTGCTGCCTACGGACACTTCGGCAGGGATGAGAAGGAATTTTCGTGGGAGAAACTCGACCTGATCAATACGCTCCAGCGAGCCATCAGGTAAAAGCGTTCATACATCATCATTCATATTTTACTAAGGAAACAATGGATCACAAAGCAGGAAAGTACAAGGTCGCTGATCTGAAGCTGGCCGCCGAAGGCAAGAAACTCATTGAATGGGCGGAATCACGCATGCCGGTGTTGATGGCATTGCGGGCAAAATACCGCAAGACAAAACCATTGAAGGGATACCGCATTGCCGGTTGTCTCCACGTAACAAAGGAAACAGCAGTTCTCATCAGGACGCTAGAAGAAGCCGGGGCGGAAGTCAGTTGGAGTGGCTGCAACCCGCTCTCTACAAATGATGCCGTCGCATCGGCACTCGCGGCGGAAGGAATTTCGATTTTCGCGTGGCACGGAATGGACGTCAAGGAGTTTTACTGGTGCATCGAGGAGACGCTTAAATTCCATCCGAACCTGACGCTTGACGACGGTGCGGATCTGATCTTCACCATTCATAACAAACATCCGGAATTTGCGGAGAAGTATGTTATTGGCGGGACCGAAGAAACCACAACAGGTGTCCATCGTCTCCGCGCCATGGCTGCCGATGGAGCGTTGAAATATCCGGTGATTGCTGTAAATGATGCCGAGACAAAATGGGATTTTGATAACGTGTTCGGGACCGGACAGTCAACCCTTGACGGTATCCTTCGCGCAACGAGTGTTTTGTTTGCAGGCAAAAACGTTGTTGTCGCCGGTTACGGTCATTGCGGGCGCGGCGTTGCGAGCAGGGCAAAGGGTCTCGGAGCCAATGTCATCGTTACGGAAATCAAGGCAACCGCCGCACTCAAGGCGACACTTGACGGCATCCGCGTAATGACGATGGATGAAGCTGCGAAGGTGGGCGATATCTTCATCACGGCAACAGGCGTGAAGGACGTTGTTGTCAAGCGACATTTTCAGTCAATGAAAGACGGCGCGATTGTTTGCAACACGGGACACTACGACTGCGAGTTGAACCTGACCGATCTGGCCAAAGTCTCGAAGTCAAAGCGTGAAGTGCGGCCCAACAATGATGAGTACGTACTTAAGAATGGGAACCGCGTCTATGTCCTCGCGCAGGGCAGGTTGGTTAATCTTGCAGCAGCCGAGGGACATCCATCGGAAGTGATGGACATGTCATTCGCCAACCAGTTCATGTCGCAGTTGAGGCTCGCTGAGGCCGACAAGAAGGGTAAGCGCCTGTCGAACACCGTGCATGACATTCCGCCTTTGCAGGATCAGCAAATCGCGCTGGTGAAACTGGAGACACAAGGAATCACCATCGACAAACTGACCGCAGAGCAGGTGACGTACATAGACGATTACAGTTCAGGAACGTAGGCAAGAAAAATCAGTGGTTTGAGAAACGGCAAAGGCGGCTTACAAGGCCGCCTTTCTCTTTACATGAAAATGATACGCAGCTCTATAATGGTGCGAGTGCCCTCTTGATGGATGTAAGCAGGTACTCCATGTTGTAGGGCTTGGTAACATAGTCCATGGCACCAAGTTTCAAGCTTTCTATCGCCACGGCCAGTCCGACAACACCGGTCAAAATAATGACCCGGCATTCCGGCCGCAGTTGCTTCGCTGACTTCAGCACATCAAGACCCGATTTCCCTGGAATGGTTATATCAAGCAACACGAGGTCGTATCTTGTATGCTTGATCTTTTCCAGGGCTTCGAGACCATCCTCGGCTTCTTCGACTTCATACCCAGCGATGCTCAACTGATCCTTCACAATTGTGCGCAACTCGGTATCGTCATCAACAAATAATATTTTTTCTCGTTGTGCTGTCATGTGCTCGTGAAAATGTTGCTGTATATACTTATTCTTGCAGGAAAAGTCAACCGCCCCACATATCCCGAACGTCTTCGCTCGAAAGGCTTGCATATCGGAAATTATTATACTACAATTATCGCAGCATTTTACTTCGTCCGAACAGCCGCTTCGTTTCCATGAAGTCCCGGTTACAGTCTGCAATTGTTATCACTGTCTTGGTGTCAAGTTCAGCGTGGGCACAGTTCCCGAACGGTGAATCGTTTGATGCCATCACCGCACCCGCTCTGCCCGCAGGGTGGAGTTCTTCGCAGAACCGTGTTCCGGGGACAGATGACTTTACGACGACAACCTCAACACCACGGTCTTTCCCCAACGCCGCTTTAAGTACGAATGCCACTATCGCACAAGAACTTCATTCGCATCTTCTTAATTTTTCGACCTTCGCACCAGAGAGTCTGGCATTCTACACACGCAGGTCCGGAACACACAACGCCCGACTGGTTGCCGAAGCTTCAATTGACAGTGGTGTTTCGTATCCGTTCCTGATTGGCGACACCCTCAGGAATTCCGGTTCGACAAATTATGTGTTCCATCAGTTTGCGCTTCCGGAGACGCTTGCATACGAGGGCGGAGTTCGAATTCGATGGCGGGTTATTCCTGACCCGACTGGGACAACAGGAACGTTGAGGATGGACGATGTTGTCGTGACGGCCTTGACTTCGCATGACCTCCTCGTCCAGCGGGTCTCGTTTTTTCCTCTTGCCCCACTCGAAGGTGATAGCATCCAGGGAGTGATCACTATTGCGAATGCGGGACTGGACCCTGCCCAGGATTTTATCGTAGACTTATACCATGATGTGAACCGTGATTCCCTTCCTCAACCCTCGGAGATTGTCGCATCGGCAACGATAGCATCCATTCTCCAGCCGGCCGATAGTATACAAGTAGTTCTCCTTTTGGGCGTATGGGAGGTGGGTGAACATCAGGTTATCGGCCAGGCAGTTTATGGTTCCGATCAGAATCTCCAAAACAATATCGGGTTTGGTTTATTGGGGATTGGTTATCGCCCACAGAGCGTTGTTGTAAATGAGATTATGTACGCGCCGGCAAGCGGCGAACCGGAATGGGTGGAACTATACAATACGCGATCTGATTCGATATCCTTGGAGGACTGGTTGGTGTCTGATAATATCACCACTTCAAAGAAACTGCTGACTGCGCTTGATAGAAGAATCCCGGCGGGCGGGTATATCATTCTCACAAAGGACTCATCCGGATTTGTGGATATCCATCCCGATATTGAAGCCCAAGTCATCCATGTTCCGGCATTCCCCACGCTGAACAACTCCGGTGATGCCGTGGTGGTGTATGATCACCGGACACTTGTGATGGACTCGGTCGTTTATCTCCCGTCGTGGGGCGGCAATAACGGCGGCAAGTCCCTTGAGCGCATTGATCCGCTTGGAAGTTCAACTGCAGAATTGAACTGGGGAACATCACGATCAAGTACTCCCGGCAAGAAGAATAGTCTCACACAAAAAGATTTTGACCTTGCGCTTGAGGCCATCATACCACAACCGCTGTTTCCGGTTTCGGGGAGGGCGCTCTCCCTGTCTGTGGTGATAAGGAATGCCGGCCTCGCCGCTTCTCCATCGTTGAGTGTGGTACTCTATGAGGATGTGAACAACGACTCTCTTGCCCAACAGACAGAACGGGTTGACTCCGGATCCATTAGCGTGCTGGTTCCGGGTGATTCCCTTGTTGTCCTGATCGGAGTCGGCAATCCGTTGGCCGGGTCGTACCGGTTCATTGCAAAAACGAGATGGATGGAAGATGAAGACAGCGTCAACAATGAGGTGCTGACGACGATCGTCGTTGGTTATCCGCGTGGATCGGTACGCGTGAACGAGATCATGTACGCTCCTCCCGCAGGGATACCAGAATGGGTGGAGTTATTGAACGTCAGTCCTGATACCATTTCCCTCAACGTTTGGAAGCTTGGTAATCGCGGTACGTCGCGCTACGTGTTGACATCGTTGCCTGTTCTTCTCGCACCAGAATCACTTGCTGTGGTGACAAAAGACACTGCGTTGCTCTACACGGCATACGGAGACATTCCTGGAACGGTGATTCAAAGTGCTGCTTTGCCGACATTTCTTTGGAGTAACACCGGGGACGCAGTAGTGCTTGCCGATAATCGGAATGCCGTCATGGATTCCATCTTCTACCAGCCATCGTGGGGAGGAAGCGGGGGAACGTCCCTTGAGGTGATCGATCCGCTGGGAGACCCACAGGATTCGACGAATTGGATTTCTTCGGCAGACACCGCGGGTGCCACTCCGGGGCGCAAGAACTCAGTTGTCGTTGTCAATGTTGATCTCAAACTGGTTCGTTCTACAGGTATCACAGTCTTACCGGGTGAGCCCGCAAATGTTGTTGCTACTGTACAGAATGCTGGCCGGCTTCCGATAGGTTCTTTCATCGTTGAGCTTTTTCACGACGCCACCGGCGATTCGGTTGTCGGGCTTGATGAATTGGTTGCCGAAGTCACTGTCACGCAACCGCTGGCATACAGGGACACGTTGCGTGTGAATCTCCCATGGACCAACCCGCCACCAGGCGCTCTTCCAGTGTTTCTCCGTGTTCATCATCCCGATGATGAGCGTACCGCCAACAACCACGCTTGGGTCGATATAAAGGTCGGGTATAATGAGCGTGCGATGGTGATCAACGAGATCATGTATGCGCCACTTTCGAATCAGGCTGAGTACATTGAGCTGCTGAATATCTCGGATAGGAACGTCGATGTCACCCAATGGCAGATTTCAGACAAACCATCTTCGTCGGGGTCGGTGACTACCCTTTCTCTCGGCACGGTGCGCAGACAGGTTCCTCCAGGAGGATTTCTTCTTCTCGCGTCAGACTCAACGGCTTTTACACGATATCCGTTCTTGGGGGAAATGGACAGTTCCCTCTTCTTCATTGCCAGAAGCTCTTGGCCCGGACTGAACAACGACGGCGACGCGGTGATCCTCCGTGATCTCACCAACCGGGTTATCGACAGCGTTCACTTTCAGCCGGTCTGGCACAACCCGGGTGTTGCGGACCTCTCCGGGCGCTCGCTCGAGAAAATAAATCCAGTGCTGGGAAGTAATGATGCGCGGGCGTGGAGTACCTGTGCGTTCTCCATTGGTGGAACGCCCGGGCGTCAGAATAGCATCTACACAAATGCCACACCGGCATCGTCATCGCTTTCATTCTCGCCCAATCCTTTTTCACCTGATGGAGATGGGAGGGAAGACTTCACGCTCATACACTACACGCTGCCGATCAATGTCTCCGTCATTCGAATATCGATTTATGATGTTCGTGGAAGACGGATTCGCACACTTGCCAGCAATGAGCCGTCGGGCACGACGGGAAATATTGCATGGGATGGCCGCGACGATGATGGTGGTAAGGCGCGGATCGGTATGTACATCGTGTTGCTCGAAGGAGTTGACCAGACGGGCGGAGTGATTGAAACGGCAAAGGGTGTAGTCGTCCTTGCTGCCAAACTCTGAGAACAATTACATCCAGGTTCCCGCGTATTTTCCGAACAACAATTTGTCGACGAACTTCACCACCGTCGTCGGGGGCGTAAACTTGCTTAAGTAGTAGTTCCTCTCCAGATCAGCATCACGGATGCGACGTGAATCTTCCTCAAACGTGGAAAAAAACACAAAGCGTTTATGCTTATACCTGGTCATCTCCCGCACGAAGTTGTATAACTTCACACCGTCGAATCCGGGCATGCGTACATCCGAGAGAATCAGGTCGATATCCTGTTCGACAAGAATCTTGCAACCTTCAATACCATCGGCAGCTGCAAAGACCGAGTAACCACCCGATTCAAGAGCATCCTTCACTTCGTGAAGGAAGACCTGATCGTCATCTACCAATAATATATCCATTGCGGTGCGGCTCCGTTATTGAACAAACAAACACAATGGTCCATCACCAAGAACTCTGCCATATTTCGATATGCGCTAATGAAGCATTTTATGTGGAAAAACGAATGTGGAGGGTAAAGTTTACTGCTGAAAGGAAGTCTTGTGGCGGACAAGGTGACGGCACGAAGGTCTGCGTCATGTGTTACCTTCTTATACACCTGCCACCGACATTGTGTGAATCATCTTCACATTGCTCTTGTTGGTGCTGCGATTTCAAGCCGTTTTAGGGACATTCTTCTGGCACCGGATTTGAATATAGTAATACAGTCAAAACCTCCGTGGACCCTTTGCTGCCTGAAGCACTCGTACCGAAGTCGTCACGTTGTCAAAGCCCGGAAAAACAGTAGATCTATATTTAGGAGCAACCATATGCGCGTAAAACAAGTTCTCGGCTCCCGCTTTCTCTCCGATGCAACGAGAAGGAAGTTGGAATCATCTCATTTCTCAAGCGTGGACAGCGCCCGAATGCATCTCCAACGCTGTTTCCCAAACCACGTCATTTCATGCGATGGAGGATCCATTCAGGTGGCTAATCGCGATCAGTCGTTTACCGTGGCGGCGTTCAAGAGGATCTGAGAGGCGCCTGCCTCTCTCTACCTTTATTTCGCTGGTTAGTTCAACCTGCAATTTCCGCCCAACTTGTCCTTCATGAGACGAAAAGAATCAATGAAGGACTGCCGCCGTTTTCCATGGCTCCCAATGGAATGGGGGATTGTTTGTCCCCCGTTTGTCCGCTGCGCACAATCCGAGCAATGAAACTTTAGCACCATTCCCTCTCGCCTGTCCGCTTGACATTGATTTTTTTCCTCATTATCCTTTTTATCAATAGTTAAATCTCAGGTACAAAGCGGAAGAGCTGAGTTTCAGTGCCGGTATGTTTGGTCTGCATTCTGTCACCATCGGTAACGTCTCACAATTCAACCTATATTCTTTAAGGGAGGAACTATGACAAAAACTCTACTGGTTGTCCTTATCGGATTGCTTGTTGGGGTCAACGCCTCTGGGCAGATCAAACTCCAGGAGGGATTCGAAGGTGGAGTAATTCCGGACGGCTGGGGTGTATGGAACAACGC
>JBJXHC010000037.1:0-74043 GCA_046160825.1 Bacteroidota bacterium | reverse complement strand
AAACGTAATGACATGGCGGACACCGCTTTCCAGGGCATGACCAATCTCCGATTGATTGATGATCATGTCCAATTAGGTGTTTACCATGTCTCCGAACAAGTGTTTACCATCTCCCCAGTCTATACATCACAAAGAGAAGGGGGAGCGAGGGGGTTGAGTTCAGAATGGTCCTAACATCACCTGCACAGCACGCGCTACTTGCTTTGGTGTTATCCCTCCTTCAAATTCACACCGATGCGGATCACCTGGACATTCTCCCTGGCAGTAATTGTCGTGCGGGAGAAGAATTGCCGAGCGATTGCCCTGCGGTCCCCAGAGCGACGGCGCACATGCGGGCAGCGGGCAAAACATTGACACCGTTGGCACCTTCAGCGCGGCGGCAAGATGCATCGGGCCTGTACTGGCAGAAACCACAACCGATGCTTGCGAGAGCACTCCCATCAGGCCTCGCAAATCCAACTCGCCCATCACGTTGATAAGACGATCGGACTGGAGCGTCTTGAATGCGTCGCCGTGGATTCGTTCTTGTGCAGAACCCGTCAGGACAATACCAACATCAGATTCTTGCAGGAGGATCCTTGCAAGATCGACGTATCGTTCAACACGCCAGTTGGGGGCGGAAGCACCGCTGCCGGGATGAAGACACACGACCTGCCTTTTGCCGAGTGACTGCACTCTCTCTCGACCGCTCTTGCGTTCCTCTTCCGAGAGAAAAACTTCTGTAGCAAGATCGGATGTCTGAACACCAATCTTCCTTCCAAGATCAAGACAATAGTCCGCTTCGTGCCTGCCTTCGATATATTTCTTCCGGCTTACGGTGTGCATGAATGTCAGCACCTGGTTCAGGCGCAAACCGACGGTGACGCGGGTGCGGATACCCGCCGCAAAGATCATCCATGTGAGCCGTTCAGTCGGATGCAGAAGAAGTGCCGTGTCAAATTTGTGCTTGCGCAGAAGGGCTGTTTGTTGCCAGAAATTCATCGTGGGCGCATCCACGAGTATCTCGTTTAGATGAGGATTACCGGCCAACACATCCTTCGCATACGGAGCCACAAGCGCGGCAATGTAAGCCTGCGGAAATGTCTGTCGCAACGAACGAATGAGCGGCGTGGCAAGCACGACGTCGCCGATCCGATCCGTGCGGATGACAAGAATTCGGTTATGTCCGGGGTTCTTCATCTTGAATCTCGCGACCATTTCCTGTATCTTGACTGCACGTTTGCACTCGCTGCTTCACATTCACCTCGTACCGTCATAACCATGAACTTCTCCGATCGTCTTCGATCCATTCAACGACAAAACAAAAGCTTGCTCTGCGTCGGTCTTGATCCGGACCTGAGCAAGATTCCTCTTGCGCTCCGTACAGACCCACACTCCATCATAACATTTAACCGGGAGATCATCAAGGCGACGCAGGATCTTGTGTGCGCGTACAAACTGAATCTCGCGTTCTACGAAGCGCTCGGTGAAGCCGGATGGTCCGTTGTCCACCGGACGCTTTCATTCATTCCGGGGAATATTGTCACTATCGGCGACGCGAAACGTGGCGACATCGGCAACACGGCTGAGTTGTATGCGAAGTCGCTTCTGGACGACTACGGCTTCATGGCCACGACGGTGAGTCCCTACATGGGAGCGGATTCTGTCGCGCCATTTATCAGCAGAGAAGATCGCGGAGCGTTCGTCCTCGCAGTAACCTCGAATCCGGGAGCGAGAGACTTGCAGTATCTCAAGGTAAAGGGCAAGCCGGTGTACGAACACGTCATCGCCCGCGTGAAAAAATGGAACGTGCTTCAGAATTGCGGTCTTGTGGTGGGTGCAACCAAACCACGGGAACTGAAACGTGTACGCTCCCTTGCACCCGGAATGCCTCTGCTGATTCCCGGTATCGGCGCGCAAGGGGGCGACCTGAAATCCGCCGTGCGTTACGGCTGCGATGAGAACGGAGAGATGGCGCTGATCAATGCCAGCAGAAGCATTATGTACGCATCGGGGGGATCAGATTTTGCTGACGCAGCGCGAAGAGAAGCATCGAAGCTGCGCGATGCCATCAACAGTTACAGAGAAGAGTTCTTTTAGCCTGCGTTCATTTTCAGGAGATGCACCATGCCTGAACTTCCCGAACAATTTCTCCGACATGTCTGGCAACACCAGTCGTTCTCTGCCGACGGACTCCACACCACCGATGGCCGAAAAATTTCCATCATCTCTCCGGGAGTCCCAAACACTGACGGCGGACCTGATTTCATCGGTGCACGGATTCGCATCGGTAACGTGACATTCGCCGGTGATGTGGAACTACACACCGATGCGGTCTCGTGGCACTCCCATCATCACGAGGCGGATCCGCACTACAACCGGGTGATCCTGCATGTGGTTATCGCGGACGAACGTCTCGCCCCGCCGGCACGTACGGCATCCCGGCGATTCCTGCCTCTCCTCGTCCTCCATCCCTATCTCGATCCCAAGCTGCGCGAAATCTGGATGGAATCCCCTGCGGATGAAAACAGGAGCGAGACAATGGATCTCAAATGCGCCTTGATCAATGATCGTGTTTCGGCAAACGTGATTGTCCGATGGGTGGAGCACCTCGCCGAAGCGCGCATTGAAATGAAAGTGAGGCGATTCGAAGAACGTCTCAAGCAATTAATCGATGAATCGCGCCTTGTGCTGCGCGAGCCTTACCCGCGCTACTACGGCAACCCGGACGATATCCCGAAACCACAACGGACGTACACCCAACGCGACTTTGCATCGAAAGCTCTCTGGGAGCAATTGTTGTATGAAGGAATAATGGAAGCACTCGGATATTCCAAAAACCAGTCACCGTTTCTTACACTCGCACAATCGGTGAGACTTGAATTGCTCAAGCAGCAGGTTGGGCCGGGTTCTGTCATGGCTCTGCTCTTTGGCGCAGCCGGACTCCTCCCGTCATCGCGCAGTGTGTCCGACAAGGAGAGCCGGGCATACGTGCGGGGGCTGCGCAAGACATGGAAGCAACTCCGCCCCGTTGTCAAAGGACCGTTACTCAACGCGGGCGATTGGCAATTCTTCAGGTTGCGTCCGAACAACTTCCCCACGCTCCGTCTCGCGGCGGCAAGTTTTCTTCTCCCGAATTTCTTCGGTGATGAGAGCCTGCGCAAATTGGTCGGTCTGTTCAAGGGTGGCTCCCTCACGTCGAAACAGCGCATCGTACGCCTTCGCGGTTTCTGTGCATGTACACCGGATGAGTTCTGGCAATCCCACTATCGCTTCGGGCAAAGAAGCGCCAAGCCTGTTGTTGCCCTCGGCTCGGCTCGCATTGATGAGATCATCGCCAACGTGATTCTTCCTGTTCTGCTGCTCTATGCTCGCCTGTTCAAAGACCCGTTGGTGAGAACCCAGGTCCGCGCCGTTCTTTCCTCACTCGGCAGTTCACAAGAGAACAGTGTAACGCGCCTGCTGGAACAACAGCTTTTCAAGGAAAAAGTACACATCACGTCGGTCTTCCGGCAACAGGGAGGAATTCAACTCTATAAAATGTATTGTACCCAGGGAAGGTGTGATGAATGTGAGGTCGGCAGACGGGTGTTCTTCTCTCCGAAACTTGAGCCCCGATCTTCGTGAATCCGGCTTTATAGGCTCAAACAGTGACCGTTTGCGACTTTGTTTGGTGTTTATTGTTATTGGTTTCAGAACTCAATACCATTAAACCATCTCTGGGGTGTTCGCGTCCAACTAACGACCGTCAATAATTCTCCAACCTCGAAAGGTTCAGCCATGAAGGTTCGCTCTGTTACCATGTTCGTTTGCCTTGTGCTTGGATTGAGCGCTGCATTTGCGCAAGATCCAACACCAATCCCACAGAATCTCGTTGCGCAGCCCCTCCCCGGAACAATCAACAGTGCAAAGCTCACGTGGGAAGCACCACCTGGCCAGCGTTCATATAAAGTCTATCGGTCTGTTGACGACACCACCCATTTTGCCGGGATAGGTATGACCCCGCAAAAGACGTTCACCAATCACGGACTGACACCGGGACACACCTACTACTATCGTGTAACATCGGTGTTCATGAGTAACAATGGCGTGCTGGAGAGCGCGCCCAGCAACATCGCGAGCTTCTCCATTGCACCACCGGTGCGTGGCGTCATCGCCGGAACGGTCACGGATGATTCAACGGGACTCCCCATTCGCCATGCACGCATAAGTTTCCATCGTCAGTCCGGGCCATCAAACAGCGGGCCGTTTGCATTCACAGACTCGCTCGGTCAGTATCATGCGCTTCTCGATACTGGAAGATACAGAGTACGGGCAGAGGCGTTCTCGAATAACCCGGCAACACCGGGATACATTCCTGAGTGGTATAACAACGTAACCGATCCTGCGCTTGCAACTCCCGTTGCCGTGGCCGAGAGCTCTCTCTCTGTTGCAAATTTTGGACTCAGTCGCCCGGTACCACCGACCTTTGCATACGTCAGCGGAACAGTAACCGACACTCTCGGTAATCCGTTGCGACATGCATCCGTCGCACTCATCCGAACAATTCAGGAGATGAGAAGCATTGAAGCGCTCACAGGACAGATCCCCGGACTCGGCGATGAAATCCGTGATATAGAATCTGTCGGCAGAACGCATGGCGTCGTGTGGCACGGGTACACTGACTCTCTCGGACAGTACCGAGCGCGCGTAATCTCCGGTCGCTCGTATATCGCCATGGCATCCAAGCATGGATATTTGCCTGAATACTATGACAACAAAACCCGTCCAACGGATGCCGACGTGATCGCGGTGAGCGGCGATGTCACCGGTGTCGACTTCTCACTTGCTGTCCGTGTAGTTGTGCAGAATAGTGTAAGCGGTCGCGTTCGTGATTCACTCAATACCGGCGTACCATCGCGCATCGTACTCATGCCCGTCCATACTCCTGGCCCGAACCACGGCCATCCCCGTTTCGGACACACTGACTCCACCGGCGCTTATAACATCAGCCACGTTCATGCGGGACGGTATTTTGTGCTTGCCCTTCCGTTCAGCGGATACGGTCCTGCCTTCTATAAAGCTGGCGCGTACGGAGTAATCCATTGGCAGAACGCAGACACCGTCAACGTTACGGGCAGTGTCTCCGGCATTGATGTCGGTGTTGTGCAAGTTCCTGGAGCCGGTCTGGCGCGAGTCAGCGGGACTGTTCGTTCGGCAGATGGCCTGGCGCTGGGCGGAGTGTCGCTCTTTGCAATCAACGGAGGCGCGATCGTCGGATTCACGGTAACGGATGTTGCCGGAAATTACACCATTGACGCCGTAAACACCGGTACAATTCAAATCGTTGCCGATCGTGAAGGATACGACCCTGCATCAAACGATGTGACGGTTTCTCCGACAACTTTTACTCTCGAAGACGTGAACCTCACCATGCTGCAATCTGCTGTATTGTCGGTGGGCGGAGAGACCGGTACCCCTGAGCGATTTGAGCTTGCTCAGAACTATCCGAACCCGTTCAATCCCAGCACGACCATCAGTTTCAACTTGCCGGCGAACAGCAACGTGACGCTGAGTGTCTATAACCTGATCGGGCAGGAGATTACCACACTGATGAACGACAAGATGAATGCCGGGAGTTATGATGTCGTGTGGAATGGCAAAGATCATTCCGGTCGGTCAGTCGCAAGCGGTATTTATTTCTATAGACTCAAAGCCACATCGGAGTCTGGGAATTTCAATGAGATGAGGAAGATGGTGCTTGTAAAATAAATCCTGAGGGACGTTCTTGGTCCCGAAGGCCTGCTCTGAGGGGAGACGATTTTCACTCTCCGAATGGGATATGAATTAACACCGCCCGTTGTTCCGAGAAGACCGGAGCGACGGGCGATTTTGTTTTTGAAAAAGCTCGTATTACTACGGTGTCCCCCCCCCAGTACAAACCACAGTTGCGCAAGCGATTTGCGATGAGTATATTCGCAGGTGCGTAAGTTGACATGTTCGCAAGAAATACCTATGTTGCTCCGTGAGGTTCACCAAGGGTTTATCTCATCTCATCTCATCTCATCTCAGTGTTTTGTTTGTCGAGAGTAACACTCGATCAGTTTGATGCCAGGAAGTCTCTCACACAGGAGAGTGCTATGATGCGCTTCGTTGTTCTTACCTCATTGATTATTACTTGTTCCTCGTTCTGTTTTGCACAAACCGACTGCGGCATCACGTGGCAACAACCTATGCAGCTTTCTCCAGACAATGTCCAATCCAATTCGCCAATGATGGTCGTACAAGGAGATACAGTCCATCTCTTCTTTGAGGTTGCAGGATTCAGGCTACCATATAGGAGGTCGACTGATGGTGGGATGAACTGGGGTGAGATTAGAGAGGTGCTTACTGATACAGTTACCTTCCCAAATGAAGCTCTCCAGGCATTCCCTGTCGTCAGCACTTCACGACTCTATGTTTTTTTTGTTGGGGGGACAGCCCGATCTTCATGTTGAGATCAGATGACCGCGGTGAAACTTGGTCGGAACCCGAAGCGATTACAATACAGAATGGCTACATCCAAAATATTGGGGTTTTGGGAGACACCATAACTATTGTCGGTTACCTTGCCCCAATAGATTACGACTGGATTATCTCAAGCACGGACGGCGGTGTTAGTTGGACTCAAACCGAGCTCCCATTCTACACCAATGATCCACGGGTAGCTCTCAGTAATGGCTGGCTTCATTTGGCGTATGGCTATTTTATCCAGGGATGTTCAATTGAGCAGTTATACCGACGCAGTTACGATCTCGGTCAAACATGGAGCGATTCTGTTATGCTATCCACATGTGACAATAGAGGCGGTGGCACACCGGCGATTGCAGCAACACCGGAAGGGGGGGTATACATCACGTGGACAGACTCGAAGTATGGATGTGCAGGATTCGGGGGATGTGGGATTCTGTTCCGAAAAAGCACGGACAACGGTGCGAGTTGGTTTGACGAACACATTCTAACGGACAATCATTGGGGGAATGTATCGGATGTTTCTGCCAATGGCGAAACTGTGCTTGTGACTTGGTTCAGGGCCAGCATTCTGCTTCATGTTGAAACGCGTATCTCCACTGATGACGGAATCTCCTGGTGTCCGGTTGTTGATCTCACGCCTTCGATTCCTCAAACAGGTAGGGCTGTCTACCCAAGAAACAGTATTGCCAGAAGCGGAGTAATTGTTGCCTGGGACCAAAGAGACACAACGGCAGTTCCCTTTAATGTAGTAATACGTGTTGGAAGCCTGGCGGTTTCGGTAGCTGAACCCGCTTACGAAAGCCCATTAGCATTTCAATTCCTGGATGCGTATCCGAACCCGTTCAATTCATCCACAACGATTTCATATTCTCTCTCAACCGGTGCAGACGTGCGACTGTCGATATTTAATGTGCTGGGAGAAGCCGTTGATGCCGTTGTCAATGAGTTCCAGAGTGCAGGTTTGCATCAGGTGGCTTGGGATGCAAACGGTTTCGGGAGCGGGGTGTATTTCTACCGGCTGGAAAGCCGGGGACTTATTGCTGTTGGTAAGATTCTTCTTCTTCGATAATTCTCAATATTCAGCAGGAGGTCATTAGGGGGCACTAACCTGTTGTAGACGCGGGGAATCCGGGAGGCGATGGTGCAGGTTCGAAAAAAAATGAGAGGCGGTGTGCTACCACCGCCCCTCGGGCGTGAGTGGCAATTCAAGTGTTGAAGAAGCAATAAACATATTACAAACCAAAGGTGAACTGTAATGCGACGAGCGTTGGTCCCTCTGATTGTTTTCTTGGCAACTGCGGCTGGGCTAAATGGACAAACTACCGACTGCGGCATCACGTGGCAAGGATCTCTCCAACTTTCTCCAGACGGCGGCGGTGCTAGTAAGCCACGGATGGTAGCACAAGGCGACACGATTCATCTCGTATTTGCTGGTGGGGGATTCTGGCTGCCGTACAGGAGATCAGTTGACGGTGGACTCACTTGGCAATCTGTCAGAGATTTACTCGTCGATACCACTGAGTTTCCGTTCCCGGTGGGTAGCTCATTCATAATTAGCGACGACGGAAAACTCTCTGTTTTCTTTGTTGGTGGTATTGACGGTTCGGGAGACAGTCCAATTTTCATGCTAGCATCAGATGATCGCGGTGATACATGGTCTGAACCACAAGCGATTACCACGCAAAATGGTTACATCCAGAATGTTGCCGTGCTTGGAGATACGATTGCCATCGTCGGTTACCTTGCCCCAATAGATTATGACTGGATTATCTCAAGCACGGATGGGGGTATTACTTGGACTCAAGCGGAATTTCCATTCTATACCAATGACCCCCGTGTATCACTCAGTAACGGCTGGCTGCATCTTGCCTACAGTTATTTTATTCAGGGGTGTTCTTTCGAGCAGTTGTATCGTCGTAGTTCCGATTTGGGCGTCACATGGAGCGATTCGATTATGCTTTCTACTTGCGACAATCGCGGGGGTGGCATACCGTCGATTGCAGCCTCCGCAGAAGAAAACGTCTATATCACATGGACTGATACAAAATATGGTTGTACGGGTTTTGTGGGATGCAGCGTTCTTTTCCGTTGTTCAACAGATAATGGCACAACATGGTTTGATGAACAAACCCTTACAGAAACGCCATGGGGTGATGTTTCCAAACTCACGAACTCTGGTGTTTATCTCTTGGCCACTTGGGCTGGTGGAGGAGGCGTTGAATCCAGGTTATCCATCGACAAAGGGGTAAGCTGGAGTTCTCTTTGTATTGTAGCTGATACAGGAGGAAATCCGTCAAACGCTTTGTCGGCATCAGTCGCTTTTGTGGGATGGGGAAAAAGAGTCAATGACATCGGAGGTGTTTTCATGAGAGCTGGAACCCTTCCGCTGGTGAATGTTGGAGGATCACGTTCAACTTATCCTGACATGTTCAAAGTGTACGAACCATTTCCAAATCCATTTAATGGTAGCACAACAATCAAGTACCGACTCGCAAGGAACGCAAGGGTTCGCGTTGAAGTCTATAACATTCTTGGGCAACTACAGAGTCTTGCTGATGTGGGAGAACGGAGTCCCGGCGAGTATTCTACACGATGGGAAGCAACCGAGTTTCCAACTGGGGTCTACATGTATCGAATCACCGCTGGTACAGAAGTGCATTTGGGAAAGTTTCTTCTGCTGAGATGAACTTCATATGAGAAGAAAAACCAGAAAGGAGGTGATTGTTGTTGCGGCAATGCTCCTTGTTTAAAAAACAATGAGAGGCAGCGCGTTAACGCTGCCCCTCGGGTGCGAAGGACGCCACCCATCGTCACCTAAGTGACGCCGGTGTCCTCGCACTTCTATTGTAACAAACAATCCCCTCTTCATCAATACTACAATAGGAGTACGCTATGATTCGCAAACTGTTCTGTGCCGCTGCCTTCTTGCAATGCTACAGCTTAATGCTCAAACATGGGTTTCGTTAAACGGTCCGTGGAGGGTGAGCAATGGAAAGGATATTGCAGGGGGGTACGTAAGTTCGACAAGAGTTCTATACCTTGCGGACTATGGCACTAATTTAAAGAAGTCAACTGACGGAGGAGGAACTTGGTCGGCGACAGGGACTACACTCAGTAGCCCATTTGCGGTTGTTTGTAATCCGAGCAATGCGAATGAAGTTCAAGTTGCAGATGCTGGCAACATCAAAACCAGTACGAACGGAGGCAGTTCTTTTTTCTACTCCTTTTCGGTCTCCAACCTGCTACCACGTCGATTCGGCATATCATCTGCAGAACCAGACAATGTTTTTCTTGGAACCGCATGGCCACAGTCGGGTTCATTGCACCCTGTCTTGTACAAAAGTGATGATGCTGGAGAGAATTGGGCTCCCGACTATTACTTCTTTAACGAAGTCCAGACACACATTCTCGGTATCGCTTGGCACCCTACGGACGAGAATAAGGTCTGGGTTGCCGGGTCGGCAGTACCGGTGAATGCCGCATCTGAAGCTACTCCAACAAGTGAAGACATGTACTACGATTATGGAGAGGCTTCGCCCATGGTCCTCAAAAGAGGTGTATGGTACTCCGAAAATGCAGGAGCTGATTGGGGTCCAATAGTTACCTCGGGCGATTTGGTGGGCAAGAGTCTTTCCTCGATTGCAGTCTCAACCGTGAGTGGTGGTGCTACCACCATTTTTGTGGGGACGGCGGACTATGGGAGCGACGATGGGGAATTGTGGAAGTCAACGAACGATGGAAGCTCCTGGACGCAGGTATTTGACCGCGAGGAGGGGGCCATCACATTTATCACTGTAATGTCCACAAATTCATCAAGTAACCGGATTTATGTGGGCAATAATAAACTTGGCATTTCCTATAGTTTTGATAACGGCGCAAACTGGTATCATGACAATAGCACCACCGCTCATGATGGAATGTTTGACATGGATGTCCGTGGTATCGCAGTCAATTCGACGGATGCCAATGATGTCTTTGCTGTTTCGAGTTCGTCGGTATTTTTTGGGTCTCGATCAAGCGCCGGGCTGATCAACTGGCAGGATAAGAACAACGGTCTTACCATTGTTCCCACAACTTCTGTTTCTGCGGCAAGTGCATCCGTTCTTGCGGTGGGGCCGACATTCAGCGGCATTTGGCGATATGCCAGCGGTGGTCAGTCTTGGCGGGCAGTGGTTACTGACGTTGATATGCCGCTTGAGCCGACCGTTGTGACATTCGATTCATACAATACGTCAAAGGCTGCTGCTGGAGGGCGACAGAAACCTTCATCAGGGTCGTCATCATACGATGCAGTTGCTTTCTACAATGACGCAAGCGGTTCCAGCAACTGGGCCGAGAAATTTCGCTCCAATGTGAGTGCGTCCGACTACGTCATTAACGCTTTGGTCGCAGACCCAAACGAGAATGTCCGTCGCTACGCATTGGGTTGGCTGAAGGGATCCAATGGATCGACAAACATTGAGTCGAATATCATGGTGAGTATGAATAACTACTCGACATGGACCGTCCAGAGCAAGATTGATGGCGTGAGCAATCCGGCATTGTGCATGGCAATTGATCCCACGGGAGCTGGAGGTGGGACTACATCACAAATATTGTACGCCGGAGTCTCCGGTAAGGGAATCTACAAGACAACAAATGCCGGTACCAACTGGTCTCAACTGTCACTTGGTAACAGTTATACAATAAAATCCCTTGCTCTGAATACCGCTTCTCCTTCCACAGTCTACGCGGGTGGCGATGTTTACAGCAGCTACGGAATGTGGAAATCCACCAATAGCGGGTCATCATGGACCGGGATCCGGTCTGATGCTGTACGCAAAGTCCTGATGCATCCGTCGTATCCGTCATCTACAAATCACTTGTGGGTTATTGCTGATGGTGGCAACAAGGTTTTCGAGACGATTGACGGTGGCTCCAACTGGACCGAAATCAGCACGTCGGGTTTAACAACGCCATTCGCCGATCTGAGCCGTGATGTAACAAGGGATTCATTGATTTACTTTGCGACGGCTGCCGGGATACACAAAATAAATCCAGCGCCGGAAAAAACAGTGGGTGTTGCCATTAGCGGTAGTACAGGGCAACACCCGACGGTCTCATGGACGGCGAATACGGAATCGGACCTTGCGGGATACAAGATTTACCGCTCTGAATGTGGCATTGCGACATTCTCACTGAGAACAACGGTTGGTCCGACTGTAACCAGCTATCAAGACCCCAACATAACAATCCAAACAGGCAGTCCGTCAACCATTGGATACTATGTGGTCGCATATGACAATAGTAGCAACCTGGCCACGCAATCGAGCACGGTCACCATTGGCTGTCAGGATATTCTGGAGAAGGCCGCGGGCGAAACCGGTATACCGGAAGTCTTCTCGCTCTCAACAAACTATCCCAACCCGTTTAACCCTGTCACCAGAATATCCTATGGATTGCCGGTGGATGTACACGTGAGCCTCAAGGTTTATGATGTACTCGGCAAGGAAGTGAGTACCATCGTCAACGAAATCCAGGTGGCGGGTTTCAAGTCGGTGGAGTTTGACGCAAGCGCTCTATCGAGCGGCCTGTACTTCTATAAGCTGGTGGCAGGAGATTTCTCGGATGTAAAGAAGATGATCGTGACGAAGTAACATCCTGGGGGACAGATTCCAATCCCGAAGGTTGTGAATAACATCGCCCGCTAATCCTGTAGAAAATGATTGGCGGGCGGTTGTGTTTCCAGTTCCTTGAAATTGGTTGTTGCTCTTCCCAACCACTTCACTGTTAGCTGGTTGCTGAAAAAGAGTTTCTGCGTCAGGTGAGCGGAGTCGAACCTCATGTGCTTCACATTCCACACTTCGACTTCGCTCAGTGTGACGATGTTTCTGTTTTTCAGTAACCTGCTAGAACGTAATCCCCACTGTCACCGGAATATATGTGCTCGTTT
The DNA here is from genome assembly GCA_046160825.1 of Bacteroidota bacterium. GTDB lineage: Bacteria > Bacteroidota > Ignavibacteria > UBA10030 > UBA6906 > JBJXHC01. The sequence continues at coordinate 61,640 of JBJXHC010000037.1, read as the reverse complement.
CGCCTTCCGTCAATATCCAAGTGTAACGGGCTTCGACGAAGAGCGAGACACCGAGTTTCAGATCAACGCCCGCTCCCAGGTTCACCGCGGTCTTTGTCTCGGAATCAAATGTTGCCGTCCCGCTTCCGGATGCCGACGCAACATCCACGTCACTGAAGCCAATCCTCGCGAGCCCGATTCCCCCGGTGACGTACGGAGTCACAACAGGTAATGGAAGAATGGGCAGCTTGCCATTCACGTGACCGGAAATAATGCTCAAGCTCCCTCCGTCAATGCTCGTGAAATTTGCGCCCGGGTTTGCAGCGTTCATGAGACTCAAGAATTTGGCGTCGTCCGGTGAGAAAGCTATGTAGTCCCCCGAAATCCGTAGACTAAGAATCACGAGATCAATATCGAGATGGGCGCCACCGCCAAAACCGGCTCCGTACACATCTTTGAGCGGCTCCGCGACATTGATGGTTGCGGCATTGCCGTGGATACCGAAACTCACGGGGCTGAGTCCCTGGGCAAATGCCCCGGAAGAAACGAGCAGTAATGCAGAGATGAGCACAGGTTTCATACGTCCTCCTATGATGATGGTCAGGTTTTTTGTTGTTTTTTCTTTGCTGCGGGAAATAGGATGTTGTTGAGAATAAGCCTGTAGCCGGGCGAGTTCTTGTGCAATGACAAATCGGTCGGGGGATCGCCCACAGCATGCTGGTAATCCTCGGGGTCATGTCCCCCATAGAAAGTAAATGTCCCGCGACCAAAGCTCCCATGCATGTACCGCACCTGATCCAAGCCCTCCTTCTCCGCCAGAATCGTCACTGTTTTCTTGATCGTGCTCTTCTTAAAATTGGTGGTTTGACCGAGGAATGCTTTCAAGACATTCACGTGGTTCTGCGTCAGCATGGTCGGCACAGGATCGAACTTGGCGGAGAACTCAAACAGTGTAAAATAATCCGTGTCCGGGTTTTGCATCCCGAGCAGGTCGCTGGGCGGTTGGTCGATGTCGGAGTATTCATAACGCAGCGGGTTCCGCTCGAGTGTGAAGTCGGTAAATGCGAGGGTCTTGCTGAAATCAAGTCCTGCTTGTGCATTGGCATCGGGGGGATCGGCATCGTACATCACGTCGCAGATGTCAACATTCTCCGCGGCAAGCGCGATATCATACGTGTCGGTCGCAGAGCACATCGAGAACATGAACCCGCCACCGCCAATGTACTCCTTGATGTTGCGCGCAACGGCTTTTTTCAGGTCAGAGACTTTCCGGAAGCCAAGTTCCTTCGCTTTTTTCTCCAACATTACCTGCTGCTCAACGTACCATGCCGCGTTTGCAAATGACGCGTAGAACTTCCCGTACTGTCCGGTGAAGTCCTCATGATGCAAGTGAAGCCAGTCGTACTCCATCAGTTTCCCGTTCATCACCTCATCATCCCACAGCTTGTCGTACTTCACTTCGGCGTACTCCAGAGCGAGTGTCACGGCATCGTCCCATGGTTTGAAACCCGGCGGCACATAGACGGCTACGCGCGGCGCTTTCTCCAATCGTACAACATCCATGTTATTGTCCTCACGCTGGACATCGGAATAGATTGCGGAGGCATCGCCGCCACCAATTGCCGTGAACGCCACGCCGCGAATACGGCACTCGGCGGCAATAAAATCCTGATAGTCCACCATGAACGACCCGCCGCGATAGTTCAGAAGCCAGTCCATTTCCACGTTCTTCGTCAACACCCAGTAGGCAATACCATACGCCTTCAAATGGTCCGACTGCTGCAAGTCCATCGGGATCAGGATTTTGTCCTGCGCTGCCGAATTGCTCCACATCATTAACACTGCCCCGACAACACACATCACCCGTCTCACGTTCTTCCCTTTCTATTTCACCGCATCATCAAGAGACATCACGTTTACTGCTCCGTATTTCTCGACAGCTCCGCGGGTTGATTCCGCTGGTGCAACGAGAACAAAGAGCAGGTCGTCATACGCGAAGTATTTCGCCACCACGCGTCGGACATCCGCGAGGGTGACACTTTTCAATTTCTGGATATACGATTCCAGATAATCTTTGGGAAAACCATAGAACTCAATGTCGGTCATGCGGGCGGCAAGCGCTTCGGGCGATTGAAGTCCCCGCGCAAACCCACCGGAAAGATAATTATGCGCCTTTGTTAGTTCGTCCGGAGTGGCACCCTTTTCTCTATACTTCTTCACCTCTTCCAATATCACGTCGATGGTTTCACCCGTGGTTTCGTTCTTGGTGAACGTGGAAATACTAAACGATCCGCCGAACAGATTTGCCGGGAAATTGCTGGATGCACTGTATGTCAGGCTGCGCTTGACGCGCAATTCCTCAACGAGTCGCGAGGTAAACCCGCTCCCAAAAATGGTGTTGGCCACGGCAACGGCGAAGAAGTCCGGATTCTTTATATCAATGCCGACGTTCCCCATACGAATCTGTGTCTGTGTTGCATCCGATTTGTCCACCATGACAAGCCGGCGACCTTCACCCGGCGTTGGCAGTGGGAATGATTGAGCGGAGGTTTCTCCACGCTGCCAGCCATTGAGTTTCTGTTTGAGAAGAGCGAGCATCTCCTGTTCGGCAAAATCGCCCACAACGACGAGCACGCTGTTGTTCGGAACGAAAATTCTGTGGTGGAACTGCACAAGATGATCGCGGGTGACGCCATCAAGCGATACGCGCGTTAATTGTTTCCCGTAGGGATGAGAACCATAGAGAGCTTGCGTGAAAACCCGCGAGGCAATGCTGCCGGGTTCTTCTTTGAGCGCATCGAGACTTGCGAGGCGTTGTTTGCGCTCGCGCTCAATCTCCTCTTCCGGGAAGGAAGGGTTGAGGAGAATATCGGCAAAGAGGTCGAGGCCTGTATCAAGATCCTTCTTCAAGACCTCTCCACGAATGGCACAGTAGTCAACTCCCGCAGAAGCAAAAAGTGATCCGCCAACGAAATCAATGGCTGTTGCAATGTCATTGGAGGAGCGGGTCGTGGTTCCTTCCCGCATCAACGAAGTCGCGATACTTGCAACGCCTTCAAGGCCCGCCGGATCCTCCGCCGAACCGCCGCGTGCAACGAGTCGGAAATGCACCACCGGAACCTTCTTATATTGCATCAGGATGATAGTGAGCCCGTTATCGAGCGTGTGGCGTGTCGCCGGGGGAACCTGGATCTTTTGGGCCAACCCTATTGAACTGAATATGACAAGGAGGAGAATGAGTCGTTTCATGGTCGCTGTAGTAGTGAGTGACTAGTTGGTTGACGAATTTGTACCTGATCCGGTCTCTTCGGGGACGAGGATGATCACCGTGCGTTTTCGCCGTTGCAGGTACTGCTTCGCAACGCGCCGGATATCATCCGCGGTAACGCCTTCGAGATACTTCAACACATCGAACGATTTCTTGTATCCACCGTGGATCACTTCATAATAGCCGAGCCGGTTTGCAATACCAACATTTGTTTTGAACTGATTGACGTAGTCCGCCTGGGCAGTGTTCCTTGCTTTTTGCAATTCTTCCATGGTCACGCCATTCTCGATAATATCATCGATGATCTCATTGATCTCACTCTCGGCGTCTTCCACACTCTTCCCCGGCTGCATCTGTGTGTAGAACGCAAACAATCCGGGATCGACATACTCATCGTTGCTCGCCCCGACATCCGTTGCAATCTGCAAATCATACACAAGTCTTTTGTACAGACGTGAACTTTGTCCGCGGGAGAGAATCGTCGCAAGAAGATTCAGCGCGTGAAAATCGGGGGACGACACGCTCACGCTTTTGTATCCCATGGCTATCGCTGGAAGTTCTGCAGCTTTGTGCAGCAGGATCCGCCGCTCTCCCTGTTGCTCCGGTTCCGCGTTCACGACCGGACGCGGGGACGGCTGCCGGGGGATCGCACCGAAAAGCTTCTCCATCTTTCCTCGCAGTGCCTTCGCGTCGAATGCCCCAATCACAAATACCGTGGCGTTGTTCGGTGCATAGTACGTCTTGAAATAGTCCTTTGCGTCCTGCAAGTTGATGTTGTTTAGATCTCCCATCCAACCGACGACCGGTTGACCATAGGGATGCGCCATGAACGCCGCCGCATACATATCCTCAAACATCTTGCTTTGCACATTATTGTCGGTGGAGACTCTTCGCTCTTCCTTCACGATCCCCCGCTCCTGTTCCAGGTTCGCTGTATCGATCTTGAGCGACCGCATACGGTCGGCCTCCATATCCAACACCTTGTCCAGCAGATCGGGATTGAACTCCTCGTAGTAGAAAGTGATGTCGTTGCTTGTGTATGCGTTCGAGTAGCCGCCTCCGGTTTCGAGAATTTTGTCGAACTCCGTGGGCTTGTACTTTTTCGAACCGTTGAACATCATGTGCTCGAACAGATGCGAGATCCCCGTGATGCCGGGGTGCTCGTTGCGACTGCCGACGTGAAACGCTATTGCAAAACAGACACTCGGCACGGTGTGGTCTTCCACCATCACCACCGTGAGGCCGTTCTTGAGCGTAAACTCCTTTGTGTCAATCTTCTGGGCTATAAGAATACCCGACGTTGCGACAGAAAGAAGAAGCATTGCAAAAAGTCTATGCATGTTGGATCCTGAACGAATCATGAAGAGATGAGTGTGTTATTCATAGTGAATCACCGCGCAGATCGCGTATTCGCTTTCGCGCCGCCGCGACCAGGAGTGAGTTGGGATGATCGCCAAGAAGTTTCTCGTACGTGGCGATGGCCTTCGCTGTGTCGTGCAAGCCAAACTGATACACCTCGGCAACATTGAACTGCGCCCGGTCCAACGCGATGGACGATTCCTTGAATTGTGTCAGCAGCCGTTCATATGATGCGAGCGCGTCGGCGTACAGATTTGCCTGCGATTGCAGGGCGGCGACTTTCATCAGGGCATCATCCACCAGTAATGCGCGTGGATACTTCTCGATGACGGCGAGAAACTGCGGAATGGCCTCTGTGTTCTTCCTTTGTCGTGCAAGGAAATCGGCGCGTGCAAAGTCGCGCAGTGCCGGCTCCGCTGTCATCGTATTCTCCTGAAGGAACGCGAGCAACTGGAGAGCATCGTTTGCATAGTCGGCTTTGAGATTGAGCGCGATGTTGGCGAGCAGTTCGATTGCTCCCTCGAAGTTGCCACCGAAGTACATGATTTCCGCAAGACGATACGTTGATTCATCCTGCTGGTCCGGCGTGGCATTCGGTCCCGCCGCAACACTACGGAATCGCGCCGCTGCCCGGCCCGTATCGCCCTTGGCAACAAGAACCTCACCGATCTTCAAGGCAACACCATGGCGAAGCTCTCCCATTCCGGGAATCTCCCGTTCCACCTGCTCAAAGGAAGCAAGCGCGCCGTCCAGATCGAAATACCGTTCGAACTGAATTGTCCCTATCTGGAAATACGAGCGGGCGGAAAACTCGGTAGTGGGGTACTCTTTAATGATGCGACGGAAGTACGCGACCGCACCCGCATAGCGCGACTGCATTTCTGACACGGGTAACTGTACTGAGATACTTCCTGTTGGAATCGTATCCAGAAGCACACTGATTTCCTTGAGAGCGCTTGCATATCCATACTTTGCATATGGCATACGGTTCGTGGTGAGCGGGGTTTCGATTGCTTCGAGATATGCCTTGGCCGCAATATCGTATGCGCCTTCCCGGTAGGCACGTTCGGCAAACGCATAGACCTCCGCCCCCTGTGCTTTGGAGAGGTCATCAATTTTCTTGTACACATCAAACGCCTCGCTGAATTTCTTCCCTTCGAGGTAGAGCCAGCCAAGCAACTGATAAAGTTTCATGTCACTGTTTGATCGCACTTCTTCCAACACAACACCGAGCGCAGCCGTGCGTCCTTCTTCCTTGCCGGTGAAACCCGCCATACGGCCTTGAATAAAGCCAAGCTGTGCCGGGTTCTGTGCCATCAACCGGAGGTATTCCCGCGTTGCCCCGGCATAGTCCATTGTTACGGCCAGCAGATGTGCAAGGTCGGCGGTAAAGAGATTCTGGTCGTTACAGGCAACGCGGGCACGCCGATACAGGTCTGCAGCACGTTCCAGCAATCGGTTCTCGACCATTACCTGTGAGAGTGCGCGGTACACATTGGGGTTTGCAGGCTCGGTTGCGATTGCATTGTCCCACTCCTTGTATGCTTCAAGTTCCTTGCCTGCCTTGTACAAAACACTGCCGAGCTGACCGCGCAAGTTGATGTCTTTGGGATTTCCGCTGAGACGTTGTTGAATCAGCAGCACCGCTTCGTCATACTGCTTGAGCTGAAGGAGTGTGCGACGGAGTCCATCAAAATAGAGGGCGTTGGATTGGTCTTTTGCGTGAAGTTCCCGATAGATCTTGGCTGAGCTTTCAAAATCTCCCGCCTGTTCATAGCTCTGCGCAAGACGGAACTTCGTGGTCTGGTCCGGTGATTGTGCCGCAACAAGAGTTGCAACCAGAACGAGGGGAAGAATGAAGAGCCTGTTGTTCATACTCTGCTTACCAGATAGCCATCGCAAATGTTTCGTCAAGTCTTCTTTATGTGATAATATAGCGAAAATCCTCTTGAGGATTCAACGACACGGTGCATCAGTGGTGCTAAAGTTTCATTGCTCGGGTTTCGCGTGGCGAACAAACGGGGACGTTTGTCCTGCTACCTATTGATCTGAGGAGTAGGTCAAGCGTCCCCGCTTGACCGCATGGTTCAAACTTTAGCACTACCGGTGCGTTGCCATTTCTCTCTTCAATGCACGCGCTGTTTGCACCTGACGGGTGATTTCTGTAACTTTTTTCCGTCCTATGCCAACAAAACCGCGGTCACATACGCCTTCCACCTCGCCTCAGGTTGACCCGCAAGAACAGCGAAGACTCGATTCTCGTTCTGAAGACACTCGGATTATCCAGGCCGCCTTGAAGGGTGACGATAAGGCGTACAAGCTCCTGATGAACAAGTACCACGACGCTATTTTCAGTTTCGTCTATAGGATGATCCACGACCGTGAGCAGGTGGAAGACCTGACCCAGGAGGCTTTCATCAAGGCGTTTGCTTCGCTGAAGAGTTTCAACGAGGAATACGCGTTCTCCACATGGCTGTACAAAATCGCCACCAATAACAGCATCGACTATATCCGCAAGCGCAAGCTGCAGACCTTCTCCATCGACAAACCCATCGAGTCCAAAGACAGCGAATACTCGTTCGAGATATCCGACGATTCGTATGAAGCGGACAAGGAGATGATCAGCGACCAACGGAGCGTCTTGCTCAACAAGGCAATCGCCACGCTGCCGGAAAAATACAGGAAGGTGATTCAACTCCGCCATGTGGACGAGAAGAGCTACGAAGAGATTGCCGATGAACTCCATCTCCCTATTGGAACCGTAAAAGCCCATATTTTCCGGGCGCGTGAGCTTTTGTATAAACAGCTACGCAAACGGATCAGACACTATTGAGCGAAACTCTCACCGCTCCACACCGTACTACTACGTGGAAACCGGAAAAAATGAAATGAACACTCAGGGAAGAAATATTGTCGGATATTTGCTGTTCACCGTGGTTGCGGTCGCGACGACGGGCCCGGTGGTGTATTGCGGTGAAAAGCCCGGCTACAAGGAAATCGGCAGAACGACGGAGCGAGAGATTAACGTGGTGCTTTCCTCGGGCTGGGGCAAGGTGGTAATCAAGCGGGGTGAATCGGCAAAAATCGTTTCGGTGGATGCAAGTCCGCAGAATTCCGCCGAGTCGCATCTTGATCTCTCGTATGCCGTCAGAAACCGCGTTGGCTATCTTGACGTGACGTTGGGCGAGGAGAAACAAGAGGATCGCGAGAAGGGTGTTTTTGTCGTGAACAATTTTGAAAGCTCCGATTGGTTTCTGAATTTTAGCAATGCCCTGCCGATTTCATTCGACATCGAATTGGGAGTCGGCAAGGGTGATTTCGATCTGACCGGACTCCAGATCAAGGACTTCAACCTGACGACGGGCGCGAGCGATGTGTTCCTCAGATTTGACCGACCGAACACGACCTCCATCGACAACATCAACATCGAATCCGGGTTGAGTAAGTTTTACGGACAGAACCTCGGCAACGCAAACTTCAAGAGGTTCAGATTTCAGGGGGGTGTTGGGACGACAACGCTGGATTTCAGCGGCGCGTTAAACAACGAGGTTGACGTTGATGTCGAGGTTGGACTCGGTTCCGTGAAGGTTATCGTTCCGCAGAACATCGGCGCGAGGATTGTCTACGAGGAAAGCTGGGTCTCGCGGTTGTATCACGACAAGGATTTCAAAAAGTCTGATGAGAACATGTACATCACCGATAACTACTCAACGTCCGAAGGGAAGATGAATATCAGGATCGAATCAGGATTGGGCAGCGTGACGATCGAGCGGCGGTAATGTCGGAGGGGTTTGGCTGAAATTCGGGTGAGGGTGTAACGTCCTCACCTTTTTATTTTCCCCAGAGGAAGAACGGCGCCCACATGTGGGTGGCGGAGTATTCCGGGGATTTGATCATCGCAAGTTGTACTGCACGCATCGCCCCATCCACATCCGCACCACCAAGCAACGATGTATAGAATATCTCGCCGAAGAACTTTTTGCATTTCCTCAATGGCACGAATGAGTTCAGCACGACTTTCCCGGACCCGCTCATCAGTAGGGTTTGCACAAGCGAGGTGCGGTGCATCTCTGTATCGTCTCCCAAATCGGAAAACAACAATGCACCGACAGCGGGGATCGAGTACATTTCTCCCCAGAGTGCCCGCTTTGTTGTTGTGCCCGATTGACCATCGGAAAAGTATACGAAGGAATTCTCGGGAGACGTCCGGCTGAACACAGTTTGCAGTGCCACGTGGATAACATCCGCTTTCTCACCACGCAATGTTGGAAGTGTTGCCTGGGCTCCGAAATACAGTCGGGCGTCCTTGTAAAACGCCCTGATATCGCGGAGTTCATACTCCACATCCCACGAAGCATTTCCCGGGTGGCCCAGTCCAACGACCTGTCGCTCCGTCCGAAGAGCCGTTCCCTGTAATGCAAGCGCACCCAACGAAGGGAGATAACTGACGGTGAATCGTTCTGCAACGTAGGTGGCGAGCGACCGCGATCTGCCGCGGCGTAGCGCGTGCACAGGAACATCCGCCAGAACATCCGGCAGTAACACGACAAGTTTCGATGCCGACCCGATATCCTGCTCAACAGGACGAACGAGCAGTCCGTACAATTTGTTATTCAATTCTTCACTACGACGATTGATGGCACGTTGCTGGGCCTCCATCGAGTCTTCAAAAGAAACCTGCTGCCGCAACAATGAAATGAATTCCTTCGCCATTGACCGGAGCGCTGTGTTCTCCACTGCCGCAACCTGCGCTGAAACACGTGATGATGTTATGACAAACTCGTGCAACGTCTGGCGGGTCGGCACATAGACGACAAGCGCAGAACCCGGTGGTATCAGTTTCTGAACTTCGGCTGTCCCGTAACCCGCAATCCGTACGGCCGATTCAAGTGATTGTTTCCGTTGCACAACGTCCGATGATGCTTCATCCATCCGGCGCATGTTGCCTTCAAGCACCGCAACGACGTCTTTATGAAGAACCTGTTCACGCGGACCGGCGGAGAGGATATATTCAAGTTGTCTCTCGGACCCAACATGTACGGCACGCGTGTGCTCATAACGATCCAACCCCATCGTGTCCTTTTCCTGAATGTCCAGCGCACACAAAGCGCGGGCCATCGTATTGCCCGCCTTCCTGCTGGCGTACCAGAAGCCCTCATCGGTGCGGCCAAGCTGCAGCGATAACTCGATCACGTTATCGTATGGCGATTCGTTGTTGAGGTCGGCCAACGCCTGTTCGCACTCTGCGTACAAGTCGTCACGAGGAGGTGATGAGAAGACCGATTCATACTGTTCGATGGCCTGCTTGCAATAGTCCAAGGCCTCGGTAGTCTGGCGTGCGCGTCGGGCTGCGTAACCCAGGCTTTGCAATGCATACGATGCACCGCGCGGATAAAGAACACCGTTGAACAGATCAAGCGCGGCGCGGTAGCTTTTCGTTGCCGCGGCTATTCCTCCATCACCAAGCACTTCGCTGTGACCGATTTGTACGAAGCAATAGCCTTCGGTCAGCTTGTCTCCGGCAGCAATCGCAGAGGAAAGTGCCGCCCGATAAAAGCGCGCCGCATCCGCATAGGCGTGGGTTCCCAGATAAACATTTCCGACACGGATCAGCATTTCGGTGCGGAGGTGCCTCGCACCGTGTGTGACATCCGCCCGCCGTAGGGCTTCGCTGTAGGTCTCAAGGGCCTGACTCGTTTTCCCGGCTGATTGGTACGTTATCGCAAGACGATACAGCGCTTCAATACCGAGAAGCGAGTCGCGCATCTGCTCCGCAAAGGTGAGTGTGCGGAGGAAGTTCTCTTCTGCGCGGGCGGCATCGCCACGGTAGAGCATCGAGAGTCCCGACTCGCGGTGAAGCCGTGCTTGTTCGCCGAGATCGCTGCGCGTCAGTGCACCGTTGAGAAGTTCGCCAATGTAAGACGATTCCTCCTCCGGCAGATCAAGAGCGCGAGCGGTGGGAATAACAGCCCACAACAAATCCCGAATACCGGTCGTGTCCTTGAACAATCGCGCAAGACGCAACGCCTCGGTCAGCATCGTGTGAGCCTTGCGCTCTTCTCCCATTTTTCTATGAAGCAGCGCGGTTTCGATGGTGAGCGTTGTGGCGGATTTTCTGTCTGTCAGTGCTTTGTATTGCTCGATGGCACGCGCATACAACAACATGGCGCTGTCAAACGACGCGGCCGACGCATAGATGCGTCCCAACAGTTCATATTCTTCCGCAAGCTGGGGGACACGGACAAGTTGCGCATCCAACGTGTTTGCCGACCAGAGTAATTGCCGGGCTTCGTGATACTGTTTTCGCTCGAAGGCATCGCGCGCTTTGCCGAGAAGATTATCGGCTTGCTTTTGCTCGGGTGGAATTTCTTTGCTACAGGAAAGGAGGGCAACAGCACAACAACAGGCGAGCAGGTAAGGAACTAATGAACGTTGGATGGGCATTCCGCTCTTGGGTATTGTTTGAATTGCGGAAAATATAGAGAAGTTTGGGGGGAGAAACAAGACGGGATGGTGTCTTCACTTGACCCAACGCAATGCAAAATAGTCACCCTGAGTCGACCCGTCTCGCCGAAGGCTCGCCGAGGCGGAAGGGTGAAATCTGTACACACCACAGGCTTCGACTACGCTCAGTCTGACATTGAATTGAAACTGAGACACTACCGCCGTGTGACCTGCCTTGCAAAAACACCACCCGTTGCGGTTGCCCGGTTACTCTCTCTCCGGCTTGCCCATCATCGGCGGGTCTTCCTTCGTGTAGCCCGTCGGGACCTCGAACTCACTTGCGGCAACCGAGGTCTTTTCAATTTTCGTCACGGTCATCAACGAGCCGCCTTTCATCTCGGTCTGAATCGGGAAACCGTCAATAGTGTTGATGGATTTCTTCACGATGTTTTCCATCCCCTTCGGCATCATGGCGGACATGCGCTTTGCAAACTCGTCCAGTTCTTTGCGCATGGCCTCCGAGCTTGCAAGTTCTTTCGTCGCCCACACGGTCGCCATCACATCGTCGCCCTGCTTCAGTGTGTACTTTATACACTTGTACCCGCTGATGCTTTTCGTGTCTGAGCTTTTATCCACCTCCACGGCTTCCTGGCTCCCTCCTCCCATTTTCTTTCCCATCATCTGCTCCACCATTTTCCGTTGTTCGGGATCCATGCCGGCCATTTCCTTCTCCATCTGCTTCATCGCCTCATCCATCTTGCCGCCCATGTCCTTCATCATGGATTCCATCTCATCGAACGTCATCTGCCAGTAGGTCTTCTTCTCGTGATCTACCAGCATCATCAGCTCCTTGTCGAGACGCATAATGGCGGTTTGACCTTCATCCACCGATTTGAATTTCTTCGGCATGTAATAGTACTTCGTGACGGGTCCCTTGCCATCGGAGGTTTTTGTTGTGGTCATACTCTCCCAGTACATTCCCTGTGCAACGAGGGGTGTGGTCGCAAATACCAGAACCGCAAGAAGCGTTGCTATGTGTTTCATGTTGTGGCCTTTCATGTTGTAGGTATGAATAAAATTTTATGGCTCAAGAGGACGGGCAACCATCACGCCGGTTGCCTTTTTGTTGCGTGCGAGATATTCCCACAATGGATTCCCGCTGATCTGTACTGCGCCGCCGGAGAGCGGGGCGTGGAGATATTTGAGTATGCCGTTCTCGCGGTACGCCAAACCCGTGTGCGAAACATCCAGTCCATCAATTGTTGTGGTGATGGCAATGATGTCGCCGCTGTTGAAGCCGGCTTCGAGGCTCTCCACCTTGTCCTTGGGAATGAGGTACCGTGTCTGTGTGTTGAGCGCATCTTCAATCTCCCTGATGCTTTCGTACACCGCATCGTCCTTCAATTGCTTGTACGATTCACGGTGGGATGACATGAACGTGATCTTCTTGGTATACTCCTCGACGCCAATCTCTCGCGCAACATCTTTCACAATGTCCTTCTTACCGTTGTTCTGAATCCATTCGGAGAAGTAATGGAGTCGGCTCGCGTACCCGTCGAGCACCCCATCCCTGTACCGAATCAAACGCAATTGATCATTGAATGTTCCGAAGTCAGTCTTCCCCGACTTGACGCAACGGGAAAGGGCAAGCGTATTCTCCACAAACGTGACGCAATCGAGGCCGTGGAGGTTGACGACAAGCCGCTCGTCGCCGGGGAGTTCAAGTGTATTGGCCGCGTATGGCGTTCCGATAAACGATGCGCCGATAGCGGCCATCACTTCGCCGATGGGCCGTTGGGCAAGCGCTTCCTTCCTGGCCAGCGCAAACTTTGCCGCAACGATCCACTCATCATCGCTCACGTGGGGCTTTGCAAACGAACGCGGGCGGAATGCCACAGACCCCGCGGTAAGGAGGATCGCTGTTTTGAGAAACTCGCGTCTCGAAGATGCGGCTTTAGAATGGTTGCTCATCCGTACCTGCCGGCAACATATCGAATGACATTGGCGCAAGATTCTCGAAGCGCGCATACTTGTGAACGAACGCCAGCTTCACGTCGTCAATCGGACCGTTACGCTGCTTGCCAACAATGATATCGGCCTGGCCTGCAACTTCGCGGAAGCCGTCGGAATTGGGGTCCGTGTACATCTCGGGCCGGTGAACGAATGCCACAACGTCTGCATCCTGTTCGATTGCACCCGACTCGCGAAGGTCGGAAAGGATCGGACGTTTGTCGTTGCGGGCTTCCACTGCGCGGCTCAACTGCGAGAGAGCGAGAACGGGAATATTCAATTCTTTCGCCAGCGCCTTGAGTGAACGTGAGATGGCGGAAATTTCCTTCTCACGACTTTCCGAATTCTTCGGGCCCTGCATCAACTGAAGGTAATCAACAACAAGAAGACCGATGTTGCGCTCTGCTTTCAATCGACGGGCTTTCGCTCGCAATTCGAGGATACCAAGCGAAGCCGTATCGTCTATATAGATATTGGAATTTGTTAAACGTCCGGCGGCAATGCTCAATCGCTTCCAATCGTCCTCAGGCAAACGTCCGGTGCGCACGGCGTGGGCATCGACTTTTGCTTCCGCACAGAGAAGACGCATGACGAGTTGTTGCGTGGACATTTCAAGGGAGAAGATTCCAACGCCGGTCGGTTTATCATTGTGCATCGCTGCGTTGCGCGCAAGGGAAAGCGCAAAGGCAGTCTTTCCGGAACTCGGACGGCCTGCAATAATAATCAGGTCGGAGCTTTGCCATCCGCCTGTAAGCGTATCCAACTCGCGGAAACCCGTGGGAACACCGGTCACGCCGCTGTGTTTCCCATGAATGCTCTCCAGCATCTCGATCGTGTCATGGACGGCCTTGTGCATCGAGACGAAGCTCTTCCGGAGGCGCTTTTCTGAAATCTGGAAGATGGCCTGTTCCGCCTCGTCCAGCAAATCGAATGCGTCCTCTGTTGGTTGATATGCGCGCACAGTGACACTCGAAGTCGCGGTAATCAGGTTGCGCATCAGCGATTTTTCCAAGACGATCTTTGCGTGGTATTCCACGTTGGCGGCGGAAGTGACCTTCATCGTCAACTCGACGAGGTACGCTTCTCCTCCAATCAATTCCAGATGGCCGCGGCGGCGGAGTTCTTCGGCAATCGTGATGGTATCGACAGGCTCCGAGCGGTCGAACATTGCGAGAATCGCCTGGTAGATCTTTCGATGATAGTCTGCATGGAACGCGTCTTCATCCAGCACCTCAATGACGCGCGCGATGGCTTCGCGCTCCAGCAGCATCGCTCCAATCACCTGCGACTCAATATCCACGGCTTGCGGTGGTATACGTCCCTCGGGGCGCTCCACGACAAGATCAATCCCTCGACGTACTAATGCTTCCATCAGAATTCCTTCAACGCTTATTGTTGTTGCATCACGAGTTCATCGTGCAGTTTCCGCACGGCTTGTACGTCTTCCCACGCCGGACGTTTCCAATTCGGGTTGCGCAAAAGCGCTGCGGGGTGGTACGTTACCATGAGCGGTATGCCCTCATATTTCATTACACGGCCGCGCAGTTTGCCAAGACTCTCGGTTGTGCCGAGAAGATTCTCGGCGGCTGTCAGGCCAAGACACAGGATCACTCTCGGCTTCACAAGTTGGATTTGCTTCTTCAAGTACGGTATGCATTGTTCCACCTCTTCGGATTGCGGCTTCCTGTTGTTCGGCGGTCTGCATTTCAGAATGTTGCAGATGAATACCTCTTCCCTCTTGAAATTGATTGCTTCGAGAATCTTATTCAACAACTGTCCGGCCCTGCCGACGAACGGCTCACCTTGCGCGTCTTCATCTGCGCCGGGCGCTTCGCCTACAATCATGAGTGTTGCATTGGGATTACCGACCCCGAAGACAAACTTTGTTCGCGTTGCTCCGAGCGCACATTTCATGCAGTTGCATATCTGGCTGTTCAACTCCGCAAGAGTTGTTGCCGTTCCCCAGGGCTCGTTGGTGACAGGCAGGACTGCGGGATCGGGCAGTTGAAACAGCGGTGGCTCTGCCGTGAACACCTCATTACGGACTGGCATGATGGGTTCTTTCGTGGGTGGTGGGGTTGATTGTTCGACAAGAAGCGCCTCACCAAAGAGATCGCGTTCCTGTTTCAGAAAGAATTCAATGTCACGCAGGAGAACCGTTGCTGTGCGGACACCATTGGCGTTGTCGTCGGCCATCGGGAAGAGAATAAAATGGAATGGAACGAATCAGTGTTACTTCAACAGGGGAACGACTCTGTTCAAAATCTCGTGTGCCACATCGAACTTGGACATCTTGGGGAGACGTTCCACCGTACCGTCGGGTGTTATAACGGTGACAATGTTCGTCTCGGTGCCGAAACCCGCGCCTTCTTCTCCAACAGTATTCAGAACAACGACATCAAGATTTTTGGATGAGAGTTTTTTCTTCGCGTTGGCAACGCCGTCGTTGGTTTCGAGTGCAAAGCCGACAAGCACCTGGCGCAATTTTTTCTCCCCGAGTCCACGGAGGATGTCGGGGTTCTTTTTCAATTCCAGATTCATGGTATCACCGGCAGAGGCCTCCCGCTTCATCTTCTTCTCTGCAACATTGGCCGGGGTAAAATCAGCAACGGCTGCAGACATGACCACGAGATCAGCGGAAGGGAATTCTTTTTCCACCGCCGTCTTCATTTGTTCTGCTGTCTCCACATCCACGCGGCGGGTGTTGCGCGGCGTGCGCAACTCTACAGGCCCGCTGACGAGCGTGACGTCTGCGCCGCGTTGCGCGGCAGCATTGGCAAGCGCGAATCCCATCCTGCCTGAGGATCGATTCCCGATGAACCGGACGGGATCAATCGGTTCATGGGTCGGACCGGCGGTAACGAGCACTTTACGACCCTTGAGATCCTGGTGTACTTTATCGAGAATGCCATCAACAAACTTCACGAGGCGCTCAATCTCCGGCAACCGTCCGGGTCCCGATAACCCGCTGGCAAGTTCGCCTTCTTCCGGATCAAGGACAAGGCAACCCGACTGTCGCAACGCGTCTATGTTGCGTTGCGTCGTATCGTTCTTGTACATATCGACATCCATGGCAGGAGCGAGCGCCAGAGGACAACGAAGGGCAAGCACCAGCGTGGTGAGAAAATCATCCGCCATGCCATGGACGATCTTCGCCATGGTGTTGGCTGTTGCCGGAGCGATAAACATGATGTCTGCCCACAGCGCGAGATCAATATGCTTCGTCCACTGGTCGGTGGACTGATCGCCGGACGCCGGGAACAGTTCGATGATTACTTCGCGCCTGGAGAGGGTGGAAAGAGTAAGCGGTGTTACAAACTGCGTTGCATTTCTCGTCATTACCACCTGCACATCGGCGCCTGCTTTTACAAGCTCGCGAACAAGCCAGGCGCTTTTATATGCCGCAATGCCGCCGGTAACTCCGAGCACTATGTGTTTCCCGTGCAGCATTCCCTATTCTTCAGACTCGTCTGATTCTTCCGCAGCTTCCTCGGCGGCCGGCTTGACCGGTTCTTCGCGTTCCTTGTAGCGCCACTGCAAGTTTCCGGTCATCAGTTCATCCAGCGCCGTATCAGTCGGCTTAGGACGTTTCTCGAACTCAAGACTCACCTTGAGCTGATCCGGGTTGATGTCGTTCTCCTCGTTCTCCGATTCGGTTTTCGGGGCGACAAGTTCGACGCGCTGGCTGAATTCAATCTTGATCTCTTCATTGATCTGGCGTGCCCGCTTGGAAGTCGCAACGATAGCTTCGTGAATATTCTTTGCGTGTCCGGAAAATGCCTCGATGTCAATAGGCTTGATTGCCATTGTTCTCTCCTCTATGAATGTACATGATGTTTCACTATTCTGTCCACCTCGGCAGTTGCCCGCTCGAGATCATCGTTGACAACCGTGATATCAAATCCCTTCCCCATTTCCATTTCCATCGGCACGCGATCCAGGCGCCGCGCAAGTGCGGCTTCGTCTTCGGTACGTCTTCCCGTCAACCGCTGCTTCAGGGTATCGAGCGATGGGGGGCAAATAAAAATCAGGAGTGCATCCGTGTAGAGTTCTTTTATTGAGCGCCCGCCCTTGACGTCAACATCAAACACCAGGTGCTGGCCGTTGGAAATCGCACGATCAATTTCCGTTTTCAATGTGCCGTACAGGTTGCCGTACATCTCTTCCCATTCCACAAATTCTCCCGCGGCAACCCTGCGCCTGAACTCTTCATCCGTCAGAAAGAAATAATCTCTGCCATCAATCTCGGTGTCGCGACGTTTGCGTGTCGTTGCCGAAACCGAAAACCCCAGTCCGGGGTTGCGCTTCATAATCTCCCGTGCAATCGTCGTTTTGCCGGAGCCGCTTGGCGCGGAAATAACAATAAGCTTGCCCTGCGCCATCACTCGATATTCTGTAGTTGCTCCCGGATCTTCTCCAGCTCTTCCTTCACTCCCACAATAAGATGCGCAATTTCCGAGGCACTGGATTTGGAGCCTATCGTGTTTGCCTCACGATTCATTTCCTGGATAAGGAAGTTCAATTTACGTCCGGCGGGTTCATCGTTGTCCATCGCTTCAAGAAAGAACTTGTTGTGACTCCTGAATCGGACGCACTCTTCGGTAACGTCGAGACGATCGGCAAGCATCGTCAATTCCAGTTCGAGGCGTCCTTCATCAATGGATTCCTTTTCGAGGAACTGCTGGATCCTCTCACGTAACCGGATCCGTTCGTTGGGGACTTGTTCACGCGACAGGACTTCAATTTTTTCCAACGTCTTCTCAATGGAAGCGATACGTTGAAAGAAATCCCTTTTAAGCTCCCCGCCCTCCTGCACCCTCATGGTCGTCTGGTTGCTCAGCGCCTCGTTCAGCGCCTGCTGAAGGATTACCCATTCCGCGTCATCACTGTTCTCAATTTCCTGTGGCTCAATAACCTCGGAGAAGCGGAGCAGGTGTTCAAGCTTCACTGTCTCCCGCAGCTTCACACTCTTACGCAACTGGTTCAATAATTTATAATACGCCTTCGCGGCGGGAACGTTGATCTTCAATGCGAGATCATTGGCCGTTTCCCGCTCAACCCCGACGAGAAGTGTTACCTTCCCGCGGGAAGCGCGTTTCCGGATGATTTCCTTTATCTCATTTTCGCGAAGGGAAAGCGAACGGGGGAGACGGGTGGTCACCTCAAGAAACCGGCTATTTACGCTCCTGACTTCCACGGAGACGGTAATTCCGCTCCGGGTGGCCACGCCATGGCCATAGCCGGTCATACTGGCTATCATACATCCTCTTTGCTAGGTTTGGAGCATAAAACTAAGCAATACGGGATGGAGTTGCAATTGAAACTTTCGCACAGATTTCAAACATCCGAATCAACAAGTTATCCACACCAAACCGACGCTGCTTTGGCAAAAGAGGCGCTTTTCAATATATTGTTGACAACACCTATGCTAAGTAATTACTACACGCTACACTGGCTGACCGTTGGCATTGACTCGCGCTTACGTGGGAAGAGGATTGCCGGGGTCTTTACCCAACACAAAGACGAACTTGTGATCGGGTTCGAGGGGGAATCCTCCGCGTTGGTATTCTCGTGTCGGCCTCATGCCGGTTCCCTCTATCTTCATCCTGACTATGCACGGGCCAAAAGAAATACCGCAAACGTTCTCCCCGGTGTAGTTGGCACAACATTACTTTCCGCAACCATCCATCCTTCCGACCGGGTGGTACGGCTTCGACTGGATGACGGCTGTTCACTCTATGCCCAGTTTTTCGGGTTGATGTCCAATGTTCTTCTGGTTGATGAGAAGATGAATGTCCTTTCGTCGTTTCATGATGCTGCGCGCCATGCCGGAAAATCATATCAGCCCAAACCGGAAGAACCCCTCATCACAGACCTGACATTGATCGATGAGAGCATCTTATCTCATCCGCAATCACCAATCGGAGGACTGATCAAGTCGGCTTACCCAACTCTGGGACCAACGTTGATCAAGGAACTGCTTCATCGTGCCGGCATCACCTCCTCACAGAAGGCCGGTGAACTTCCACCGGAGAAGATCGAACAACTCAAGAGTTCTCTTCTTCATCTCCATCGCGAGATTGCATCTCCCGTTCCCCTTGTGTACGTTGAGGCCGGGAAAGACGATCAGTCTGTCGCGCTGTCCATCGTTCCACTCCATCATCTTCCGGACACCGAACCGAAGCAGTTTGATGATCTCCACCAGGCCGTTCGCTTCTTCCTTTCCCGACAGTCGGCCACACAACGATTGAATGTTGGCGTTGGCGGCGTGATCGGTCCATTGAGGTCGCAGGTGGAACGGGCGCGTCGGACTGTCACCGCACTGGAAAAGGAAAGTGATAATGTCCCCCGTGAAGGGGAGTACGAGCGTTCCGGCAAGCTCCTGCTTTCACACTTATCTGAAATTACAAAAGGTCAGGGTTCGATCCGCTTGAGTGACGGTGATGGTGAACTCACCATCAAGCTTGACGTACGCCTTGCACCGACGGAGAACGCTCAACGATTTTTTGAGAAGGCAAAATCCGCACGCGTTGCACGGAAGCAGAGCGTTGCACGGTTGGAAGAGCAACGTACGAAAATCGCGTCGGCAGAGACGCTGCTCGCCAAACTCGATGGGCTGCATACACAGGAAGAACTGAAGGCATTCATGGAAGAGCATCAGGGCGAGCTTGAAGAATTCGGGTTGGATGTGAAGGGGAAGGAGCGTGAGCAGTTGCCGTTCCGCGTGTTCACGGTGGATGGCGGTTTCGAAGTCTGGGCAGGCAAAAGCAGTCAGAACAACGACCTGTTGACCGTACGCCATGCAAAGCCGAACGACCTCTGGTTCCATGCACGCGGTTCCAGCGGGTCGCACGTTGTGCTCAAGGTCGGCACAGGCAAAGGCGAACCAAGCAAGAAAGCGAAGGAACAAACCGCGGCCATCGCCGCGTACTACAGTAAGATGAGAAACGCAAAGATGGTACCTGTGGCGATGACCGAGAAAAAATACGTCCGCAAACCCAAGGGTGCGCCGCCGGGAACGGTTGTTATTGAACGCGAGAAGGTGATCTTCGCAGAGCCTGCATTGCCCGGAGAAGAGACATGAAGTTCGTTGTCGTGGGAACGGGAGGGGTCGGGGGATACTTTGGAGGCAAACTTGCACTGAGTGGCGCTGATGTATGGTTTGTTGCGCGCGGAACACACTTGCAAACCATGAAAGCCCGCGGATTGAAGGTGCGCGCAAGCGACGGTGAGTTCGTGGTGCCTCCTGGAAAAATGACAGACGATTACACGGCAATCGGACCCGCCGATGTTGTGTTGTTCTGTGTGAAGTCGTATGATACGGAGGCCGTCGCCAGCCGGCTTTCGCCTCTGCTTTCACCTCACACCATCGTCATCAGTTTGCAGAATGGTATCGACAACGAAGAGAAACTCCGGCAGACGCTCTCAACGGGAATTGTGTGGGGCGGGGTTTCTTATATTTATTCCACCATAACCGCACCCGGGGAAATTTCGGAGACCGGCGGACCAAGGAAGATCATCTTTGGCCCTCTTGCGGCACCGATACCCGGAACGGCCACACGCGGCAAGAAGATTCTTGCCATGTTTACGACTGCGGGAATTAGTGCGACGCTGAGCGAGCATATCCAATCGGACTTGTGGAAGAAATTCATCTTCATCTCCGCCGTCGGTGGTTTGACCACATTGACCCGCTTGACACTCGGTGAGATACTCGCGGTTGAACCGACGCGGCAACTGTTGGTGGATGCCATGCGCGAAGTTGAAGCAATCGCAAAGGCAAAGGGCGTGGCAATAGCGCCCGACTACATTGATCATGTGTTCGATACCGTCAAGCGCCCTGATTCAAATCGTTCTTCCATGTACCACGATCTCGTACACAACAAGCCGTTGGAAATCGAAGCATTCTCCGGAACCATTGTCCGTTACGGCATGGAGTTGAATATCCCCACTCCGATTCACGCAACGGTGTACGCTGCACTGTTGCCGTATCACCTCAAACATTCACAGGCGTTAGGATAAAAAGTATGGCGCGCAAAAAAAACTCTCCCGGCTCAATGGCTGTGTCAACAAAGGCTATTCACGGCGTGTCCACGTACGCGTATCAGGGGCCCGTTGCACCCCCGCTGGTACAGACATCGACATATCGTTTTGCAAACTCTGGTGACGCGATCCGGTACGCGAAGGGAGATCCAAATATATACGTCTATTCCCGTTACCACAACCCGACCGTTCGCGAGGCACAAGAGCGTATTGCATTGATGATGAACGCAGAGAGCGCTCTGCTCTTCTCCTCCGGCATGGCGGCAATTACGACGGCAATTTTTTCGGCAGCAAAGTCGGGCGACCATATCATCAGCACGCCGGGGTTATACGGGGGAACGTACCGGTTCTTTCGCGACATCCTTCCTGACCACGGTATTGACGTCAGCTACGTTCATCCGGACGCTCTGCGGTCGATTGGCGCGTTGGCAACGCCGCGCACCAGAATTGTGTATTTCGAAACGCCCACCAACCCGACACTGGGTATTGTCGACATCAAGGCGCTCGTGAAGGAAACACGCCGCGCAGAAACGCGGCTCGGAACGAAGATTATCATCATGTGCGATAATACATTCGCCACAATCCTGAACCAGGATCCATTGTCACTCGGCGTGGACGTCGTTCTCGAAAGCGGCACCAAGTATCTTGGTGGTCACAGTGATATTCTCGCAGGCGTTGTTGTCGGAACGAAGAAGTTTGTCAAAGGAGTACACGCTCAACTCAAGTACTTCGGAGGCGCGGCGGACCCGTTCGCTGCCTGGTTACTCCTGCGCAGCCTGAAGACGTTCGACCTGCGCGTCCAACGCCAGAACGAGAACGCATTGGCGCTTGCGCGTTTCCTCCAAAGACACCGCAAGATTAAACGGGCGATTTACCCGGGGCTTCCCTCTCATCCTCAACACAAAATCGCGCGGCAACAAATGGAGGGTTTCGGCGGTGTGGTGACAATCGAGGTAAAGGGCGGTGTGCGTTCGGCTGTGAAGGTGTCCGATTCGCTGAAGGTCGCCGTAAATGCCATGTCACTCGGCAGCGTCGAAACGCTCGTCAGCATACCGGTGTATTCCTCACACATCAATATGACAAAGAGGGAATTGGAAAGTCATGGCGTAACACCCGGAATGATTCGTATCTCTGTTGGCGTGGAGGATATCGACGATCTGAAACGGGATTTCGCGGCTGCGCTGGGACGCATTTGATGGACAACCGGGACCGTATTGTTCGACCAGTCACCAGCGGATAGGCGGGCATTGTTCGCCGACACTTACCACCTCGTAACTCCTTGATTATCAACCGCCTTTTGGTTACACTTACTCACCAAAAACCTCGAAATTCCTGTCTGTATCACCAATATTGGAGTGTAAGCGGCATGGTTACATCCTATCCAAAACCAACGGCGACGTGTGTATTGACCTTGAGTTCTCTCCTGCTACTTCTCATATCCGGCTGTACACCAAAGGCCGGCGACACCCTTGTTGCCAAAGTCGGGGAAACGCCAATCACTCTTGCGGAGTATGAAAACCTGTATATCAAGAGCAACGGTAGTCGTGAGCAGGCCGCGGCTTCGACCATGGAGGAACGCGAGAAGTTTCTCGGACTGATGACCAACTTCCGTTTGAAGCTGGCTGATGCATACAGACTCGGACTCGATAAAACCCCTGAGGCAATCAATGAGGTGAAGCAGTATAAAGGAAGCCTCGCTGCATCGTATCTCACCGACCGGGAAGTTACCGCTCCAGGCGTGAAGAAGATGTTTGACCGCCGCCGTGATGAGATCCGTGCAAGCCATATTCTGATTACACTCACCCCGGAGGCTTCTGCGGATGATTCTGCTGCTGCATATAAGAAGGCGAATGAAATTATCGCGATGATCAAGGCCGGCGCGGCCTTTGATAGTCTTGCCGTGGAGCATTCACAAGACCCGTCTGCAAAACAAAACAGAGGCGATCTCTATTTCTTTACCGGTGGTCAGATGGTGGGTACGTTCGAAGATGCGGCATACGCGATGAAGGTTGGTGAAACCTCTTCCGCTCCGGTCCGCTCACAGTTTGGGTTACACATCATCAAAGTCGTACAGCGGAAGCCCGCGCCGGGAGAAGTGCAGTGCAGTCATATCATGGTACGGTTCGAGAAACAGGATCCAACACCGGAAGACACGCTTGCCGCCTACGCAAAAATCAAATTGATCCAGGACAGTATCAAGACGGGAGTTGATTTCGCGGAACTCGCGCAACGCAATTCGGAGGATCCCGGATCGGCACCGCGCGGCGGAGATCTTGGGTGGTTTTCGCGCCGGCGCTGGGTACAGTCGTTCGATGAGGTCGCCGTGGAGATGAAAGCTGGTCAGGTTTCCGACATCGTTCGAACCATTTACGGATACCACCTCATCAAATGCATCGACACAAAACCACCGAAGCCATTTGAAGAGGCACAGGCCGAAGTCCGACAGGCATACCAGCAGGTGGGGTTTCAGGATGATTATAAAAAATACCTTGACCGCCTGAAACAGGAAACGGGTTATACTGTCGACAACTCCACCGTCTCATCGTTCATCACTTCGGTTGATACCAATGCTTCGACCCGCGATACCGCCTGGTTTGCAACGATACCCCCCGAACTCGGACGCGCAACGATGTTCAAGTTCAATACTCGGACAGTCTCTGTCGACAGTGTGGTGGCAATTATCAAGAATCGCCCGGATATGACGAGCATCCCGTTACGCGCCGCCTCCATCCACGCTACCGTGGAAAAAATCGGCGAGCAACTTGTCTACGAAGTCAAGTCCGAGACCATTGAGCGCGAGCACCCGGAGTTCGCTTCCATTATGAAGGAATACACGGAGGGAATCCTCTTGTACCAAATCGAGCAGGACCGTGTCTGGAACAGTGTCGCGGTTTCGGATTCAGCGTTGCGTATGTACTATGAGGCAAACAATGAGAGGTTCCGGTTCCCTGATCGGGTGGATTTCAGCACGTTGAGGGTCGAAACCGATTCGAGCGGCATTGCGTTGCGCGAACGACTTATGCGGGGAGAGACTTTTGAGAAGCTGGTCGCGGAGGACTCCGTGCGTATGAGTCAGCCGAAGAATTACCAGATGCTCTTCAAGGGGACTTCGACAGCTCTTTCGCCTCAATCAAAGAAAGTGCTTGCCGCTGTGGCAAAGGCGCTCATCGCCGAACCGGGATTGAAATTAACCCTGGTCGCACACCACGACACGCTCGGAAGGAAAGGGACGCGGGAACGTGTTGCAGTACGGCGTCTCGAAGCCGCAAAGAACCATCTTGTGAAGAACCTTGGGATTGCTGACGGCCGCGTCACGACTCTTACACGCGTACCCACGCGCGGAACATCTGACAGCGCAATCACGGCGTTGTACGCACGCGTCGAAGTTGAATTGATCGGAAGACGGCCTCTCGTCGGGCCTATCGGTCATGCGATCCTTCCAGCGGCATCCGATGAACGATCGCAGCGCGCCGATTCTCTCGCCAGCGGGGAGTATTCGCTCCCTCTCCAATACCAGAACTCATGGTTCATTGTCCGTTTGAATAAGAAGGATCCCGCGCGCACAAAAACATTTGAGGAAGCGGGCACAGAAGTCTCAAGCGCATTTCAGGAGTACGAATCAAAACGCCTTGAGAGGGAATGGCTTGATGGGCTGAAGAAGATGTATCCGGTGGTGGAGTACAAGGAGGCTCTCAAGAACGCGTTTGCTCCGACAACATACTGACATTATCCGATGCTCTGTCGTCATACTCCTCTTCGCGTTCATAACCGGATGCTCCAAGGAGCCCGAGTCGCGTGACTACGTTGCCCGTGTGGGAACAGCGGTCCTTACGCAGAATGCTATTGACGCGTTGCGAGATTCCATCGGCAATAAGCACCTGCGGACACAGGACTTCATCAATGAGTGGATCACCTCCGAAATGCTGTATCAGGAGGCTGCGCGCCGGGGCCTGGCCGACTCTGAAAACCTGCGGCAACAGATAGAAAGCATCCGGCGACGTCTTGCCATTGAGGCCCTTCTTCAGGACGATGTATACTCAGCGGACACCTCCTCGGTAAGCGAGGACATCATTGCCACGGTCTATGCTGCGGGGGGTCCGGCTTTTCTTCTCAGGGAAGATGTTGTCAGCGCCAGTTACGCGTTCTTTGTTGACCGGGACGTGGCAAACGCATTCCGTTCAAACCTCCTCCGTGGTGTCTCCTGGCCGGACGCACTCCTTGCGGTTCAACAAGACTCCCTCCAGAATACGCAACTTCTCCAGGTGGCAACACGTCAATACTTCGCCCGATCAACACTCTATCCCGAGGAACTTTGGAAGCTCGCGCGGAATTTAACGGCGGGTGACGTCTCATTCGTCCTCAAAACCGATACCGGGTATCACGTGCTTGTTCTCCATGGTCTCAAACAAAAGGGGGAAATGCCCGACCTCGACTATATCCGGAACGAAATCCGGGACAGATTGTTGATTGAGCAACGACGGCTACGCTATGAACAACTGCTGGAGCAACTTCGCAAGGAACAGCCGGTGGAGGTTCGTTCCGTGCCCGAAGACTCCGTGACCACACACAACGATGGAAGCATACATGAATAGAATTATGATCGGCGCACTGTTTCTTTTTGGTGTAGCGAATGCGCAGACGCTCGACCGGGTCATTGCCGTCGTTGATGACGATATCATTCTCGAGTCGGAGTTGAACGCACAAGTCCAATTCCTCGTGTTCAACAACCGGCAGGATCCCGCGACCCCGGGTTTGAAGGAACAGGTACTGCGATCCATGATCAACGAGAAACTCATCGTCGCCAAGGCGATTGAAGACAGCATCACCGTGAGTGATGAAGAGGTGCAGCAGCAACTCGAAAACACTATCCAACAGCGGATCCAGCAGGTGGGGTCCGAGGCAAAGCTGGAAGAACTGTACAATATGCCGATCAGCAGGATCAAGCGTGAGTTCCGCGATGAAATGCGCAAGAGCATCCTGGCCAACAAACTGCAACAGCAACAGTTCGGCACAACACAGATCACGCGCCGTGAGGTGGATGAGTTCTTTGCAACCTACAAGGATAGCCTTGGTGGTATCCCCGAAGAAGTGGAACTGGCACACATTTACATTGAGCCGAAACCAAGCCCTGAAGCGAAAGCCGCCGCACGGGCGAAACTCCAGACCGTCCTCGATTCAATCAAAGCCGGCGAAGACTTCGCCGGGCTTGCAGGGCGTCACTCCCAGGATCCCGGTTCCGCAGCACAGGCGGGCGATCTTGGATTTGTTCGCCGCGGACTTTTTGTGCCGGAGTTTGAAAGCGTCGTATTTTCGCTCGGCGAAGGACAAATGTCCGGCGTCGTCGAAACCAAATACGGCATGCACATCATCGAGTTGCTCGAGCGTCGCGGTGAATCGGTACGAGCGCGACACATCCTGATGCGGGTTGAACGGTCTCAAGCCGATGAAGATTCGACCATTGCACTGCTGAAAAGTCTCCGTGACCGCACACTCGCCGGCGAGGACTTCGCCGGGCTGGCAAAGAAATACTCCGAGGATAAGGAGACCGCTGCCATCGGTGGGAGTCTCGGAACTGCCGAGCTGGAACAGATCGAAAAGAGTTTCTATCCCACGGTAGTGCCTTTGAAGGATGCTGAAATCTCCGAACCTGTTCCGTTGAAGGTTGCCGGAGCCAACGGTTATCATATCGTGTTGATGAAGAAACGCACTCCCGCACATACCCCTTCATTGGAGCAGGACTATCGTCGCATCGAAGAGATTGCAAAAAACTACAAGCGTAACAAGGAATACCAGGCTTGGTTGGCTGAACTCAAAAACGATATCTACTGGGAATCACGTCTCTAAGATACAGGAGCTTACGTTGTCCAAAACCGTGGAAAAGATGAATGATGTGGATGCTGCGCATGAGTTGAAGAACTCCTACGAGATGCTGCGAAAAGAAATTGCCAAGGTCATTGTCGGACAGGAGATGATCGTCGAGCAACTCTTGATCTCGTTGCTCGCGCGTGGCCATTGTCTGCTTGTCGGCGTACCCGGACTTGCGAAGACGTTATTGATTCGGACCCTTGCGCAGGTGCTCGATCTGAAATTCAACCGCATTCAGTTCACCCCCGACCTGATGCCGAGCGACATTACAGGCACAGAAATCATCGAGGAGAATGTCACCTCCGGGGCAAAATCGTTCAAGTTTATTCAGGGCCCCGTCTTCGCCAACATTGTTCTGGCGGATGAAATCAATCGCACTCCGCCCAAGACGCAGGCGGCATTACTTGAGGCCATGCAGGAACACCGTGTCACTGCGGCTGGACAAACATACACGTTACAGGAACCGTTCTTTGTTCTGGCAACACAGAACCCCATTGAGCAGGAAGGCACGTACCCGCTTCCGGAGGCACAACTGGATCGTTTCATGTTCAACCTCTGGCTCGACTACCCGAAAATGTCCGAGGAAGTACAAATCGTCAAAGCCACAACGAGCCAGTTTGCGCCCACACTGTCGCATGTCCTGACGGGAAATCAGATTATGGCGTACCAGGAACTCGTGCGCAAAGTGCCTGTAGCGGACAATGTGATCGAATTTGCGGTCCGACTTGCCACGCGCACGCGCCCGAAGAGTGAGACAGCGCCACAGTTCATTAAAGACTGGTTGAGTTGGGGAGCCGGGCCGCGCGCCTCCCAGTATCTTATTCTTGGAGCGAAGACGCGTGCGATTCTCTCTGGCCGTCACACACCCGACATTGACGACGTGCGACAGATGGCCGGGCCTGTGTTACGTCATCGCATCGTGCCGAACTTCAATGCTGAAGCCGACGGCGTCTCGACGATCGACATCGTTGAGCGTCTTGTCAAGGAAACCGCGTAGGCAACAGGAATCCGGGTTGACGATTTCGGTGAAGACTTCCCGCAATCATCCGAAGGGCCAGATCCTCAATCCGACATCATCCTCATGCCCAACATCAATATTGATTTCAGCATCTCTGTTCTTTTCATCATCCTTCTTGTTGTTGCCGCGTGCGCGGTTGCCACATACTACTACCGCACAACACTCCCTCCCATTCCCCGCTGGAAAAGATTTCTCCTGACCGCTCTGCGTGCCGCAGCGCTGTCGCTCGTTCTCATTCTTATCTTTGAGCCGTTGCTCAGCCTTGTGAGATCGTTCATGCGACCGCCGGGAGTGGCCGTGCTTATTGACGACAGTCGAAGCATGCAGATACAGGACAAGGATGGTGATCGCGGGCAAATCCTCTCGTCTGTAGTTCACCATTCCTCCATGAACCGGCTTGCCGGCAATACGGAACTTCACTGGCATACGTTTGGCGCTCGTTTGACGGAGCACGATGGCCTGGATTCGCTTGCACTCAGCGAGGAAGCCACGGATATCTCGTCCGCATTGAAGCAGCTTGGCGAACAAAAAGAGCGCAACAACATCCGCGCAGCAGTGCTCGTCACGGATGGCGCGTTCAACCTCGGACAGAATCCGCTCTATGAAGCCGAGAAACTCGGCATACCCATTTACACGGTCGGCATCGGTGATTCCTCAGAGCAACGGGATGTTCTCATTACCAAAGTCGTGACGAATAGCCTTGTCTACAGTGACGTCGAGACACCTGTGGACGTTACCATCAAAAGCTCCGGATTCGGCGGCAAGAATGTCGACGTGGTATTGATGGAGGGGAACAAAGAACTCAAGCGCGCAACCCTTGCACTACAGGATGGGACGCGCGAATATCCGGTGTCGCTCCCCTACACACCCGAAGGAGAAGGGATGAAGAAATTCACTCTTCGTGTTTCAGGAATTGAGGGTGAACTGACAACAGACAACAATCGGAAGTCATTCTTTGCGCGCATACTCAAGAGCAAGTTGCGCGTTGTATTACTGGGACTTCCCGGGCCAGATTTTTCCATTCTCGAACAAACGCTTGCAGAAGAAAAGAATATCGCTGTCCGATCTTTCGCCCAGCGCCCGTTGGGCGGATGGTACGGAGAAACACCGAACCGGGCGGCGCTCGATTCTGCTGACTGTCTTATGCTGATCGGACTCCCGACCACAACGACGGACATGCAAACTCTGGAACTCGTTCGCGTCGCGGCGTTGGATGCGGGTAAGCCACTGTTCTTCATAGATGGTAAGGGTGTGGACGATGGCCGACTTCGTACACTTGGCCCGTCGCTCCCATTTATTCCGTCACCATCAAGCGCGATCGAGCAACTCATTTTTCTCCAACCTTCGGGCACGCAAAAGAATCACCCGATCTTGAATGGCGGCATTGAGGGGGCCTGGGACCGACTTCCTCCCATCTTCAGCAAACAATCGCGATACAAGGCACGACCCGAAGCCGTGGTGCTTGGAAATATTCGCATCATGAATGTGGCCACCCCCGATCCGCTGATGATCATCCGTAACGTGAACAGGCAGAAGTCCATGGCAATTCTTGGCTACGGTGTGTGGCGCTGGCGGTTGATGGCACAAGGAACGCCCGACACAGAAAAACTCCTCTCTGCGTTGCTTGCCAATAGTATCCGTTGGCTGACGACGCGCGAAGACAACAAACCCGTGAAGGTCGCACCATCAAAAGACATCTACACACACGGCGAGCCGGTGGAATTTCTCGGCCAGGTATACGATGCAAGCGGTCGACCGGTGGAGAGCGCGCAACTACGCGTAACTGCAATACAGGATAATCGAGAATTCGAGACGCTTCTTAGACCCATCGGTAACGGAAGGTACGAAGGAACAATCGACGGACTTGCTGTGGGGGATTATTCCTATCGCGCTGTTGCGGCCCTTGATGGACAACCGCTCGGTGAAGATCGCGGGCGATTTTCTGTGGGTGAACTCAACCTTGAGTTCCTGGATACAAAAATGAATATTTCATTGCTCCGGCTTCTTGCTTCGCGCACCGGAGGGAAGTACTATTCACCGGACGACATCGGCGGTCTTCCTTCCGATCTTGCAACGCAACCCACGTTTAAACCGGAGGAGGTATTGGACACAACCCGTCTTGAGCTCTGGAATTGGCAGTATATGCTCGCCCTCATTGTGACATTGTTTGCGGTTGAGTGGTTCATCCGGAAACGGAGTGGAATGCTGTAGGTCATCCGGATCCTGGACTGACTCCGCAACAAAAACCCTTCCCCTCCGTATCTGTTGAAGTATTTTTATCCCTGGTGGTGTGATATCCTCCCTCCTTCACGTCGGTCATGTTCGGGTGATGTCCACACTTCATTCCATTCATCTCATCGGAGGTTTTCATGAGGAATCCCATCCTCCCAACAATTCTTGGGTGTTTGGCGCTTGCAGTCTTGTCCTGCTCAAGTCCTAAAGGAGAATCGACGGGTTACACAGTGCCCGTTGAATACTACAAACTGTCCAACGGGTTGAAGGTTGTCCTCTCCCCGGACAAGACAGCACCGACAGCCGTGGTTGCCGTTTATTACAACATCGGCTTCCGCATTGAGCCGAAGGACCGGACGGGTTTTGCGCACCTGTTCGAGCACATGATGTTCCAGGGTTCCGATAATCTCGGCAAGATGGAATTCATCAAGCTTGTCCAGAAGAACGGCGGCGTACTCAACGGTTCGACGCGGTTCGACTTTACCAATTATTTTCAAATCGTCCCGGCACACAAACTGGAAACCATTCTCTGGGCGGAAGCCGACCGGATGAAGGGATTGGACATTACCCAGGCAAACCTGACGAACCAGCAGGGTGTTGTCAAGAACGAGGTAAAAGTGAATGTGCTCAACCAGCCGTACGGCGGATTCCCGTGGCTCGATATGCCACAGTACGCGAACACCAACTGGTACAACGCTCACAATTTCTACGGCGACCTTGCCGACCTGGATGCTGCGACACTCGAAGACGTGCAATCATTCTTCAAAACATATTACTCACCGAACAATGCCGTACTTGTTGTCGTCGGTGATTTTGAAACGGCAGACGCCAAACAGTTAATCGAAAAATACTTTGCCGCCATTCCATCCGTGGAGCAGCCGCAGAAACCCGACCTGAGTGAGCCGCGCCAGGAACAGCCGAAACAATTCAGCAAGGACGATTCACTTGCAAGTCAGCCGGCGCTTTCCTTCGCGTATCACATGCCTGAGCGAAACACACCGGAGTATTTTGCAATGGGGGTGATCGATCAACTCCTATTACAGGGAGACGACAGCATGTTGCGCGAAGCGCTCGTTCAGGAGCGGGGCTATTCCAGTTCCGTCGATGGGGGTATCAACCTACTGGGCAACATGTTCAACTACAACGGTCCCATGTTGTGGATGGGCTATCTCTTCCATGATAACACCACTCCCGCCGACTCGATCAGGAACGTCATGGAAGGAGTGATTGAAAAGCTTCGGACCACACCTGTTGACAAAGAGGCATTGGAACGTGCGAAGATAAAATTCCGCTCTGCTTTTTATAACGAGGTGAACAGTACCTTCGGCTTCGGTCGTGCCGACTTGCTCGCGTCGTTCGCTTTGTTCGATGACGATCCAGCCCGGATTAACACCATTGAAGAAATGATCAACAAGGTGACGCCGGAATTAATTCAGAAGACGGCGCAGGAGTATCTTCGCCGGACAAACCAGACGATCCTGACTGTCAATCCAACCAAGGTCTTAAGCAAAGAGGAGCGCAAGTATGCGAACTAAACACATTCTCGGCACGCTCGTTCTCGCGCTGTTTGTTGCCGGTGCGGCAATCGCCCAGAAGCAAACGCCGCCGGAAGGTTCAACGCCCAAGGACTTTACGCTCCCGGCAAAATCCACATTCACACTTGATAACGGGCTGACTGTTGTGCTCGTCCAATACGGCACTCTTCCAAAGGCTGCCATCCGCGCCGTTGTGAATACAGGCAACGTGCATGAAGCACCGAACGAAGTCTGGCTCGCTGACATTATGGGCGACCTGATGAAGGAAGGAACAACGACCCGCAACGCAAAGCAGATTGCTAAAGACGCGGCTAAACTCGGTGGCAGTGTTTCCATTGCCGTTGGGCCAGACCAGACAAATATTGACGGCGACGTGCTTTCGGAATTCGGGCCGGAAATGGTTGCTCTCATTGCCGATATTCTATGCAATCCCAGCTTCCCGGAATCAGAACTGGCGCGCCTGAAGAACGACCGCATGCGTCAACTCAGCATCGAGAAGACCGATCCGAACTCAATTGCGCTGGAGAAGTTCCGCACACTGATGTACGGCGACCACCCGTATGGCAGACTCTATCCCACGGAGACCATGCTTGAGTCGTACACAATACAATACGTGCGCGGATTTTATGAGAGTAATTTCGGCGCGGCGCGAACCCACGTCTATGTTGCCGGAAAGTTCGATGCTACAAAGATGGAAGATGCGATCCGCAAGGCATTCGGCGCCTGGAAGCATGGACCGGAACCTGCGGCCAATATCCCAAAGCCACTATCGAAGAAGGAAATCCATCTCATCGACCGGCCCGGCGCACCGCAGTCCACGGTGTACATTGGTCTGCCGACAATCAATCCATCCGATCCTGATTACCGCGCGCTGACCGTGACCAACGCGCTTCTTGGTGGATCATTCGGCTCGCGCATCACTTCCAATATCCGTGAAGACAAGGGGTATACATATTCACCCAACAGCTCAATCTCGTCGCGTTACCGGGATGCGTACTGGGTGCAGTTCGCCAGCGTTACAACGGATGTTACCGGTCCCTCCCTGAAGGAAATATTCTTCGAGATCGACCGCCTGCAAAAGGAGGCCCCGACCGCCGAGGAACTGAAAGGAATCCAGAATTATCTGGCCGGTGTGTTCGTGCTGCAGAATTCGTCTGCCGCGGGGATCATCAACCAGTTATCGTTCCTGCAACTTCACGGCTTGCCCGACAGTTATCTGACCGACTACGTCAAGACGATTTATTCTGTCACGCCAGAACAGGTGCGCGACTTGACTGCAAAGTACATTCGTGATGAGGAGATGCTGATTGTCATTGCGGGTGACAAGAAGAAGATTCAGAAACAGGTTGCACCGTATGGGAAAGTGATTGGATAATGTTCTTGTTTGGGGGCCCGGCATCACCGGGCTCCCTTTAGGTTTCTTGCATTTCCCTTACCCCTTCCGTACCATGTTCACGCTTTCAACTCCATCCCGATTGTCAATCAACCGTTTCACATAGGAGTTTATTCCAGGTGGCCGATTACGGCATGACGACACAGGAGATGATGGCGTTGATGGATCAACTTGTGCGTGAACTGCGGCCACTGTGTATCGAACTTCACACATGGGCTCGCTATGAATTGGCAAAGCGATACAATCAGCCTGTTCCAGAAATGCTTCCGGCACATTGGACATCAAACCGCTGGGGCCAAAACTGGCCGGGCATTATCAGGGCGGTCGATCTGGATGCACTCTTCAAAGACAAATCGGCGGAGTGGATCGTGCAACAGGCCGAGAAGTTCTATGTGAGCATCGGCTTTCCTGCCATGAAGCAGAATTTCTGGGAGAAATCGGACCTTTACCCGGTTCCAGTGGGCACTCCCCGCAAGAAAAATAATTATGCATCTGCCTGGCATCTGGATCTACAGGATGATTACCGTTCGCTGATGAGTGTTATCCCGAACGCTGATTGGTTCGGCACAACGCATCACGAGCTGGGTCATATTTATTACTACATCGAATACTCGATGCCCGATGTCCCGCTGGTCCTTCGTGAAGGAGCGAACCGGAGTTACCACGAGGGCATGGGTGATCTGATGGACCTTGCTTCGTCCCAGCGCGCATACCTTGAGGAGCTTGGCTTGCTCTCAACTGACGTGAAGATCGATCAGGTGCAATGGTTGTTGAACGACGCGCTCTCCAGCCGTTCCCTTGTCTTCATCCCCTTCTCGACCGGTACGATGTCGCATTTCGAGCACGACTTGTATGAACAGAACCTCCCGAAAGATCAATACAACGCGCGCTGGTGGGAATACGTGCAAAAGTATCAGGGGGTCGTTCCGCCGACGGCACGGGGCGTGGAGTACTGCGATGCCGCGACCAAAACATACGTCAACGACGATGCGGCACAATACTATGACTACGCGCTTTCATGCATACTGAAGTTTCAACTCCACGGCCATATCGCAAAGAATATTCTCAAGCAGGATCCCAACAACTGCAACTACTCCGGCAACAAAGAGGTCGGAGCGTTTCTGCAAAGCATCATGCGTCCGGGTGCGAGCAGAGACTGGAGAGTTGTGCTGAAGGAAAAGACGGGAGAAGGCCTCAGTGCTCGAGCAATGCTCGAGTATTATCAACCATTGATGGAATATTTGAAAACGGCAAACAAGGGACGCACGCATACGTTGACGGAACTGTAATCTCTTGCCGGATCGCTGCTCATCAAACCCGGACAACTCATCCGGGTTTTGTCTTTCTGTCGTGATACAAAGACCGGGCAGGGGTACGGCTGAACACTTGCTTTTCCCTGCCGTCTTGGCTAAGTTATTATCTGATATTATGTTGTCCGCATGACTCGAGCCCTCAATCGTATAATACACTCACTGCTCGTTATCCTTTGCTTCTGCTGGGCGGGATGGCTTGCCACACAGCCGCTTCCTGCGCGCGGTGGCAGCAGTGTTGAAGTCATCCGGCCAGGGGTTATTCATCGCACTATTGTTGACCGTGATGGGCCGTGGAGTATTCATGTCGTCGAGATCAATGTGGGGCATCCGGAATTACGGATTGAGAGCGCGTGTGCTGAGGATCGACTGTTCGGCAGAGAAACCGTAAGCTCTATCGCCATCCGTAAGAGTAATGCAGACCAGTATGTCGCTGTAGCCATCAATGGTGATTATTTCAATCCGGGTACGGGGGAAGCTCAGAACAACCACATTGTTGGCGGATCATTTGTAAAAGCATTCCGATCACGCGGACATCGACCGGAATTTGTCGATATCCCCAATTCCCAATTTGCCGTCACACATGATGGCCGACCACTAATCGAGCAATTCATGTTTGATGGAAGTGTGCTTGGCCGTGCCGGATTGTCCATTGCACTGGCGGGGGTGAATATTATTCCACGACGCGGGGGCGTTGTGCTGTACAACCGATACTTTGGCAAACAAACGCCCGTCCCTGATGGTCTGACAAAAACGAGTGAGCTTACAGTGCGAATTGCGCGCACTGCCGGTGACACGATGATCTGCACATCAATAGAAAATTCGATCTCGCCCGAAGGCGGTATCATCCCGGAGGGTGGACTCGTATTGACCGAATACGGCGGTGAAATACTTTCCACACAATCGAACGAAGACTCGCTCCGCATTGTTCTTGCTATGCTACCGGACTCCGGACCATTGAAGGAGCTCGTCGGTGGTTGGCCGAGAATCGTGCGGAATGGAAAGAATGTGTTCAAGCAATCGGATTTTCCAGAGGATCCGCGCGCAACGATATTCTCAAAGCGACACCCCCGATCCGGGGTGGGATTCTCAAGTGATAGCACCACGCTCTATTTCATCACCGTTGACGGCAGGCAGCAACGAACTGTCGGGATGTCTCTTTCCGAGTTCGCTGATTTGATGATACGTCTCGGCATTTATCAAGGACTCAACCTCGACGGCGGAGGATCGACAACGCTCGTCATCAATGGACGGGTGGTGAATTCACCATCGGACCCCACCGGCGAACGGGCAATCGGAAATTGTTTGCTTCTTGTTGCGGATACCGACCGCGGAAAGAATACTGAGCGAGCATCGGTAGGCGCGAATTGACTCATAGTTTTCAACATCATTTAACATATAGGAGAACGTCATGGTATTCATTCTCAGTCTCATAGCGGCCCTCATCAGCATCGTTGCCTGGAATGCCGCCCGGAAGAAATTCCAGGTGGAGCGGAATCCAATGTTCCGCTCTTCAAGTCTGCTGGCGGGGGCACTTGCTGTTCTCTTTGCTGCAATTGCCGCGACACAAGCGTTTACTATTGTCCCGGCTGGCCATGTTGGTATAGCCGACTTTCTGGGTGTCGTAGAGACCCGCACGTATGCACCGGGCGTTAATCCGGTGAATCCCATGGCAAAGGTGGTCAAGTACTCGATCCAAACGAAAGAACACAAGGAACAAATGCAGGTGCTCTCGCGTGAAGGTCTCACCATCGGATTGGAGATCAGTGTCCTCTACAGGCTCAACCCTGATTCTGCGGCTCGTGTCTACCAGACGGTTGCCGGCGGCGACTATGAAAACATTATTCTCGTCCCACAGTTTCGCTCCATCAGTCGTGCTGTTGCGGCGAGCTTTCAGGCCAGCGCACTGTACTCAACAGAACGCGAGCGCCTCGGCCAGTCAATTCAGGAAGAGCTTGCGAAAATGGTCGGCAATCGCGGCGTAATCATCGAAACCACACCGATACGAAACGTCGCACTGCCAACTCAACTCACCGAAGCAATCGAGCAGAAGCAGAAAGCGGATCAGGAAAGCCAGCGGATGGAGTTCATTCTCACGAAGGAAAAACAGGAGGCCGATCGAAAGCGCATCGAGGCCCAGGGTATTTCTGATTTCCAAAACATTGTCGCACGAGGAATCAGCGAGCAGTTACTCCGATGGAAGGGAATTGAAGCAACGGAGAAGATTGCGCAATCACCGAACACAAAAGTAATTATCATCGGTGCGGGCAAGGATGGACTGCCGCTAATACTGGATACGAAATAAGGAATGAGCAATGCCCGGGAGTTAGCGGACTTCCGGGCATCACTCTCGGTGGAATTCTCCCGCAGACGTTATTTTGAGAGTCTTACGTTTGTCACGATCAACACCGGCGGTGATATACTCCTCGTTCTTCATTCCTTTGATTATTATGCGGCTGCCGTCCACAATCCCCTTGTATTCATCGCCTTTTTTACCACCTTCCCGGATGATAACGATCTTGAATCCGTCGCGTTGTGGAATGATGTCCATGAACGCACCCTTGTTACCAGTCCACCGACCTGTCCAGGAATCAGCTTCGGTTCTGCCGGTATGCTGGTGGACAAAGAGTTTTTCGCCTCCGGCGTTTTTGCTAAGCGGGGTGAGCATAAATGAGGAATGTGAAAACTCGGAGATGATATAGCGCGCTGTTTCCGGTTCATGGCCTTCTGCATACATCACCCACGTCAAGGTATCCTTCTTCAGTTCCCACGTTTTGCCAAACCATACGTAGTGGTTGACAAGTTGTAGTGTACCGTCAGACTCCATCTGGTAGCCGTCCATACTTCCGAGGTCGTGCTTCACCCACCATGTTCCAACAACATCGGCAGCGGTGATCTGTGGGGTCTTGTCGTTCTTCTTCTGCGCGACGCCAGCCGCAGCAAAGAAGACAAGTGCGCCAAATGCAAAATGGATCAGTCGGATTGGGTTCATGTTGTCCCGGACGTTTTTGGGGAGATCAGTGGGTGAATCTTTGAGGTTCGCATCATACCGGCTTGAAGCGCTCAAACGGCTGCCGGCAGTTTTCGCACACATACATTTGCTTGCAGAGCGTTGCACCGAATGGACTTTGCATACGGGTCTGCCCGGAACCGCAGAAGGGGCAGTGAGCAGTTATATTCAAACTGTCGACGAGTACCGGATCGAATTTCGGCGGAGGTGCGATACCATAGACGCGCAATTTTTCCCGGGTCGCTTCGTCCAACATATCGGTTGACCATGGCGGCGAAAACGTCATGGCGATTTTCACTTTCTCACAACCGAGATTCCTGAGTCGCTCGTGGATCTCCTCCTTCATATGGTCCAGCGCCGGACACCCGACGAACGTCGGCGACATCACGACCGACACTTCGCCATTCGTCACCGTTACACTGCGGATGATTTTCATTTCCACAAGAGAGAGAACGGGGATTTCCGGATCCTGGATCTTGGCGAGTGCGGACCAGATGGTGGATAAGAAACTCTCCCCCTGCCCCTCTCTTGGGAAGAGAGGGGAGGTTGGTACATTGTTCACAAGCCCAACATCCCCCTCCCCTTCTAAGGGAGGCCTGCCCGCCTCCGAGTTTTCGTTGAGGCAGGCGGGGGTGAGGGGAGAGTTCTGGTCTTTCCGTGGCGGCAAATTTAGTTTTTCTGCAAGGCGCTCAAGAACACCATTGAAATCCTTCTCCACTTCTTCATTTCTGAAACGAAGAACCTCAATGCCTTGATCGTTGATGACCATTGTTCTTACTTCATCGCGTTCCTTGGTGCGCTCATGGATCCGGCCATCAAGCTCAATGGCGAGACGATGCTCGTGGCAATAGAAATCAGCAACGTAGAATGTCTCTCTACCATTCGCATCTACGAAGATTGGATGTTGACGGAGAAAATTCTTTTCCCGGAATCGATTTGCTCTGAGGCCACCCCACATGATTTGCTCGGCGTGGGTCTGGTTCTTGCGAAGCTCACGACACACTTCCCGGGCGAGATGCATCAGATGAGAATTCCGGGAAAGGCTCATTGTAGATGTCCCCGCAAACTCTCCCCCGCCTGCGGGCCATAACGCCCTCCGGCGTGCAGGCCCGGCCCCTCTCTTAGGAAGAGAGGGGTGGATTGGGCAGAGTCCGCGCATGTCTTGTCGACTAGCTCAACAGGGGGAGAGCCCGTCATTATACAATGCTTTACCACTTCGCCTCCGGCGCAATCCTATACACCGACTGTAAATCATCCACCAGTTGCTTCAAGTGTTCCGTATGCTTGCGCTGACGTCCGCCGAGATCGGCATGGGGTGACAATGGTACCTTGAGGCCAGCCGATAACAGAACGGGCTTTACCCTGCTCATCCACTCTTCTTGAAACGTTGAATTACCCGCGATGATTCCTGCCTTGACCAGTTCGTCTTCGCCTTCGACCTTTTCGAACATGCCGAGCGCTTGCGGAAACGCAACGTCCAATGCGGCCTGCATACGTCGGTGACTTTCCTCAGTTGCATCGCCGAGTCGCATTACCAGCCCCTTTAGGTGCATGAGATGATACGCTTCCTCGCGCAACAGTTTGCCGGCGATATCTTTGAATGGTGTGAACGAACTTTTGGCAAACGACGCCAGTCGCACCTGTTCGGCTTCATCAAACAGGTATTGCCGAACAACCGTGTACGCGAAATCGCCTTTGGGGTACGCAACAAACCGGCAGCATGTAAAGTCACCCCATGCGCGTTCAAACGCCATGCTGTCGGGAGATTTTCCTGTATACTCCTCGTGCAGCGTGTACCAGACGAGCGAATGCCCAAGCTCATCCTGTGCGATGTTGGAGAACGCGATGTCTTCTTCGAGGATGGGCGAGTGTCCGGTCCACTCGGCGTTGCGGTGACCGAGCATCAATTCATCGTCGGCCATTGCGAGAATGAAACGAAGAAGCGGTTCCCGTGGAGTGCCTTTTGATAGCTCAGTCATGCGAGAGGTCTTTCATCGGCGCGTCGAATGCCTTGGGGTCGCGATAGCTTTTATCGGTGGTCTGTGCAAAGAAGTCTTCGTCCTGGTAGTTGGTTGCGGTGATGTCTTTCGTTCTCACCACCCACAAGCTGACGCACTTGAGCCGTCGTGCAAACTGGTCACGCGCCATCTGCAGCGCCATCTCAGGGTCGGGCGCATGCACAGTGCCAACGGACTGATGCGGGTCGCCCTTCTTACTCTGATGAAAGACTTCGTATGTTTCCCACTGGGTGTCGGACATGTCGTTTGAGTTTAACTATCAGAGCCAAAGGTCTTACGCACTCTTCTTCACATCATATCCGGCGTGCTTGAGTACTAATTGACATAACTTCAAAAACATTTCGAGTGACATATCGTTCTTGGCATCATTCGTGCGCCAGGAGCAAATTTTGAAGCTCGCTTCGGACGCTTCTGCTGTTACGTGATCTACTGTTGGCAACATTGCAAAACCGGTTTTGTACGCGTGTCTTCCCTTTTAGATTCTTCGTTTTTGTATGTGCTAATGAGCTTCCAGTGGAGGGTCTCCCCCGTGTAAGCATCCTTTCCTTGTGACAGAAGTACAGCGGCATGAATCGCTTCTTTGTAGTTCGATACAGTACACTTTCGTTCGCGCTTTCGATCACGGATAACATGAGCATGCGCCTTTCGACGTAACCAGCGTTCATATGCTTAAGCGGTTATCACGCCTTGCAAGAACGTGGGCATTGTGTGTTTTGTAGCCATAATAGGTCAAATGCCTTGTTTGTTGCCGTTGATTCGGGTGATAACGAAGCGAAATTTTTCACCTGTCACCTCCAGTGTCGCGCTCGCCTATCGAATTTTACTATGGAAATACTAGTTTGCTGCCAGAAGACTATTCACGGAAATATCCTCGTCAACATCCTCCCAGTGAATGCCGATCCCGCTACCAATCAGGCGCCAGTTTTTTCTCTGTTGTTCACTCGCATCGCGCAACCGGGGAAACCATTCCAACGGTGCAGAAACTTCCCTTCCGTCTGCAAGCACGACTTTGAGAGCGTTCGAGGTAAAGGACAAGTCGATAATTCTTGATTCAACCCTTACTGCCAAAGTACTCATTCCATCTCTCCTCAAATAGAGTTCTATTTTCTTGAACCAACTTCCTCAACTCTGCAATCTCACTACTGCGAAATCCCTCCGATGCCGCCAACTGAACCGGATTCAACCAGAACTTTGCATAGCGCTCTGCTTGTTCAATGTGTATATGGGCGGGTTCATTACCCTCACGACTGAAAAAGAAGAACCGATAATCTTTGACTCTGAGTATCGTTGGCACAAAACAGTGTCCTCTCTTACATCAGCAACGACTCACCATGAATCCCTCGTGGATGCCGGACGCTTCGGTACAAACGCGTAACACTTGAATTCCGTATCTCCACTTTGATCCAGTCTTGTGAGGTTGCATAGGATTCTTTCATGCTTATCCTCTGTGTCATCGTTCATGCAGGCAACACATAGTGTTGGTTTGGGAACAAGATCCGGATTGAGTTCATTTCCATCATCATCGTAGTAGGGCATAATTCAGAATCGTATCAGGACAACCTGTTAACATGCTGCGATAGCGCCTCTCTCACCCACCGACCATCATCATGCGCTTTGCGGCGAACTTCCAACCGCTCCTTGTTGCACGGCCCATCGCCGTTAACAACGCGCTTGAGTTCTTCCCAGTCGGGTTGGGTGTAGTGCCAGTGGCCGGTCTTCTCGTCGTAACGGCAATCCTTGTCGGGCACATCCAAGCCGAGCGCGCGAATCTGCGGCACGATGTGGTCCACAAACTCCTGCCGCACCTGCTCGTTGGTCTTCGTCTTGATCTTCCATCGCATCGCAAGCTGTGAGTGTGTCGAAAGTCCCCTGCTCTCCGGCGGACCGGACATCATGAGCGTCGGGTACCACCAGCGGTTGACGGCATCCTGCACCATTGCCTTCTGTGCAGGCACTCCCTTCGCAAGCACGACGACGGAATCATATCCCTGCTTGATGTGGAACGACTCTTCATAACAGATGCGCTTCATCGCGCGTCCGTACGGACCATACGAGCTTTGTGCAAGCATTGTCTGGTTGATGACCGCGGCGGTATCCACAAGCCAACCGATCACCCCAACGTCCGCCCATGTTGGCGTCGGGTAATTAAAAACATTCGCATACTTTGCTTTGCCGCTCAGGAGATCATCGAGCATTTGCTCGCGGGTAACGCCGAGTGTCTCCGCCGCTGCGTAGAGAAGCTGGCCGTGGCCGGCCTCGTCCTGCACCTTGGCAACCAGCGTGAGCTTGCGACGGAATCCCGGAGCAAATGGAATCCACTTCCCTTCAGGAAGCTGTCCCACAATCTCGCTGTGTGCATGCTGGCTCATCATGCGGATGAGGTTCTTCCGATAATCCTCCGGCATCCAATCGCCGGGTTCGATCTTCTCGCCGCGATTGATCTTTGCCTCGAAGTTGGCGAGCTTTTGTTCGTCGGTTTTGTTCTCAACCATTGAAATCAGCTCCGTTTGTCCATTATTATCCGAAAAACTCAATCCATCTGAATGGAAATATAAGAATGATTGGGGTAGGACTCAATACTGAGGGTGGGGTGGTTCAGTGGTAGTCCAACGCTGAATTGGAGGAAGAACAAACCTTCTACTGTGGAGTGTTGACGGGTTCCGACTTGAACACGCCCCTGAACATACTCCTCATCTTGGTAAGCATCTGGCTGGAGCGACTGCGGTGCTGTTCGGTCTTCACTTCCGCGTGGAGAGCCTTCTGCACGGTCTCGTGGATATCCATTTGTCTGTCGACCAACGCGGCAGCGAGTGCCTCGATGAGGTTGGGGCGTTTTTCAAAGAGCAACTCCATATCGGTTTTGGTAATTTCGTACGTAACACTTTCGGTTGCTGCAACGAGGGTGGCCTCGCGGACGTCGCCGGTAAGCAGGGAAACCTCTCCGAAAAACTGACCGGGCTCGTATTGTGCCACATGCTTTTCATCCAAGGATCCATTGACATGGACATGCAGCAGGCCTTCAAAAAGAACATGCATGGAACTCCCTTCATCCCCCTTCTTGAAGAGCACGTCTCCCTTACGATGGTGATGCTCTCGCATCCGGCCGCCGAGGAATGTAATATCTTCGGGTCCGAGGATTTTGAATAGTGGAAATGTTGCCAGCAACTTTTCGCGATCAGTGAGTGAGCCGGCATCAAGCTGGCGCGCCGGCATGCGCTCGTAGTAAACGTCCTCTTTGGGATAAGCAAGCGAAAGACCGGATTGCTGGAGATGCTCCATCACACTCGAAATAACGTGGTGTCTTGCGGTAGTTGGCGAAGTGTTTTCCCACGCCTTGATCCAATACCGTGCGATGTACTCAACGCCAAGCTCGCTCGTCCCGCCAAGAAGCACGGCAGGCTCAGGGCTTTCGAGTATGCCGTGTCGTCCCGCGATCGCCTTGACACCTCCGACAATTACACGCTGAGCACGCCTGGGGGGAACGGAGAAATCCAGGCAGAACTTGACCTCGAACCGCGATTCCTTACCTGAGCTCCAGTGGTTGGTCACCGTGAGGAGTCCAAGCGAACTATTCGGGAGAATTACAATACTGTTGCTCTCCGTCTTGATATATGTTGTGCGCCAGTTGATTTCCGTAACCTGACCGGTCACATCTCCCTCTTTTGAATGGACGGTAATCCAATCGTTGATCGCGAATGAGCGATCGAGGTTGACCGCAACACCGGTGAAAACATCCTGGATCATGTTGCGTAGTGCAAAGCCCAGCACCAGACCCACAACACCGGAGGTGGCAAAGAATCCCATGACGGGAAGATCGAACACCACACCAACAACGCCGGCAACTGCAATGCTGCCAATAGCAAAGGCGGTGATGGTCTTCAATAAACCGGGGACACGTCCACCGATTGAACGTGCAACAATCCTGTCCCAGAGAAAGAAGTTGATACACCGTATAAGCATCCAGCCCGCAGAGAGCCAGATACCAACCTGAACGGCCAACGCGACAACTACCCGGGCTTGAGCGACGAAGTGAACGCCGAAGTTCGGGATCAAGCTCTCACTGAGAGTTGCGAGTGCTACAAATACTGAGAGAATGAGAAGGGGAATGAGAATGTAACTTGGACTGTATCGGGGCGTCGACATGCAACAATCTCCACAAAAAACAGGAATCCCATTGCCCTACTGATTATTCAGGCTGGTTCCTGACCCCGATATTTCAACCGTGCTTAGCAAGGGAGGTGCGGTTGGCGGACATAAGATGCGCAATCAGTGGCAAAGATTCAATGTGCAGCATATGCGGAATTTTTGTGTCAGCGTAGGGTGGTGGCTAACGGTTTTCCATGAGCACAGGGAAGGGGTTCTCCATCACCCCATCATCTTATGTTTCCGGCCAACG
Source organism: Bacteroidota bacterium (assembly GCA_046160825.1). GTDB lineage: Bacteria > Bacteroidota > Ignavibacteria > UBA10030 > UBA6906 > JBJXHC01. The sequence continues at coordinate 17,763 of JBJXHC010000037.1, read as the reverse complement.
AATGCCAGCACGCAGAGTACAATCGTTGCGCAGCCATAAATGATGGGAAGCGACGGTATGTTCGTCACACCGAACGCACCGATGAAATCCAATTCTGCCGCCTTACTCAGGGGTCCGACGTACCACATTGCCATGTACAGCACCTCGAACAACCGTGCGCTGCCGCTCCACACTCCTGACGCCAGGGCAAGCGATGGGATGAACGCTACGCCGACACTCCACATCATAATTCCCGGAAGGTCACCATCGGCAAGCAGACGGACAAGGATTCCCGAACCTGTCATCGCAGCAACGATAACGCCGGCAAGCAACAACGCTGGAAGTTGTCTCTGTAGAGATCGCGGTGCGGACCGAACCAGTTCATGTGTGCGGAATTGTTCCTCCCGTGTTCCCATGGACGACCAGAGCAACAACGGCCATATCCAGGCGAACGGTAAAGCGAACTGCCGGGCTTCGTTGAGAGGAACGGTGCAGCACACGACAACGAGAATCATCGCACCGGCATACCGCCACCAGGGCAGGCCCTTCAGCATCAAGCGAAGTTCAGCCAGAACAATTGCTCCAAATCTGGAACGTGTTGGCAGAGATGTCAACCTTAGGTGATGAACGGGGGCGGGTGACGACACCGCCTCTGCTTCGTCACTGCCTCTGGGTTTCTTTGCACGGCGGGATCTTGCAATGAGTTTTTCGCGTGACGGATCAAACCGGGTAAATACGAGTGATGCAAGTCCGACGACACAGCATGCCACTCCAACCCAACCGAGTCTGCGGAGAAGGAGATCTCCTGTCCATGCGATGCCATTCCATAAGAACGTGCCCTCCACCGGATGGCCTGAACTCCCCAGCACGAAACCATCGCCGTAGTCGGCAAAAGCTGCGTTAGCCGCCTCCTTCATGCTTTCGCTGACAGTCAGCAGCCCGGAGATATCCAAGACGTCGGACCTGGTCTCCATGCCCGAAACAAGAATAGACATCCATCCAAAGAAGAAGACCACATTGCCCATTCCACCACGCAAGAACGCGATGCACTCAAACAGCACTGCAACAGCGGCAACAACCGCGAGCGAGGGAATTGTGAGGAGAAGAAACGGCGCTACGAATTGCCACAGATTGAAATCAGAGCGGGCGTCACCGAGGAGCAGCAACAGGATAGCGGCGAGGATGAGTATCACGACCATGACGGAGAGAACAGCGAAGTTACTCAGTGTCTTGCCGGCAACATATGGTAACTTTCCGAGTGGCGTTGTGGCAATGATCTGGCCAACACCGGTCGATCGGTCGCGTTGCACGCTGTTCTTCACCAGGAAGAATCCGAACCACGAAAGAAAGAACGTGGCGACGATGGACATCATGGCTCCCACCCACGCGCCGTTGAATTCCCCCCGGTATTTTCCCAGCGAGACGCCAATCGTCCCGTTGTTGACAAGAAAGCCGAGATAGATCGCGAGACCGAGCGTGGCGAGAAAACTGAAGCGGCGCGTCCGTTCAAGGAAGTCCGCACGAACGATATGATAGATCGTGTGTCCGGTCATGCGGCAATACGCCGCGCGGTGGCGATAACGGAGAGGTATGCATCTTCCAATCCGGGGGAAACGGCGTGAGCGTCTGCTGTTGGTTTTGCATCTGCTACTGCCCGGACTTTGATCCCGTCGCTCCTGCGCACAGCACTACTGATTGTGTACCGTTGTTTGAGTGCCGGAAGATCGGCGCTTTGCGTCGTCCACTCCCATACACGTCCTTCAACCAGTTGCAGCAACGATTCCGGCGAGCCATGAGCGAGCAATTGTCCGTGAGAGACAATGGCGATATTCGAAGCAGTTGCTTCAACATCAGACACGATATGTGTGGAGAGAATAATAATGCGTTCACCGGCAAGATCGGAGAGAAGCGTCCGGAACCGGACGCGTTCTTCGGGATCGAGTCCGGCCGTCGGTTCATCAACAATCAACAGGCGCGGGTTGTTCAATAAAGCCTGCGCTATTCCAATCCTCTGTTTCATTCCCCCGGAATACCCGCCGAGCGGCCGCTTGCGGACATCGGTGAGATTAACCACCTCAAGCAATTCATCAATTCGTTGCCGGGTTCCAACCAGCCCTTTGATTGCCGCCATATACTCGAGGAATTCCACCGCGTTGAGATTGGGATAGACTCCGAAATCCTGCGGCAGATAACCGAGCACCTCGCGCAAGGGATCCGGATTTATGGCGATATCAATCTCGTCCCAGTGTACTGTACCTGCAGATGGTTTGGTGATGGTGGCGAGAATACGCATCAGCGAAGATTTGCCTGCGCCATTCGGACCAAGGAGACCAAGAATACCCGGCGCAACTTGCAGGTTCAGTCCACGCAACGCATGAACGCCTCCGCTGTACGTCTTGCTAACATCCTGGATGTTCAATTGCACGATGATGGTTCTCCTGAAATCAAGATAACTGTAAAAGATTATTCCTTTACAAGGGCTTCAAATGTTTTATCGCCCTTGAGTCTCTGCATGTCGCTGTCGCCCCTTGCCTGGGCTTTTAAACTTGGGTTGAGCTTGATTGCGTCTTCAAGGGCTTTGATTGCCTGTTCTTTATTTCCGGCCGCCAGATGAATGACCGCAAGATCGTAGATCAGCTCGGGGTTGTTTGGAGAATACTTGACGGCGACCTCCATGTGCGGCAATGCTTCCGCCGGCTTCTTTGCTCGAAACAGTGTCCACCCTTCGTTCCAGGCGTAATTCATCTGCGCGTAGTTCAACAGGCGGCCAAGTTCGATAAACGGTTCGGCATGGTCGTCAACGCGAATATCAATCGCGCGGTCGGTATAGCCACCATAGCCGGCATTCTTCTTCACAACCATCAGTGCGGCGGATTGCTTTCCACGGGAGTCGCCACCCATTTTCTCTCCTGCTATCAGCGCGGCATAGATCCTCTCCGCCAATGTTCCATTTGTATGAACAAACGTGCTCTCCATTGCGACAACGACAGCTTCGCTCGCGAGGATGTTTCCCTGCACCGCGTAGTTCCGTCCCTTGCGACCGCCTGCCCACGGAACACAATCTGATCCTGTGTATGTCACCGACATTCCATCCGCGGCCACGATACCGAACTGCCGGCGTTGTGGGTTCGGGTCGTCATCCAACAATGCCCGTTGCACGTCTCCCGGACTCATTCCCCGTTCAAGCAGCTCAAGCCCGCGCCAACCGAATGAGGTGTTGGCATAAGACTGTGTCGCCACCGCACCGACATCGGCCTTGGCCCACGGCACCACCGATCCAACCGCAAAGAAACGCGACGCCACGGCGATCCCCAGCTCACCGGTAATGGAATCGCGGGCGACGATGGAGAAGGTAGAGATGGGCAAGAACGCGTCTTGAGATTGTGCTACGGTACACGAGAGCATAACCAGCAAGAAAAATGGGGAGAATCGACTATTGAGATTCATTGAGTTGGCCTTTCATTTTAGAGGAAACGGGACGCAATATGCGGAGTTCATTTTATCAAAGCAACCCCCGGAAGCAATGCGCTGCTGGTGGAAGTAAACCTCAAACACCGCCTCAAACCGGGGCGGTGTTTGTCTTTGAGGGAAGGATATATTTAGTCGAGGTTCTCCAATTCCTCTTCTGCGCGCGGCTCAAGACGCTCCTCGAACTCGTAATCATCAAACTCATCCACCATCTCAAATGCCGTCTTTGCTTCAGCCTTTCTTCCCGACTTTACATGGATCTGTCCCAGCCTGAACCATGCGTGTGGAATAATCCACTGCTCATTGACAGGCTTCAGTGCAAGTATACGGCGTGATGTCTTCCCGGCATCGGCGAGCTTGTCCGAATCGAACTCGGCTTGTTGAAGTCCATACAATGCCCGCGCCTGAAGATCAATGTTGTCGCCGGCCTTCGCGAGCGCCGCACGGAATAATTCCGCGGAAGCCTCATATTTCTTTTGCGATGATTCATTCCCCGCTTTCACCATCAAGATTTCTGCTTCTGTCATGGGTCGACGGATGAGTTCCTGGGCCCTGCGGTACTGTTGCGCTCCACCTCCGCGCGCCTGGTCATCGGATTTCATACGCCGATAAAATTCCAGTGCTGTTGCTCTATCTCCCCCGATCTCACACGCCACGCCGCCGCGGAATAATGTAAAGTTTGGCACGCGTGCCTCATCGGAAGTTGCTTTCAGGTAGAGTCGGTAGTTGGTTGCCGCGTTCGTGAAATCGTTCTTCGTGTAATAGATACTGCCGAGCGTGCTGTGTGCAAGCTCATCGCCGTAGCGGATGTTCTTCCGATTGTTCAATTCTATTGCCGCGTTCGCTGCGCGCATCGCTTCATCCAGGTTGTCCATGCGGTGTTGAAACGATGCGTAGAGAACCGTGAAGAGCGTGTTCTCCGGATACTCCCGGCGCAGCTCGTTCAGATATTGGACTGCGCTATCGCGCCTTCCCTCGGAAAACAAGAACTGCGCGAGATAGAGCTTTGCCTCGGCACGTGTATATGTCCCTCTCTCTGCCGCATAACGCAACGAGCGCAATCCGCCTTCAAGATCGCCATTGAAGCCGAGCATGCTCACGATCCATTTCAGCGATGAGGGAATCTTGGCCAGAAGATAGTTAAACAACCCGAAGCCCATGTGGGCATCGTAGAGATCCGGCTTTTCTGTCACCGCTTCTTCAAGAAGCAGAAATCCCTTACGTCCCTCCTGTACGGCTTTGAGGTACGAACCGCTCGCCTGATAGGCAAGTCCGCGGTAGCCGCGGATACCGCCGAGGTAGAACTTTGTTGTCACATCCCGACTGTTCCTGTCAAGCAAGTCTTCGCAAAGTGCGACCACCTTTTCGGACTTGTCAAGAAATGTGTTAAGCTCGCGCTCACTGCGGTTCAGATTGTAGACATAGAAATGAAGCACGGACTGGAAGAACGGTCCGCGCGGATCTCCGGGCGCCATCGCGGTCACCGAGTCGAATGTTCGCCTCGCGTCATCGATTTCAAGACTGTACAGTTGGTGAAGACCGCTGACTGTAAGTTCGTGGACGCGAATCCAGTCGGGAGAATTGGAACGAGAATCATCCGAGACGAGAGCAAGAGCGACAAGGAAAATGATTATCATGAAGAATTGGGTGATTGGGGTTGTGCGATGTATCTATATTCGGGAATTGCCGGATGAGACGCCAGAGGACAGGAAATGGTTTCAAATGCAAAACGGCATCCTATGTGATGGATACCGTTCATCGGAGATCAACTCTACTTTTGTTTGGGAGCCGGCTTTTGTTTTTTTGCCGTTGACTTCGGAGTTGTTGGCAACACGTGACGCTTTGTAATCTTCCCTCCCGTGTGACCTTTCTTGTCAATTTTTCCGGCTTTGCGGGCTTGATCGTTGCGCGAGCGTGTACCATCCGCTTCACGATTAATCTTGTCCACCTGGTCCCAGCTCTCCTTCTGGGGATTGGTCGTTTGTTTTTCCTTCAGTCTTTTGCTTGCCTGCGCCGACGTAACATCAGGAGTTAGGAGAAACAAAACGCCGACTACTACCATCGCAAACGCATATCGCAACATATCCCACCCCATAGTTGTGATTGTGTTTATTGGTCAACAAGATACGGGATGGAAAGTTGGGATTCAACAGGCGGCAGAGATCGTGCGGTTTCCCATACAAACAGAGCCGTTTTGAGGAGACAGAGTCCCGGGGCCGGGGTGCCGCTCACCTCTCCCTGATACGTTCGGCCTCTATGCCACCCCCGATTGTCACACGCCCACGGACCTCGACATAATCTCCAATCGCGATTCCCTTCTTCGTCTCGACTCCGTCTCTCATTTCGAATTCCAGTCCGTCGAGTAGTGCCGGACCGACAAGACGCCCCCGGAGTCGAACCTTTCTTCCGAGAGGGATCTCAGCTTTTGCCCCGGCTCCATCCATTGCGCCTTGGCTTACCCACCGTTCGACAAGAGAGATCTCTTCAATTGTAAGGTACGGTGGCCCATCGAACGGCATGCGGGGGAGTGACTGCCCGCGGATCTTCCGGACAAGTTCACTTGCATTCGCGTTCCCGGGAACGACATATGCTCGTTCGGTTCCGTTCATAACCTCCCGATAGCTTGCGAGTACGAGCCCCTCCGGTGGCGGTCCCATGAGACCCTTGTGGTTATGGCATTTCACACAGTGTGCTTTCAAGATTGGAGCGACATCCTTGAACGTTACATTGTCTGGTCGAGTGGGTGCTTCTTCTTCGTTTGCAGGAGTGAGGGGTTTCTTAGAGGATGAAACTGGATTTCCGGCAGGCGCTCCTTGAGTGATCCATTCTTCAATCAGGCGAATCTCGGATTCATCCAACCATGGCGGTCCTGAGAGAGGCATTCTCGGTGTGCTGATGCCGCGCAGCCTTCGGATCAATTCACTCCCCCGCGGATCTCCGGATTTCAGTACCGGTCCGTTCTCACTTCCCTTGAGCACATTCTCCATGCTATTGAGCTGCAAGCCTCTCGATGCTTTTGGACCGCTGTGGCACATGATGCAGTTGTCCTCGAAGATCGGATAGATATCCTCAAAGGTCGGAGGAGGTACTCCCTTGGGGACAGGCCCACTCCCCAGAAGGATCACAAACATCAAGAGGAGACACGGGAAAAGGAACATTGTGCCCCCAGAGATTGATGAACTCATCTTTGTCCTATGTCTCCTATTTCAACATACAATTCGTTTCGCTTTCGGTAATCCAAAGTCCATGTTAGGGGGCCTGGATATTCCTCGTTGCGGTGAGCCACTTTCCATTCGATAGAATCTATGTGCGCCAATCGAAAGGGGAATCTCTGCAAATCCTTCAGATTGAATACGATGAATCTGGGTCTTCGGTCCACTCGAGTAAATCGCCTGGTCGAACAACCTGAGGTGTTGCCTTGCAGAGTCCTTCCAACTGAAAAGCTTTGATCGCTCAAGCCCCTTTTCTATAAGGTGTTTTCGTACAGCGCTGTTAGTGAGAACTCTGTACATACCTTCAGCAATGCTTTGCACGTTGCATGGATCAACATATTCTGCGGCATCGCCACACACTTCAGGAAGGCTGGACACGTTGGAGACAACAACGGGACAGCCATGCGCCATGCCTTCCAGCGGTGGCAAACCAAACCCCTCGTAAAACGAAGGGAAGACAAGAACCGACGCGTGGTTCATCAGGTCATCCATTTCCTTTGCCGAGACGTGTCCCTTGAATTCGACGCGAGCAGTTACAGGCGAGTAACCATCCGTGGAGGTCTTTGATATTCTCTTCAAAAGTCGGCCTCCGTCATGACCCGTAATAACGATTCTGTGAGAAATCTTCTCCTGAATAAGACTGAACGCCTTCAGTACTCCGACGAGATTCTTCATGGGGACCATTCTACCACTAAAGAGAATGAAATTGCCGTCGCTCTTTTCTTGTCGACCTTGTCCTTTCTCGAATAGCGAGTCGCGGACACCATTGTGAATAACCCCGACTTTGGATTCGTTAATCCCATACGTCTGCACCAACAGCTCCTTTGTATGGTTGGAAGGAGTGATGATCCATCGTGTTTTGTGCAGAACATGACTCAGGACGTACTTGAAATAGTAGTACTGTTTCTTATGCAGCGTTCTGAACAAGAGGGGAATAATGTCGTGAACCATGATGATCTGATTCCGCCGGAACAGGATCGCTTCTAGTTGGCTTGCGGCAAATACTAACGAACTTCTGTGTTTGAGACCCAGATAGTTTGAGTATAAGAGTCTCAGCAAGTGCCCCATGAAGCCGTGGTCGGGTGAGACCACACTGCTTACCCAACGGAGTTCGCAATTGTCCGGGAACGGGATTTCGTTCACATGAACGGCGCAACTTCGATTGATATAGATGATGAAATGATGATCGCTATCAAGTTGCGGAAGTTCCTTCAAAAGATTGAGTGCATAGACACCGATACCTCCGATGTATCTTCCAAGATTGGTTGCATTGACAACGATGTGCGAATTCATGCAGCAATCTCCATCCTTCTGTACGCGGCTGCAACCTCGGGGGGGTTTCCATCCATGACAAGGGTACCCTTCTCCAGCCAGATCAAGCGGTCACATTGCGTAGCGAGAAAGTCAAGGTTGTGTGAAACGAATACCGTTGTTGTCCCTGCTTGCATCAGTTGTTGCATACGAAGAATGCACTTGCGCATGAAGAATTCGTCGCCAACACCGAACACTTCGTCGATGAGAAGAACTTCGGGCTCGATGTCTGTTGCGAGGGCGAACGCAAGCCGGGCGTACATTCCTGAAGAATATGTCTTCACCGGTTGGTCGAAGAACTCCGCAATGCCCGCGAATGAAGCGATGCTTTCCATCTTGTCATTCATTTCGACCCTGGAATATCCCATGAGAGTTCCCGAGAGATAGCAGTTCTCCCGCCCCGATAAATCGGGATGGAATCCGATCCCAAGTTCCAGCAATGGGACAATGTGTTTCTGTCCATTTGAATACACTCCGCCTTCCTGTGGTGTTATTACCCTTGACATGACACGCAGAAGGGTTGATTTGCCCGCGCCATTCCTGCCGATGACCCCAACGTGCTCTCCCTCTTGGATGGAGAAACTGACATTGGTCAGAGCACGGAACTTCTCCTGCTCCTGTTCAATGAAGAAATTGGCAACGGTGTGCTTCAGGCTTTGTCGGATAAATTTCCGTTGTGTAAACCTGACGCTGACGTTGGTGAGTTTGAATATTGTGGTCATGGCGATCATAGGTGGTAATAGAATTCGCTTTTGTATTTGTTCATCAGCCAGATTCCGATTGCAAGTGCGACGATAGCAACACCGAATGAAACGACCCAGTCGGTTGCATCCGGCCAAATGGCCTCGTAGATGGGCTTTTGAAACAATGCTGCAAAGTAAGTGATGGGATGCAGCTTAACCATCCAGGCCTGAACCGTGCTTGCTTGAAACACATCCGCCTTGAAGAGAATCGGTGATGAGAAGAAGACGAGCATCAAGACCAACTGAACGACCGTGCGAACATCACGAAAGAAGGTGAACAACACTGCGGCTATAAGTCCGACGCCGAGGCCAAGCATTGACCAGGGGAGAATTGATAGTGGAAGAATCACGAGGTGGATTGTCCACGGATGTCTGAGTGCCGCGAGGAATAAAAACATCATGGCGAACGAAAAGAGAACTTCAAATGTTGCGACAATCCAACGGGTGAGGGGAAGAGAGAACGGTGAGACGAATATTTTTTTCAGGAGCCACTCGCCACCCACAACAGAATCCATACAGGTATTCACCACCTTCTCAAAATACCTCCATGGTAAGAGCGCGCCGAAGAGAAATACTGTATAGTCCCCGATTTCCATTTTGTTCACAACGGAAAACACCAGGCTGAGCACGGCAAGAAACAGCGCCGGTTCCAGGAAATTCCAGAAGAAACCGAGTGATGTGTAGCGGTACTTCAGTTTGAGTTGGGTGACCGCGTATTGCCAGGTAAAACGTCTTGCTACAATGTCCATGAATGATCCTACACGATTATCGGCTCGTTGATTGGTTCGTTCGCAAATGGAGTTATGTCAGACAGTTGGGGCGCCAGTTGCGAGGGGTAGCTCTTGATTTCGATATGTTTGAACAGACAGGATCCCCTTCGGGCCTTGGCCAGAATGGCATAGTTGCACTCCTCATCGGTAACGACTTCGAGTCTGTAAACGAGTCGGTTGGAACCGACAATGTTGAGGGAGGCCGTTGCAATGCAGTCGACCTGTCTTGAGGCAAGCGTTTTGAATGTGTGAACCCTGACTTCAATGTTCGATTCATCGGCGTCGATTGGATCCAGAATGACATCGAAAACCCTTTTTCCTTGACCAAACCAGAAGTAGTCAGAATGAAAGACCGTCTCTGTATCCTCGTTGCTTGATCCCCTGTGAGAGAAGAACTCTGTGTGGTCCGCAAAGAACCGGGACGATTCTCCCGGCAACGACGAGAATGGGTTGATGCTTACGCTTGAGCATTGGAGGAGACTTCGATATTCATCTGTTCCGGAGTTCATGAATGTTCTTGAAGAATCTAGTCCGACGAATCCGGTCACAGGTGATTTCGCAGTTTCAGGTCTCTTCCCCATGACAAAAATCCCGCACGTAAAAGGATGCTTGCCCCGCATAAGTTGAATATGTGGATTTTCCCGGAGCACTTGTTCGGTGAATAGCGCAGGTGTAAAGTGTGAGAGATTCTTCAAGTTCGATGGGGTCGGGTAGTTGATCTTGTGGCGCGTGATGCGCGCATCGAATTCGTGTTGAGCGATCAGGTTGCTTTCCGCTAAGATCTCATACAGTTCCTGCAACGAGAAGACATAGTTATGCTCATCCTTGATTGTCTCGTTGGCATACGATACTTCGGTAGTGAACACATACACCCCATCGTCTTTCAAAACTCGGGCCACCTCATTGAAGTGTTTCAGAAAGTCCTCGCGCGCTCCGATGTGTTCCACGGCGCACGTCGAATAACAGAAGTCAAACGATTTGTCGGGAAAGTGAAGATCGCGCATATCCATCCGCAAGGCTTTCAGTTTTGCATCATCGACCGGGAAGGGTTTGTTCAGTTTGATGAGTGCATCGGGGTCGTTGGTTTTTGCGCAGTCCCAATCGGTTTGCATATCGTAGAGATCCGTGACAACAAGCTGCTGCACATGTGGTGCAATGGCATACATGATCAACTCCCTTCCTCCACCCATGGAAAGCCCCAGGCTGTCGGGCCGCAACTTTCCTGCTTGACGGAGGTTAAGGAAGATCATTGCTGATTCCCATTGCTTACGGTGTAAGCGCGGCGTTTCGCGTAGTTCATTTGTGATGATGTCTTGAATGTCGGACCGGAACCAGTCGGCGGCATCGCACAGTTTGCTCATGAGCGTCATTGATCTGCTTTCCCTTGTAGAACCTCGGTGAGTGCGTTGAAGATGTCGTCAATCGAGATGTCCGCCATGCACACACTGGCGCGCATGTCTGTGAGTTTGCAGGGAATCTGTTCGTTGCGCCAACAAGGAGCGCATCCGAGCCTTTCCTTGCTGTCAAGATATTTGCATTGCGGATAGTGCCTTGTGCGGATATGTCCATCGATTGGGCCAAAGAGTGCAACACACGGGAGGTCAAATGCCGCGGCAAGGTGCACGAATGATGAATCCGGCGCTATGATCGCGTTACATGCAGATGCCAGCGCAAACGCCCGTCGCATCGACAGTCCGTCGATTTTAGTGATGCGCTCATCGTCGTATCCCTGTATCGTTTCAGCATCAAACACCAGAACGTGGTAATCCTGAACCAATCGGTTGACAAGTTGTTGCATCTGTGGATAGTCCCTGTACACCTCGTCCGATCTGAGCTGAATACCGATGATGTTTTTGTCCTCCAGTTTGTGCTCCTTCCAGAAGTTGATCTGGAATGCCCGCTCCTCCGGCAAGACGAAATATCGCGGACGCTTGTCCATGCGCCGGACTGTAGATGGATTGATCCCCAGCGCACGGGCGAAAATCTCGATACGTCCCTGTTTCACTTTCGGAGCGGTGCGGGATTCCACTCGCGAGGCGGGGCAGTCTGTGAAATTGAACCATCGCCGGTATTGGAATGAATCAAACTGCTCTTTGTCGATGTCGACCAGCTTAACATCGGGGTTTCCCTCAAATACAGGGAAGTAGCGCTTTGGTATGGCAAGGTGGATTTCGTCGCGAGGGTGTCTCTTCTTGAACTCGTGGAACCCGGGCGTCATCATCAGGAGGTCACCGATTCCACCCATAGCCCGCGTGACCAGCGCATTTCTCCGTTTGAGGAATATCTGTCGTTTCGGTGGTGCATAATCTTGTGCGTTGGCAAGCAAATCTGTTACGGAAACTCTCAGGCCATAGTTGAGGCAATAGACATACCCCAGTAAGATCGCCTTCAACGCGGTGGTTATGCGAAGGGCTTTCAGGGCCCGTACTCCATCTACTGCGAAGTACACCCGGTGCAAGAAAAAGACGGCCTTGTCTGATAGAGTAATCCGGGTATCAAACGCTACCTTGAATGAGCGGCGGTAGGTCTTCGTGATCTGTTCAACGAAGAGTTTTCGATTCTCAACACGGGTATGGAAATGCCTCAGGCCGCGGAATAACAAATTCTTATAACGGGCTATGTCTCCTGCCAATAAAGCCTCTCGTCCAAGATTGAATAGGACATCGGGGATAAGGTTGCGATCGGGGATAACGTACGGACGCGTTGCGAGTGAGAAGAGGATTGCCTGTGCTTCCCGGAAGTTGCCGATTATATTTAGTACGGACGCTTTTGCGATCAATGACCTGATGTACATGTCCGGGTACTTGCGTATCCCCAACGCCAGCCCTTCATCATAGTAATGCAGCGCTTCCTGAAGGAGCGATAATCGTGTCAGCTCCTCACTCCAGTTCTGAAGAGACAGAAATAATTCCCTCGGTTGCGTACCGTTGTCGCGACAGGTGGTGATGAACAAATTGATCGTTTCATCAACAAACTCCTTCTCTTGGGCGGCGGACTCTTCCGCCGAAGCCGCAAGGAGCTTCCTGAGTTTCTTGATGCCACCCGCAATCACTTCATTGAGAATGTATCTGTTGGCATATCTGTGGCGATCTTCCTTCGGGATGCTGCGGAAGATTCCATGCGCGATCTCGTCTCTCCCGGAGAAGGCGATATGCTCAAGTTCTTTTGAGTCAACCCTCCTCGATTGGAGAGATGAGATTGTTGGGGCTCTTTCAGAAAATCCCATGGTGTTCTGATGTTCTCATGGAGCACGATTGATCTGATAAAGATCGTTGCTGCTTTGCAGCGATCTATGTTAAAACCGGCAAGTGGCGCCGCATAAAACGTCGTCTGTTCTACTTCTCGCTTTGAGGCATAAAGTCTGTTTCATTAGGGTAATTCTCGCACCCCCCGAGGAGTCACCGCCAACTGATTACTTCATTAAAAGCATTCGTTTGACCTGGGTCTTGCCCGCGCTTTCCAGACGGGCGAGATATACGCCACTCGCAACTTTCGAAGCATCCCATCGAATGCTGTAACTCCCCGGACTCTTCTCCTCATTCATAAGAGTCGCCACCTCCTGGCCAAGCAGATCAAAGACCTTGAGTGACACTATTCCGTAATCTGAAATCTGGAATCCGATGGTCGTGCTCGGATTGAACGGGTTCGGATAGTTCTGTTCGATTGCAAAGTGGCGAGGGAGATTATCCACCGGTTCATCCACCGCCAGAGCACCAAGGGTAAAATCTCCCACGGCAATTGAACTGCCCACGTAGGCCGCATCAACCGCGCGAAGAGTCCATTGATAAAGGCCGTCCGGCAAGCCGGTCAGCAGCCATTCTGTTGTGGCGCTAACATTGCCGGGCTGCGGCAGACTGCGAGGAATTGCAACGGGGATACCGTTACGAAAGAGATTGAGATCGTACGTCAACGCAGCCGTTGGTGTGTGATCGTCACTCGCCGGAGTCCACGACAATATTACCGTGGTACTGTCCGGTATAGAAGAACCCAGCCCCGATGGAGCCGATGGTGGGACATTCTGGCCCGGTGAGTCGTTACGGTAGACATGCATTTGCGCCTCGACGAGTCCATTGCCGCCTGGAACGAAATACTGACCTGCAATGAAATAATCCAAATCGCCCTCACCGTCGATGTCGAGCCAGGAGAATGTGCCGCCTCGATCACCGCTGGCCCGCGGTGCCGGAAGTACGTTGCCCGAATCGGCGAAGACCCCGCCGTTGTTGGTGTAGACTTTTGCCCTTCCTTCGATCTGAGACCCCGAGTTGTAATTGCCGGCCAGGAGAATGTCCATATCGCCGTCATTATCGTAATCCGCCCAGGTCGCTGCGGTGAGATCAAACCAACCTTCGCAAGGAATGCAGGGAATGACCTCCAACGAATCATAAACATCGCTGTTGTTGCGATAAATGCGAAGAGCCATATGAGTGAAGGACCCGTCCAGCTCCTTGATGTTGCCCGCTACGAGAATGTCGAGGTCGCCATCGGCATCATAGTCACCCCACTGTGCTTCACCATGCTCAATGGTGAGAGTTCCAAGGATGTCTTCAGCGACGAACGCGCCGTTACCGTCATTCCGGTAGCGACGGATGAATCCTTCCTCTGTGAGCGGTGCAATATGAACCAATAGCAGATCAAGATCCTGGTCGCCGTCATAGTCTGCCCAGGAGCTCTGCGCGTGAATTGTTGGTGCAAAAACAGAATCGAACTTTGTGAAGATCCACCCATTGGTCGTGTTGGGACCATCATTGCGCATCAATGCCGTTCGATACTCAAACACTTCCTCGTCAAATGCCGATGGAATCAGGAGATCAAGATCACCATCGTTGTCATAGTCCGCCCAGGTGATTGATCGTAGATCGAAATCGGCCTGGTCGTTATCTTCCCAATACGCGGGAAGTTCGGTGTCGGTCACAACGAGTGTGCCGACATCGTTGCGATAGATGAGTGTTGCGCCGTTGGTACCGACAGCGAGATCCTGATCACCGTCGCCATCCACATCACCCCACGCAAGGTCGGATGACCCCGCGCTGAGAGTGCCGAGCGGTACGTCGATGTAGGTGAATTCCCAACGCCCATCTCCGGCCACGCCATCGTTCCGTACCAACACAAGAAGGTCTTCTACGCTCTGGTTGTAAACGACGTAGTAGCCGAGTACCGCGATGTCGAGATCGCCATCGCCGTCATAGTCTGCCGGAGCGGTGGTGATCACCCAGAAATCTTCATCCTGATTCGTCACAAAAAGAGAATCGAGGGGCGTCACCTCGGTGAAGTCGCCGAATGTCCCTCCCGGATTGGGCTGGACAACAATGATCCGTCCGGTGCTGCCACTGTCGTTGTCATCGTCAGTGACGGTCAGCCGCACGATATACGTATTCGCCTGTGTGAATGTGTGGGACGGATGTCGTTCGGTAGTGCCCGTGCCATCGCCGAAATCCCAAACCCAACCGGTGATAAATCCGTCCGGATCGGAACTGGTCTCGGTGAAATTCACGGTGAGCCCCGAGGCAACAAAATTGAAAGATGCTTCGGGCGGACGGTTGAGGGGCGGAGGTGGAGGCCCCGTGAAGTGCTCAATGTATCCCTGAAAGCCCACCGTCCATGCATCGCCTGCTGCGTTGGCGGCAATAGCGGTGAATGAGCCAAACCCGGTCGAGCCAATGTCTAGGATTGCCCAATTCTGTCCCCCGGTTGCAGAGTAGTACGCTACATCATCGCCGGTGCTGAGCCAGAGCTCATTTGCCCCGACAAGGAAAATGTCTGTAAAATTATCGTTCCCGTTTGGCGTCGGCAAGACCTGCCATGTTGCACCACCATCATCGCTTCGCAAAGCCTGACCGAATGAGCCAACAGCGTAGCCGATACTTTCATTAAAGAAATCCATATCCAGGATCTGGGGTGGCGACCCGGGCAGGTCACCCTGTATCCACGTCTCGCCGTTGTCGGTGCTTCGATAGTAGAGACCTCCAACATTAGCTGCCCAGATGTTTGTACCAACCACGTCTACTGATACGTAGGATCCCAGGAAATCGGTGACGGGTGTCCAGGAATCACCACCGTCAGTTGTATGGAATAACGCTCCGTCATTAAAACCCTGGCCGATGACCCAACCATCAAGGAGCGTGGTGAAGTGCAAGTCTTGTGCGAGGAAGAACGATGGTGGTGTTGCGACTGCCGCTGTCCACGATTCACCACCGTTGGTGCTTTTGTGTACCCGGCCATCTGCATCCACTGTTACGACTTCGTTCGGGTTCACTACTTGCACTGCCGCGAGGTTGAGAGATGTAAGCCCTTCGTGGATGATCCAGCGTGACGTTCCATTGCTGGTGAGGAGTGTTCCGTTGTCACCGACAGCAATCAAATTACCGTTTGGAAAGCGATCTATGTCGTTAAGAGAATTACCAGTTCCGCTCGAGATCTGTGACCAGGACGCGCCGCCATCTGTGGTCTTGATGACGAATCCGGCCCCATACCCGTAATAGCCCGTCTGTGCGTCGCCAAATGCCGGCGATGCACTACTGAGGAAACCGGGCAGCGGACCCGGGGAGACGAACGATGGCGTCCAATTTAAGCCTGCATTTGCAGAGTGGAACATGTTTCCCACGAAATCAGCAGCCACAACAGTTTGTGGATCAACAACTGTGAAGGCACCGACGCCTTCCGGCATCACTTCACCGAGATCAGTCCAGGTCTGGCCGGCGTCCGTGGATCGCAATATCCTGTCATCATAGTCCGGAAAGCTTCCACCGCGTCCCCATGCCAACACTACATCCCCAGATACGGCAAGGAGGTTTTCTCTTCCATCGGCAGCGGCTCCGGTTGTCCAGGTTGCACCGCCATCTGTCGAGCGGATGAACGCGCTGTCCACAATACCGACGGCCACCGTGCTGGAAAGAAACTCCACTGCATTCGCAAGACCGATATGAACAGGTGTGAATGTAGTGCCGCCATCAGTCGTCCGGTACAGTGCGCTGTCGGCAACACCGAGACCGATCTGGTTGTCGGCAAAGTCAAAATCGAATATGCCGTTGGGTGACTCCACCCAGGAGCCGCCACCATCACGACTGACGAAATGGTCGAAGTTCCCTGACGCGAGACCAAAGGTTGTCGTGTAAAATTCCATGGAGTATGTTGATCCAAGGGACGGAAGCTGGATCCACGTCGTGCCGCCATCGGTCGTCCGATAGTTCTCGTTACCATACACCCACCCGTTCTGGCCGTCAAGGAAGAAGAGTCCGTTCAGTGGATTGCTCAGACTAACGGGAATGTCACGTTGAACCCAGGTGGTCCCGCCGTCTGATGACTCGAATAACGAGCCACCGTTGTCGAACGAGTTGTCATCGGTAGCAATGAACACCCGATCAGTTGTCGGCGCGCCGACACCCCGTACATCAAGGTGGGTTGGGACGGGACTCTGCTTGTCCCACTGCGCGAAAGCCGTAGACGCTAGAAAAAAAACTGCAACGGCAAAGGCTCTCCAGTTTCTAGAAATCGCGTGCATTATTCACTTCCTCTCTATTGAAAATTATTGATCCGCACAACGGTAACCGTGTTCATCGTGATGTTCGACCGTCTGTCAATGTTGTTGATGATTCAACCCGAAATCGGGTGCGTTAGCTGAATACCTGAGGTCACCAGTAGAACAGTAAACGCGTCATACTCGTTTCATTAAATCGGCATGTAAGAGGAATTGGCTGAGTCTATCCAACGCGCATAACATCAGGCATAGGGTATGCCAGTTGAAGGTGAGCACCAATCAGACGTTTTTTGAGTTGAATGGGCGAAGTTGGGGGGCAATCAGGATTGAATTGTCAGAAATAAGAACGCAAGGGCCGCAGGAGTGAGGCAGCCGCGCCTCATGGGGTGCGCGCTGAGATCACATCAAGTTTGACAACCAGGCCTTGAACGCAGACAGAAACATCGCGGGAACTGCGCGCATGGATGGGAAAAACTATCCCTTGTTCATTCTTAGAATTGAAAAGCGGATATGAGAAGAAATGATGGGGATGGGGGGATTCGAGGGTCGCTGAGGGCGACCCCTGAATCTCCTCAAGAAACGGGTTCTATCTGGTCAGCAGAAGCTTTCTGGATGCCCGGTGTCCACCTGAAGCAAGTGTCGCAATGTACACCCCGCTGGAGAGGTTCGAAGCATCCCACGCGACTGAGTAGCTGCCGGGGTGACGGCGTTCGTTGACAAGCGTTGCCACCTCACGGCCAAGAACGTCAAACACTCGTAGGGACGTATGGCCATACGTCCCTACAGAGAATTGAACTGTTGTTGAC
>JBJXHC010000036.1:0-8409 GCA_046160825.1 Bacteroidota bacterium | reverse complement strand
CAGAGAATTGAACTGTTGTTGACGGGTTGAACGGATTGGCATAGTTCTGCGCGAGTGAGAACTCGTCCGGAGTTGCATCACTTCCACCCACAGCAAGCGTCGTGAGAGAATATTTCCAAACGCCTTTCGATGAGACTGAGGCGAGAAGGTCGCCGTTCACCTCGGCGATACTGAGTACCGGTAATGTGGCGGGCTCTCCGGTCCCAAACTGTGACCAGCTTGTTCCGTCAAACCGATACACGCCAACGGAAGTTGCAGCATACAACGCTCCATTGTACTCGACAAAACTGTTCGCGTATGGATAATATCCATTCGGCTGAGGGAGCCCGTTGTTCATCTCTTCCCATGCGGTACCATTGAACCTGAAGACGCCATTGTTCGAATCAAACAAAACGTACGCGAGAGAGTTATGCAGCGCCTCCACCCAGGTGTTTGATGGCATGCCGCTTCCGGCAGGAAACCAGTTTGCTCCTGCATTTGTCGATCGATAGACGCCACCAACCGTTGCGGCAAACACTGACTGTCCGCTTGCAGCTACACGATGCGTTGGTGCAGCAACGGAAAATGTACTGTGTGGAAGACCGGTGTTCACAGGAACCCACGATGCACCATTATTGGTTGAGCGGAACACTCCACCACTCGACCAATTACTATTTCCATGGAATGAAATAACGTAGAAGAAGGATGCGTACAGTGCATCGGTGGTGGCAGAAATATCCCTCACGTCGGGAAGGTATTCGGTGATGCCCTGATTGACAAGTGTCCACGTTGCACCATTGTCGGTCGAGCGGGAGACGCCATTCCAGGTCGTCGCGAACAAAGAGGTTCCGTGGGCAACGAGGCGTGCAGCGTCCATGGTACCGGGATATGTCCACGTTGTCCCATTGTCCGTTGTGCGGGCGATGCGATTCGAGATCGGCGTAAAGATTTGATCTCCGATGGTTGCAAACATCGTCGCTGTCGTTGCAATGAGCTCGGCATTCGATTCCGTCCAGCTCGTACCGCTGTTGGTCGAGAGCCAGACTCCGGCGTTCGTTCCACTTAATAATGCAGGGGCCGCACCATCAATTTCGCCAACGATGTCAAAGACTATACCCGCAAGCGGCAAAAGACTCCAGACCGTACCATCATATCTGTACAGCTTCGCGTTCGCAACCGCATACAGCGTTGTGCCATGCGCGAGAGTTTCGCAAGCGGGATTTATCTGATCCGGCTGCAGATGGAAGGATTTGTGAAAACGGCGAAGGTGGTGTTGGTGAGGTGAGAGCGGCTTACCGGGACAACGCTTTCTGAATGCGGTCAATACAACGTTTGGGATTCTTCACGAGGTCATGTTTCCAGAAGTGTGGTAATTACATGTCTGTCCGATACGCGTTTCCGTAATTGTTTCCTGCTTCATCGACAATAGACCCGTTTGACAAGACTGTTACTTCAACCACATATTCCTCGACGGTCATGGCGTCTTCAAATTCCCTTTCGCCCGCAAGATATTGTTGGATTCTCTCCATCGTATCCTCCGCGATCTCCCGTTCAGCAGCCTCTCGATTAGAGTAGATGAATGGATTGCCGTTCTCCGTCCATTCTATCGGGACGGGTCCTTCCACAAGGGTGTGAATGTAGATGCAAAAGCCGATTGGTAGTTCGTCTACAATCTTTGGCTTTGTGTAGGATGAACCCGTGGTCTATACCCTCCCACCAAAGACCTTATCAATCGGATTGAATGCGCGCCAACCCCTTCGATTTTCTTTTTCTACTTGCCTCACAAAAAACTCTATTGACCGTTGGTACGCATCGGTAGCTTTCTCCAGTGAGACCTTAACTGAATCGAACTCATGAAAACAGTGATCTTCTGTAATTACTTCTCCATTTGCATAAAGAAAAACCTCCGGTATCTGGATTTGATCGGCAATGAATAAGCATCCCATGTCAAAGGCTTTGCTCAAGCGAGTGTCTACTTCGGAGCAAGGAAGATTGGTCGGGTTTGAAAACGCAACCTCGCCCCAGGCCTTCGAGTTGCCAGCATCTCGATACAAGCAAGTGAACTTGATCGTTTGAGATATCTTCATTGTTTGAATATCTTCTTGTTGTGGTACTCAAGAAATTCTGGCCCTGGAAGGAACCTACCGGGGAGCGTTATCGTCATTCCGTCGTATCGTGCCAAGAACTGTTGGGAGGGATCGGTTCGTTTAGTCGGTTTTTTTATCAAGGGGGAAATTTTCACCTTGAGCTCGGGCGTAATCGTGAGTAGGCCGCGGTCGAACGCTCTATCATGAAGAGTATTCAGGCAAAGACCATTACGTGGGTTGACCCGGTTCTTCTCATCTTTGGACCACGGGAGGATGTGGCTGGCATTCAGGAGATCGGGTACTGCAAGCCCGGTTACGCAGCACCGAAATTCGTATGCAGCTAAGACCGCCGCTCTAAAGAAGTTCTGATTGACCCGAACCTTCACAAGGGCTCTGCGATCTAGGCCAATTCGTGTAATCTCTAGCAAATCAATTTGGGCGAGTGTTTCAATTGACTCACCGGTGCGTTTCGCTAGAAGTGCTTCACTTTCGAACGCCAGCCGTTCCCAGTCGTTGTAGAATTCATTCCAGATTTCTCGATCAAGCTTGCTAACATTAACGGCACCCTTGATCCCGCGTTTTTTCAGACTTGGGTCGAAGCTGGCGAAATTCACCAACTTCCATCCAACAGCAGACGGAGAACGTCCAATCAGCTTTGCAAGTTTGATGATGTCAGGGTTTTTGTTGTGTAATTTCCCGAATGGCGTCTTGCAATAGAGGTTTATTGCCAAGATTAATTCCTCGCGTGACCAGTTCTTCCTATCCATTGATTCCTCAGAAATTCTGAAAAGAATGCTCTGGTCGAAAAGGTAGCAATTTGGTGTTCAAGCCACAACATTCCTTTTCTCGGCAATGCAAGAGAAGTTTATTCTTGGCAGGCATTGTGGTAATAGATAATTGAAACAGGACTATGAGTCTATGGACGATGAGTCAAGTTGGAAGATTGTGAGTCTTGGAGATGCGGGGAAGAAAACAAGGGAGAAGCTTAGGAACGGGCGAGCGGATTAGTGAACGAAACACGCCGCGAATGGCAACCCGCCGGTTGCCGGGTGTTGGGGGCTACTTGTATAGCGAGATCGGTTCCTGCTCGCGCAGTATCTGATCCTTCAGGAGCGGATGGATGGAGTTGTATGTTAATATGTCCACTTTCTTTTTGAGCGATTCTTCCAGATCGAGCTTTATACCCACCAGATCAAGCAGAGACTTGCCGTCGTCCATTTCAACAAGGAGGTCAACGTCGCTCCGTGATGCACTATCGCCTCTCGCCGTTGATCCGAAGAGGGACGCGCGGCGCACCCCGTGCTTCTTCAACACCAGGGCTATGGCTGATATGACCCGTTGCTTGTTCATGTCCGTATTCACCACGGAAATCTGCAAAATGATTTTGATGAATGCAATCGCACCCTCACCACTCCGGCGTCCAAGAAGTACCGAGGCCCGGACCGAACAGGATTGCGTTGGAAAGGAGCCGCTCCGTGCCGCGAAAGTACGCCCGGAAATTCGGCTGTCCGGCAAAGAGAATCACCTGCCCCATGCCGATTGATTCCTGCGTGCAGTATGGGGTGCCAGCAAGACGGAGCCGCGCTTCAGGCCAGAGTAAACCCGAGATGCGTAACGCAGGTGCGGGTGCAAACCGTCCGACTGTACGCACAGGAGGATACTTTGCAACAAGCGCGGTGGAAGACGTCATCATCACCGGCACCTTCTCCCCCATCCCGAACGTCAGCCACTCCTCCTGATCCAACTCAACGCGGAGGATTGCCCCGGAGGGAGCAAAGACGCGTCCAATCTCTTCCGCACGTTCGAGCTCAGCGGGTGTCAGGCCGGATTTGGGCTCCTTGCGCGATGCAGTGTCCGGCTTTTCAGGATATGACCAGATGTGGAGTTTGGCAACGTCCGGAGACTCGTTTGCTATTTCCTGCATGGCTGACTGCTCGTACTCGGTCAGCTTTGCCAGCACCTGCGAGCGCTGCCTCACCGATGAAAGCCCGGTGGTGGAATCAGCACAGAACATCGCCGAAGAGTTCATCGCGATCAGTGTTCCTCCGGACTGTACCCACCGGCGGATCTTCTCAATTGTCGGGCTGCCCATCACGCTTGCGTATGATCCTCCATCCGGCAGGATCAAAACGTTGTAAATCGATAGATCGATGGAACCAAGCTGGGCAATATCCAACAGCGCAAGTGGAAGACCGATTTTCTGATCGAGCAGGTGCCAGATCCAACCCATACTCGTGGAGCTTGTTGATCCTCCTGCGACAAGAGCCGCTTTGGGTTTCCGCAACACGCCGAGTTCGCTTCCACCGAGGTCGGGTCCTTTTATCCCCATTCCGCTGCTGATCCCCACCACCTGGATGCCGGTCTCACGAGCAATGCTGTCAAGAACACGGGAGAAGTCCGGCGGGTTTGTGCGTACAGGAAGGAATATGGAGCCGCGGGGAAAGTTCTTTCCTTCAACGTCCAGATCCTTCTTTGCGGCGAACATGGTAAGTCCGCGACTGTACATCATTGCAATGGCACGCAACGCACCATCACTGTTTGCATCAAAGATAAATCCCTGCTGCGGCCTCATTCCATCCACACGACCGGCGCGTGGCGCGTCTTTCCAGGGTTCCATCGCTGGCGACACTTCCGATTCACTCGCATAGGCATCCAGTCCATAAGCCTGCAGGAGAGACCATGAGGTGATTTCATACAGCTTCGACTCCCGTCGTTTCAGTAATTCGCGTCGTTCGAACGTGAGGAAACTGTCCGAGAGCTGGATATCAAACGTCAGGATGGCCTGGGCAAGAAACCCCTGTGGCTGGTTGGTCGGAATAACAAGCGCTCCGGCAGGAAACGAATTCGTAGCACTTCGTTGATCATAGTAGCTTCGTGCCGGTGCGGAGAATTTCTCCTTCGCCACCGAGACTTCGATTCCCTGACGGATGAGTGTTTGCGCGAGGTGCGCAAGCCGGTCCGGGTTGCTGTCCGGGGCGACAATGTACGTCTTCACCTTTCCACCACCATACTCGGAGATTGCCCGCTGTCTGTGCGTATAGTAATCGAGAAGTAACTGCTTCCGGTTGTTTGCCGCCGTTGTGAGGTTGGCGATCGAACTGACATACTGGTGCTCAACAGATTCGGAATACGTCAGGACGGTGCCGTCGTGGCGTGAGATGCGCGAACCTGATACACCGGCTTGCTCGTAGAGAATTCCGAGGCCGCCTGTATACAGCGACCAGGACGATCCGTAGCCGGGAAAGAGTTCCTCATTCCACTCACGTGTGTAGTATGCCCAGCCACGCTGATCGAATGCTCTTGCCTGGTCGGCGGCATAGACGCCCCACCAGTGCTTCACTCGATCCGTCAGGTACGGATTAAACGGATGGCGCGGCGGTGAGAACAGGTACGTGTCCCATTGTCCCATCTCATGCGCATCGACGACGAGTTGGGGATTCCATTCGACTATGGATTTGATGCGTGCTTTGCTCTCGGGCAGTTCCTCGCTAAACCAATCACGATTCATGTCGAACAGATAATGATTGCCGCGTCCCCAGGGCCAGAAGCCCCCCTTCTGCAGGCTCTGCCCGTCGGCAAGCGGGACGGCAGTTGCGAAAGCTTCCATCTGCGCAAGGTACCGCTCGCGGCCATCGGGATTCTCAGTCGGGTCGATGATGACTATCAGGTCCTTCCGGAGCCGCTGCGTCAATGAATCCATCCCCGCTGCGAGACGGTACGCCACAGCAAGCGATGCATCAACACCGGAGATTTCGTCGCCGTGAATTGAATATGCCATCCATGCCACGGCGGGAGTGGCATTCACGAGGGCATCAAGCCGGGCCCGGGAAGTAGCGCGTGGATCTGCGATTGCCTGTATGTTTTTCTTGATCTCATCAAGCTTGGTGATGTTAGCCTCGTCGGAAATCACCGCATAGATCAGCGGACGGTCCTCGTATGTCTTTCCCATGTCGAACAATTTCACGCGCTTCGAAGAGGCGGCGAGTGTGCGGAAGTACTCAAGCACCTGCGCGTGACGGGCAGGTCGCTCGCCGAGGACGAAATGGAGCGCCTGCTCGGGAGATGGAATGGAAGGATCGAACTCTCCCGGGGCAAGCAACGTCCGCCCATCACTCCCGAAGAAGCGCACGGGTTTCTCACCGGCATTGAGGGTACAAGTAACACAGACGAAGACGGCGAATAATACGATCAAAGCGATTCGCTCAGCAGGAACACGAGTGATGGATTTTGACATACGAATCAAGGCTTTATGGGTTGAGGAAATGAGGGGTTGCCAGAAGTTGAAACGAAGTTACCGAAAGAAGGTTGCAATCGCAACCGGGTTTGGGGAAATCAATCCGGGTTTATCGTACAGTATCTGCAATTGAAACTCAAAACCCCGGCCAATCATCTGACCGGGGTTTGTGCTTATCGCATCACCACTTTATTGTGGCGGCCCATTGCGAGAAGGGCGTCGGCTTGATGCCGGATTCTTTCGCCATGCCTTGAATGTCGACGTCGTATCCCACGGCGTCGAACCACTCAAGCATCAGGGCAAAGTCTTCGCTTCCCTTGCGGATTTCTTCGATGGGGATCGGGGCAAACCCGACCTGTTTGCCCGAGACCGCGCTGATTGCCTTTGCGGTCTGCGGCATCGTGAGCGAATCACCCGCAATATCAATTGCGCGGCCGTTCAATTTCTCGTGATCCCGGAACGCCCACAGACCGTACTTCCCGATGTCCTGCACGGCAATCATCTGCAGCGGTGTGTCGGGCTTCAACGCCGTCATGATATTTCCCTGCTCGATGGCCGGCTTGAACCAGGGTGACGCGATGTTCTCCATAAAAAATACCGGCCTGATGATCGTGTACGAAGGAAAGCCGAGTCCGCGGATGGTCTCTTCTACGCGATACTTGTTATCGAAGTGCGGGATCCCCGTCTTGCGTTGTGCTGAACCCACGGAGCTGTACACAAAGTGCTGTACTCCCGCTTTTTGGGCAACCGCTGCAATCCTCTTTCCCTGCTCCTCTTCTTTTTCCACTCCGGCTTCCCATGTGTTCTGCACCGCAAACACTCCCCAGACGCCCTTCAACGCTGCCTCCAGGGAGGCCGGGTCATTCAGATCACCGGTAACGATCCTGGCCCCTTGTGTTGCGAGCGCTTTCGCCTTGTCACTGTCCGGTTTTCTCGTCATCGCGTTGACGCTGAAACCGTGTGACAACAGTTCCGAAGCCACAGCACCTCCCTGCTGACCGGTTGCACCTGTGACAAGAATCGTCTTTGTTTCTGCCATAATTCTCCTTTGAGTTGGATTCTGATACGTGTGGTGTGCCGTTATGTAACGGGGATTTGTCTTCCAGGGTTCCCGTGGTGATCCGCCGATGCACTACGCTTCATGGCTGAGAATCAACCATGTGGCGGCCTGGTTATCTTCCACCATATTGTTGACAGTGGAGAGCCGAAAAAAAGCCCCGTCCGACCGACCGGGGCAAAAAGGTACAATTCATTTTTCTCTTAGTAGCGTTTGCCGCCGCCACCGCCGCGTCCACCTCCACCACCATACCCACCACCACCGCCTCTGTTGCCGCCTCCTCCGTATCCACCACCGCCACCGCGGGATCCACTCTCGGATTTTGGACGAGCTTCATTCACCGTCAGCGCCTGGCCCATGAGGTCCTTACCGTTCAATGCTTCAACGGCCGCCTTGCCTTCCGAGGTCTTGGACATGTCAACAAAGCCAAACCCCTTCGACTCGCCACTGAATTTATCCTTGATGATGTTGACGGCCATGATCTTGCCGAATGGCTCGAAGAGTGGTCGCAGGTCTTCTTCCTTTACCGCACGCGACAGATTACCTACGAAGATGTTCATGATGATTGTGTCCTTTCACGGGAACGGTGTGTTATGGCTGTATTGTCGCTAATATGGTACGCAAAAAGCGGGCGAGATGTATCAATAACACCGTTACTTTTTCTTTGAAGAGAAAGTAACCAAAGAGAACTTACCGAAATCGAATCCCACACGCCCTGGTAGCTCCAGCCGGAGTTCATACGATTTCAGCACCGGGCACTAAAACAGTTAACGCTGAAATCGCAATCCGGGCTGTTTGTCCCCGCACACCGCTCGCCTCGCTTCGCTCGTCGAAGCGGGCCATCGATTTCGGAGTGCGCTGTTTTTGGACCTGTTTCTTTGCCGAGTCCGTCATGAATCCAGATCTCAACTCCCCTCTCTTCCTAATGTATAGACTGGGGAGATGGTAAACACTTGTTCGGAGACATGGTAAACACCTAATTGGACATGATCATCAATCAATCGGAGATTGGTCATGCCCTGGAAAGCGGTGTCCGCCATGTCATTACGTTT
>JBJXHC010000035.1:0-4990 GCA_046160825.1 Bacteroidota bacterium | reverse complement strand
ATTGACCGATGGAGGAAAGCTTGTCATTCCGGTTGGTGATATGGAAGGGCAATCGTTGCTTGTCTTCACGCGCAATGGCCAGCGCTTCGATCGACGGGAAATTCATGGATTCAAATTCGTGCCTCTCATCGGGAAGATGGGATGGAAGTGAGATGAATACTCACCGTCTCCATTGTGCTTGAATGATGAACCGGCATATTCCCGTTCTGGTTGGTCCGACTGCCTCAGGGAAAACAGAAGTGTCGTTGCATCTTGCCAAATTTCTTGGCGGAGAAATCCTCTCAGCGGACTCGAGACAGATCTATCGCTATCTGGATATCGGCACGGCGAAGCCAACCATGCAGCAACGTTCTCAGGTCCCGCATCACTTCATCGATATCATCAACCCTGATCAAGAGTACAATGCCGGAACCTTCGGAGTCGAGGGCCGTGCAGTAATTGATGATTTACTGGCGAGGAAGATTACGCCGGTCATTGTCGGTGGCTCAGGTCTTTATATTCGATCCTTGATTGATGGGCTCTTTGATGGTCCGCCGGCAGATGCGGAGTTTCGGAAGCTTCTTGAAATTCGGCTGGAGAGGGAAGGGATTGAACCTCTGATGGACGACCTTCGCCGGATTGATCCGGATCTTGCCGACGAGATAGACCGGACGAAACCACGTCGTGTGATTCGAGCACTTGAGGTACACCATCTCACAGGGACGCCCCTCTCCCGGTTGCATCGGGAGAATGCACCACCCATCACTTTTGTGCCATTGATGTTTGGGATTGCTTGGCAGCGGGATGACTTGTACGCCCGCATTGAGCAGCGATGTGATGCGATGCTCGCACAAGGATTGATGAACGAAGTAGAAGAACTGGAGAATCGTGGATATCATTCGAGAGCGATCGCACTGAACACTGTTGGGTACGCCGAAGTATTTGACTACAGGCTGGGCAAAATCTCATATGAAGACATGATCAGACTTTTCAAACAGAATTCCCGTCGGTACGCGAAGCGTCAACTGACGTGGTTCAGGCGCGACGAGCGGATTGAGTGGCTTGATGTGTCCGAGAGTTCTTCGCCGCTCGAACTTGCCGGCAAGATTGCAGAGAGCTTCATGGAGAAAGTGAATCGCCCCGGCAACTTTTGTCGTTGATTCTACAAGGGAAAAGCAGTAACTTGATAAAACTGCTTTGAGAAACGGGGCGTAGCGCAGCCCGGTAGCGCGCTTGGTTCGGGACCAAGAGGCCGGGGGTTCGAATCCCCCCGCCCCGACAATACCACTGGAGTTTCCATCGCGACCACTCATTCAGGAGTTTGACGAACAGGGCTTTCTAAGAAATCGTCGGTGGTTCGTGAGGTTCTCTTCAGGCAAGGTCAGAAGTTTTCTTCGCTAAACATCAGTGGTTGCTTGACAAATGGATGGAGTTTTGCTACATTCATTCCAGTTCCACGTTAAAGTAGCGCCCACACCATCTTTACACTTACAAGAGTATCGGTCAACGACGAGTTTGGTCACTCGTAATAATCATATCTCGCGCCGTCATCACGCATGATGATAGCGTCTCTTGGAAGTGAAACATTCCCATCTGGATAAGATGAAGTACGTAGTCACAAACGAATGGGTTACCATGGTCAAGAATAATTTTTTCAGCCGCATTGCAGCCGGGTGTGTTCTGGCGTTCGCCGTTGTTACCATTTCATGCGAACAGTACGAATACGACTCTCCGCTTCCGGGTATTATCGAGGTTCGCCTGGCAGTCAAGAATGAGCGTACATCTCTCTTACCGTTTAGTGCGATAAACCCCGTCACGGGTGCGCAAAACATCTTCATGCTGGTTCTCGACGATCTTGAGGTTCTTCAGCCTGGTAATATTCGACTCCCGGTGTATTCAAGTCTCGCCGCTATCCGGCGGCCGGATGAAGGTGATTTCTTCAACTCTCTTGACGTCGCCGCCCGCGATTCAAATCTCGTTCTCGGGGTGGCGTATGCACCACCAGGTACATTCTCAAGAGTCAATGTTCGTGTCGCACCTCAGCCTGTGATTCTGATATCGTATGGGTTTTATGAGGCGCCAATTTTTGTTGAGCCTCGATTGCCGATTCAAGACCTCCAGAGTCTTCCTGAAACAGGGGAATTGTCCATCCCTGTAACTGAGGGTCGGGTTACACGCATCACTGTCACATTTGATATGGATCGATCGCTGATTCAGTTGGCAGAGACTTTCGAGTATGTGCCGTACTATTACATCTCTTCAGTTGAACAATTGTAAACCAGTGGCAGAACCTACGAAAATGAAGGAAGAGGAAATGGTGTCACTCAAGAAACTTGCCGGATTCGGAATTTCCGCTCTCGTTGCTTCCCTGATTCTTTTGAGCTGCGAAAATCCCAGCGGTGAACCGTACCCAAACAGTTTGCCCGATACACGATTGGCAAATGCTCCTGCGAATGATACAACAGCACAGTATATTCTTCAAGGCGCTATTCCGGAACAAACATTGTACTGGGTCGGTGATGATCCTGACGGTTTTCTTGTTGCATTCAAGTTCCGCTGGATTGACTATCATAATGCCGGTCCGGACTCAACGCCATGGGTCACGTTGCTCAATCTCACCAACTTGAGTGGCACTCCACTTGATACGCTTATTCTCGTCAGTCCGACTGCCGGATCGCTCTTCAGGGTGTATAATTTTTTTGCGACCATAGATCCTGCTGAAAGAGCATTGATTGATGCGATTGTTGATTCCCTCGTCACGGGGAGGATGTTTGCTGTTCCGTATCCGAACGGTCCTGTTCTTGGCGATTCTGTTCAAGGAGCTGATCCAGTCCAGGTTGAAGCGCCGACCAAGGCGAATTTCATTTTCAATTCACCCGCGGATAGCAATCAGCATCGGTTTGAAGTGAAAGCCGTAGACAATAGTGACGCCGAGGATCCGACACCCGCGTTTGTGCATTTCTGGACTCTCCGTTCTCCCGGTCCGATCTTGTTTCAGCCAACAGGTCCAAGCACAGGAACTGCACCGTTCATTCTTACCTGTCCGACAGAGCGGCTTCCGGGTTTGACGTTTGGTTTTAGTGGCCTGGATCCGAGCACCGACGAACGGGTATACTCGTGGAGCATTGATGATACAATACATTGGTCGGAGTGGAGTTCCATCCCCTCTGCACTGGTCAGTGGATCGGATTTCCAGCAAACTGGCAGTGATACGCATACCATTTTTGTTCGCGCCCGTAATCGTTGGGGTGTTCTTAGTCAGATCGTCTCCCGCCGCTTCCGTGCGCGGATTCCAAACCTGGATCTCCCTGGTTGGCCAAGGCGGACGTTGTTTATCAACAATACGCGCAGCACTGGAGCCGGAGGTATCGACAGTAATTCGGTAAACAATTTTTATCGTGAGGTGTTGGACTCGCTTGGCAAGAGAGACAGTATGGACGTTTGGACGCTTCAGGGAAGGGGATTCGCATGGCCGGGTCCGGATGTCATACAAAATTATTCGTCAATACTTATTTCTGCGGAACAGTGGGTGACCGTATTCATCGGGGGCAGTTGGAGGTTCGACGCGGGAGATCAAGCACAAGTCCAGGCATATCTCTCGATTGGTGGGAAGCTTATCTGGAGCGGGACGCCAAATATTCAGAACATGATACTCGGATACGACAATTGGTCTGTGTTGGTTTTTCACGTTGCGTCTACGTCGCAAGTACCGTTTGCGCAGAACACTGCGTTGGATTTCATTGGTGTTAGTGGTGCAAATGGATATCCGGCTATTGAATTGGACACGACGAAGGTACGTGCTGATTCCGGATATGCAATTCGCAATATCGCTCTTTGTTACCCGTCCGGATTCGGGCAAACCACTTCGTACTTTGTTTCCAAGAGTGGGAATCCTTTTTTTGATGACAACCCTGTTGGAATCCGGTACCTGGCACCGCCCCCAACATCGCCAGGGTGTCGTCAGATGTTCTCGGTTGTGCATATGGGTTTCCCGTTATACTTTGCCAAGAAATCTCACGTTATCCAATCGTTGAAAAAAGCTTACTCAGACTTGAATGAAAGTTCGATTCCCTAAGGAGAATTCCTGATGCGCCATGTTTCAAGGATTTTTTGCCTGCTGCTGATAGTGGGGCTGATATCTGAAAATGGATTTGCCGTTCTGGCCACCACCGGAAATATCAAGGGGAAGGTAACGGATGTTTCCACGAAGGAAACCCTCCCCGGTGTCAACATCTTGATTGTAGGAAGTGGTCGAGGTGGCGTGACCAACCCGAATGGAGAGTATTTTATCACCGGAGTGACGTCTGGTGAATATACCGTCCGGGTTTCTGCCGTTGGGTATCAGACGATTGAAGCAAAAAAGATTCGTATTGAGGTGGACGAAACAGCAGTGTTTGACTTCAAAATGGCAAGCGAAGATATCGAGATTGAAGGAGTTACCGTTGAGGGAACACCACCTCTTGTTGATGTGACCAAGACGGCAGGGGGGCAAACCTTTAACAGGGAAAAGATTGAACAACTCCCGAACGTCAAGGGGGTGGAGGACGTTCTCGGGCTTCAGGCGGGTGTCGTAAAGTTCGGTGGACAGCTCTTTCTTCGGGGAGGACGCGCCAATGAAACACAAATCCTGATTGATGGCGTGGTGGTGAATGATGTCGGGGCCGGGGGTAATGCAGCAGGAACGAATACGGCTAACGAGCAATTGCAGCAACTGTACTCGGGAAACTCCACTGCCGGTGCGGGAGGTGCTCTCTCCGTTGCCGCGAATGCCATTCAGTCTGTCAGTGTTTCCAGCAGTGGGCTTGATGCGGAGTTTGGAAACGCACAATCCGGTGTTGTGAATATTACGACGAAGACAGGTGGCGATTCATATAATGGATCCCTTCAGTATCGGACGGATGGGCCAACATCGCAGAGTTTTAACGAACGGTATTATGCCGGTAATGTGGGTGGCCCCGAGCCTATTACAAACTACTTGCTTCCGTCCCTCGGCATTGAGTTCCCTGGTAAG
>JBJXHC010000034.1:0-2982 GCA_046160825.1 Bacteroidota bacterium | reverse complement strand
TCTTTTTCTATAGTTATTTATTTCATTCCTCCTGAACGGCTGAACGCCTAAACAACCCTCCGAGACCCTCTTACAGAAATTGTAAAAATCGAAAGAAAATTTCATTACTTTTGATGGTCGTGTTTTCGGTTATCCTCCGCCCCTTCCATTGGTAGAATACCGATCAATGTGCAGCTGCTCTGTTAAAGCGTTCCCCCGTACTCATAGTTGGCAATGTTCTCAGAACGATGTTCATTACGGTAGTACTCCGTACCGTACTCGATCGCACTATGGTATCGCGTCACGATACAGATTCGTTTTGTTAAATAGATGTGTATGTACGTGATAAATAGTGCGGATTTGCCAGTGGCGCCGTGGTGAATGCTTCCTATATCAAAACAACCGCTTCCCGTGAATCGAACAAAAAACATTTGTAACAACTGTCGAACAACTCAACCCAGTCAACTGAAATTTTCCATAGATGCACGTTCCCTATATCCACTTTCTGTCTTTTCTATGAGGTTTTCATCGGTTGACCATGACAAGTTGAAATGTGCTCACCGCGAGCTGGAGCAGCTTTTTCATCAAAGAGAGTGCTCCCAACATGAAACGGGAACAAATATTATTGCCCAAGTCACTACGCACTCAACACCCCGAATCGTATTACATATGCCTGACACTCCGGTGTAGTCGTCAAGTGACTGGACGTCTCAATACAAGCGATGTCGTCACCTACCTACGGTAAAAGTCAGAATTAGCTCGTTTCAATAGTTGCAATATTCAAGATATAGTTCGTCCACATACTTGGTGAGTATGTGGAAGTATCTGGAAGCTTGGTTTGCATTCTACTTCGAAGTGCAATGACTTGACGGTTTCAAACCACAGAAGCCATAATATCTCGCCATTTCCTGAATGCTTCTGCTTCGGTCGACCTTTTCGGTAATGTCTTCAGAAATTCCCAAGAGGTATTCTGGTTGTCCTTGTGCATTCAAGATGGGAATCTTGCGTGTATGAAGAATTCGGGTGCCATGGTGACTTGTGGCAATGGGTTCTTCGGGAATGTCTTGGAGACACCGTGACTCGATGACGTCACGATCTTTCTGTATGAAGAAGGTGGCTTCGTCCTGAGGGAAAAAGTCGTGATCCGATTTTCCGAGGACGGACTCTCGCGTCAGCCCAGTCAGGTCTTCCGCAGCCTTGTTCCATCGTACGAACCGAAGATGTTCGGTGTCTTTGACGAACACCATGATGGGCAGATTTTCGATCACGGAATTGAGAAAATTCTTCGAGTGTTCAGTCTCAAGTTCAGCCCTGCGTCGATCGGCAGCTTCAAGAACGAGAGAAACTGTATTGGCAACCGACGTCGCGAATTGCACTTCTTCCAGCTTCCATTGTCGAGGTGGGCCGATGTGTTCATGACAGATGACGCCCACCATTTTGCCTTCCGACCGGATGGGAATATCCAGCATCGAGGTGATTCCCAACGGGGCTAAGTAACTGTCCGTGAATTCTGAGGTCCTGGAATCGGTCTGGGCCTGATCTGCAGCGAGGACATTCTCCGTTGCAAGTTCCGTAAAATATCGTGGAAAGCCTGCTGCGGGAAGCTCGATTCCGCTTGAGTGACGATCGGTCTGCTGTTCGTAAAGATCGGCGCAGCGAATGGCGGTTCGCTGGTCGGTAAAAAACCAGATACTGGCCCGATCGACCATGAGGCTGTGTGCCGCAACCCGTGAAATGACTTGAAAGGCTTCGGCGCGCTGTCCCCGATAGATATCCGCGTTGGTTGCCAATTCGAGAAGCCCGGCTTGTACCCGATTGAGCAGGGTGGCATGCTCAGCTTGCTGTGCCTCCAGCAGTTTCTTGTCCGTGATATCTCGAAACATCAGGACGGCGCCGTCGATCGTGCCCTCGTGTGAAATCGGCGTGACGGCCAAGGAAATGGGAATCGATCCGCCAACTTTCCTGAAGAGGATGCTCTCCTCGGTTCGATAGGACATGCCCAATGTGAGTGGTGGAATCGATACACCGGTGATCAGGCATTCGCGGCTATCCGTTTCAGGCTTGGGAGAAAGCGGATGGTAGATCGGCCGGCCTTTCAGCTGAGCGAGAGGAGCATCGAAGAGGATTTCGGCCTGTGGGTTCATAATGAGAACTTTCCACTGCTCATTGACGACGCAGAGACCGTCTCCGAGTGAGTGAAGAACCGCTTCGAGCTTGTTCCGTTCTTTCGAGAGTTCTGTCTCGCTGGAGCAACGGAGCTCTTCGTACAACCCTTGCATTTCCCGCGACGTCACATCCAGCGATTGTTCCAGTAGTGATCGGCCCTGGTCTCCTTCGCTGTAGCTCTGACTGATTCGTTCAAGCGCGGTCTGCCAGGCCCCCACGTCTGTCGGGCAGCAGTCGGGATCGAGCATGAGGCGTTTGAGTTGTCGCTGCAAGAGTGGGTGCATTGTCGGTCTCAGGCGGCCTCAGAGATGGTGGTCAACGTCATCGTCTGATTATGCAGGTCGCATTGTCCGGTGGAGTAAGGGGAAATTTCTCCATATGAGTAAAATCCGATCTGTTGGACACCTTTCGGCAAGACATCGAATGTCGCTTCCACTTCCTCTTCGGTTCGTTGGCCGAGAACCAGTCGGCGTCCGACGCAACTGATGGCGATGGAGAGTGTAGGGACAGAGTCTGTGCTGATTGGTGTGGCTAAAGTCGCCGCATCCGATGCGCCTTGTATCAAGCGATCGAAATTCGCCCGCATGAATTGGGCATAGGCGCCCTCCGGCATATCTCCCGCGAAGGTGAGGGATTGCGCCTCGTGGTTGATGCCGAGGATCGTGCGAACCAAGCGTTTGGCATCTTCCTGTTTCTGTCGGATGGACAGAGGGAAATGCAGTGCTGTGCCGGGAAGTCCACTTGCGAGTTCACCAAGGTAGTCTTTGTAGAGCTGGAGTGCCGGCTTGTGGTTGAGCTCATAGAGGACGTTCCCTTGTGAACGGGTGATGAGCCGCT
>JBJXHC010000033.1:0-34802 GCA_046160825.1 Bacteroidota bacterium | reverse complement strand
CAGTATTCGCGATAGGAGATTTGCAAGAGAACAAGTCGCTGCACAAATCATGATCAATGTTTTTAGCAAAAAAGAAACAGATGAGTTCCATCGTTCGCGATACATTGATCTGCAGGATTTCTTTAAACAAAAGGAAAGTTTCAGCACCTTAGACAAGAAGCTGGTTAGTGAAATCAAGACAAATCTTAAGGCCACTTCTCAGTCCTTGGACAATAGGCTCAAATACATCAACAACAGGGCGATGGCAGTTTCAGTCTATCTGGTTGCGAATGATCTTATCCAGCAGGGAAAAAAGAGTGAACTGAATTCATTTGCGGTCTTCTTGGTTAAGTTTTTGAGAACTCTAAAATGGCAGGTTCAGTTGGGACTTGATATGAACCGTGAATACAGAGAATTGCTAAATTTTCAAACGAGCATAACTCAGGCTGCAGGGGAAAAAACCGCCATTGAAAAAAGACATAACTTCCTTAAAGAATACTTTAATATGTTTAAGAAAGAAAAGTGTATAAAGGGCGACAAAGAATTTAAGAAAAAGGGGAAAGACCCCGATAAGGAGCGAGATAAAATAAAACTGACAACGGTTGAAGACTAATCGGGACTAAGATCTCTTGACCTCACATGTAACCGTTTGTATAACACGAATTGCAGGCGCCACACAGGATGTGCAGCTCCCAGGGTACGCCACACCCCACTCCGCCGGGATGGACATCTGCGCGGCGATGGAAGGGGAGTTTGTACTGAAGGCGGGTGAAACAGCGCTCGTGCCAACTGGCTTTGCCATCGCGCTACCGGAAGGATACGAAGCGCAGGTGCGTCCACGTAGCGGGTTGGCTGTGAAGAACCAGGTGACAGTGTTGAATTCCCCCGGCACCATCGATGCCGACTATCGTGGTGAAGTCAAAGTCATACTCACCAACTTCGGGAAGCAGGATTTCGTTATCAAGCGTGGCGACCGGATTGCGCAGATGGTTGTTGCGCCCTACACACGTGTGCAATGGGAAGAGCGTGAATCGTTGAGCGAAACCGAGCGCGGCGCAGGTGGGTTCGGGCATACGGGAGTCAAAAGCGAAAACCTCTCAAAATGAACTCTGGTGATTTCCCACATCACACCGCTATTCTCGTTGCGGCAGTATTTCTACTTGCGGCGTTGGCGTATGCCGTGCAACCGATACTCTCACCGTTTGTGCTGGTGGGTGCTCTGGTGTATCTCCTCTCTCCGTTTGACGATCTGCTGTCACGCCGCATCATGTGGCTCGGCGTGTTGCTTTTCACACTCTGGTTTCTCTATTCCATCCTCGGACTTCTTGCACCGTTCATTGTAGCATTTCTGGTTGCCTATATCCTGAATCCCTTCGTTACGCGACTTGAGCAGCGGAAGATTCCACGCTGGGCATCTTCGCTTGTCATCGTCGTTGTTCTGGTTGGCACCGTCGTGTGGGGAGTGTTGTTCCTTCTGCCGATTGTGGCGCAGGAATTCCGTGGCATTCTCTCAGGTATCAACCTCATTGCCCGCGACGTTGCGGAGATCCTCAAGTCCGGCAGCATCTTCAGTATTCTGGAGCGCTACGGCGTACCGGTGGACGAAGCCCGGGCTATGATTACAGAACAGGTTTCGCCGCGGCTCGAGAATGTCCTCACACATTTATTCGAAGGTGTATTCGGGTTTGTCACGGGAGTGTCGTCCATCGTGCTTCAAATTATCAATGCGGTGATTATTCCATTTCTTGTGTTCTATATGCTGATGGACTTCCCGTTGATCACTGAACGCTTTGCGAGACTCGCCTCTCCGCGCAAACGGACACGCTTTGTTTCAATCGCAAGCAAGGCTGATGAGATTATCGGACGGTACTTACGCGGAGCGATTGTCGTTGCCATGATTCAGGGATCGATCTCTGCACTGGTGCTCTGGTTTCTCGGCGTACAATATGCACTCGTCCTCGGTATTATGACGGGCATTCTTAATTTCATTCCGTATGTCGGACTCATCACGAGCCTGGTTGTTTCCTGTATTGTCGCGTTATTCAGCGGCGAGCCTGTGCTGGTTAAAGTTGTTGGCGTCATCATCCTGTATCTCTCGCAAAAACTTCTCGAAGCAACCGTTCTCGGACCGAAGATTATCGGCAGGGAAGTAGGACTGCATCCTGTGTTGCTGATCCTTTGTCTGCTGGTATTCGGGTATTTCCTCGGTTTCGTGGGACTGTTGATTGCAGTTCCGGCAACGGCGTTGATTATTGCG
This sequence comes from Bacteroidota bacterium, assembly GCA_046160825.1. Classification (GTDB taxonomy): domain Bacteria; phylum Bacteroidota; class Ignavibacteria; order UBA10030; family UBA6906; genus JBJXHC01. The sequence continues at coordinate 32,566 of JBJXHC010000033.1, read as the reverse complement.
GCGGTGAATGAATGGGAAGCAACCCGCGACGCCGTCGAGCAGCTTCAACCGCAGGAGAAGTAGATGTCCGGCACACTGTACCTCGTTGCAACCCCCATCGGTAACTCTGATGACATCACGTTCCGTGCGCTCAACGTTCTCAAGGCTGCCGACCTCGTCGTCTATGAAGAGCGCCGTGAAGGCGAACGACTCATGCGGCACTTCGGCATCGTGAAGCCGTTTGAATTGCTGAACGAACACAACGATGCAGCCTCATCAAGTCACATTCTTACACACTTGAAATCCGGCAAATCAGTTGCATTGGTTTCAGACTGTGGTACACCGGTCTTTTCCGATCCCGGGCAACTCCTCGTACGCAAAGCAATAACACAGAAGATCAAGATTGTGCCGATTCCCGGTGCGTCGTCGTTGATGCCTGCGTTGACGGTATCGGGTTTCTCCATTGACCAGTTTCTCTTTTATGGTTGGCTCTCACCCAAGAAAGAACGTCGCCGCGCAGAGTTGAAGCAGCTCATGCTGGAACGCCGCACGATCGTATTGATGGATACGCCGTATCGGCTTGTCCCATTGTTGCGTGATCTTGCCGAGGCATTTGGCGCATCGCGTCGCATCTGCATTGCGTTCAATCTTACCATGGCAGATGAAGAGATGTTGTACGGCACTGCCGTTGATCTCCATAAGCTCTGCGCCGCAACGGAAAAGAAGGGGGAGTTCGTGATTGTCATCGAAGGAAGGAATCAGGATCCATCGATTGAGAAGAATGCGCATTGGGGCAGGCGGTGATTATTCCTACCTTCCTATCGTTTATGTTGTTCGGACTGCTGGTTGAACTTCCGGCTGCTGTCGCCACCGGCGACGAGGCATTTTCCAGAATCGAGTATTCCGCAGCAATCAGTTTCTACGAAACGGCTTTGACCTCCATGCCGGACAATCCGGAAATCTTGTGGCGCCTTGCGCGTGTCTATGTGTGTCTGGGTGAAGTGGAAGAGGGGCCACAGGGAGTTGAGTTCCTCAGAAAAGCCGAAATGTATGGACGTCGATGCCTGCAGGGCGATAGCACCAACGCCGTTGCGCATACGTGGCTTGCAGGAGCACTCGGTTATCTTGCGCTCAATGCAAATGCAGGAGAACAGGTCAGGCTCTCCCATGAATTGCTGGAACATGTTGATCGGGCGCTTGCACTTGATCCTAAAAACGACGCGGCCTATTCCATCAAGGGATCGTTCTATCGCGCACTTGGGAATGTGGGTTGGCTGGAACGACGGCTTGCAACGCTGTTTGTCGGTAGTATTCCCGACGGAGGATACGAAGAAGCTGAAGCTGCATTGCTGCATGCAATCACCCTCGCGCCCGATGTGATGCGCCACCGCTACGAGCTTGGTGTATTGTACATTGATTGGGGCCGCAAAGAAGAAGCGTTGCAGGCGTTGCGCAAAGCAGCGACGCTTCCCGTGCGCGTCGCGATTGACAGACCCCGATTGGAAAAAATTCATGCCCTTCTTTCCGAAATCGAAGCCTCGCCTTAGACTTCTGCAAAACCCACCCGCTCTATCAACTAATAGCCTAACCGACTCTTGGCTCTATTTTTTCTGGCTCCACAAACTCTATTGACTCCACGAACTCCACAGACTCCATAAACTCCATAAACTCCATGGACTCCACAAACTTTTTTTCAGTATTTGCACGTTCGCACAGTTCTCCGTATTTTATCGCTGTTCGTATCTGTTTCCAGTAGAATCAAGGATGTTGCATGCCCCGTGTGAGTCTGGGATTGCCCGTGTATAACGGTGAGCGTTACCTCCGGTTCGCTCTGGATTCCATTCTCGCGCAGACCTTCACGGACTTTGAGCTGATCATTTGCGATAACGCATCAACCGACACAACGGTGGAGATCTGCAATGCCTACTCAGCCAAAGACCCCCGTATCGCAGTCCATCGTAATCCTGAGAACCTTGGCGCCGCGAAGAATTATAACAAAGTCTTTGAGCTTTCACGGGGTGAGTATTTCAAATGGGCCTCTCATGATGACACGATTGCACCGACATATCTCGAACGCTGTGTTGGTGCGCTTGATACGAACCTTTCATTCTCGTTATGCTATCCCACCACCGTTGTCATCGATGCGAACGGACGCGCACTCGACACGGATCCGAACGACAACATTACCGCCAATGGTAACACCCCCAATGAACGCCTGAAGGATTTCCTCGTCTCCAATGCGCGCAACAGAAAATGCAATGCGGTATTCGGGCTGATACGTACGTCGTTCCTCAAGAGGACGCCGCTGATTGGTGCATTCGCCTCATCCGATAAAGTGCTTCTTGCAGAACTGGCGCTCTATGGAGAATTCGCCCATCTTCCCGACCCGTTGTTCTTCCGTCGCGACCATCCGGAGTCTTCAGTGAATGCAAACCCCGGGCTCAAAGAGCGCACCGCATGGTTCGATCCAAAGAAAAAAAACTCGCCGTCGCGCCAGCACTGGACCTGGCTATCCGAGTATCTGAATGCAGTCCGTCGTGTGCCAATGAATCCCGCGCAGAAGATCCTCTGCCGCATGCAACTGCTCCGTTGGGTACGATGGGAGCGCAAGCGATTGATGCAGGAACTCACCTCGTCCGTCACACGTCCTTTCGCGACGGGTACCCCATAGCATGGATGCGATTCCTTTTGTTTCTGTGATAGCGCCTGCCTACAATGCAAAAGCGGATATCCGCCATCTCGTCGAATCGCTGTTGAAGATTGATTACCCCAAGGACCGTCTGGAAATCATTGTTGTGGACAACGGTTCGACGGATGATACGGTGAAAATTCTCCGTGAGTATCCTCTGCAGTTATTGGAGGAGAAGGAAATTCAAAGCTCCTATGCCGCGAGGAACCGGGCGGTGGTGAAAGCAAAAGGTGAAGTGCTGGCGTTTACCGATTCGGATTGTCGAGTAACGCCATCGTGGGTAAAGGAGGGAGTACGTGCACTGGAAATGGCCGACCTTGCTGCAGGTAAGATCGAGTTTTTTTATTCGACGGAACGCGGCACGGCGGCAGAATTATTCGATTCATTACAACACATGCAGAACGATGACCTCGTGAACAAGTTCTCCGGTGCAGCGACGGCGAACCTGTTTGTGAAAGCCCCGGTGTTTAAGAGTGTCGGGTTGTTCCGTGAAGACGTGCGCTCGGGTGGCGACATGCTCTGGACAACCAAAACCACATCGAGCGGGTTCAAGATCGTTTACACTCCGGATGCCGTCGTCAAACACCCAACGCGCAGGCTTGGAGAACTGTTGCGCAAAGCTTTCCGGTTGGGTACAGGGCATTTCGAGCTTGCCATGCAACAAGGGAAACCGGTTGGCGGGATCATGATCGAAGCAATACGCTCTCTACTTCCTCCGCGTATGGCGCCGGTGCAGGAAAAAATCGCAGCAAAAAATCCGGCTCTCTCAAGTCGCGTCCTTGGTGTCTGGTGGGTTGCGTATCTCTACCGTGCTGCACGCGGCCTCGGACTCATCTGGAGAATGCTGAGCCGGTAGTTACCATAATATTTTAATTGTCAGGGGGAAATGGATGCACGCATATGTTGAAACAACGGAAAATGTCACCATCAGTGTCAGCCCGATGTACCTTGACGGTCAATCGGATCCGATGACGAAAAAATTCGCCTTCGCTTATTTTGTCCGGATAGAAAACCACGGCGTTGAGAATGTGCAGTTGCTCCGACGGCACTGGTATATTCACGATTCCAATGAAGTTGTCAAGGAAGTGGAGGGCGAGGGGGTTGTGGGTCAACAACCGGTCATTGCACCGGGCAAAGCACATGAGTACAACAGTTTCTGCATCCTTGGGACGTTTGAAGGAAGCATGGTCGGCACATACCTGATGCGGTGGGAGAGTGGCGAACGGTTTAAGGCAAACATTCCCCGTTTTCATCTTCGGGCATCAGCAAACTAATTGGAAGTCATATGAAACACACTCCTGGCTTTCTCAAACTTGTTACGTCAGCAAAGAAACGCGTGAAAGAAGTGACGGTTGCCGATGTGAGGACCAGACTCTCACGAAGCGATGAATTCGTGTTGATCGACGTTCGTGAAGAGCATGAATGGAACGAAGCCCATGCCGCCGGAGCGATTCATCTCAGCAAGGGAATTATCGAGCGCGACATCGAACACAAAGTCCCGGACAAGAAAACCGAGATAGTGCTGTACTGTGGCGGCGGATTTCGATCAGCCCTTGCTGCTGATAATCTCAAGAAAATGGGATACAAGAACGTACTCTCAGTGGCTGGAGGCTGGAAAGCGTGGAAGACAAGCCGGGGCAAAGTGAGAAGAGGTAAGGGATGAACGCTTTCAGAATAGTTTGCACAGAAAATAAAAAAGGGCTCCTGTTGGAGCCCTTACTGTTTCTACAATTCAAGATTGCTTATTCGCACTCGGCTTCAGATCCGCAGCAACTGTGTTTCTCTGTCTTCTCGGCTTTAGTGGTTGAGCTATCGGTGCCGGAGAATGCAAATGCTGTCAGGAAGATGGCCATGCCTAATGCTACAAGGACGACGTTGCGTTTCATAAGTACCTCGCTGATTCAGTGTTGGTGAATTGTTCTATAGATAATTACGCAGGATTTTGATTGAGAATCAAGCCTTCCTTCTCTTCAGAGAAAAATACGTCGGGAGACCAAGAAGCATGATTCCGGCCCCTATCAGCGCATCGCGGGGCGCTTCAATGATCGTATTGATGACAAGCCATGCCGCAAACGCCACAAATAGCAACGGTGTGATCGGGTAACCCCAGGTTTTATAGGGACGGTCCATTGTCGGCTGTTTCTTCCGCAATACCACCACGGCTCCTGCGGCAAGCCCGTAAAATACAAAAGACGCAAAGATGATATACGTAATCAGTTGATTGTACGTTCCAGTGAGTGTAAGCAGGCAGGCCCAAATTCCTTGAACGATGAGAGCAATATGCGGAGTCCTGAACTTTGGATGAACTGCCCCGAGACTCGCGAAGAATTCTCCCTCCCGCGCCATTGCATACGGAATCCTTGCCGCAGTGAATACAATGCCGTTGTTCGTCCCGAGTGTCGATGTCATCACGGCAGCCGCGATGACTCCGGCCCCGAGTGAACCCATGAGCACCGTAGCAGCGTCGGATGCTACGAGCGTCGATGCAGCCATCGTCTGTGGCGAGAGAATGTAGAGATACACAACATTGACTGCTGCATAGACGAGGATGACGATGGCAGTTGAATAAATAATCGACCGCGGCACGTTGCGCGCCGGGTTCTGGACTTCACCTGCAACAAATGTTACTTCAATCCATCCATCATACGACCACAACACTGCAACGAGCGCCAGGCCAAACGCGCCAAACATATTGGTGAATGGTTCTGTAGGAAGGAAGGGGAGAAAATTCCCCGTCGATCCTCCCGGCAAAATCAGACTGCACACGAGAAGCGCGACGAAGGCTCCCAGTTTTGAGATTGTGAAGATATTCTGAATCCATGCGCCGAGCTTTAGTCCGAGACAATTCAAGGCGGTCAGGCCGACTATTGAGACAACGGCGACTACTGTGGTGCTTGTTGCATCGAGTGGTACGAAGTAACCGAGGTACGTCGCGAATCCAACGGCAATGGCTGCAATCGAAGCCGTGTTCGTGACAGCAAAGGCAGTCCAGCCATAGAGGAATCCCCAGATCGGGCCATACGCTTCACGCAGGTAGACATAGATACCGCCAGCACGCGGCATCGCCGCACCAAGTTCCGCAATTGAGAGTGCCCCGAGCAAACTGACAATTCCGCCGAACACCCACACCAGCAGAATGAGTCCCGAGGAGTTGAGGTACAACGCAATTGTTGCAGGTACGAGGAAGATGCCGGAACCAATCATTGTCCCGACATTGACCATCGTCGAGTCGAGGAGAGTCAGTTCACGGCGGAGTTCGTTGGGCGCGGTATCGTGTGAAGAGTGATTCACGCGTTCCTGTACGCTTCTTTGAGGAGATTCTGGAAATGATGTACCCCGGCTTCCCGCTTCACTGAGAAGCGACCCCGGTGGTATGCCTTTGACATTAATCCACGCTGGACATGTTCACAAATTTCCCTGTCCTCTTCCTGGATCTTGTCACTGTATGCGATGTCACCTTCTGCTTTGCTGATCGCTTCAGAAGAAGTGACATCGTCATAATAATAATCAAAGACGATGGTAGTCTTGTTGTGCGAGACCGGAAGAATGATGTTGGTCTGAAGTCGGCCCGGAAGAATATTGAGCATGAAGTTCGGGAAGACAAAATAATAGAAGGCATTTCCATCGCCCGAAGTATAGAGGTTCTCTTTGCCGCTGAATGGACTATGCTGCAATGAGTAGCGTTCGAACACTTCTGTCACATATTGCCGGTAGTCCAACATTTTTGATAACTCCGGATGAACGATTGGCAGGTGGTAGCCCTCAAGATAATTATCGGCGTAGACTTTCCAGTTGCACTGCACGTCGTATGTGATGCGCCGATGAAACTTCATGGCACCGAGATTCATCGGTGCAATGCGTTCAACGATACCGCCAAAGGACTTGAGCAGCGGTTCGGGCGAAGCCGCAAGGTTGACGAAGATCAGACCCTCCCAACATTCCAGTCGAATCGGAACCAGTCCATAATCTTTCTTGTCGAATAATTCCACGCGATCCCAATCCGGCACACCGCGCAATTGTCCATCAAAGAAATACGTCCAACCGTGATAGTGACACTGAAGAACATGCTCGGTATTGCCGTTGCATGTCGCAAGCGGTCCTCCCCGATGCCTGCAAACGTTATAGAACGCACGTAACACGTTGTCTTTCCCGCGTACAACGATCACCGGGTTGTCGGCAACGGTTGCAATAATATGGTCGCCCGCCTTTGCCACTTGACTGACATGTCCTACGTTTTGCCATGAGCGGCTGAAGATGCATTCCTTTTCAAATTCAAAATACTCCGGTGCGGTGTACCATGTGGAAGGGATTGTCTGAGCGCGTTCGAGTGGCTCACTGGCAAGCAGTTCTTCCGAGAAGTCCGGGAGTTGGGTTGGTACGTTTTTCATCGGGATTATTCTGAAGTGGTGGAACATGATAGCCACAACGTGGTGGAATTGCAACAGGCCAATTCTTAAATCACAAATACCAAATCACAGACAAATACGAAATCCCAAATCCTAAATTCCAAACATACGGTCTTGCTCCACTCACCAACGACCTACCACCTTTATCCTTTTCGCGCTATATTAGCACGCACTTCCATGTTCATTTTTCGGTGGAGGAGAAACGACAAGCTTCGTATCATGGAGCCAGTTATTTTTATCCACTTCCAATGCGGGACCTCGTTATGACAACTCTTCCACCACCAACAGAAATGCGGAAAGCGTATCAGAAGCGCGACACGTCGTATGATGGTGTTTTCCTTCTCGCAGTCCGTACAACGGGAATCTTCTGCCGGCCATCGTGTCCGGCGCGCAAGCCCGACCCACGCAACGTGGAGTATTACGCAACAACAAAGGAGGCGATCTTTGCAGGCTACCGACCATGCAAGCGGTGTCGTCCGTTGGAAACTCCTGGCGCACCACCGGAGTGGGTGCAAGGGTTGCTTGCGCATGTTGAACACGACCCTTCTGCGCGGTATTCGGACGCATTTCTTCGCTCGATAAAAGTTGACCCGTCGCGTGCCCGCCGTTATTTCATGAAAGCATACGGCATGACGTTCCAGGCGTATTGCCGCGGCCGCAGACTCGGCAAGTCGCTTGAGCAAATTAGGCGAGGCGATGATCTTGATGATGTGGCACTTGGGTATGGTTTCAATTCGCACAGCGGGTTTCGTGATGCGTTTGTGCGCACGTTCGGCGATGCGCCGGGAAGAAGTCGTGATAGCGATTGCATCGTGACGGCGTGGATCGAGAGTCCGTTGGGGGCATTGGTTGCCGGCGCGACTTCGGAAGGAATTTGTCTGCTGGAATTCACCGACCGCCGTATGCTGGATGCGCAGTTTGCAACGCTACGCAAGCACTTCAAATGTGCGATTGTGCCGGGCGAAAATGAGTTCATAAGAACACTGCGCAGCGAGCTTGTCGCGTACTTTGCCGGTGGGCTGAAGAAATTCTCGGTCAAGACCGTTGCACCCGGATCTGAATTCCAGCAGAGAGTATGGAAGGAACTGCTCAGGATTCCATACGGCAAGACGGCTTCGTATGAAGATGTTGCGAAACGTATTGGCTCGGACAAATCCCAGCGAGCGGTGGGCCACGCCAACGGGTTGAACCGGATCGCCATTGTCGTTCCTTGTCACCGAGTGGTCAACAAGAACGGCGCGCTTGGAGGCTACGGTGGTGGTTTGTGGCGAAAGCAGAAGCTGCTGGAGATAGAACAGCGCAAATAACCTGTAGGGACGTTTAATTAAACGTCCCTACAAGAAAATCCTTTAATGTATGACTTCTTTCGCGAGGCTTTTTGTTCCTGTTGATTGGCGTGAGTTTTTGAAGTACATTGAGCGCAGGTTTTACAGAAACTCACACAGGTTTTCAATCGGAGATGGTCATGCACAAAGGCCGGATGGAGGCATTCAGCGATGGAGTGATCGCCATTATCATCACGATCATGGTTTTGGAATTGAAAGTGCCGCATGGCGATCAGCTTACCGATCTCTTTCCTCTTGTCCCTGTCTTTCTCAGCTACACCCTCAGCTTTATTTTTCTCGGCATCTATTGGAATAACCACCACCACATGTTGCAGGCATGCACTCGCGTCAACGGCCGCATCTTGTGGGCCAACATGCACCTGCTCTTCTGGCTGTCGCTGATTCCGTTTGTTACCGGCTGGATGGGAGAAAACCATTTCGCTCCGTTGCCGATTGCGCTCTACGGCGTTGTGTTGATGTGCGCTGGCATTGCCTATTATATCCTGAGCCAGCTGCTCATAGCGCATCACGGTGGTGACTCCGTGCTTGCGACCGCTGTGGGGAGTGACGTGAAAGGCAGAATCTCGGTGGTCGTGTACGCCGCGGCGATCTCGTTTGCATTTGTAAACACATGGATCTCCGGCGTCCTCTACGTTTCCGTCGCCATCATGTGGCTCATCCCGGATCGGCGGATAGAAAAGGCGTTCCCGGAACAGGCTTCCTGATATTTGAACTCAGGGTATTTCATGCTTCGACTCAACTGTATAGCAGAAGAAATAGTCGCGCAGATGTTCTCAAAGTCCATCCTTGTCCGAGAACTGTTTGCAAAGAAAAAACCTTCATTGCAAAACATGATTGTTAAAGCTGCGGCCCATGCTGAAATTAAACTTCATCATTGCAGTGAGTATAGGTTTGATGGGGCGCATGCGATCGATGTTGGTTTCATAGACACTGAAACAGCGAAGGTTGTTCCATGCGAAGTCAAGTTGGGATTCGAACGACTCTCAAGTTCACAGTTCACCTCGAGATTTATGAAACAGTGCCGAGTATCCCACAACGGCCAGAGAATTGCTGGACAAATGGTTGCTGTTCTTGATGGAAACCTTCCAGATATTTGTGAAGGACACTCAGTCACTGCAGTCTGGGGGGATAAAGCGTTCGACTTGAGCAGTGAGTGGTATTTGGTTCTCCGGCAATCCGTGATTGCGAAATGGGATCGAACATCCAAACCGGCTCTTTCTGAACGATGCACGATTGTTTCGTTTGAAGACATTGTTGAGTCGTTCGGTTCCACAAATGATTTCAATGGTTTAGTCTCAGATTATTTGCAGTTTGATTATTTTAAGGGATGGCTGGGCACGATCTAAGAAGTGGCCCGACCCCCTGAAAGACATAAGATCTGAATCCCAATGTCCCGCACACTCTCCACAATGCTTGACCTCGGTACACCAGCACCGGACTTCAATCTCCCGGATGTCGTGTCTGGCAAGATGATTTCATTGGCGACGTTCAAGGATAAGAAAGCCCTGCTTGTCATGTTCATTTGCCGTCATTGTCCGTACGTGAAGCACGTTCAGGATGAGCTTGTCCGCATTGGGAAGGATTATGGAAGCCGGGACGTTGGCATCGTTGCCATCAGCTCGAATGACGCCGAGAGCTATCCTGACGACTCGCCTGCGAGCTTGAAGGAGATGACATTGGAACTTGGATTTTCATTCCCATTGTGTTATGATGAAACACAGGAAATAGCCAGAGCTTACAACGCTGCGTGTACACCCGACTTTTATTTGTTTGACAAGTCCATGCGTTTGGTGTATCGTGGTCAGTTGGATGACAGTCGGCGGGGGAACGACATCCCGGTGACGGGCATGGATCTCCGCGCTGCGCTGGATGCTCTGCAATCTGGTAAACCCGTCGATCCAAACCAGCGACCGAACATCGGGTGCAATATCAAATGGAAGCCAGGCAACGAGCCTGAGTACTTCGGTGCATAACTCACTCTGATAAATGAAATCTCTTCGCACACTTCTTAACGGACTTATTGATTACGCCGGGTTGTTCCCTCCGGCGAAACTCGATATGGCATCCGCGGTGAAGAACTACGCGAAATACACTGCGTCCGGTCGCTCGTGGGCGCTTGGTCGTTTCATCGTCCCCATGTCGAGACTGGCCGAGTTTGAATTGGCAACTGATGTCCTTCCCGCGACCGGTCAGCCTCAACCCTGGCGATTGAGCGTTCTGGGTGGAAGCGATATTGAATCGGAGAAGGATGAGATCGTGCATTTCAACATCCGTCATGCAGATCATGAGTCTCGCCCCATCATCATCGATACTGTCGAGCTGAAAGCTTCGTCGGCTTCTGCAGTTGAGCTGGCGGCGCGCATGCATGGCAACGACGTCTCCCTGTTTCTTGAGATTCCCATTACCGACGACCCGTCGGGATTGATCTCGGCGATCCGCCAGTCGGGCGCAAAGGCGAAAGTCCGCACGGGTGGCGTGACCGCGGATGCATTTCCGTCGAACAAGGATCTTGCACGGTTCATTCATGCCTGCGCAAAGGAGCGGGTGATGTTCAAGGCCACCGCCGGGTTGCATCATCCCATCCATTCAGAATATAGTCTCACGTACGAGAAGGAGAGTCCAAAGGGAATAATGCACGGCTTCATCAACGTCTTCCTTGCGGCGGCATTTGCGCACAACGGCATGGGACCAACGGAAATTGAACGGCTGTTGCTTGAGCAAGACCCTACAGCATTTGTCTTTACAGATGAAAACGTATCATGGCGGGAAAATATGCTTTCTGTCTATCAAGTCAATGCAGCCCGCGCCGGTCTTGCGCTTGCGTTCGGTTCATGTTCATTCACAGAACCGTTCGATGACCTTCGTACTCTCGGATTTCTATGATCAACGAAACCCACAATCCTGAACTCGTTTCCTGGGTCGAGTCTGCGAACATGAGAGACACCGACTTCCCGATTCAGAATCTTCCCTTTGGCGCATATCGAACGAAAGGGGAGAATTCGTCCGGTCGTGTCGGAGTGGCCATCGGCAATCAGATCCTTGATGTTGCAGGATGTCTGAGGGAGGGACTGTTCACCGGAACTGCCTTGCGTGCCGCGGAGTCGTGCAACGGATCATCGCTCAACCCATTCATGGCTCTTGGTTCCGAATATTGGTCTGCATTGAGAAAACGACTGAGTGAGATTCTGCGTGCCGGTTCGCCTGACTTTACGGCTGCAGAAGGTCATCTCTCGCCAATGGCGGCCGCTGAAATGCTTCTTCCCGCTGCCATCGGAGACTACACGGATTTTTATGCATCAATCCATCACGCAACAAATGTCGGCAGCATGTTTCGTCCGGATAACCCGTTGCTACCGAACTACAAGCACGTTCCCATTGGATATCATGGGAGATCATCATCCATTGTGGTGAGTGGAACTGGTGTACGTCGTCCGCAAGGGCAAACAAAGGACGACAGCGCTCCGGCGCCTGAGTTCGGCCCGAGCAAGCAGCTTGACTACGAGCTTGAAGTCGGCTTCTTCGTTGGTGCGGGTAACAAGCTTGGTGAGTCGATTGATATTGAAAAAGCAGAAGAGCGAATCTTCGGTTTGTGTCTCGTCAATGATTGGTCGGCCCGTGATATTCAGAAGTGGGAATATCAGCCTCTCGGCCCCTTTCTAGCGAAGAACTTTGGCACGTCCATATCGCCCTGGGTTGTCTCCCTTGAAGCGCTTGTACCATTCCGGACACAGGCTTTTCAACGACCCGCCGGTGATCCGCAACCCTTGCCATATCTCACTTCGCAATCGAATCAAAAAAACGGTGGCATTGACCTAACGCTTGAAGTCCATCTCTTATCACAACAGATGCGGAATCAGAAAACTGCATCCAAGCATTTGACGACCGGAACATTTGCCGATATGTACTGGACGATTGCCCAGATGCTCACCCACCACGCAAGCAATGGTTGTAATTTGCGAGCCGGCGATCTCCTCGCAAGCGGAACCGTGTCCGGCAGGGAGAAAGCCTCGCGCGGCTGCCTCCTGGAGTTGACGCAACGTGGCACCGAACCGATTGATCTTCCGTCAGGAGAACAACGCCGCTTCCTCGAAGATGGCGATGAGGTGATCATGCGGGGCTATTGTCGGAACGATGAATTCCGGCGCGTTGGTTTCGGCGAGTGCCGGGGAATCGTCGTTCCTTCGATTTGAGCAACACTCACCTGCGACAGCCTTCCTTCCTACAAACCTTGATATCGCCCTGTTCTGAACCTTTCTTGCAATTCAAAGGCTCTTTGGATATATTTTGAGTGAATTTCGAGGGAGCAATACGCAACGCATGACGGCACAGGATCTCAGACCGCACACCATTAGAGCCCATGAACTCTACGGGGATTTCTGGTTCAATTCAGAGCCGGTTCCCATTGCAGCATTGCGGGGTAGAGTTATCGTAATCCATTTTTGGGATTACACTTGTGCGCATTCTCTTCGTTCGATCCCATATATCAAAGAATGGAGCAAGAAATACGAACAACACGGGCTTGTTGTGGTTGGTGTACACACTCCGAAATTTCCATTCGGTAAGAATCCGGAAGAAGTCCACAAAGCCGTTACACGTCTCGGCATCACGTATCCCGTAGTGATGGACAATGAAGCAGAAATTGCATCCAAGTATGGGAGCCGTGTATGGCCGTCGTTGTACGTGATCGACAAGAGCGGATATGTCCGGTTCCAGAATTTCGGCGAGGGCAATTCCCAGGCAATAGAACATGCGATACAAACTCTTCTTTATGATGCAGGAGTGGACGAGGAACTTCCGCTGTTGATGGAACCATTGCGCGATGAGGATAGAACAGGCGCTGTCTGTTATCGCGTGACGCCGGAATTATTCACCGGCTATGTACGAGGCACACTGGGCAACGTCGAAGGCTACAGCCCGGAATCCGTCGTGGAGTATCTCGACCCGATGCTCTATCTCGATGGACGGTTCTACGCTGGCGGGAATTGGATGAATGACCGGAATAGTTTGCGTCTGGCCCCGGATGGCGATAAGTCCGGCCACATCGTCTTGAAATACCAAGCGCTTGAAGTCAATGCGGTAATCAAGCCCGAAGGAGATTCGGGATTCGAGGTCGTTGTCACCCAGGACGACATGCCCCTTTCGGAAGCGTCTAAAGGTGACGATGTAACGATTGGAGAAGACGGCAGAAGTTATCTGACGATACGCGACGCGAAGATGTTCAGTGTTGTCCGGAACAAGGAATTCGGTGAGCATGTCCTCAAGCTGAGTGCGAAGAGCGGCGGGTTCGCACTGTATTCGCTGACGTTTGTTTCCTGTGTCATTCCCGAACTGGTCTCGAACAATTGACGACAGACTTCCGCCATTAATAACTTTCTCACGGCGGGCACAATGCTCGCCGTTGTTGTTTTACTTGAGTCATGATATTCTCGAATATTTGTAAGGTGAGCGATGAAAACAATTCAGCAGTTACTTGAAGAGAGAATCCTCATCATCGACGGCGCCATGGGCACGTTGATACAACGCCACAATCTCCAGGAAAAAGATTATCGTGGTGAAAGATTCAAGGACTGGCATGTTGATGTCAAAGGGAATAATGATCTCCTCTCCATTACCCGGCCTGACGTTATCACCGGCATTCACAAGCAATATCTTGAGGCTGGCGCGGATATTATCGAAACCAATACCTTCAGCAGCACTGCTATTGCAATGGCAGACTATCAAATGCAATCGCTGGCGTATGAGTTGAATGTTGCCGCCGGCAAGTGTGCCCGGGCGGCTGCGGATGCATACACAGCCAAAGATCCATCAAAGCAGCGCTTTGTTGCGGGTGCTCTGGGACCGCTCAACAAAACATTGTCCTTATCGCCCGATGTGAACAATCCCGGTTTCCGGGCAGTGACGTTTGATGAAGTGGTCGCGGCGTACTATGAACAGGTTTCCGGTTTGGTTGATGGGGGAGTGGATGTGCTTCTCGTTGAAACCATTTTCGATACGCTCAATGCAAAAGGAGCCATCTTCGCAATCAAGAAATACTTCCGCGACACAAAGAAGAAAGAACTGCCGGTAATGATCAGCGGCACCATTACTGATGCAAGCGGCAGAACATTGAGCGGACAAACGCTTGAAGCGTTTTATACATCAGTCATGCATGCAAAGCCACTCAGCGTTGGTTTGAATTGCGCGTTGGGCGCTGCAGAAATGCGTGGCCACATAGAGGAATTGTCGGGATTGGCATCATGCTATGTCTCGGCTTACCCGAATGCGGGTTTACCGAATGCCATGGGTGAGTATGATCAGCAGCCACACGAAACCGCGGAGTTCATGGAAGACTGGGCAAAGCAGGGATTTGTAAATATCGTTGGCGGCTGTTGTGGTACAACACCGGAACACATTAAACAAATTGCAGAACATGTAAAGAGCCTTGCCCCGAGGCAGTTACCGGTTCTCGATCAAGTACTGTAACCACAGCGACACCAGGGCACTTACGGGACACAACGCTTTGGAGTTGTGCGAATAACGTTGTGATGCGTTCAGTCGTCGTGCCGTTGTGGTTCAAACAAATATGAATACTATCAAACCATATCTTCGCCTTTCCGGTCTCGAACCTCTCGTGGTTCGCCCTGAGATGAATTTCGTGAACATTGGTGAACGGACCAATGTGAGCGGCTCCAAGAAATTTGCGCGGCTCATCCGGGAGAACAAGTACGAAGAGGCTTTGAGTGTAGCGCGTCAACAGGTGGAGAGCGGTGCGCAAATCCTGGACATCAACATGGACGACGCCTTGCTGGAAGGGGTGCGTGCCATGACAACGTTTCTGAACCTTCTCCAAAGTGAACCCGACATCGCCAGAATCCCCATCATGATCGACAGCTCAAAGTTTGAGATCATTGAAGCGGGATTGAAATGTGTACAGGGCAAGTGCATTGTCAACTCCATCTCCATGAAAGAAGGCGAGGAGAAGTTCATCCACCAGGCATTTATTTGCCAGAGCTTTGGCGCTGCCGTTGTCGTTATGGCGTTTGATGAAGTGGGACAAGCTGACACAAAAAAGCGCAAGGTGGACATCTGCCAGAGGGCGTACAAAATTCTCACAGAGCAGGTTGGCTTCAATCCTCAGGACATCATTTTCGACCCCAACATTTTTGCCGTTGCCACCGGCATCGAAGAACACAACAACTACGCTCTTGATTTCATTGAAGCCACGGCAGAAATAAAACGACTGATGCCGTTGACCAAAATAAGCGGTGGCGTTTCCAACGTATCGTTTTCTTTTCGGGGCAACGACCACGTCCGTGAGGCCATGCATTCCGTATTCCTGTATCACGCCATCAAGGCCGGCATGGATATGGGCATTGTCAACGCCGGACAACTGGTGGTGTATGACGAAATTGAGACGACGCTTCGCAACCTCTGCGAAAATGTGCTGCTGAACCGGAACAATGATGACAACCAGGCAACCGAAGCCCTCATTGTTCACGCGGAAACCGTTCGAGCAAAGGGGAAAGTTGAGATCAAGGATGAAGCGTGGCGCAATTCGAGTGTGGAAGAACGCTTGAAACATTCTCTTGTCAATGGCATAACCGACTATATCGACGCGGATACGGAAGAAGCGCGGCAGAAATATCCCAAGCCTTTGGAGGTGATCGAAGGTCCATTGATGGATGGGATGAACGTGGTTGGTGATTTATTTGGTGCCGGCAAGATGTTCCTTCCTCAGGTAGTGAAGAGTGCGCGGGTGATGAAGAAAAGCGTTGCGATCCTTACTCCCTACATTGAAGCGGAGAAGGAACTGCGAAAGCAGGCGCACATTGCTGCCGGTACGGTAAATGAGGAAGGCGCGGGCGCAGCGAAGATCTTATTGGCGACAGTGAAAGGCGATGTGCATGACATTGGTAAAAACATCGTCGGTGTTGTATTGGGCTGCAATGGGTATGATATTATTGATCTGGGTGTGATGGTTCCTACCGATAAGATTCTAGAGACTGCGCTGAAAGAGAACGTCGATATCGTTGGTCTCAGCGGACTGATTACACCATCGTTGGATGAGATGGTACATATTGCCAAAGAGATGAAACGAAGGGGAATGGTGCAGCCGTTGTTGATCGGCGGTGCCACGACTTCCCGGATACACACATCTGTGAAGATCGCCCCGGAGTATGACAACGGCGTGGTGCATGTGCTTGATGCTTCACGAAGCGTGACAGTTGCAGGATCGCTACTCAGCAACGATCAGAAAGCAGATTTCTTGAAGGGGATAAAAGCCGAGTACGTCAAACTGAAAGAGGGATTCGACAATAAGAAGTCGGCAAAAAGCTACGTGCGCTACGAGGAAGCGAAGAAGAACAAAGTAAAAATTGATTGGGCAGCCTACACTCCAGTTGCCCCTACGATGACCGGCACGAGGATGTTTGACAATTTTGATTTGCGAGAATTGCGGCAATACATCGACTGGAAGCCGTTCTTCATCACCTGGGAAATGCACGGCAACTTTCCTGAAATTCTCAGTGATGCCAAAGTAGGAAAAGAAGCGACCAAGTTATACAACGATGCAAATGCCCTGCTCGACAAGATCGTTGCCGGGAAGTGGCTTACGGCAAAAGGTGTTATCGGTTTGTGGGAGGCGACAAGCGATGGCGATGAAGTAGAGGTCAAGACTCAAAAGTCGACAGTGAAGCTGGAATTCCTACGGCAGCAAATTCAGAAGGGAACAAGTCAGCCGAACTTCTCGCTGGCGGATTACATCGCTCCAAAGGAATTGAACAAACGGGATTATATCGGTGCATTTGCTGTCACGATGCATGGTATTGAGCCACATGTGAAAGCGTTTGAAGCTGTGCATGATGACTATAACAAGATCATGTTGCAGGCATTGGCAGACAGGTTTGCCGAGGCCTTTGCGGAATGTTTGCATGAAAAAGTACGCAAAGAACTTTGGGGCTGCGCAAAAGATGAACATCTCACCAAAGAAGATCTCATCAAGGAGAAATACGCGGGCATACGTCCTGCTCCCGGCTATCCTGCATGTCCCGACCACACCGAGAAGTACAAGCTGTTCGAATTGCTCGACGCAACCGAAACAACAGGCATTACGCTCACAGAATCGTTGGCGATGTTCCCTGCATCATCTGTGTGCGGTTGGTATTTCGGTCGTCCCGAGAGCCAGTATTTTGGCGTCGGCAAAATCCAACGAGACCAGCTTGAAGACTATGCCCGACGGAAGACAATGAAGATTGAGGAACTGGAGCGGTGGTTAGGCCCGATTCTTGATTAGTTATTCCCACCGTATTCAACCCCGCCTGCGGGCCGTCTAGCCTACGTAGCCAAGGCTACTTCGGCGGAGTAGGCAAACGCCCTCTGGCGGGCAGGCCCGACCCCTCTCCCCGCCAAATGGCGGGATCTTCGACTTGAAAAGAGAGGGGAGGTTGGGGCACAGAATTCAATGGTTTCGCATCCCACATCTAGTGCCACTCGAAACCAACGGCGATGCGCCGAATGTTACTTTTTCTTTGAAGAGAAAGTAACCAAAGAGAACTTTCCCGAATCGAAACCCGCAAGCGTTGATAGTTCAGTCCATGGTTCGTGCGGTTTCAGCACAGTGCCAAAAAGCAGTAAACGCTGAAATCGCAATCCCGGAGTGTTTTCCCACCCGCCCTTCCTTCGATTCGGGAAGGCTCAGAAAGAGACAGAAACTCATCAGAAAATACATCCACGCCAAAAAGTATGTGAGAGCACACCAATGGCGTGGAGATTTGTTAGAGCGAACGATCTTGCTTAACTGCTATAGCCGTTCCGCACTCGATCCGGAGCGGGGACATTCGCCCACAGACTCTTTGTGTTCTTCGTGGACTAAAGGTACGCGTTCTTTAAGACTTCTTTTTAGAAGCTTAATCTTAGATTAATCCCACCCCCGCAATCGCCTGCCGTTATTCTGCTGGGGCCATCTGTTTCGGCGGTTTGTCCGCCTGAGGTGATCTTGAGTGTACTCGATGGTGTAATCATAACCCCAAGATTGTAATAGAAACCAAAATCCAGATCGGCGTCATTCCATGGTTGCCAGTATGCTCCTCCAGTGACACCAATCCCGATCGTGCTTGCAGAATACTCTCTCTTGAATTCAGTCCCTGTAACAGGTTTGTCTGTCAATGTCTCGTTGTAAAGAGAATAGCTTGCCCATCCGCCAATGTAGGGACTGATTGTTTTGTCCTTCCCCTGGAAGTAGTAGTTCGCGCCGACCTTCAAACCGAGATCCAGCGCATTGTTGTCCACTGTTCTGACGGTATCCTCCTGGCTGGAATTGTCCAACCCGAAATTAAAGCCAAGCTGTACGCCCCAGTTTTTTGACAGATATCTTTCAGCCCCGATACCCACCAGCGGAAGTTTAGTGTTTGAACTGTTATAGACGCTCCCCACGTGATATTTTCCGATATCGAAGTTGGGCTGCCAGCTAAACAAATAGCCCCAGTCGCAGGGTTCTTCATCCTGCGCGAACGCCAACGGCACAACAGCCATCAACAAGAAAGCAAGCAAAAGGATATTCTTGCGTGAGCTCATGTGGAGCTCCTTTCATTTTGTTTTTTGGATAGTGGATTAGTGGACTGGAGAAGTCGGGAGTGAGGACACAGCAATGAACTATATTGAGGATGCATCGAATCCATGGGCATAAAGTTCGGAACGAAATTACATAATGAACCTGAAAAATGCAAGAGTTTGGTGCCGCGCCCCGCTGCTACCTGGGGGCAAGGAGTATTGCGGGCCTGCGTCAGTGTGATATATTCAAGGAGGGAAAACTGAGACTTCTTTCAAGCCCAGGCAGAGGAGAGAACGACCTATGTTCCGATGGACAAGTCGTTTCGCCGGACAAGGCAGTCCGCTAGATTTCCAGCAGGTTATAACTGCTCAAACTGTTCGACACTCAGTCCAGCCTGACGAAGAATGCTGCGCCACTTCACGATGCTGTGGTACGATTGCATTTTGAGTTCCTTCGGCGGTGGTTCTGCTAAACTTGATGTGGCTTCCACGCTGGGAATTGATACGAAATCCGGCGGCTTCCAACCTGCGTTTCACCTCTCGAAAGGGAAGAGGCCTAAGCGGCATTGATAATTATTTCCAGGGAACGAACCAGTGGGGTTTGCGTTGCAATAGGTTCCTCAAAGTGAAGCTCCAACGCTTCCTTCAAGTTCTTCAGGGCCTCTTCCTCGGTCTCACCCTGGCTCGCCAAGTCGATCTCGACACATTGGGCGATAAACCAGTTATCTTCCTTTGTCACGACGGCCGTGAGCTTTTTTGTCATAGAGGCCTCTTCTTTGGGGGAAACGAAGAAGCCCCCATCTCTCATAAAATAGGGGCTTTTCGTTTTTGTAGCGGGGACAGGACTTGAACCTGCAACCTTCGGGTTATGAGCCCGACGAGCTACCAATTGCTCCACCCCGCGATCATGACATCAAGGTACGAAAGGTTTCCCGCGATGTCAAGCGTTGCTGCACAGGAGAAAGCCATCCCACAATCCTCTCACCCAACATGGGGGATAACATCTCTGGTCGAACCTCTGTATATTTTCTTGTGCATCCACCTCGATTGCAATCACCCTTACCCAAACCACTATGAACCGGAAAACAATCCGGGTTGCCATTGTTGAAGACGATCCGATCATCCGGGAATGGCTCGCTTCGGTGATTGACTCAACCGAGGGTTTTGCCTCAGTTGGCCAGTACGGCGACTCCGAAACGGCACTTGCGCACTTCAACCGGTCCCCTCCCGATGTTGTTCTCATGGATATCATACTTCCGGGAAAGTCGGGCATAGAGGCGACACGTAAACTCAAACAGCAGAATCCGGCAGTGGACGTTGTCATTCTCACGGTGCAGGAGAATGACGACATGGTTTTCCAGGCATTGTGCGCAGGTGCCTCCGGCTATCTCACCAAGAACATCCCCCCGGAACGACTCATCGAGGCGATTAACGAAGTGCGAAAGGGGGGAGCGCCGATGAGCACAAACATCGCACGGATGGTTGTGGATTCGTTCCGCAGAAATGAAGAATCCCCTCTCTCACAACGCGAGACGGAAGTCCTCCTTCACCTGTCCCGGGGAAAAAGTTACACGATGATTGCGGAAGAGCTGTTTATCGACGGGGAGACTGTCCGTTCGCACATCAAGAACATCTACAGGAAACTGGAAGTCAACTCCAAGGCGGGCGCGATCGCCAAGGCGATGAAAGAGAAGCTGATATGAAGCTCCGTATGGTCGGCTTCTGTCTTCTCCTTGGCATCCAGGTGCGTCCGGCACTCGCCGGGTTTGAACTGTTTACTGTGGAGCACGGACTCTCGCACAACCTCATCAACGCGCTCGTGCAGGATAGTACGGGGTATCTCTGGGCCGCTACGCCGGATGGTATAACACGGTATGATGGCTACTCGTTCGTACAGTACCGGCATGACTACTCCGACACTAATTCCCTCCCTGCGAATTTTGTGGGGACAATGTTTGTCGACCGGAAAGGAAGAGTGTGGGCCGGAACGTTCAACGGTCTCTGCCGTTTCGAACCCCGCCGCAACGGCTTTGTAAGATACAGACTGCAAGCGCGCCTGACGGGCGCGATTCCGGAATGTGTTGTGTATGCCATTCATGAGGACTCGGGCAATCGTCTTTGGGTCGCCACCGACCGGGGCCTATTCGTTGTGGACGAGGAAAAAACCGAGATGGTTCTTCCGCACTTGCCGGACAGCACCCTTACACTCCTGGACAAGATCGCAGTTGCATGTTTTGCGTCTGACCCCGATCCGCGCAGCAGATCGATCTGGTTGGGGACGTCGGCGACCGGACTTATTCGGCTCGATACAGAAAATGGGTTAGTCAGCCGCATTCACGCTTCCAGAATGGGACTCCCGCACGGGAATATTGTAAGGTCAATGGTCAGCGGAACATCCGCCGACGGCAGGAGAGTGTTGTGGGCTTTGATCTCGAACATGGGAATCGTGGAAATAATCCTGAATGGGAGTAATGTCGACAGTGCGGAAGTACGGCCGGTCAGGTTTCCGGATTTGCGCCTCCCGGTTGCAGAGTTCTGGACGCTTATGCAAGATTCCCGCGGCTCGTTATGGGTAAGTACAAGGGGAGGGGCCGGGGTTCTGGAAATCACATCTTCCGAAAGCGGAATACTTTCAACAATACACCATGCACACGATCCACGAGTATCACGCTCAATTTCGAATAATAATGTGAATTCCATTTTGGAGGACCGTTCAGGTAATATCTGGTTTGGAACAAATGGCGGGCTCAACAAACTCAACCGACGTCAACGACAGATCAAGCATCTGATACCAGACGTGCCACAGGGGAAGGAGCAATGGGCCCCGGCATTCCGAAACATCACATGTTTGTACGAGGATATGCAGGGTACAGTCTGGGTCGGGAACATTGCAGGTCAATTGCTCAGGTATGATGAGAAGAGCGTGCCGGCATTTTCCCCGTTTCCCCGGGCAAAGGAAGTATTGCGGGGGGGTGTGGTGACGGCAATTCATGAATTGAACAGCGCCCCCGACATTCTCTGGATCGGAACTGGCGGAAGCGGAGTCATCCGTTTGAATACCTCGACAGGGGAGACCACACGCTTCTTGCATTCCCCGACCAACCCGAATACCCTGAGCTCGAACGTCGTGAATGCCATCGCCGACGATGGGCTCGGGAGACTCTGGATTGGCACGAACAATGGCTTGAACATGCTCGATCCCGAATCTGGCAACTGTGCGAGATATGTTCTGAAGCGTTCGGTGTCAACCAGTGATTCACTCCAACTGCTTTCGAATTCGGTGTGGACTATTCTCCGGGACCGGAAGTCGACCCAGCCGGTGCTTTGGATCGGAACGATCGGCGGGTGGATGAGCCGGTTGGATGTCGGGTCCGGAACATTCATACACTTGACCGATTCCACAACGCCGGCCCTTCACAACAGATCAATCACCACGCTTCTGCAAGACTCGACAGGCGTGCTCTGGATCGGAACGTACAGCGGTGGTCTCAAGAGACTTGATCCCTTGCGGCAGGTGATTGCGGACTTCACCATGAACGAGGGGCTTTCCAACAACATGATACAGGGAATCCTTCAGGATGAACAGGGGCTACTTTGGCTCAGCACAAATAACGGCATCTCGCGACTCAATCCATTGACCGAAGAAGTCCTTACCCTTGATGTGAGTGACGGGCTTCAGTATAACCAGTTCAACCGTGGTGTGTGTGTGAAAGGGGCAGGCGGCGCGCTCCTCTTTGGCGGTCCAAACGGGTTCAACCGTTTTCATCCGGATAGTATCAGTCTCAACCGTCGTCCTCCCGCCGTCGTCCTCTCCGGAATGGAGGTCGTCGGTGAGCAAAGGACCCCTCCTGCAGATGGTGTCAGTGGAATCATACTTGATCACACTGAGAATTTTCTTTCGTTTGATTTCCTTGCAATCGACCTGACCAATCCGCGCAAGAACCGCTACGTGTACAAACTCGAGGGGGTGGATGAACGCTGGGTGCAGAGCGGCACGCGCCATAACGCTGCGTACGCCCACCTTTCGCCGGGGCAATACACCTTTCGCGTGAAGGCCGCAAACAGTGATGGAGTCTGGAATGATGAAGGTCTCGCCCTCGCCATCGTCATCCGCCCACCATTCTGGAGGACGTGGTGGTTTCTCTCCGGGACAGTGGCTCTGCTTGCCGGTGCAATTGCTTTCTCGTACAACTGGCGCATAAAGAGTCATGTTAAGAGGGAGCTGGAGATCGGTAGGATCAGAGAAGAAGAGAGGGAAATCGTTCGGATCAAGACTGCGCGGGACTTCCATGACGAGATGGGGCACAGACTGACACGCATCAACATGTTGTCGGAGACGGCTACCCGGAAACTTGCACAATCTCCGACCGAAGTACGCGAATTGCTGGATGCCATCCGGGATAATGCCGATCATCTCTTTAATGGGACGAGGGATTTTATCTGGTCATTGGATTCCCGGAACGATTCTTTGTTCGATCTTGTGGTCCGGCTGAAGGATTTCGGGGATGAGCTGTTCTTTAAGACAGGCGTTGCTTTTGAAGCCAAGGGGATTACGGAAGACTTTCACTCTGTCCGCCTGACGTTGGAGGTCCGCCGGCAGTTGATGCTGATTTTCAAGGAAGCAATGACAAACTGTGCGCGGCACGCACATGCCACCCGTATTGAACTCGAGTTCCGCATTGCGAATGGCACCCTGCACGCCTCGCTCCTGGACGATGGGGTCGGGTTTCGGGAGGGGTCCGATGACCCCGGGACGGGAATGACCAGCATGCAAGCCCGTGCTCAAAAAATCGGCGGGATTCTAAATGTGGGCATTGGATCCACACATGGGACCCGCGTTTCATTCAGTGGACCACTTGTGTCCTGCTAATTTGCCCATTCGAATCACCCGGATTGGGGGAGAACTCTCAATCCGACACTTTCGTATACCGCGTATCAATCACCAGTGCAGGAAATCACCATGCCGCAAAACAGAAGACTGATTGGGAGTAACTCATTGTGGCTTGTGTTACTATGTGTCAATTGTGTCGAACTAATGGCCGTGGAATCTCAGACGGGAGGATCTTTCTCACAGGCTGACCGCGAACGGATTGAGAATTATGGGGCAATCTACCTCCATGCGCTTAACGCTGGTACGGTGGCCAGCTACAAGAATGCGATTCAAGAGGTTTTCGCGCAGATAACTCTCCAGAACATAGGCGAAGCTAGAATTATGGGTCAGATGGATCGACTGTCCAAAACCCTCGGAGAACTGGAGTATCACCATTCGGAAGTCGTGGGATTTAGCATAGGAGGGACGTTGAGTTACTCCCTTCATGTCTATGGCAGGTCGAAGAACGCAAAAGACTGGAAAGACTTTCAGTTTCGTCTCGAAGAAAACCCGCCATACAAAATCAAAGATCTTGTTTTCATAGCCGACGTCGCAGAGCCGGTCTATTTGCCGAACGGCACGATTACCGATCCACACACTCTGGATTGGCTCGGTAAGTACATTGACAAGTTAGTTAAGGAAAACGACCTCTCCGGAAGCGTCATGCTCGCCAGGGGCAACACCCCTTTCTATGAACGATACTATGGTTTTGCCGATGCCAAACGAAGCATCAAGACTACTCGGAATACGCGCTTCAATCTGGGCAGCGGCAACAAGATGTTCACCGCCATTGCCATTGCGCAACTCGTTGAGAAGGGTAAACTCAGGTACGCTGACCCACTCAGCAAGTTCTTTCCTGATTTCCCCGACCCGGAATTTTCAAAGAAGGTAACAGTTCATCACCTGCTGTCGCACACGTCCGGAGTCAAAGAATACTGGACGGATGAGTACGAGGAGAACCGGAAACACATCGACGATGTGAAACAGATGTTGCCGTGGGTGTATAAAGTCGGTACTGCGTTCGAACCTGGCAGCGAGTTCAGTTACAGCAATTCCAATTTCATCCTCGCGGGTCTCATCGTCGAAAAGACCAGTCAGGTGGATTATTACACCTACGTTCGGAAACACATTTACGAACCCCTCGGTATGACAGCGTCAGATTCATACAAACGCGATGGTTCTGAATCGAATCTGGCAGCTCCTTTAAGAAAAGGACATAAGGGATGGGAGACTGCAGATCACGGACCGCGTGGTACGTCTGCTGGCGGTGGCTACTCTACGACACACGATATGCTGAAATTCTCCCGCGGGCTCGTGGCGGAGAAAATCCTCTCATCTGAAGTGTTGAAGATGCTAACGACATCAAAAACAAGCGGGCTTCGGGCCGAAGTTGAATATGGCTACGGCTTCGAACTATCATCCGAAGGTCGTGTGAGGTCTTTTGGCCACGGAGGGATTGCTGGCGGTGTCAACTCTGAGTTCAGATACTTTCCGTCTGAAGATATTACACTCATAATGTTCTGCAATCAGGACAATGGGGCGTATGATGACCTTAGAAAGAACATCGTCAAATTGATTACAGGTATGCGATGAAACTTCTCCCTTGTTGTTATGTCTGATGGCCATGCCAGGGTCCAAACCGGTCGTAATTGCAATCGGAGGAGTTACACCCCAAAACGGCTTCCCTTCCCTTCTTCTGTGTTGGCAATGGCTTACCGGGCGTATCCCAACTATGCATTCTCGGTAGCGAAATCCCCCATTCAGGGGGATAACTAATCTCCCCGCTCCCCTGTATACTTCTTTGAGTTTCGCTTGCGGGACGAACGATACAATTCAAGGAGAACCACATGAGATCCGGACCCACGATTCTTGTCTGCATCACCATAATCCAGGTGTGTTGTTTCAGGTCTGTACTCGGCCAGCCGTTTACACGCATCACTGACCCGGCCAATCCAATCGTCACCGACCCCGGATCGAACGGTTACGTCGGGGCAAGCTGGATAGACTTCAACAGCGACGGGTGGCTTGATCTATTTGTCAATCGATCCTTTCTGTATCGCAACAATGGCGGAGGGAACTTTACAAAGTTGCTGTCACATGGAATAGGTAGCGGGTTAACACAAGCACTTGGCAGCGGAAATAGCTGGGGCGATTACAATAACGATGGGGCAATAGACTGCTACTTCTCAGGCGGTCGATCGGTATTGTATCGCAATGACGGAACAGAGGCATTTACGCGGATCCGTACAGGCGCTGTGGCTGATAGCTTCGCATCGCGCGGCTGGGCGTGCGCATGGGCCGACTATGACAACGACGGGTATCTTGATCTCGTCATAACACATCCCGCGGGCTTTCTGCCTCCGGACCCGGATACGCCGAATCATCTCTTTCACAACGACGGACCTCCTGATTACACATTCACTCGTATTGATACCGGTGTTGTTGTGACCGGCACGGCACCGTTCACTGTCGCGACGTGGTCCGATTACGACAACGACGGCGACATGGATTTGTTCATCGGAACCGGGCCTGCAACAGGAGTTCCTGCGGTTGATTTCCTCTACAAGAATATGTTGACGGAGACAAATGTTGCATTCTTCACCCGCATTACCACATCTCCAATTGCCACCGACCTTGTTGATGGGCAAGTGTGGAATTGGATTGACTACGATAACGACGGCGACCTCGACGCGTTCCTCACGAACTATTCCGGGAACGGCGGAGCTGTGGGAAGGGCGAACAATTTGTACCGTAACGATGGCGGAGCGTATACGAGAATGACATTTGCTCAGGTTGGATCCATAGCCACCGATGCGGACTTCTCCCTTGCCAACTCATGGGGGGATTTTGATAACGACGGCGACCTTGACGTGATCGTAACAAATGATGCCGGTTCGCCCAACAGGCATTACAAGAACAATGGAAACGGCACATTCACACGCATTGATACAGGAGCAGTTGTAGCAGGAACTCTGCGCCATTGTGGAGCAACGGCAGGTGACTATGACAACGATGGCGACTTGGACATGTTCATTGATGGTCCGGGGGCAGCCCGAGGACTCTATCGCAACGACTCGCCGCCGGGAAATGGGTGGATAAATCTCAAATTCATTGGTGTGCAGGCGAACAGGTCAGCGATTGGCGCGAAGGTGTCGGCAAAAGTGCGCATCAACGGAGTGAGTATGTGGTTACGACGGGATGTATCAGCACAGAATAGTTTCAGCGGCGCCAACATGTTGAATGTCCATTTTGGATTCGGCAATGCAACGGTCATTGATACGCTGATCGTGCGGTGGCCTCGCGGTGCGGTGCAGTCGTTCACAGATCTTGCCATTAATCACTTCTACACTCTCACCGAAGGGCAGAATCCTGTGCTTGTTGCAGTTGAAGAAGAGGGGAATATGGCTCCGGCTGCGTTCGTCCTTCACCAAAATTATCCGAATCCATTTAATCCGACGACGACGATTGCGTTTGCAATTGCAACCACACAACAGGTTTCCCTGAAGGTGTTCGACATCCTCGGACGTGAAGTGGCTACGGCCATTCACTCTGTTAAAGAAGCTGGTGAACACAGCGTACATATTGATGCGTCTGAATGGGGAACCGGAATGTACTTCTACAGGCTTACTGCCGGGAGCCGTACTCAAACGAAACACATGCTCCTGATAAAATAACGACCCCAGTTCGCCACAGTAAGGAACTGTACCCATGACAAGACTTTCCTCGTTGTTCCTCGTGTGTTTCTTTCTGCGCCTGAATGCCGATGCGCAGATGTTCACCAGAGTGACAGATCCTACTAATCCAATAGTCAGCGACCGATTCAACAGCGGCGGCGGTTCGTGGGCTGATTTCAACAACGATGGCTTTCTCGATTTGTTCGTTGCAAACGGTAACGACACGAGCATGAACAATTCATTGTATCTGAACAATCGAAATGGCAACTTCATCAAGGTGATAGGAGGAGCCATTGTGAACGATGGAGGCACTTCGATTGGCGGAACATGGGGCGACTACAACAACGATGGGAAGCATGATGTGTTTGTCACTAACCGGCAATTTACAACGCCGTTCGGCAATTTCTTTTACCGGGGAAATGGCGATACGGTGTTCACGAAGGTCACGACTGGCGCACCTGCGACGGACATGGCAAATTCCAATAGCAGCTCATGGGTTGATGTAAACGGTGACGGCGCCCTTGATCTTTTTGTCGTGAACTTTCAATCGAACAATTATCTGTACTACAACTCCGGACCGCCTGCGTACACTTTTGCCCGGCCGGATACGGGCGATATCGTTCTCGATGGAACAACCTTTTCGATTGTAGGTGTTTGGGCTGATTACAACAACGACCGGAAGCCCGATCTCTTCATAGGCAACGCCGGAAATCAGAACGATTTCCTGTTTACGAATGGTGGAAATGGAACATTTGCAAAGAGCACATTTGCCGATGCCCGATCAACACTTGGTGCGAGTTGGGGTGACTACGATAATGATGGAGACCCGGACCTCTTCGTTGCAAACTACCTTGGCCAGAACAATCTTCTGTATCGGAACAGCGGGCCTCCGGGGTATGCACTCACCCGCATGGACACAGGCGTCGTCTCGAACGATGGCGGTTTTTCCGTTGGAAGTGTGTGGGGAGATGTTGATAATGACGGTGATCTTGATTTGTTCGTCTGTAACGATGGCCAGAACAACGCAATGTATCTCAACAGCGGCCCGCCGGGGTACGGCTTCTCGAAAGTCACCGTGGGCGCTATTGTCAATGACGGTGGGGCATCGTTCGGTTGCGCCGCCGCCGACTTCGACAACAACGGAAGCCTCGACCTCTTCGTCGCAAACCGGTTGGGACGGCAGAACTTTCTGTATCTGAACAATGGTAACAGCAATTCGTGGGTGAACATCACGTGTGTTGGTGCAACGAACAGGTCCGGCATAGGGACTAAAGTGCGGGTGCGCTCAAACGTCGGTGGTATCGTGCGTTGGCAAACGCAGGAACTGTCGGCACAATCCGGTTACAATAGTCAGACGCTCTCTTTGCATTTTGGCCTTGGTGACGCGAACATCATTGATTCAGTCAGGCTTGAGTGGCAATCTGGGGCAACAGAGACGTTTGTAAACCTGGCAACGAATCAAAATATCATGTTTGAGGAAGGAGTAGGGCCAACAAACGTGGGGCGAGGTTCTCTCGTGATGCCAACAGGGTTCATGCTCCACCAAAACTATCCCAATCCATTCAATCCGGTGACAACAATCTCACTCACAGTTCCAACTCGTGAGAATGTCTCATTGAAAGTATTTGACATCCTCGGGCGTGACGTGGCCACGCTTATTCAATCCGTCAGGGAAGCTGGTGGGCATAGTGTAAATGTTGATGCGTCGGAATGGGGAAGCGGTGTCTATCTCTACAGACTTACCGTTGGAAACTTCACTCAAACAAAGCAAATGCTGCTGATAAAGTAGTTGTGTGGGAATACCCGGCGAGAACTTCCGCCATGCGCGGAGTTGCAGTCGCTATGATTGTGGATGGTGGATCATAGCGGCTGCGCCGGGCATTCATCTTCTGGCAACGAATGCGATCACACAGAACATCCGTAACAGACACGAACTCGAACCTTGCATTCAGGCAGGAAAGTACAAATCACAACAGGGTCGGGTTCAACTACAAGAAGATGGTGATATGAAACGAACCGCCTTAGGATTGCTCGCGCTTGTGTCCCTTTGCGCAAATGCTTTTGCTCAACCACAATTGGACACATTGCGAAACATTCATCCCAGACCAGGCACCGCTCTTTCCTCGTTGTGGGGATATACAGCGCCGAACGGTCGGGAGTATGCACTTGTGGGCATCGCCGGCTCGGGAAGCGGAAGCATTTCCGGAGGCACGTCGATCGTTGACATAACTGACCACACGAACCCCCGTGTCGTCACCCACATTGTCGGTCCAAACAACACGTGGCGTGAAATGAAAACCTATAGGCACTACGCTTATGTGGTGACAGACGCGGTTTCCGGAACGGGAGTCCAGATTATTGATCTCTCGCGGTTGCCCGATACGGCATCTCTCGTAACAACGTTTTCATACGCCAATGGCGCCAGGAATATTAATCGATCATTCACGATTACGATCAGCGACGGATTTATGTATCTGAATGGCTGTGCAAATTGGTCGCCAGGAGGAATACTGATCTTTGATCTTCGGAATGACCCTCTGAACCCGCAATTCGTTGGTGAGTACCAGCCGATGTACATTCACGATAGCTTCGTCTTGCGCGATACAATCTATGCTTCTGCAATTCAAGCAGGCGGCGGGCTGATTATTGCGGATGCAAGAAATAAAGGAAGCATTCAAATGATCGGGCGTATCGCATACCCGAATTCCGGAACGCACAACGCAGCGGTAACGAAGGATCGACAGTATGTTCTTACGACCGATGAAAGGTCGCACCCGCAATTGAATGTCAAGGTGTGGGATATCGGCAATCTCCCTTCGATTCCAACCGCTACAAGTGCAACGTTCACGATTAATCCGGTATCCACCGTACATAATGTTCATATCCGCGGAGATTTTGCGTATTGCTCATGGTATCAGGGCTATGGGCTACAAATTGCAGATATCAGCAATCCCGTCTCGCCTGTTCTTGCTGCCGGGTACCGCACTTCGGCCGCAGATCTTGCCTGGGAATCATATCCATATTTTCCATCAGGCAAAATTATTGTTGGTGATATGCAGACCGGACTCTGGATATTCCGATTCAGTGAGCTTTCGGCGCGTGTTCCGGTTTATTTACTCGAGCCGCTCGATGCCGATACCGTTGATTCTGCACCGTCGATAGTGTTTCGATGGACCAGGACCGCTGATATGAACAACGATCCCCACTGGTACGAAGTACAGCTGAAAGGGTCCGGCGTTGATACGAGCTGGAAAGTCACGGACAGCCTTTCGTTGTATTCCAATGTCGCTGTCCTCCAGGGTGGACAAACGTACGGCTGGAAGGTGACAGCGCGCGATGAGTGGAATACAACCGCAAGTGTTGATTCGTTCACTTTCGTTTACATGGGGTCAGGGTCAACAGCGGCCGGTACGACAAACAATCAACCCGTTGCGTTCAGCCTGGAACAGAACTATCCCAATCCGTTCAATCCACTGACAACGTTCAAGTACGAACTTTGGACTCGATCACATCTTGTGCTGACAGTTCACAATCAACTTGGTCAGGAAATCCGGCGCCTCGTTGATGCGGAGGTGGAACCGGGTGTCTACTCCATAGCATGGGATGGACTGAACAGGAATGGACTGGCGGTTGCGTCCGGCACGTACTATGTCCGGGCGAAGGCCAACGGTTTTATACAAACGGTAAAGGCCGTGCTTGCACGATAGCGGCAGCCCGGATTGATCACTTGAGAAGGAAAGAGTTATGGTACGCTTCAATGTTATAATTGTGTTTGTGGTGACCTCACTGTCCTTGGTGGTGTGTGCCGAGCCGGAAGGGAACTGCACTTCGCCCGGGTCTAGCCAATTTGACTTCTGGATCGGGAAGTGGCAGGTGAGTTGGGACGGACAAGATGGAGTGGAGATGCGCGGCACAAATACCGTCACGAAAACCCTTGGAGGATGTGTTGTGCACGAGTCGTTCAAGGACCCCAACACGGGATTCGAAGGTATGAGTTACTCCGTGTTCGACACGACGAGAAACAAATGGCTGCAGACATGGGTCGACAACAGCGGCAGCTACCTGGATTTTATCGGAGAGTTCAATGACGAGACCATGACATTGCTGCGTGTTGCGCGTAGAGGAGGGAAAGAGTTCCACCAACGCATGCGCTGGTACAACATCCGGAAGGATGCCTTCGACTGGAATTGGGAACGGTCCGATGACGATGGCGCCACATGGAAACTGCTCTGGCATATCAGATATACGAAAGTTGAATAAGGAGGAAGAATGAACAAGTTGCAATGCCGGACAGGGATGATCGTCCTGATATGGTTGGCCCTCTGCACCGGCGCAATCGCCCAAACTTTCGTCGAGGTTACAGACCCGGCGAATCCGATCGCCACTGATACCGGACCGGAACAGTACTCCGGCGCAAGCTGGGTTGATTTTGACGGCGACGGGGATCTGGACCTGTTCGCAAACAACGCGTTGCTCTATAGGAACGACGGTGGTGGGACGTTTGTCACTCTTGCGACGAATCTTGGGGCAGGCCAACCGGTCAACCTCGGCAACGGCAACAGTTGGGCGGATTATGACAATGACGGCGATCCGGACTGTTTTATCGCCAGTGCGCCTTCGTTTCTCTTTCGAAATGACGGCGTGGGAGCGTTCACAAAAATAACCTCCGGCGCAATCGGCGATAGTCTGGGAAACCGCGGGTGGGCGTGTGCATGGGCCGACTACAACAATGACGGCTACGTCGATCTGGCAATCACGCACCCGGCCAACTTCGTGCCTGGGACTGCCATCACAAACCAGCTGTTGCTGAACAACGGCCCCCCTGGCTTTTCATTCACCCGGATCACCAGCAGCCCGATCGTCACCGGTCTCAGTTCGTATACCGTGGGAACGTGGTCCGATTTTGATCTTGACGGTGACATGGACTATTTCATCGGAGCCGGCCCTGTTTCCACGACCGCCCCGGATTTTCTCTACAAGAACATGCTCATCGAAACAGGGTTGCCGGATTTTGTCAGGATTACTACCGGCGTTATGGCAACGGACTTTCAGGACGGCCAGGTGTGGAATTGGGT
>JBJXHC010000032.1:0-11925 GCA_046160825.1 Bacteroidota bacterium | reverse complement strand
ATGACCACGGAACACAAGTTGAGCTGACGGCCCTGCCAGGGGCGTTCCATACATTTGCCGGATGGACCGGGGATACCACATCAAACGATAATCCTCTTCTGGTTGTAATGGTGGAGGACAGAACGTTGACGGCCAACTTCGAGCCATATACGTACACTGTGAGTGCAAGCGCTGAACCCAATGGGTCCATAACACCTTCCGGCGTGCTTGAGATTAGTCATGGTGATACGATCTCTTTCTCCATAACGGCAGATGCGGGTTACCATATTGGCAATGTTCTCGTCGACACAATTTCATTTGGTGTACTCACGGAGTACACGGTTTATGGCGTTACCGGAGACCATACCATTGAAGCGCAATTTGCCATCAATCAGTATGTTCTTTCGATTGATATTCTCGGTGGGGGCTCAATTCAAAGAGTGCCGGAGCTCGCGTCGTATGCTCATGGTACATCAGTAACATTGACGGCGGTGCCCGACAACGGATGGGAATGGGGAAGCTGGTCTGGAGTGTTGTCCGGCAATCCCGACAGCATGACGCTCACGTCCAATCAAACACTGACGGCAACATTCATCGAGGTCATTGATACGCCGCAGATCGTTGAACATCCTCAGGACCAGGTTGCCTTCGAGAGCCAAACAGCAACGTTTGCCGTTACTGCGGTGGGTATTCCACCCTTGAGCTATCAATGGCAACGAAATGGTGTAAACATTGACAACGCAAACTCTGAGGCGCATACAACTGCACCGCTGAGTATGGTGGACAATGGAACTCTCTTTCAGTGCATCGTGACAAACCCCGTCGCGTCTGTTGTGAGCGATGCTGCTACCATTACCGTCGAAAGCGGCTCCCCGACCATCACTTCCCACCCCGCCGATCTGTCCGTTTCTGAAGGACAGACAGCACGCTTCCGGGTTGATGCAACAGGTCACCTCATCTCATATCAGTGGCAAAGAAATGGAGTGAATATCCCCGGCGCAACACATCATGAGTATGTTACGCCCATCAATGCACTCACCGACGATGGAACGGCATATCGTTGCAGCCTCAGTGCGGTATTGGGATCAACCATTTCTGCAGAAGCAACCCTGACGGTGACGCAGGCCTTGCCCTCCCGTGTAGCGTGGGACTTCAGATCAACGACCCAGGGCGATCTTCCTCCACCAAACGTGAACGGGACCGAACAAACCGCGTCCATCGTTGCTGACATTGACAAGGACGGATGGAACGACTTCGTCATCGGCGAACGCACACGCACACCGTCTGTTGTTTGGTACAAGCGCATCGTCACGGGCTGGCAAAAATTTATGATTGACGACACCCGGCTCGACATTGAAGCTGGTGGGACCATGTTCGATATCGACGGCGATGGCGATCTTGATGTCGTTCTCGGTGGCGACTCCCAAAGTAGTTTCATCTGGTGGTGGGAGAACCCTCATCCGCAGCATCACGCGTTTACGCCGTGGACACGAAGGGTCATCAAGAATTCCGAAGGCGTCCAACACCATGATATTGCATTCGCTGATTTCGATGGCGACGGCCAGACGGAAATGGCATTCTGGAATCAGAAACCGAGACCGAATGGTGATAAACTATTCATCGCGGGGATACCTGCCGACCCGCGCACGACCGAGCCCTGGATTCACGAACAGATTTTCCAGGCCTCTTCGCCGTCCGAGGGCTTGGCGATTGCCGATATGGATGGAGATGGCACAGTGGATATAATCGGTGGGGGTCATTGGTTTAAACATTTGGGCGGAAGGGTTTTTGAACCACATCATATTGATTCTGCCGAGAGTTTTACTCGTGTCGCATCAGGACAAATCATTCCCGGCGGACGACCAGAAGTTATCATGAATTCGGGTGATGCCGTTGGCCGATTGACCTGGTACGAATTCAAGGATTCCTCGTGGCATGCCCACGTGTTACTGTCTGACAGTGCCAGATATGGACATTCACTTGCACTTGGCGATATTGATAACGATGGCTTTCTCGATATTTTTGCGGCTGAGATGAATTTCAACGGCAATATTGCAGCGCGTATGATGGTGTTTTTTGGAGATGGTACCGGCAATTTTTCCATGGAGGGATTTGCCTCAGGGTTCGACAACCATGAATCACGCCTCGCAGATCTTGATGGGGATGGTGACCTCGATATTCTTGGCAAGCCGTATTCATTTCAAACACCCTCACTGCATCTCTGGCTGGCCAATGGCACCTCTTTGCTACAGCTCCCGCTCGACCAATGGCAAAAGCATGTCATAGATCCGGCAAAACCGTATCGGACACTATTCATAACACCGTCGGACCTCAACGGCGATGGGCTGAAGGATATCGTGACCGGCGGGTGGTGGTACAAGAATCCGGGAGTTGCCGGAGGAACCTGGCTCAGGTATGTTGTCGGAGAACCCATGAACCAAATGGCTCTGGTGTATGATTTTGATAGTGATGGTGATGACGATATTCTTGGCACACAAGGGATTGGCTCCGAGCCCAATGCAACATTCGTCTGGGCGCAAAACGACGGAACAGGTGTTTTCACTATTCGCACCAACATAGAGCAAGGTACAGGCGATTTTCTTCAGGGAGTGGAGATTTCACGCTTTCAACCCGGCGGTCCTGTTGAAATCGCGCTTGCATGGCAGAACAAGACCATTGGAGTTTTCGGAATTGCATTGCCCGATGATCCGGTTACTTCAACGTGGCCAATACGCCTCATGTCCCCGACATCGCTTGGCGAAGGCCTTGATGCGGACGACATCGACCGTGACGGTGACAATGATCTCCTCCTCGGAACGAAATGGTTGCGCAACGACGCCGGGAATATGACCCCGTTTAACATCCGTTCGATTGTCATGGGCGAGCCTGACCGAAATCTCCTCGTAGACATGGATAGAGACGGTGATCTTGACGCCATTATCGGATATGGCCACGACCCGGCAGGGAAACTCGCGTGGTACGAACAACCCGCCATTGCGACCGATGAATGGGAAGAGCACATCATTGACAATATCATTCTACCGCAGAGTGTCAGTGTCGTGGACATGGATAATGATGGCGACGATGACGTCGTTGCAGCGGAGCATGGCATTCCGCCTACGGGCCTCGAACGACTCTTCATCTACGAAAATATGGATGGCGAGGCGGGGACATGGACCAGACATCTCGTGGATACTGGTGAAGAACATCACGTTGGAGC
The DNA here is from genome assembly GCA_046160825.1 of Bacteroidota bacterium. GTDB lineage: Bacteria > Bacteroidota > Ignavibacteria > UBA10030 > UBA6906 > JBJXHC01. The sequence continues at coordinate 8,726 of JBJXHC010000032.1, read as the reverse complement.
AATTACGATCGATATTGATAACGATGGTGACCTCGATATCATTTCAAAGGGCTACTACCACAATCGGGTATTTTTGTATGAAAACCTTGCTATCGATACGCTGCAATTCCTTTCTGTCCCGGTGATTTCGACCCAGCCGCCGAACGCAAGGGTGAGTGATGCTGAAGCCGCAACATTCACCATCGTTGCCGTGGGGACTGAGCCACTCTCGTATCAATGGGAGAAAAATGGTGTGCAAATCGGGGGAGCGACATCCTCCACGTACATCACCCCACCGGTCCAGCTTGTTGATAGCGGAACCGTATTCCAATGCCGCGTTACAAACTCCGTCGGATCGGTGCTTTCCAATCCGGCAATACTCCACGTCGAGCCGATGGGATGGGGCATAGTATCCGACGGCTTCAATGACACGGTTCTGGGCACGGCATACTGGACAATTCATAATCCACTGAATGATGCCGTGTTTGGAATGACAGGCAACGAGTTCAGCATCTCCATACCTGCCGGGCCCGCCCACGACGTTTGGAAAACAGGCAACTTTGGGCCGCGCATCATGCAGCCTGCGCCAAACGCCGATCTGGGAATTGAAGTGAGATTCAACTCAACGATGAACAAGAAATACCAGGTGCAGGGAATACTTGTCCAACAGGATCCGTTGCATTTCATCCGTTACGATTTTGTTCGTGGTGCCACGACAACCCGATTGTACGCGGCAACCTTTGTGGCTGGCAACCCGACGGTACGGCGCGACACCATCATCATGCACAGCAACCCCCTCTATCTCAGAGTGGCACGAACCGGCAATACCTGGACGGGATCATATTCGTACAACGGAGTGCAGTGGAGGGGAATCTCCTCATTCAATCACACTCTCATTGTTTCTTCCGTTGGTGTGTTTGCTGCTACAGCAGGCGATCCGGCGCCGGCATTCACACTGCTCGCCGACTACTTCATAAATACCTCAACGTCGTTGATGCCGTCTTCCATCGCCGTTCAACAAGACACGGTGGAAGCGCTGGCGCCGACACACTTTGTTCTCGGAAGTGGCTACCCCAATCCCTTTAACCCGACGACAACAGTACATTTTGGCGTTCCCCAGAACGCTCATGTCAGGGTCAGCGTTTTCGACATCCTCGGACGAAGAATTGCAGGTCTTCTCAGCGAAGATCTGGTACCCGGTTACTACTCCGCCAGTTGGCATGGAATCAACGACGACAAAACGGATGTTGCAAGCGGAATGTACGTCATCGTTCTCGAAGCGCAGAAAGTATCAGGGGGTATGTATCGTGAGGCGAAGAAGGTACTATTGTTAAAGTAACTGTCGCGAGTCCATTCCGGAGAAGGGTGCTCCTCCGCCTGAATCGGCAATCGGACAACCCTTGGTTCAGAGAGCAACAATACGCAAAGACCTTGCATCTCACCGCGGCGCTCGGTATATTTTTCGCAATGAAATCCACCCTCACCCCCTTGCTGTCCGAATGACATTCACGCTGCCTCTCCTCCATGGCACGTTGATCAAGCGCTACCGGCGCTTTCTCGCCGATGTGAAGTTGGAGGATGGTTCAGTTGTAACCGCTCATTGTCCCAACTCTACTACGATGACAGGATGTTGCGAACCAGGCCGCCCCGTGGTATTATCCGATAGCCAGGATGATAATCGTCGTCACCCCCTCACGTGGGAACTGATCAATATGAACGACAGTTGGGTGAGCATCAATCCCCTCCTTGGCAGGAAGATCGCGCTTCGGGCAATTGAAGAAAAAATCGTTCCATCCCTCTCCTTCTTTCACGAATCCCAACGCGAAGCACATTATGGCATCCGTGGCAAAATCGATCTGATACTCCACGGAATGGAAAAAAACGGTTTTGTGAACCTCTTCACTGTTACATGGGCTGAGAACGGAATCGCACTGTTTCCCGATGTTGTGAACGAGCGCGCGGAGAAGTCGCTGCGCCAGCTCGCGGAAATCGCCAAACAGGACCACCACGCTGCGGCATTTTTCTTCGTGCAGCGGGGGGACTGTCGGGTCTTCAAGCCCGCAGAACATGTGGACAAGGATTTTATGAAAGCCATGATCGCCGCACAAAGCGCGGGGGTGGAGTTTCTTGTATACCGGGCAGACGTCACCGGCAGCAGCGTTGATCTCGGCACGCCCATCCCTTGTTCGCTGGAGTAGACACCGGAGCCGCCATGCCGGACATCTCTCCTTCCGAACAGCTCCGCGACGTACTCAACGACATCATCGAAGGCCGCGTCGTCAAGCGTGCCAAGCATGAGCTTCTCTGGGAATCACGCGATGTCTCTCTCGAGTTCATTGATGTGTTGCAACGACAGGGATACGTTCCCACCATCGTTCAGCATGTCGACATACAGCCGGGCGAACGTGTCCCCGCATTCTTCATCGACGCCGGATGCGCCTACTTCGGATGGGTGTTCTGGGAGAAATTTTCCCAGCTCAAGCTGAGGAAACTGTTCGGCACTATTGTACGTAACGTCAAAGGAGACTGGGCTGTACAGATACCCGAGAAACGCAACACGATCATTTATGCCAACACAACCCTGAAATCCGAAATGGATATTGAGAATCCGTCGGGGTTCTGATGCCCGAACTACCCGACCTTTTGTATATTCAGAAGTATCTTCGCTCCGCTATCATCGGACGCACCATCCGCAATGTGGCCATAAAGCAGCCGATTGTTCTCCGCGTTGCGATTGAAGGATCTGCCGCAGCAATCCTTCTCAATAAAAGAATCGATGACCTGGAGTTACGAGGTCCGTTCATCCGCTTCGGACTTTCCGACTCGGTGGATATTGTTATGAATCTGATGCTGATGGGAAAGCTTCAACATCAGCGACCCAAGGAGAGGCCCGAAGGGTATCTCTGTCTCTCATTGATACTTGATGACGACTCGGTTCTTAATATCTGTGATGAACAAAAAATGGCGAAGGTATATGTTGTACGGTCAGGAGACTACAGCGGCATCCCAAAATACTCTACACAGGGCGTGCCGATATTCTCATCGGAGTTCACCCTTGAATCGTTCGCGGCGCTCGCGAAGAAGCATTCTCGCAAGCAAGTCCGCGTGTTCATCAATGACCATACCATCATGAGCAGTATCGGCAATGCGTACGCGGACGAAATTCTGTTCGATGCACGAATTCATCCCAAGACCTTCACAGCGAAACTCTTAAGCGATGAAATTATGCAATTGTACTCCTCCATTCGGTCTGTTATGGAATGGGGAATCAAGAATGTTGAGAGTGCAGAACAACCGATCCACGTCAAAGTCCGTGAGCATATGAAAGTCCGCTGGCGCAAGGGCGAACCGTGTCCACGTTGCGGAACCACCATTCGCAGGGAAGGTGTGCGCGGGCACGACGTGTTCTTTTGTCCAACCTGTCAGCCCGCCTCACGGAAACTGTTTATTGATTGGCGGAAAACGTAATATTTACAGGCATATCAAAATCTGAGGGACATCATGTATTCATATGTCATGCTCTCGTTGTTGTTTATGGTGATCGTCGGACACGCGCAGCAGGCGGAGATCTCCGCAGACCAACGAAAGGCGATGGATGCTATTACTCCATCAAGCCTGTTGAGTCACATTCGTTTCCTTTCCGATGACTTGCTCGAAGGCCGGGGACCAGGGACACGCGGAGACCGGTTGACACAGATGTACATTGCAAGTCAGATGGAACTGCTTGGCTTGAAGCCCGGCGGCAATAACGGGACATATTTTCAACCCGTTGTTATCAAAGGCATGAAGACCGATCCGTCGGCGAAACTGGTAATGAGCAGCTCCGGAGGATCGTCATCATTTACATTCGGCAATGAGTATGTCGCATTCACCGGCGCACAAGAGGCAACGACCACGGTTGAGAACGCCGAGATGGTGTTCGTCGGTTACGGCATCGTGGCACCGGAACAGCAATGGAACGACTACAAGAATGTCGATGTCAAGGGGAAGATATTGCTCATGCTCAACAATGATCCGGCGGGAGATGATCCGAAGTTCTTCGGCGGCAAGGCGCGCACGTATTATGGACGCTGGACATATAAGTATGAAATAGCGGCAAGCAAAGGCGCTATCGGTGCAATCATTATTCACACGGACGAGTCAGCCGGTTATGGATGGAATGTCGTCCAGAATTCCTGGTCGGGCGATCGCTTCGAACTGGCAGCCAAACCCGGCATACCCAGAGTCCCGCTCAAGGGTTGGACGACGTTTGAGGCAGCAGGGCGAATTCTTGCACTCGCCGGAAAGAAATATGATGCCTTAAACGCTGCCGCGCAGTCGCGTGACTTCGCCCCTGTTCCACTTGGCGTCAAGGCCTCGGTGACACTCTCTACAAGTATGAAGCAGGTTGAGACCGCCAATGTCATCGGCGTTCTTCCGGGATTTGATCCAATATTGAAAGATGAAGCAGTTATCTACACCGCCCACCACGACCACTTCGGCATCGGTCGAACTGTGAACGGCGATTCGATTTACAATGGCGCAATGGATAATGGGACGGGCGTCAGTGCGTTGCTCAATGCGGCCTGCGCGTTCACATCATTGCAATCACCACCACGGCGCAGCATCGTATTCATGACCGTCGCTGCTGAGGAACAAGGCCTGATCGGCTCGCAGTATTATTCAGAGAATCCCACCTTCTCTCCCGCAAAGATCGCTGCCAACATCAACATTGACGGCCTTCCCATCTTCGGCCGTACACGCGACATCATCATGATCGGCAAAGGTAAGTCTAGTATGGACGATGTGTTGATGGCGGCCTCGAAGCTGCAGGGGCGCGAAGTGAAGCCCGACCAGTTCCCCGAGAAAGGCTCGTTCTACCGCTCGGACCAGTTCAATTTTGCAAAGATCGGTGTCCCGTGCATGTTCCTCAAATCAGGACTCGACTACATCGGCAAGCCTGCTGACTTTGGCAAGAAGATGGATGCGGAATACACAAAGCTGCACTACCACCAACCGAGCGACGAGTTGAGTCCAAACTGGGATCTTTCCGGTGCTGTCGAGGACGTGCAATTGAACTATCTCGTCGGACTCATGGTTGCCAACGCCGACAAGAAACCAGTATGGAACAAAGGTGATGAGTTTGAAAGGATTAGGCAAAAGGAGTAAAATGGTTGATTGATGATTGGGTCATTGACGATTAAAGATGAATCAAGCAGAAATATATAAAGGCGCGGACTAAGACATTTGCAGTGCAAATCGTCAATGAAACAATCTCTCAACCTTCAGTTTTGCCATACATAAATCGTCAATGACCCAATCCACAAATCGACAATCCACCAGGAGTTCTCCCCATGTTCCATAGAATCACGGATTTTGAATACGAGTGGTACCAGGAAATTGAAGCCACGCAAAAGGTCTTCAAGCATGTCACCGACAAGTCGTTGAACCAAGTTATTCATCCCGATGTGCGAACATTGGGCCGGCTCGCATGGCATATCGTTATCACGATTCCAGAGATGATGAACCGAACGGGATTGAACATTACAAAGCCGCACCATGATGATCCGATTCCATCATCATCGAAACAGATCTTTGCCGCATACAACGAAGCTGCCATTGCTGTACTCGACGAAGTGAAGAGGAAGTGGACCGACGCCACACTGCCAACGGAAGACGAGATGTACGGACAAAAATGGAAGCGCGGGTTTACTCTGAGCGTGCTTGTGAAGCACCAGATCCATCACCGCGGAGAGATGATCGTACTCATGCGCATGGCCGGACTGGCCGTCCCCGGACTCTACGGCCCCACCCGTGATGAATGGGCGAAGTGGGGAATGAAAGAGCCAGTGGTGTAATTATTCCTTCTCCCTAACAACGGAGGTTGAATCTTATGCAATACAAAAACTGTCAAAGCTGCGGGATGCCTCTCGCCCGCGATCCGAAAGGCGGGGGCACCGAGGCCGACGGCTCCCAGAGTAAGATGTACTGTAGCAACTGTTACCAGAATGGCAGGTTCACGCTACCGGACATCACGGTTGACCAGATGATCGAGCGGGTACGGGAAAAGATGAAGGAAATGCACATCCCCGGATTTCTGGCATTCTTCTTTGTCAGGAAAATTCCTACACTTAAGAGATGGCAACGGGCATAAGCATGACGCATTCGTACAGACGTCAAAACGCTCCCCGATACACCTCATACGTTCTGGCTGTTTCATCCCTGGTTTGAGCCGACGGTGGGCCATACGGCGGAATTTCTTGATACGGTTTTCAAAATCCATCGTTGACATTGCGTCCCCTTTTGTCGAATTTGTACTACCACTCCATTACAGTTCCCAGATAGTTACGATAGAAATTCACCCGTTTTGTTTCTGCATGGAGGCGTTATGAATCGCCTTGGATCACTTCTCGCGTGTTGTGTTCTCATTACCGCGTTGCTGACAGCTGGAGAACCCTCCAACATTCGGCCAGTTCACACGTATTCAATCGTCGCACGCGACACCGTGACTGGCGAAATGGGAGTTGCCGTTCAATCGCATTGGTTCTCGGTCGGCTCACTCGTTACCTGGGCTGAGGCCGGAGTTGGCGCGGTTGCAACGCAATCGTTTGTTGATCCCGCGTACGGCCCGCTGGGATTGGATCTGATGCGCGCCGGGAAAACGGCGCAACAGGCGCTCGAAGCTCTTGTTGCTTCCGATCCCGGCAAGGATGTGCGACAGGTTGCAATGATCGACGCGCATGGAAACGTTGCTGCTCACACGGGAGCAAAGTGCATACAGGGAGCCGGACACATTGTCGGCAAGAACTATTCAGTGCAGGCAAACCTGATGCTGAATGACAAAGTCTGGCCTGCCATGTCCGAAGCGTATGAGAAAGCCACAGGTGATCTTGCAGACCGGATGCTCGCGGCGCTTGATGCAGCAGAAGCCGTGGGCGGGGACATCAGGGGAAAACAATCTGCTGCCATCTTGATTGTGAAAGCGAAATCAACAGGTAAGCCGTGGGCCGACCGTGCGATGGAATTGCGGGTCGAAGATCACCGGGAGCCACTGAAAGAATTGCGGCGACTGATGAATATCCACCGCGCATATGACCGGATGAACCAGGGCGATCTCGCCATTGAACACGGCGACGTTGATGCAGCGTTGCGTGAATATGGCGCCGCCGAGGCGATGTTTCCCGACAACATGGAAATGAAGTTCTGGCACGCCGTCTCATTGGTGAATGTCGGTCGTGTGGATGAATCCCTCCCGCTATTCAAGACGATTTTTGTCAATGACGTCAATTGGGCGACTCTGATTCCCCGACTCCTAAAATCCGGAGTGTTGACGGCCGACGACGCAACAATCAAGAAGATTCTTGGTATGGTGCCGAAGCAACAACGGCGGTAGCGATCTCAACCATGGGGTATTAACCCAACGGTTTGGCTAAAGCCCTTGATGGTTCCAGGCTTTCAAGAAACCACGAGATAAATCTCGTGGCAAGTCAAGTACCTGAAGGTGAATGCACTCAATAAATTGCCACGGCCTTTAGGCCGTGGACAGCCAGACTTACCAAGAATGCCGATGGACTTTAGTCCTTCATTTTGTCTGTGCCGTTAAAATGTAGGAAGTTATTCAAGCATTTCACACAACCCTTATCCAGTAGGTACCACTAACCAAGCCCTTAATGTCCATTCCCATCTCCGGCATACTCGATCTCGATCAAAAAAACTTTGGGTTTCTCCGCACGCCTTCGCTTGAACTTGCGGCGAAAACGACCGACCCGTACGTTCCGCCGGGTCTTGTGCGCAAGTTCGGCCTGCGAGCCGGTGTTGTCCTCACGGGTGAGGCGAACGAACAACGCGGAAAAAGCCCTGAGGTGAAACAGATTGCAACCATCAACGGTATGTCGCCGGAGGAGTGGGGCCGCGTACCGGATTTCACCCAACTCGAAGTAATCGCTCCGCATGAAGTCATCCGTCTTGAAGGAAAGAAAACCCATCCGCTTGGCCAGCATGCGCACACATCCATGCGAGTTGTGGATCTCTTCTGCCCCATCGGCAAGGGTCAGCGTGCGCTGATTGTCTCTCCACCAAAAGCAGGCAAGACGATGCTCATGCAGCACCTTGCGCATGCCATCAGCGTGAACAACCCTGATGTGGAAGTGCTGGTGCTGTTGATTGACGAGCGGCCCGAAGAGGTCACTGATATGAAGCGCACGATCAAGGGCGAAGTGTTTGCAAGCTCAAGTGACAGCGAACGTGGACGGCATGTACGACTTGCGCAACTCGTCTTGGAATATGCGCGACGTAAAGTGGAGACCAGAAAGGATGTTGTGCTACTGCTGGATTCGCTCACGCGAATGGGGCGGGCGTTTAATGTTGAGCAAAAGAGCAGTGGCCGGACAATGAGCGGCGGTGTGGATATTCGTTCTCTGGAAATTCCCAAACGCATTTTCGGGGCGGCGCGCAAGTTCGAAGATGCCGGCTCACTCACGATTATAGCCACAGCGCTGATCGACACCGGCTCGCGCATGGACGAGCTGATCTTTCAGGAGTTCAAAGGCACCGGCAACATGGAGCTCGTGCTCAATCGCGACCTTGCCAACCGACGGGTCTTCCCTTCCATCGACCTCAATCTCTCCGGCACACGCCGCGAAGAGTTGCTCTTCGGCTCGAATGTCGGCCACCACCAGACGTTGCGCCGCTCCATTGCGCGCAAAGCGCCGGAAGAGGCCATGTTGACCGTCCTCAAGCTCATCGAGCAATTCCCCACCAACGAGCAG
>JBJXHC010000031.1:0-22573 GCA_046160825.1 Bacteroidota bacterium | reverse complement strand
GCTGAATAACGCGGTGGTCGCAGATGACTGGCCGCCCTGTGCAAACGCCATTGCTGACACGAGAACGGTCAACATAGCAAGAGAGAGAATTGTTTTCATAAAGGTTGAACCTTTTTGAATATGTGGAACATAGTGAATTAATTGATTTTTTCCAACGGTACTGATTTTACTTTTACACACTCTGTTCTCCAATTACGGCGGACGGGCAAGCTTGTGAGTCATGCTTAACTCCCCCCTTTGAAGTTAATCGGAAACAATGGGGCTGCCTGAGGCAGACAGCCCCGTGAAATGCCTACTTCATCAAGATCATTTTGCCAACTGCCGGGGTGATTTGATCACCCGTCTCAAGGTTCTGGCCGATGACACGATAGAAGTACACGCCCGATGCAAGAGCACTGGCGTCAAATTCAATTGTTTGTACACCTGCTTCAAAGTCTTCACCATCGACAAGGATACCAACTTCCTGGCCCAGCATGTTGTACACGCTCACAGTAATCTGTGCATCACCCACGAGATTGAATGCAATGTTCGTTGTGGGGTTGAAGGGATTCGGGAAGTTCTGGAACAACTTCACTGCTGTCGGTACGAGATCTGCATCCTCGTAGTCGGCACTTTCAAAGTCTTCCGGTGCTTCAGCAAGGTTGTTTGTCGGCTGAACGATTGTCGGAATGAATACATCCGGCAGGCGCATGTATGACACCGTGCCAATATCGACGAGAGGGTTAATCACCAACTTGCAACTATCCAAGTTGGGGTGATTCTGCCAGCTCAGCGTATCAAGCGCGTGAGAGAACGCTGCGTTGATATCCTTCGTGGCATAATAGAGACTGTCGTAGAGCACATAATCCGGCACCAAAAGCGAGTCCGCATACTGCTGCCAGTACGTCATCATACTGTCGGCCTTTTGAGAGATAGCTTTCACTTCCATCTCATCGAACGGATTACCCGCTCGATCATAAATGAGTTCACCGAAACCTGCATTGGTTTTTCCAAGAGCGCTGGCTGCGATATTCACTTTCAGAGCAACCAACTCCGCGAAGAGACGGTTCGGGGTCTTCTTGGGGTCAAGCTTTGTGGCTTGCTTTTTCATCGGTTTGCGCTTGATGGCACCCGGCGTGAGGGTGGAGTCAAACCCGCGCGGCACACCTGTTTCATGAACGAAGGCCTTGTTGCGCAAAGTCTTCTGTATTGCATTGTGGCTCTTGCCAAGGGCCTTCGCGGCATCCCACTTTGTCAAACGTACCCAGCTATAAATATTCGCAGAGTCTTTGATCGGCTTAAACTTACCACCGACGTTTTCCATGTACGAGATACCAACAACCATACCGCCGGCAATGTCGCTCTCACTGGTGCCGGGCTGGAATCCGCCCTGCGCAGTCAGTTCGCTGAGGACGTTGCTCCAATTCGGCATATTGATGGGCTTGCCTGCTTTCACACGCTTTGCAGGCTTGCTGCTCTTGCCTGGTTTCAATGGATCCTCATCAAAAACCTGCGCTGGCGTCAAGCTGGTGAACGACACACCGCCTACAGGTATGATAATCGGCTCCATGATAATGAAGAGGGCCGTGTGCGGATTGGCAACATTAAAGTTGGTCGTGGTGAGCATATCGACATCAATCAATGAACCCATTGTGATCGCATCAACAATGCGCATCGATGTCGCTACAGAAGCCAAGCCTGCCGGCCATGAAAGGCTGATAGGATACCCGCCGCCACCCGGCTGAAATTGTATATAGAACGTATCGGCCTGGCCGACAGAAACGGCTGGACGGAAATCAGCTCCGCTTCCTTCGCCGAAGCATAAAGATACGGGAGGCAATAACGGATCCTTGAAGTAAATCTCAAAAACGTCTGAAGGTGGAAAAGGCGGCTGCTCGGCTTCCTGAAAGCCTCCAAAATTGTCTGCTGTATCAATACACACGCTCGCGCTCGGAAGTATACCAAAACCACGCGTGCGTACTTGTGGAACCGAGTCATTGCTGCTCGCGGTGAGTGGAACCACAAATGACTGGGCATTAACCGATTGGCTTCCACAAGAAACCAATACAGCAACGACCAAAGCCACAAGGAGTGCTGGTTGCTTCATTAGATGTTCCTCCAGGTTAGGGGTGGGTTGTTATGAGATACTGAATGCTTCACACACGTTGACATATCGTTCGAGAACAGGGTGGCTACAATGTTCAAAACATTCTTCCTTCAGGTTACGCGAAGACTTGTTCGCGGTGTACACTAAGAACCTGGTTGAGTATTACGTTCTGATAATGGTAAACTGTAATTGAGTAGAAAAGCCGGAATGCCAGACGTAAAACTACACGAGGTCGTGCTGGGTTGGTATTAATTGTCTGACAGTTACAGCTACCGGCTCTTTCCTGACCATGGGGAACTTTGGATTAAAGTTAGCCCTTGATAACATTTAGTACAACTGTAAACAGTACGTGTTTTTTACCTCGTAGGAATACTGGGTATTTTGACAATCATAGCTCCAAAACGCTGCAATTTTGCGAAATACCCAGTTCACCACCACAGACAGGTGAATTTCCTACTTCATCATCATGATCTTGCGTACGTCCGTAAAGGCTGCTTCACGATTTCCTGTCGCAGTGAACTTCACGAAGTACACGCCGCTACCAAGAACCTGGCTGCTGTTTCCGCGACCATCCCACTCCACAACATGGTATCCGGCTGGCAAGACGTCGCTCAACAGCGAACGCACCCGCTGACCAAGCACGTTGTAGATCTCGACGTTCACTCTGCTGGCAACCGGCAATGAAAATTTTAGGTTCGTGCTGGGATTGAACGGGTTTGGATAGTTCTGGAGAAGCGCAAACTCTGCCGGCACACCACTGCCACTTGTAAGGCGAAGCTGGATGCGCGTAACGCTGCTCTGAGAAACCACAGCGCTTCCCTCTCCACTGACCGAACGACGATTGCCCGCTGCATCCGTCATTTCATATGCTGCGCCACCCTTCACGTTCCAGGTGATCGTCAGCGGGTATACTGCGGACTGTATCGCCACGGGGAATTCCGCTGTCTCTGCGCCAAGCGCATGCGTTTGAACCATGAAACCACCCTGTGCATTTTCAAACCGTGCATCAAATACGCCTGCCGGTGGTGAAGGCGGCATCTCGTAACGGCTTGCCGGAATTACTCCACGCGCATCGGCTCCAAAGTAGAGCGTTTGTCCGGTGCCCGTTGCATCGGTAATCGTCAACGTGTTCAACTCTTCCAAAGGATTCGCTGTATGCGGTCTCCCCGCTGGTGCCGGAGATTCTTCGAGATAGACTTTGCCCGGAGCATTCGCCTTCATCCAGTATCCCTTTCCGGGCATCACTGCACTCGGAAGAGGAGAATACGGATAACCGAAGATTGCCGAAGCCTGGATACCGGGAGGATTGGTTGTTACATCCCCCGTATCAACCGGGACAGAAATGGAGCCAAGGAGATTCCAACCCGCCACAACATTTACAGAGTCACTCGTACGCGGCGCGCCGGAGAACGTCACGGCAGCGGCACCGGGGAACTTTGCCCAGTAGCCAATCCCGTTCGTTAGTTCATACGCTTGCTGGTAGCCTGTTCCAGGATCGAACCTGAATCCGTAAGCGAATAACGAGGTCGGGAACAGTTGCGTCATGGAATCACTCGATGTTGTCACCGGGTTGGAGACGAGGTTCCAGCCGGTTGCAACATTCGTCGTAACGTTAACCGGGATACCGACGACACGCAGCATCCAAGCCCGCTCTATAGCTGAAAGGACCAAGCGGAACCATGTCACCCCGCTGTCGCCCGAGAAGAAGCTGCGCCCAGTCGTGATTGGGGGAACAATTCCATTGGACTGCGCAGCGGCTGGGAAGGTGATATTCGTGTCAGGGAAAGTCAGTGTCACCCAGAATGATTCTCCGGTACTGAAGGTTGGTGCATCGTCTCCCAGTGGCAGCGTGAAATAATCATTATTGAAAGAGAGATAATTTGACCCCGCAAATTTTCTGCTGTAGACGATAGGCCCGGGTGTGGAGTCGTTTGCACCAGCCGCCCGCACGTTCACCCAGATAGAGTCACTGCTGCCTTCGGTCCGATAGATCGCATCGACATTTGCCAGCTTCATCGCCTCGGATGCCGTAAACCGGACGCCAGCCGTCATGGCAAGCCCTCCACCATACCCGATATTGGTGCTGACCGTTGTGGTGCCATTATCATATCGCAACCGGACGTTTGGACTCGGGTACACGAGCGTTCGATCGAACGTCATGGAATTGTCTGACGGGAATGAATCCCCATTCACCACGACGTTGGCGATGGTACTTAATGTTCCGCGTTCTGCCGGAATACCGTTCAGGTCCACCGTGTCTATGCCGGGTGCTGCAAGACCGGGCCGGCCAACGGGAACCTTGATTGTGCTTCCGACACTCCACTCGAGGGTATAAGGTGATGAGGTGTAACCAAGATTCTGAACCCATGTTTGCATATCGATCGATCCGTTTCCTTCCATCACTCCCAGCGGAGAATGCGCATCGTCAAAATGCCTGTCCGCAAACGATACCCCAAGGCTTGTCTGCGGAACGATGACGCTTGCCGGATCAACCGGAGAGTTTGTGCCAACGAGTGACGCCGGAGTTCCTTTGACTCCCTTTGGAAGAGTAAGCGTACCCGGAGCCTGAGAGATTGCCGGCCCGAATGGGATATAAATACCGTTGATCTGTCCAAGTTCAAGCACCACATAGTCGGTATCGGGAAGGACATAGACACTACCCGAACTCACATCATTGCCTGCAACAAGATCGCCGGGATAAAATGCCTTTGCATAAATTGAGAGATGCTTCGGCACGGTCGTCGGGTAAGGTACGGCGAATGTTACCGTTGCACTATTTCCCACCCATGACGGAGAGAAACTCTCAGCCGTTCCATCGCCTGAGCTCGTTGGAGCAGATCCTGCTTTGTAGGTTATTGGAACGATGGCGGGATTCGGTTCTGTTCCCTGATTGACGATAGTGGCCTGAATGGATATCGTTGAACCGAGAGATGGATATGATGGTGTTGGAGCAACAGCCAGAACCCGGATATCTTTTGCTACAGGAACAGTAAATTCATCCGCGCCCATGTCCGGGGTAAGGGCATCTCGTGTATCCCCATCATAGTCTGTGGTTATCCCTGCAATTGGAGTTGCGCCGCCATCCAACGCCGTAGGGAACCCTGTATCAATATGAAGATTGTATGGAATAACACTGGGGTCAACAAAATTCGGGATCTCGTCCGTTGAGGATCCATCCAGACCCGGATTGTTCGATTGCCACGTTGCGAGGTCTGGGGAATATGTGGCTGTTCCGTTCAGACCGAGAGGAGATCCGGACAGGTCGTTGTTGTCACTCGTGAGAAAACCAGCCGCTGCGTTCGCATCCCAAATGGCCATATGTGCAGCAGGAGGCGCGGAGGCGGAATTGACGTTCACGAGAATATTATTGATCGTCTCCATCGGCACGGCACCGGCAAACGATCCAAATGCTGCAGACGAATACGGAACCGCCAAAAGCGGATCAAAGATAAGTACGGTGTTGTGATAATATTCACTCGCGCCACCGCCACCGGCGAAATTGGTGGAGCGGAATCCAAACGTGTTTACCGTCGCGGATGCAGCGCCCACATAGCCGCTGGTAATGCCGCTGATAAAGTTATTGTAGTACGTCATCGTCCCGCCGCCAATTGCCCCCGTTTGAACGCCGATCGATCGGGGCGTTATGCTTGTGGCATTGGCATGAAATACTTCACTAACTCTATTGTTGTAGACCATCCCCGATGTATTCTGTGTGACAATACCAGTCGCAGCTCCCGTATAAGCAGTATTGGTTGCGCGAAGAGCGCGCACATGGTTGTTGAATACCTTGATACTTTTGGAGGCACTGAGGATAATACCTATGGCCGAACCCGTTGTACCGGTAAGCGCATTGCCGAGTGATATAGTAGCACCAAGCACACACCCGCTCACTTCAATATTGGTGTCAGGAACCGTAATAACTCCGGCATTATTCTGGCCAAACTGGCCAACGCCTCTATCAGACCTATCAACCGTAATATTACGAATGGCGTTGTTGTGATTTGCGGCGGTCGCGGTTGTCAGGTTTGAAATTAATACACCATGGGAGAATCCGGCAACTGTTCCTCCCCCTCCAAGTTGAATCGCACAGTTTCTAATGATATTGTTCGTTGCTCCGTCTGCCCCTAAGTTGCCAAGAGTACGCAGAAGAAATCCGTATTCAACCTGATCGGCGGCGGTGGTACCTCCATCACTGACGTTGATACCATCGAAGATAATGTAGTCACATCCGTTGAGCGTAATCATGGGATCGGTTGTGGCCGCTGCACCGGTCCCGTTAACGGTTACCACTCCACCATTATTGACAAACGTTACAAGATTTGCGGCACTTGCCCCGGTTACGGGATTCACCGAGAATCTCTCAGCGTAAGATCCTGGAGTAACAAGAAACGTAACGCCACCTGCACCAACGCCACTATCAACAAGTGCCTGGGCTGCTAACGTAAATGTGGCGAAGTCTCCTCCACCACCAATAGTCCTTGTCCCTGTCAATGGCGGAAGCGACTCCAGTCCGGTTCGACTCTTGCTCATGGTTTCAGTGGACAGCGGCGAATCAGGATATCCGGAAACGATGGGTTCTTCGACTTGCCCGACCGGCGCAACTATAGATTGGGCGTTGAGCACGGGAATGTAAATCAACATGAGCAGCAATAGCACAATACCACTTGATCTCATGATTCCTCCACGAGTGAGTAGGGATAATACGGACATTGAATGGATTCAATGTAGTTCGTCCGGTGTACAGGCACAACTGTAGTTCCTACGGTTTTTTTTCCCCGTAGTACTACGAGGTCGGTTTTCAGGGGGGTGAGGTCAGAATGAACTGACCGGGGGCCGCAACCTTCACCCAGTATGCCCTGCCGGGAAGAAGTTGACCGGCTGAAAAATACCCAAGGTCATACCCGAACCACTGTGAGGAACGGATACCGGCTGGAATACTGACAACGGCAGCCGTGTCAACACCAACTGAAATGCTGCCAACCATATTCCATCCGGTTTGGACGACGATCGTGTCAGCGGAAAGGAGATCACCACCGACATAGGCGACTTCGCCTGCCGGAAACTTGCCCCAGTACCCCGGTCCGTTCTGCAATGTGCCGGTTGCCACGTAGCCGGTTGAACCCTGAAATCCAAATACGTACGGGAACGTCGAAGTGGGATACAGATGACGGACGGAATCCGCGCCGAGAGCTTTCGTGACTGGATTGGAAATCATGTTCCAGCCCTGTACAATGGGAACGCTTACTGTCACATGCGTGCTGGAGAATTCATCGGCTCCCATGTCGGGCGTGGTGGCACTGCGTGCCTCACCGTCAATATCGGCGGAGACGAGTGCCATCGGTGTGCCCGCATTGCTGACGGGGGAAGAACCAGTGCTGATGTGCAGGTTCGCGGCATCCACAAACAGCGGGTCGGCAGAGAGGCTGTTCGCATCCTGTCCCGTACCGCTCTGCCAATCGGCGAGAGCTATCCTGTTCGATCCATTAAAAAATCCGACGCTTCCCTGGGAAGTCGGGGTGTGCCAATTGTTGCGGTCGGATGTATCCGACGTAACCCAGGCCAGCGCCGGGTAATACACGGCGTAGGCCTTGTTGTTAAGTCCGGCTCCCGCAATCGAGGAGGTGTTGCTGACAATATTGTTACTCACACGAATATTGGGTGGAGCGATGGAGGAGAACTCAAACCCGCACACACGGCTCGTCGGCGAGGCGGACGAATCCGATGCAAACAGAAACACCGAATTGAAAAGATACGTGTCGGAAGAATTGAGAATACTGGAACTCAGAATACCCGCCGTAAGATTCTGGTCACTGCCCGCTCCGGAAGAACTGATATTGGTAATCATATTGTTCGCGCAGAGAAGGGCTGAGCCTGTACCGGCTCCGTTCTGCACTCCGATTGTCCACCATCCGTTGACGCGGTTGTGGATGTTCCGGACGACGTTCCCACGAACCACTGCTTGCGATGTCCCTGATGAAAGCCAGATGCCCCGCAGATCCGTAAAACCTCCATGCTGTACCCAATCATGGATCGTTGAGTTTTCCACAATCAGATTGTGTGCATTCTCCGCGGCAATGCCGGCCTGCCCATGTTGTGTGATATCGCATTCTGAAATGACAACACTGGTATCCTTCTGCGCCGAGTCCATTCCTTTCACAAATATCCCGTAATACCCGCTGCTTGAAGTAAGTGAATCAGCTGCTGTACGGACACGAAGATTCTTGAGCGAGGTGTAGCTCGAGGATCTCCCCTGCACGCCCGCGATGTACACACCTGTCATTCCGTATTCACCGTCCGCGATAATCGTCATCCCTCCGCTTTCCGCCTGAAGGGATCCGGAAAGCCCATCAAGAGTCACATATCGGGCTCCAATAATACCGATGGCATACGGCTTCTCCTCAGATGCCTCGACCTGAATCGTTGGAGAAATCCCCGGCGCGGGACGAAATGTCACGGTCGCCGAGGGACCCGTTCCATCAATCCCGGTAATAGTTAATGGAACAGGCTCGAAGTAATTCACATTTATGAGCTGGAACGTCAGGTGTCCTCCAACATCGTTGCGATTCAACGAATCGATAGCCGCTGTAAGAGTTGGGATCTGTCCGCCTGCACCCACAGTGATGACTCCGGCAAGATCCACCGGGCGATAAAACGAAACTGCAACGGTGTCGTTTGAAGTATTGGCATCTCCCGCGGTTGAAGCAATTGCGCGCGCCGTGTAAACGCCCGGAGTAGCCGGCACAACAAAGTCCGGAAACGCCACAGTATCCACTGCACTCGCGGGGAAAGAGGCGATGACTTCAACATTGTTGTAGATGATGCTGTTGGATGAATTGAGTATCTGAAAACGAACAGTCGTTCCTGTTTGACCCGCAGTGCCTGCATTCCGAAAAACAGCCAGCGGCTGAATCGATGTTCGCTGCTTTGATCCGGACACCGGCGAAAGCACGTCTACGGTATGAAGGTCAATTGCCGGGATTACGCCGACAATGACATTGTCGAGATAGAGATTGTTACCGTAGTTGTTTACGCCAACAAAGAGAATAACTGCTGAAGCTCCGACAACTGACGGAGGAAACCCGACACGGCGGGTGAGCCATTGAGTTGAGAGAGGCACGAATGACGACGCTGTTTCGGGAGATGTTGCAAGTGTTTCGCCCCCCTCAGCGAAGAGCGTGTCGAACGTCAGTCCACCATTGATGGAAACCAGGACAAGAAGACTGTCGGGTCCGAAGGAAGGATCATCGTATTCGGCATAGGCATAATCAAAGAAGAGAGAATCTGACAAGGTCAAACCTGCAATGGGGGGAGTGTGAAGAAGATCAACATCCCCACGGTCGAATTCGTAGTCAAAGAAATTCATCCACGCCGAACCTGTACCCCTCCCAAACCCGCTGACGCCCGCGGAATACTCCCACGTCACCGATCCGGGATCGGGATTACTACGCAGCCAACCAGACGGGGGAAATACTGGAGATTCGAACGGTTCACTCAGCAGGCCGCTTGAGGTGTGTACAAAAGACAAAGGGAGACGCGTGTGGCGCGTCTCCCTTTGGGTATGGTGATTCTTATGTTGCTTCACGCCCGCAACAGGTGAAGTCTTGATGTTTCGTCTGGTCTGCTGCGGCGTTTGCGATGACTTCTCGTTAAGAGAATATCCTGCTGCAAAAGGTGTAACGACAAGCACCCATGCCGAGAGAATGTATACTGCATACGCATATCTCCGCGGCATGGGCACTTATCAAAGCTACTTCATCAACATCAACTTGCGTACGTCGTTGAACGAGTTCCCGTTGCCACCGTCGGCAGAGAAGCGGACAAAGTACACACCGCTTCCCATAAGCTGACCGCTGGCGCCGGTACCATTCCATTCAACGGAATGGAAACCTGCAGGCATCGATTCATTGACGAGCATCCGCACACGCTGGCCGAGGAGATTGTATATCTCGACATTCACCTTGCTCGGTGCAGGAAGAGCGAAGTTGATATTGGTTGAAGGGTTAAACGGATTGGGATAGTTCTGCAACAGAGCATAGCTTGTTGGCAGAGCCTCGCCACCGGTAACGCCGATATACAAGCGGCTCACACCTGCGGCATCCACCTTGATCGAACTCTTACCCGTCAATGTTCTGGTGGCAACTACTGATCCACCAAGACCATCGCTGAGAACGTATTGGCGATCAATACCTTCCTTCACATTCCAGGAAATCTCGAATGGAAGTGCTACAGACTGCATCGCGATGGGCAACTGCACGCCGTCCTGACGACCCTCGTGTTTTGCGAGCATCGTGCCGATATTCTCAGCCATAAAACGCACATCGAATGCGCCGCTCGGAGGTGCAGGCGGCAGTTCATAGAACGATGCCGCGATAGCATCATCTGCATCAACACCAAAGTACAATGTTTGCGATGCACCGTTTGCATCGGTGAGAGTTATTGTATTGAAAATATCCTCCAGCAGAACTGTGGCCTGGGGCTTTGCAGCCGGACGCGCTGCCGGCGCTGCATCGGCAAAATAGAAGCTACCCGGTGCACTCGACTTTACCCAATAGGCCTTGCCCGGCTCAATTGTTGGCGATGCCGTATATCCACCCGAGAATCCAAACCAGCCCGAGGCCCTTATGCCCGCAGGGGAGCTGGTGATAGTGGCAGTGTCAACACTCACAGAAATGGAACCAACCATATTCCATCCTGCCGCGACTGAAACTCCGCTCGAGAATCGATTATCACCTGCAATATTGTTGACCTCGGCGGCCGGGAATTTTGCCCAGTAACCAACACTATTCGCCATGATCGAACTTTGCTGATACCCGGCTGCTCCATCAAACCGGAAACCATACGCAAACTGTGAATTTGGATACAGCTCACGAACAGAATCAGCCGACGTTGTTACGGGATTCGAGACCATATTCCATCCCGCATCGATGCCAACGTTGATTGAAGCAGAGGCGGCACCGAAGGACACATCGTCGATGGCCCAACCTTCAAACACTGCAGAAGCATCCGTGCTCCATCTCCAACGCAGACGGACATCGACCTGACCTCCCACGGGTATGACCGTGCTTGATCGAATCCAGCCACTTGAGTGGCCCGCGTAATCTGTGCTGCCATGGCTCCACATTGGAGGAGCGGGGAACCCGGGGCCGGCGGAGGAATCAGTGTCCTCATTATACCAGCCTGTGCTCGTTGCCGTATTGAAGGTTGATCCTGTTCCGAGAACGTGGTCTGCCGTTACCCAGAGAGTACCACCATCTGTGGAGTACTGAAATACGCCACCATCCCAATTAGGCTCGATCTGGAAGTTCTGCCAGAATTCCACAAGAACATTCGTCGAGAGAGCTGTCATATCAAACACCGGCGACCCAACAAAGGTCTCTTGATTATTGCCGTGTGTTCCGGTAAGCTTTGTTACCCAAGCCTTGGTACCACTATGCGCTCCTGCGATTTGCAACTTTGCAGGAGTCCCCAGCACCCACTCGGGTGAACCGGAACCGCTCGTCAGAGCCGCATACCAACCCGTGGAACCGCCTTCGGGAGCCGGTGATTCAAAATCCGTTGCGTATCCGGTACTTGGTACGGTTATGATGGGAATAATATTAACAGTG
The DNA here is from genome assembly GCA_046160825.1 of Bacteroidota bacterium. GTDB lineage: Bacteria > Bacteroidota > Ignavibacteria > UBA10030 > UBA6906 > JBJXHC01. Next base: position 10,882 of record JBJXHC010000031.1, on the reverse strand, counting down.
TTTGTGGTGGTATCGTTTGATTGAACGAGATCACCAGCGAGCAATGAAGTTGCCCGGGTGGTGTAGAGGCCGACCGACAATGACCCCGGTACTGGATCAAAAGTGACTTGCTGGGTTGCGCCCGAAGCAAGGGAAGCAATTTGCTTCGTATTGGTGTACACGACCGAGTTGGACGAATTGAGCACTTCAAACTTCACGTCCACGCTAGTTTGGGGCGCAAGACCGATATTTCTAAAAGAAGCCTTGGCAGCAAACGATGACCCTACCGCGATACCGTTTCCACCTGTCGGCTCGTCAACCGAAAGAGCTGTGATGTCATTAGCAGGAAAGATCGTCGTAAGATCTGCCTTATAGAATACCTGTCGTGCAAGGGTTGTATCTGTCAGATCTGTAAAAGATGAAGCACCTGCTGTTATATCTTCCTGCCAGACAATATTTGCAAAGCCAGACTGGTTGTATTTTGAGATACTGGGATATCGTTCATCCACCTGGGGGGTATTTGTCATGTTTACAGGGAGTGACCACGTAGCTCCTGCGTCAGTAGATCTCGTAAGAAAAATTTCGCTGTGCCTGAAACCACTGACCGGGTCAAGTGTACCGCTTCCGCCAAGAAATCCCTGGAACACAATCACCACCGTGGAGCCGGAGAGACCAATACCGGGGTAACCGACAGAACCAAAGTGATTCGTTCCACCCGACCCGCCACTGAAAAGGAGCGGATCATTTACAGCATCAACCCAACCTGTTGCATTGCTCCAGAACTCAATCTTTGCATCAGAATTAGTGGCTGCCGTGTCTATCGGGTCCCATGTAAGAGATTGTTGAGCAACGAAAGCATCGCTACCACTGTACACACCATCCACGCAAATGTACGCGCTGGAAAGTCCACCAGGCGTAACCCGGAACCCGTCGTACAGTACAACCGGCGTTCCCCATGTTGCCCCATTGTTTGTAGACTCAACCAACCACACACTATCCCCTCCTGTAAGGTTGACGGGAACAATTGTGGCTACCCTTCCGGTTGTATTCGAAAATGTTGGATTGCGACCGCCCGCTCTTTCGTCTCCGATGAGCGTGATCCATGGCTCCTCCCATGTCAAACCATCAGTCGTCCTGTTGATGTAGTTTTCCTTCTCCGGGGGAGCTGTCGTGGTATTGCTTACTGAGGCTTGAAAAGCCACCGAGCCATCAGATGCTCCCGCAACAAAGGCCCAAATTGGTTCCCCACCCAAGCTTGGGAAGAGGTCAGGAAGTGGATTAAATGTTGTAAACAGCCCGTCTCCAGGGCCACCCAAGTGAGCACCGGAACGAAGACCTGGTCCCGGATCAAGATGGTTCATGACGATTGGTTGGCCCGGTACAATCACTCCTTGCATCAGATCAAGGCTGGGAAAACCAGAACGGATTCCCGAGGGAACTCGAACATCGGCAAAATCACTCCACGTAGCTCCCCCATCACTACTGTAAGCATAGGCAGTTCTGCGTGAAGGGTTTACGTTGACCCCATCTTCAGCTATCATGTAGATCACATGGATCTTATTGGGGTCTGTCGGATCTACGCGAATGTACTGGTTTGTTCCACCATTCGATTGATAATCATAGTAACCTTCCAGCATCGTGTAGGTTCCGACGGACAATGTTGCACCTCTGGCCGTGGAAATATGGGGCGCAAATTTCATAGCACGTTCCGCTGCACTCAGCGGTTGCTCGACAAATGGCGTATATGGAGCGACCTTGACTCTTCCGTTGTCCTTGCGGTTTCCACCGAAGGCAAAAACGGAAATGAGCATCAACGCAAGAATCACATGGAATCTTCTTGACATGATGAACCCTTTCTGTGAAATGGTTGTGGGGATGGACAATAAAGAAACTGTTTTCTCTTTGATGGTAAAGCGACCGTGACCGTAGCGGCTGAAAACTACAGCATTAGCAACAAAGACACAACTGGCATAAATACGGGATGATACCTCGTATTACTACGGGTATCATCCCATTGCGAATCAGAACAAGAGGGCTTCGCTCCCTCTACTTCATCAACGTCATTTTCCGAACATCAACAAAGGATTGGCCATTCACGCCGGTTGCAGAAACACGGACGAAATACACCCCGCTGCCAACGACAAATTCACGGTTATCTGTACCATTCCACTCGATGGTATGATAACCGGCCTTGCGAACGTCGCTCACCAGTGTCCTTACTCTTTCGCCGAGAACATTATAGATCTCAACGGTAACACGGCTCTCGTTCGGTAACCCGAATTTAATCATGGTGGAAGGATTGAACGGATTCGGGTAATTCTGCATCAGGGCAAACTCCGCTGGAATTCCCTCGCTGCCGGTAAGGCGAACTGCAATGCCCGAACCGCTGCCGGCGGGAATCTGCATCGTTCCCTCGCCGTCCATGCTGGTCAGAGTCTTGCCTGTCGCACTATTCACCAATTCATACAGTCCGCCGGAAACCTTCCATCGTACTGTTAACGGATACGCCACTGATTGAATACGAACAGGGAATGAAGCACCGCTGCCGGCTTCAGCCTCATGGAGCTGTACCATATGTCCGCCGTCTGCCGATTCAAAACGCGCATCGAATGCATCGGAAGGTGGCGCGGGAGGCATGACGAACATCGGGGCATTCACCATGCCTGTTCTGTCCGTGCCGAAATAGAGTGTTTGCGAACCACCCTGCGCATCAGTGATCGTGAGACTGTTGAGGGTCTCCAACGGATTGAGTGCGTGCGGCTTGTTCGCCGGTACCGGAGCCTCTTCCAGGTAGATCTTCCCGGCCGCATTTGCTTTTACCCAATATCCCTTACCCGGAGCAATAGCGCTCGGGAGAGGTGAATACGGGTAGCCGAAGAAATTGGAGGCAAGGATACCGGAAGGATTCGTGGTGACATCACCCGTATCCACCGCGCTTGAAATTGAACCAACGAGATTCCATCCGGCAACGACGTTGATGGAATCACTGGTGCGCGGTGAACCCGAGAACACAACACCCGTCGCTCCGGGGAACTTCGCCCAGTAGCCTGTACCATTGGCAAGCTCGGACTCCTGCACGTAACCCGAACCAGTAACGAACTTGAATCCGTAAGTGAACAGTGACGAGGGGAACAGCTGCTTCATTGAATCGCTCGCAGTTGTCACGGGATTGGAAACGATGTTCCAACCCGTCACAACATTGGTGCCTATCGAACCTCCCGCCGGCAATGGATATGAGAACTTCGTCCACACGCCCTTCGGAATGTTGATGTAGTCGAGAAGCGTTGTAAAGTCGCCGGGATTTGTCCCGGTCAACGAGACACGGATTTCCAACGAATCATTCCAAATGGAAGGATTGGAGTTAGCAAAGAAAACCAGAGTATCAACAGTTCCTTCCGCCGGACCGGAGCCCGCAAGGATACGCACGTCGTCCACCGACATGTAGTCAGAGCTTCCACCGGACGGTCCGCCGTCATACATCAGGTAACGGAATGCGACGTACCGGGCGCCCTCCGCAGGTCCTGCAACTGAAGGTGTAATCAGATAGTCATCAATGTAGAATCCGTTTGCGGAATTAAAATTATCCGCTGCTTTTCCTGGTCCTTCTTTCGGAGCAAACACATTTGCATATCCTTGATACCAAGGAGCAACGGTTCCACCCCCATCAACGTTCACAGTATCCCACCCAGCCGGCGGGAAAACACCGCCCGCTGTATCGTTAAATACTTCGCGGAACACCACGTTGGCGCCAAGGACCTCGAAAGACACGGTGTTGGATGAATCATTACCTGGGTTTCCATCTGATCCAAGAATTGTCCAGGCACGCACCGTGTGATCTCCTGCAGTCGGGGCAGCCCAGGTAAGCGTGAGCGTATCTTCATCTGAGGGATCAAGGGATTCGGTGTTTGAAACCGCGGTCTGGCTCGCACCATCTATTGCCCATCCGATCTGGTACGATACCTGACCGGATGTACCGAAATTCTTTGCCACGACATCAAAACTCACAACGCCGCCATCGGCAAAGATTTTCTCCGGTTTCCCCTTCATCGAAAGAGTTACCGGATTGCCGCTGCGTGATAGATGAATGCTTCCGACAGATTCGGCTGGTGCCGGACCTGCATCTTCTGCAACAACGGTTGCACCGATATCATCGGCCAAGGCATCACCAATCTGGATATCGTCGATATGGAAATCATAATCGGAAGGATCATTGATGGGACCGTCAGTGGCATAAAATGCGAGGACAATCGGTGTCCCGGCATACGCCCCAAGGGGAACGGTCTGCTGCGTCAGAGTGGTTGTCAGGCTCGATGCTGAGTCCATCTGATAAATCGAAGTCCACGTTCCGCCGCAATTGGTAGAGACCATCACTCTGACTTTATCGTCATTATCCATGCTGTCCGGGTCTACGATGGAATTCCAATTCGTAACCGCTGCTTTGAAGGTCAGGTTTGTACCCACCAACGGGACAACCTTCGGACCCATGATCCATTCGTTCCGCGTATTAGTGAAGAGATTGATACGGGCGGTGATGTTTCCAACTGCACCCACTCCTGTTTGTGATATCCAGGCAGATGCTGTGCCGGTAGGGGTTACTCCGACTTGCTCACTCCAATTCGGGAACACTGCTGTGAGGTTTGCTCCAGTGTAACCTGTAAAGTCAACGGACTGAGGCAACGAAACAGATCCCGTCACGGTACGGTTCGCAGGGGGCATGGTATCATTGGTGGTATTTCCATCGACGCCAACGGACGTATTCCCAGAGAACGTGTACGTTCCAACAGCTGTCATGTCATAGGTGGTTGTTATGACAACATCCTGGGTCGCAGTGGGAAGAAGTGTGCCAGATGAAAGAACAACCGGGCTGAAGCTTTGCGCGTTCGGGCCCGCCACAGAGGAATATACAGTAAGTGGATTCACCGCATAATCGATTGTTGATCCGCCGAGATTCTGGATCCTGATTGTAACCGTCTGATTTGTACCATAACACCCGCCAGCGGCGGGAGAAACCAGTGTTGTCGCGCCGGCGTCGGTTCCAAGAACTTCGCTGAGCACGACATCGTCAAGGTACAATGACTGGCCATCGTCATCCTGATGGTTGAATGCTAACCAGGCAGTTCCCGATACACCGGTGAAGCTCGTTGTGAATTTCCGGTAATTTGTCGTATAGATATTTACATCAGTGGCGGTGTCGGCAATTGTCCCGGTATAGCACTTGTACAACTGTGTCGTAAAGCTCCCCGGCAGATTGTCCACCGTGGAGATGAGAACATAAAGCGTATCCGGCGGATAAGCCGTTGTAAATCCTCTGCGAACCCAAAAATTTAATGTATATGTTGTCGAGCCCGTCAGAACAACCGACTCGGTGATAAGCCACTTGCTTCCGAGGGTGCCCGGTGGCTGATACCGATTGAACGCGGCCTGCGTCCCTGTGTGTGGCGTGGTTGTTGTCGCCCTCCATCCGCTGTCGCCTGCGGTAATTGCAGTTGTCCACCCGGCCGGTGGGAAGGAACCTTCAAACCCTTGATTGATCAGGTCGACACTGCTTTGCGATGGCGGTAAAGAAATACCATCCAACTCTGCTGCAAGCCCGGGGTTTCTCTCGGATTCTGCCATCCAGAGGTCTGCCTTGCTCTTGTTCTCGAGAGCCTCTTTTCGCAAGTTTTCCAGACGGGCTTTCTCCCCGGCTGGCTCTCCTGCAAAGACGCTACCGACATACAGCACTACAATGAGTGCCAGCCAAAGTATGCGCGAAGTCTGCATTGTGGTTCTCCTATGGTTTGGTGATTGAATGTACAATTAGATGATTTCTTACTCTTTACCTGCACAGCGAGGAAAAGCTACTTCATGAAAACCAATTTCCTCATGGAAGAAGAGCGTTGCTGACCATCACGCGGCGCAGCGTTCATCCGGACGAAATATACTCCACTCGGCACAATGTTACCTCCGTCATCATGACCATTCCATATCACATCATACATGCCGGGAGAATAGTCTCCGGACGCCAATATGGAAACATGACGACCAAGCATATCATACACTTCGAGCGTTATCATTGCTGCCGATTGTGCAAAGAAACGGATCGTCGTACTCGGATTGAATGGGTTGGGATAATTCTGCAACAGCGTGAACGTTTCGGGAACCGCTGACGCCGGCACTGGATCTTCATCCACTCCCACGATCAATGTGCCCGTAGTAAAGCGATGAATAATGGAGTAGGGACTGTTGCCCGCTGTACCCCGTGCGCGTACACGCCAGTAATAAGGAGTATTCGGAAGCAGCAACCCCGGCTGGTACTCATTGTCCGTAAGGGTCGAATCATCGGAAATGATTTGCGTGAAGAGGTTATCGAACGACACCTGTGCGCGATAACTGAAAGCGCCGGGACTCTCAACCCAACGCAGCATGGGCGTCCGGCTGACGTTCGTGTCATTGTTTGCGGGAGAGAATGGCAATGGGGTCGCGGGGACAACATTCCCGGTCGTGAAGCGCCTGACAACTGAGAATGGTCCGGCCGTTCCTTCGGTATTCAAGCCGCGGACCCGCCAGTAGTATGCGGAGTTCGGCGCCAGGCGCGACAATCGGGCAGTATCGGCAACACTCGAATCGCTGATGAACATGTTCGTCATCAACGTGTCAAGGGCAATTTCTATATGGTACCATGCAGCAAGAGAAGCAGCCTGCCATCGGAGTGTCGTGACCGCTGCCTGGTTCACCGCGTTGTTGGCCGGTGACACGAGAACCGCCAGGGCAGGAGGCTGCAACTGGACAGTGAACACCCGTGATGATGAGAACTCGCTGCCCCCCGCGGAGTTACGCGACCTGATACGCCAATGTAACCTTGCCCCATACGGGTAGGGACCGAATTGACGGGCGGAGTCTGTCACTGTTGAATCGTTGGTCAGCAGTGTTGTGAATCCGGCGGAAGTCGCTACCTGTACATGATACGCTGTAACGCCGGGAACCCTGTTCCACACAAGTATGGGAGATCGGTCAACACGGAGGGCTGAATCAGCCGGAAGAACCTGAAGCGGAACCGGAGGAGCAGCCGTGGTAACGAACCGAAAACGCGAAGAGAATGCACTACTGCCGCCTGAGTTTTTGGCGCGCACTCTCCAATAATAACTCGTATTCGTAAGGAGCGGTCCTACCTGTTGCGAGGCGGACGACAGTGATGAATCATCAAAAGCGATTTGTGTGAAGTTCGTATCACGGGCGACCTGGAGTCGATAGCTTGTCGCCGTGGCGACGGCATTCCATGTCAGCGTCGGAGTCAGCGGAAGGTTCTGCGCACCATCGGGTGGCGACACCAGAGCGGGCGCTCCGGGTGCTGCGATGGCTGTGGTAAAATTCCAGGTGGCCGATGAAGGGCCATAGCCTGCCAGATTCTTTGCCGTCACCTTCCAATAGTATTTCGTGCTGAAGGCGACGGGACCAACCTGACGCGAGGCGGTTGCAACTGTCGTGTCATCCAACACGATCCCCGTGGCAAACAATGAATCTGTCGCAACCTGTACCCGGTATGTGACCGACCCGCCTGTTGGCGTCCAATTCAATGTCAGTGTTGTCGTCAACCCTGTTTGTCCATTTGCCGGCGAAGAAAGCACCGGTGCAGGCGGAGGCTGCAATTGTGTTGTAAAACTCCGGCTGGGTGTAAACGCGCTTGCGCCCACGCCGTTGCGGGCAGCAACACGCCAATGGTATGTGCTGCTGAATCCCAGAGACGAAACTGTTGATGTTGTATCTGTTATCGTTGAATCATTGACAACGAAGGTGGAGAAATTCGATGCCGTCGAAATCTGAAGGTGGTATGTGCCTGCTTCCACAGAGGAAGTCCAACGGAAAGGAATCGACGTCGGTTGGTTCGTCGCACCATCCGCGGGAGCAACAAGCGACGGAGACGTTGGAACCGTTCCAGTCCTGAATAAGCGTGTGAGCGAAAAAGCAGCCCAGCCCTGAGGCGCACCGGCTGCGACGCGCCAATAATATGTCGCGGGGGAACTCAATCCTGCAACAGCAAGAGAAGTCGCCGCCACCAAAGAGTCATGAACCACAAGACTTCCCTGAACGAACGAAGAATCCGTTGCGACCTGCACACGATACCTGGTGGCATCTTCTATTTCATTCCATGAAAGGTTGAGCGACGGTGGTACGGTGTTGCCATTTGAAGGAGCGATGAGAGTCACGCCCGGTGCCCGGTACATGAAAACAGTCATCTGCGTGATACCGGGATTCGTCACAACATAGGAGAGTGTTGTGAGCATGTTAATATTGGCGATGATACCACCGAATGGATCCTTCAGCCTCATGCTGTCGCAAAACACAAGGAGCCCGGGTTGCCACGAGAGAGTTACCTGGCCCACCCCTGCCTGGAATTTGACCTGAAATGTATCAACCTGAGAAACGCCGCTGTTGCCACGAATATCAAACCGAAGTCCGTTCCCTCGTTCTGTGGCAGCAGTACATCCACCCAATCCCGAACGATGATTCACGAACCTGATATCAAACACGCCTGCCGGTGGCGCAGGTGGTAATTCAAACTCTTGAAATGTCCGCGTCCCCTCATTAAAGACGACGGGATCTATGCAGTACGACCCTCTTGAATCGCGACCAAACAACAGGGTGTCAGTCGCGCCTCCTCCATCCCGTCCGATCAATTGGAGAGAAAAACTTCCTTGTCCCGCAGCATGAGAAGAAATCATACCCACGGCCAGAAGGAGGAACAACGTTCGCGTGACCAACACCCCTGAAAGTACTTTCATCTGATAATCAGAATCAGATTACTTCATAAGAAGAAGCTTGCGGACAGACGAGAAGCTCTGGTTCTGCGCATCAACTGCAGTCATCCTGAGCAGGTAGGTACCGCTGGAAACTGCAACACCGAGATCGTTTCTCCCGTCCCAATTGACATTATAGAAACCGGGGGAAAGTTCTTCCGAAACCAGAGTTGCAACCTTGCGACCGAGGACATCGAATACGACAACATCCGTCTTGGCAAGATGCTCGACGCCAAACCGGATCGTGGTGCTCGGGTTGAATGGGTTGGGATAGTTCTGTGTAAGTTCGAATGACGTTGGCAACTCCGAACCCACAGGCTCGACTTCGGACGGACGTGCTCCGTAGCGGATAAGAATGAGCGATGTAAATGCGGGACTCGGAACAACGGCTATGTTCACAGCATGCATACGCACCTTGATAATCACGCCGCCAAATTCATCCTGAAGAACGGCACTGTCTCCCATTGCAAGGATGTGGGCGGTTGACCAGGTAAAAGTAAACGGAAAGCCACCTTCACTTGGCTGGAATTTCACACGGAACGTATCGATGTCATTTGGGACGGTATACGCACGATAGTCCTCGGTAAATCCCTGTCCCAAACCTCCCGGTGTATCGAGACCATCACGGCCCGGGATGTTTGCCCAACGCACATCAAACACACCGCTTGGTGGCGGTGGTGGTAATTCAATTTCGCATAGTGGGGTGTTCAAGCCGTAGCTACCTGCAGGATCCTGTCCAAACCACAAGGTATCGCGTCCGCTGCCGTTGTCAGTTACGACGATGGCAGTGCGCGCCGCGCCTTGAGTACACTGGGCACTTCCCGTATCGACGAGCATTGTCGCGAGAAGCAGGCATACCGCAAGAACAGAAAGAAATGTCTTCGACATTGGTGACTCCTATAACTTAAAAGTTGAACATGGTTTGTTAGTGTTACTCTTGACCCTCACATTGGCGAGAGTACGCTTGGTAAAGTGCGGACGGAGGGACAAGGGGGAACGCATCACTACAAACGCCATATCCTGTGTACCCATATCCCGGCGCCCATTGCTCTTCCGACCAGATGGAAATAAAGAGCGGTGTGGACGCACAATTATCTGCAATTCTTTCTTCAAAGGCAACCCCGCTGAGGAGCAAATTTCTCAGCGGGGTCATTGCCATCATGCTTATGTGCTACTACTTTACCCGTTTGAATCCAGCATTACCCCCGCCGAAAAGAGCGGGGGTACTACCTGATGGAATTACTTGAGCAACACCATCTTCCGGGTATCGACAGTCCTCAAACCTGCATCCTCAAGGCCCTGGACTTCGATCCGGTAGAAGTAGACTCCGGATGCGAGGGTTGCTGGAGCAAATTCAACGACTTGGATGCCTTCTTCGATTTGTTCGCCGTTCAACAACGTTGCCACTTCCTGACCAAGCATGTTGAAGATCTTGATCGTGACTGCTGATTCTTCCAGCAGACGGAAGGAAATCGTTGTGGCCGGGTTGAACGGATTTGGATAGTTCTGGTACAGCTTCGCTGCAACCGGAACGCCGTTCTCGAACTCTTCATCCTCGAAGTCGGTCTCTTCGCCTGATTCCACTTCAAATGTTGTCGGCGACTTCATTGTCGGTCTGAACAATACCGGCAACTTCAGATATGTTGCTGCTGCGAGATTCCCTTGACCCAGGAGGACGAGCTTGCCAAGCGGATATGTTGAATCCCCTTGCATGAAGCTTGCCGTATCCAGTGGTCCGAGGAATGCACGGTTGATTGCGTATGCTGCGTTATACAGAGCATCATAGTCGCCCGCAGAGAAACCATCATGATTGGTCATCATGTTATCCGCTGCTTCCGAGATTGCTTTCACTTCCATCTCATCGTATGCACTCGTATCCACATCGAAGATCAACTCGCCGAAACCGGCAGGCGTCTTGCCCAACTGGCTTGCGGCAATGTTCAACTTCAATGCAACGAGTTCTGCATACAGCTTGTTGTCATGCTTCTTCGGCAACAGTTTTGTCTGCTGCTTCACGAACGGCTTGCCACCGACAAAGACATCGAAGCCCGCCGCTGCACCTGTGTGCTTCGTTCCCTTATCGTCAAGGGTCTTCTGCAGTGCATTGTAGCTCTTGCCAAGGTTCT
>JBJXHC010000030.1:0-92260 GCA_046160825.1 Bacteroidota bacterium | reverse complement strand
CGGCGTTTTTCAAATATCAGAATGGATATATTCCAACCGACAAACTTCACCCTGGCTTTGGTTATTGGGTACACTGCACCCAAGCGGGGAACCTCATTCTGACTAATGGGGCGGCATGCCCTCCAGTGAAAAAACCCAAAGACATATTTATCATAACCGATAGTGAAGGCAATCAACAAGAACTACACGTCGTCAATATAGATGTGAGTGAGGGAGCGGAGAGCATGGAAATGCCTCCACCTTTTCCAGAAGCAGACTTTGACGTTAGGTGGGGATCAGGCGACTTCGAGATTGCCGTGGAGCCAAATGGTGAACCGATAGAACTTCCTATAGACCTGAATGAAGTGTCATTCCCGATCACTCTGGAGTGGGAGTTAGATCCCGAGAATGAACTGGAATATGCCCTTATTCCCCCGGAAGGGAATGGTCCTAACAAAGCACCAACTCAGATGTCCGCAAGAGGACAGGCTACAGTCAGTGCTCGCACGAGCAGAATACAGTTGGTTGCTAACAAAGGAGGGAATTCACAAACGAACCAAGTCCCAACGGAGTTTGGTCTTCATCAGAACTTCCCTAATCCGTTCAACCCAAGTACGACGATCAGCTTCTCTCTACCGCATAACACAAACGGACAACTAAAGATCTTTAATACACTAGGTCAGGAGATTGCAACACTTATTGATGGAATGCAGTCTGCCGGCTACAAGTCGGTCACATTCGATGCAGGTACACTTGCAAGCGGAGTGTATCTCTATAAGCTGACGGCTGGCGAGTTTTCATCGATCAAGAAAATGGTTGTGATGAAGTAGGCGCATTCATATAACGGATCAAATCAAAACCTCTGCCCGATTACAAGGCAGAGGTTTTCTATTTGAGTCGCTGCCACTAAATGCTTATCATTTGAACGAACTCCTCATAAATACGGACGACTGATGACCATTACAATTCCCGACCTCGACGAACATATTCTCGACCCGGACCCGATCAAGCAATTCCAGCACTGGTTTGTAGATGCGACCGCGGCACAATTGCCTCAATACGATGCCATGACGCTTGCCACCGCAACTCCAAAGGGACAAGTGTCTGCAAGGGTGGTCTTGCTTAAGCAGGTGGACGAGCGGGGCTTTGTTTTCTATACAAATTACAACAGCCGGAAGGGGAGGGAGTTGGCTGCGAATTCATCAGCGGCACTGGTCTTCCTTTGGAAAGAACTCAACCGCGCAGTTCGCATTGAGGGAAAAATAACAAAAATTTCCGCCGAGGAGTCCGACGCGTACTTCGCAACCCGGCCACGTGAAAGTCAGCTCAGTTCGCTGACATCACACCAAAGCGAGGTGGTGCCAAGTCGTGAGTACATCGACAAGCAATTCGATGATTTGCGCGCGCAGTACGAGGGGAAACCGATTCCACGACCGGCTCATTGGGGAGGGTACAGGGTGACGCCGCATGCCATTGAGTTCTGGCAGCATCGGTTTGCGCGATTGAATGACCGGGTGTTGTACGAGTTGCAGACGGGTGGGGTGTGGACAATGAAACGACTGTCGCCTTAAAGTATAAAAACAGGGCGGCTATTCACCGCCCCGGGATTCATTCCTCAGTATTTCTTCTCTTCCATCTTATCTTTGATTGCTTTTGCTTGTTCAACTGTCCACGGCGGCACGATGCCGTTCGAGCGTGCATAGGCAATAGACTGTCCAAGGTGCTCATGCAAATGACCAAATGTCACGAGCAGACAACTCCGGAACGACATCTTATTCCCAAAGAAGTCCACTTCCTTTTCAAGCTCGGCATCCGTCACCTTTGCAATGGTGGCTTTGAGATAGTCGAACGATTTTGTGAGTCGCTCCGCAATCCCTTTCTTGTCCGTAACACCAGCATCCCATTTGGCAGGGTCCATGCTCCATCCCGCATCCTCCGGCGGGGTGTAACCACCGAAGGAGAGGAGCCCGTAGTTGCCGAATGCAATATGATTGAACACCTCGCCGATGGAACGCACACCCTCGGCCGGCCTCCAACTGTACTTCTCTTCAGGAACGGCGTCTTGCAGAGACATGATCTGCTTTTGAACGTATTCGGTTTGCATCAACAGATCACCAATGACACCTTTCTTCTCGTGATGATCCGCTCTGGCGGTGCCGCTGAGGAACAGCGCAGTACACAGAACAAAATAAATGGGGAATGAACGCATGGATAAATCCTCCTTGAAAATGTGAATGATGATGATGACAACTGAAGTTGAGAAAGGCGTGAGAACTTATGAAGATTCCTGTCCTTGTGCAAGGGAGCGTAAAACATCCATATTTTCAATATCTTCGTGCATGTCTTCGCTTTTTTCGGTTTCAAGAATTTTGGGAATGGAGGAGAGGCGGGAATCATTCATCAACATGCGAAATGCAGTCAGACCGATCAGCCCCTTGCCGATGTGTTCGTGTCTATCCACGCGAGAGCCAAGTCCCTTCTTCGAATCGTTGACGTGAATAGCAACAAGTCTGTCGAAACCAACGACGTCATTAAACTCCGTCATCGTTTTTTCCCAGCCGCCCTCGGTGCTGATGTCATAGCCTGATGCGAAGAGATGACATGTATCCAGACACACCGCCATGCGGTTCTTCTCTTCAACGAGATCAATAATTGCACGCAGATGTTCAAACCGGTAACCGATGGCGCTTCCCTGTCCGGCGGTGCATTCGAGAGTGCTCAACGTGTTGAAGCCGGGAGTTTTCTCATGAGCGATGTTCAGCGACTCGGCGATGTGTTTGATGCCCTCGTCTTCCCCTGCGCCAACATGCGCACCGGGATGAAAAACCAGCGCCTTGATGCCGAATGCTTCACAGCGCGTCAATTCGTCCGCAAACGCGAGGCGCGATTGCTTGAGAGTGGCGGGATTCGTTGCGCACATGTTGATGAGATACGCGGCATGGGCAATGACGGGTGCAATGCTTGCTTTCGCTCCGGCGCTTTTGTAGCTTGCAACGTCTTCATCAGTCAGCGGCTTGCCGTGCCATTGGTTGTTATTCTTCACAAACACCTGCATGGTGGTGCAGCCGATGCGTGTGCCGCGCTCTAATGCGGTGTGAACGCCGCCGACGGTGGACATGTGGGCGCCGAGAAGGAGAGTTGAATTCATATGTCATTGTACGCAACAGAGGTCAATTGAAGCAAGCGCAGCCACAAAAATCCAAAATCAACAATCCCCAATCCACTAAGCTCATCATAGGTCTCATGTCAGGCACTTCGCTTGACGGGATCGACGCGGTGTTGCTGAGAGTGAAGGGGAGCGGCGCGGCGACGTCGTTCAAACAACTTGCATACATTGAGCGTCCGTATCCGCGTGGGTTGAAGGAAGTTATTCTAAGAAACTCTCGACCAGACACAAGCAGCGTGGATGATATCGCCCGGTTGAATATGTTGCTGGCCGAATTGTATGCCGATGCGGTGAAGCGCGTCGCGCGCAAAGCACGCATTCCCCTCTCCCGTATCGATCTCATCGGGTCGCACGGACAAACCATCCGGCATCTCCCCAAACCGGTGAAAATGTTCGGCAAGAACATACGGGCAACTTTGCAGATCGGCGATCCGTCAGTCCTTGCCACGCTTACCGGAATTACCACGGTCGGCAATTTCCGCGTCGCCGATGTTGCCGTCGGCGGACAAGGTGCACCACTCGTTCCGTACTTTGATTGGCTCACGTTCAGGTCACGTACAAAGAACCGCATCCTGTTGAATATCGGCGGGATCGCCAACATGACGCTGCTGCCGAAGGACTGTATGCCCGATGATGTAATCGCCTTCGATACCGGTCCGGGCAATATGATGCTGGATGCCTTAATGCAACATTTCTATCGATTGCCATTCGATAAGAATGGAAAAATAGCATCCAAAGGAATGATAATTCTGGAGCTTCTCCGATGGATGAAGAGCCACTCTTACCTGAAGCGCAAGCCACCCAAGTCAACCGGGCGCGAAGAATTTGGGAAGGAATTTGTCGGCAGATTGTTGAAGCGTGCATGGCAGTACGACAAGGGTGATGTTGTCGCGACTGTTGCGCAGTTTACGGCATTCGCTGTTCATGATTCGTATGTGCGTTTCGGCAGGAAGATGAAGGTGGATGAATTGATTGTGAGTGGAGGAGGAGCGAGGAATGTATACCTCATGCTGGCGTTGCAGGAGTACTTCAAGGGAACAGTTGTGAAGTCCGCCGATCAGTTTGGCGTCTCCTCCGATGCGAAGGAGGCAATCTGTTTTGCAATTCTCGCCAATGAAACGCTTGCCGGCAATCCGGCAAATCTCCCCTCCGTGACGGGTGCACAACGAAAAGTAGTATTGGGAGTTGTGGCCCACCCCCGAAAATAAATCACTCGTGAATCAACCCTGTTTTGCATCGAGGGTCGGCCACTTTCTTCACCATCTCAAATCGATCGTGACATGCACTCGATGTCTTTGTACGCGGGTGCCAGATGTGGTACTGGATTGCAAGGTTCCGCATCGATTTTCCCGTCACGCCTATCAGCGAAAGTCTGTATTGGATGTCCGAATCCTCGCCACAGCCGGGGCCGTCGTACAGTTCATCGAAGCCATTGATCGCAACGAGGTCCTTTTTTGCAATGGAGAAATTGCTCCCAAGTATCCCCCGCACGTTCCGGAGAAGCAGCTTGCGCACAAGCCGGCTTGGCATGCGGAGGCCATCTTCAACACGTAGTGACTTCCCCGTGAGTCCGTCCTTCCACTCATCCAATCCATAGCGCTCGAATTCACCGCTTTGTATTTTCTGTAGTGTTAACCCCTTCGACCACCGCTCGCTTGTTTCCACTCTCCGCCCGAGCAGCACTTTGTTTTCCTCGCGTTCATTCCAATGGTCGAGGAGGAAATCCCTTCCGGGCAGACAATCGCCATCGATAAAGACGATGTGCCCCGTCCGCGCGGCACGTATGCCGTTGTTTAACATGATGTTTTTCCTCCAGCCAGCGTTCTCGTGCCAGAGATGTGTGATCGGGTAGCTGTAGTGTCGTTGAGATTCGTCAACAACATCACGAATCGTGGAATCGGAACCATCGTCCGCTATGATTACTTCAAAGTCGATGAAGGACTGGCGCGCGCAGGCCGCGAGGACAAACCGGAAGTTTTCAGGTTTGTTGTACACTGCGATGATGAGAGAGAGCTTTGGGTTGTGTGTCAGGGGCTTCCCTTGGTCATTCTTACTTGATCACCAATTCCTTCATGATATTGTCGGCGCCCGCAAACTTGTCGATGATGAACAGCATGTATCGCGAATCCACGTTGATGGCGCGGTTGAATTCATGCTGGAAATGATAATCTGCCACCACCGATTCCCAGTTCCCATCGAATGACGACCCGATGACCTCACCGCGGCCGTTAATCACGGAGCTGCCTGAATTCCCGCCGGTGATATCGAGGTTGGCGATAAACGCCACAGGCACGTCGCCACGCTTCGGGTCGGCGTATGGACCGAAGTCTTTCTTCTTCCATAATTCCTTCAGCTTTGCAGGAACCACAAACGGAACTTCGCCGGTTTCCTTTTCCATGACCCCCTTCAACGTTGTAAACTGTGAAAGATGGACGGCATCCCGCGGTTGCAACGGCTCGACAAGTCCGTACGTAAACCGGAGTGTACGGTTCGCATCGGGATAGGTGAGGTCGGCATGCTTCCATTGAAGCCATGCCTCGACATATTTGCGACGCAGTGGACCAATCGCGGTGTTGTACTTGTTCACAGCGGCAGTGATGGGATCCTGTTCCTTTGAAAGCTCCCGTGCCAGGACTGCGAAGGGATCATCCAGAATATCATCCGCATCTTCCATCAACAGCTTCTCGCATTCTTCGCGGCTTACGAGGCGACTGTCTTCATAGAGTTCAGTGACAAACTCCCTGACTTTATTGACCCTCTCGTCCCCGGATGTCTTACCAAATTCATCTCGGAACTCGTTGATCTGATGTTCCGGCGGCATCTCCAGTGATTTCAGAATCAGCGCCACCATCACCTCGCGGTCAACACGAACATCGTAGTTCTTGAATATGCTGGCGATGGATGCTCGCAACGGCCCGCGTTCTTTTTCTGTTGGTGAGAGTGTCTTCCCCAACGAGTCCTGTGGAGGGTTCTTTGCATATTGAATGAAACGGTTGGCAATGCCGAGAGCCTCGACGACCCGCGTGAGATTCGACATGACAAGGTTCTTGCGATTCACCTTTGCGTATTCGTCGGTTGTGTTCTGCATGTCCGCGAGAAGAGTGCCGTACTTGGCTGTCAGTTCATGCGACCCCGCAATGAATGCAGCGAATTCCTCACTTTGGTTCTTCTTCAGATTCAGGAAGTCTGAACGCCGCATGCCCTCCAATGTGCCAATGTAATTCTTGAACGCATTGGCAACGCTGCGGATCTTGGCGGCATATTTGATTTCCACTTCGCGGTCGGCCTTGCCAATCCCCTCGGTGATTTCAACGCCGGTGCGATACAGGTCGATGAGCAGCGGAAGCGATTCATCATGTGCAAGCTTGACGGCCGGGTGCTCGCGGTAGCGGAACGTCCGCCCCGGAAATCCCATGATCATGGCGAACCTCCCATCTTCGGCCCCCTTCGATGAAATCGGCAGAAAGATCTTTGGTGTGTAGGGAATATTCTCCTTTGCATATTTTGCCGGCTTGCCATCCGGACCGGTGTACGCGCGCATGAGGGCGAAGTCGCCGGTGTGCCGCGGCCATGTCCAGTTGTCCACCTCTCCGCCGAAGTTGCCGATGCTGCTTGGCGGCGCAAACACAAGACGCACGTCGCTGAGAGTTTCGTACATGAAGAGATAATACTTGACCCCGACGTAGAGTTCCGAGACACGACATCGCAGATCAGTCTGCGCCTTTGCTTCTGCTTCTATCTCCGAGGTCTTCTTCTTGATGGCGGCCGTCCTTTCTTCCTCGGACATCGTATCACTGACAACCGCGAGTACGTCAACGGTGACGTCCTTCATACTGGCGACCATCTCCGCCGTGTACGAGGTGGACAGTTCCTCTCCTTTGGATTTTGCGAGGAAGCCGTCTTTCAAATAATCTTCCTGCACGGAAGAGAGAGATTGTATTCCGCCAAATGCAATATGATGATTGGTGAGGATGAGTCCTTCGTTGGAAATGAATGTCCCCGTGCCTCCCGGTAGCAGGACAATGGCGTCCTTCAAGCTCGTACCGGTATCGCTGTAAATTTGATCGGGAGTGAGTTCAAGTCCGTGGTTCCTCATTGAGGAAAGAGGAAGCTTTTGGACTGAATCGAGAAGCCACATGCCCTCGTCCATCCATGTTGCGGCGACGAACAACGAAACGCAGATCAATCCAACGAATGCGACGAGATGCCGTTTCATACAATGTCCTTTTTGGTGATGCGACCAGTGAGAGTGGAGCGACCGTGAGAATAATAAGGGAAAGAGCGGGTGAAAGCAACGACAGATGAATTACCGTCGACCATCCCATTCTTGGAGGAATCTTTGGAGATACGCTTCCATGAACCGATGACGCTCTTCGGCGATTCGCCGCCCGGCATTGGTATTCATGAGACCCTTCAGAAGCAGCAACTTCTCGTGGAAGTGATTGATTGTTGTTCCAACGGTGGCCCTGTATTCCTCGAACGATTGATGAAGAACCGGTGATATTCCCGGGTTATAGATTTCCCGGTTCTTGTGTCCACCATACGCAAATGCACGCGCAATACCGATTGCGCCCAAGGCATCAAGCCGGTCGGCATCCTGTACCACTTTACCTTCGCGTGTCGTCGGTGTTGTGTGGACGCCGGCGCCTTTGAATGAGACTTCGTTGATAATCATGCATACGTGTTCGATCACGATGCCATCAACGCCGATCTTTTCCAGCCATGCGTGCGCGGCGCGCGGCCCCGCGGTATCATCGCCGTCATGGAATTTCCAGTCAGCGATATCGTGCAACAGCGCGGCAAGCTCAACGATGAACATATCAACGCCTTCTTCCCTGCCTATGCGCTTCGCGTTTTGCCAGACGCGATGAACGTGCCACCAGTCGTGACCTGTGCCTTCGCCAGAGAGGAGGGATTTGATGTGTTCGGTTGTTCTGGTGACGGCTTCGAAGGAGTTCATTTGTGAGTCCGGCGATGAAGTTGTCCATAAAAACTCAGCCAATAATACATCAACTCCCGCACTAATTCAACCAGCATTTCATCTTGCTTCTCCCCGTTCATCCAAGTATATTTGAAGCAATGAATCCGCCTCTCCGAGATACCGTTGCACGGTTGATTCTTGCCGCCTATGTGCTGGCAGGGGTTCTGCTAGAGGTCGGGCACAACGATGTGCACGACATCATGCCGAATAACGTCCCCGTGTTGTCAAGCCACCATTGTGGTGACAAGGAGATCCACATCCCGCTGGACACACGCGATGAGTGCCTTGCGTGTGTGCAGTCCACACTCCGTGTTGCCACAGCGGCGACGGATTTTCCGACAAACACCAATGCCACCTTTTGCCTCGCTCATATTCCTGCCTCGAGCGACCGCACTCTTCACACAGACCTTTTCCACTCAGGCACACGCGGTCCGCCGCGGTCCTAACTGTTCTCTACTCCATAACTCAATGAGTGCATAGCCCGTCAATTTTTTTGGTGGGCTCAGAGACCTTTTAGGAGGACAACTATATTGCGCTACCCGAGCTTCATCGCGATGGTGTTCCTGGTGTTCGCGCGATCCGTTTTTGCTCAGACAAGCATGAACCCTGATATCAGCGTCATTCCGCGCTTTCTCCTTGAAACAAATGACGGTACAAAATTCCCGGCAACGCGGAAATTCAGCCAGCCCGATTTTTCTTTTCAGGAGTTGGAAATTGCCATCTCATCGTACCTTAATCCCTACGCAAAAGCCGATGTGGTGTTGACGCTTCCCGGCCCCGATCTTGAAGAAGGGAAACTCGGGCTGGAAGAATTGTATGCGACCGTTTTGCGCGGCCTTCCCCTCGACATCAACCTCCGGCTCGGAAAGTATCGTGTCGACTTCGGAAAGCTCAACTTGCAACACCCCCATGCATGGTCGTCTATCACCCAGCCGTTATCACAGGAGCGGTTCCTTGGCGAAGAGGGACTCAACGATCTCGGCCTCTCTGCAAGCGTGCTACTTCCAACAGGCGATGTCTACAGCAAGTTGACCGTGGATATCCTCCGTGGTGCGGCAATCGGTGAAGCGAGCGGTATCGAAGACACAAGCGGGAATAAGCCCACGTATGCCACATCAGGGCGGCTGATGGGATTCTTCACTCTCGGCGACTACACCGATCTTGAGACGGGCATCAGCCTGTACACGGGAATTCATGATCCGTACAACCGCGACCGCTTCTTGTACTTGAATTACGATTTCAAATTCAAGTACAAGCCCTCAGCGTATACCGCGTTGGTGTTGCAGGGAGAGTTTCTCTACAACATGCGCACGGCAAGCCAGGACAGAGATCTGAATCAGTTTGTTGATGTGAACGGGAATCCGGAACGGGAGGATGTACACACCGCCGGATTGTACTTCTTTGCCGACCACCAGTTCTTCAAGATCTTCAGTGTGGGTGGACGGTTCGACTGGAGCCAGTCGCCATACAGCAAGGATGACGAGGTGAGGGCTGTGGCGGTATTTTTTGGATACTATCCGGTTGAGGAAACGCTGGGCCTGCGGCTTCAGTACCAAAACAGAACGGACGAGTTGCCGGGGTTCTCACAATCGGTGAACTCCATTGGATTACAGGTGCTGTTCTCATTGGGGCCACACAAGGCACATCCGTTCTAGGGTGGTAGCCATCCGTCTCGATCCGTCGAGACGAGACCTTGTCCCGTTTTTCGGAAGAGGCAAAGACTCGAAGGCACAAAAAAGGAATGAAAATTATGAAATGTCAAATGATAGTATTGCTTGCGGTGCTGCTCTTACCCAGTGCGCAGGCAACAGTCAAAGTTGTTACCACGCTTCCCGACCTTGCCGATATCACACACCAGATTGGGGGCAATCGGGTGACGGTGGATTTCATCGTGCGCGGCAACCAGAACCCACACTTCGTAGACGTGAAACCGAGCTACATGATGAAGCTGAAATCAGCAGATATCTTCCTGATGATCGGCATGGAGCTCGAGATGTGGGCTCCCCAGATTATTGACGGGTCGCGCAACGCCACTCTTGATGTGGTTGACCTCTCGCAGGGAATCTCAAAGCTCGAAGTTCCCGACAAGGTTGATGCAAGTCAGGGGGACGTGCATCGCCATGGCAACCCGCACTACTGGCTTGATCCCCGCAATGTGCGAACGATTGTTCAGGGGATTGTTGCATCGCTCGTGAGAGTCTCGCCGGACGATGAGCCGTTCTTTAAAGCCAACGCCGATGCATATCTCAAAAAGCTCGATGCAAAGATTACAGAATGGGAAGCCACGATGAAGCCGTTTAGGGGAAACAGGATAGTGACATTCCATAAGAGCTGGCCGTATTTTGCAGAGTGGCTCGGACTCGTTGTTGCGGACCAGGTTGAACCCAAGCCGGGCATTCCGCCAAGCCCGAGCCATACGACCGAGCTGATTCACCTCGTCCGTGCCGGCAACATCAAGGCAATTATCGTCGAACCATTCTACGATACTGGTGCCCCTGAGCAGATCGCCCGATCAACAAGCGCAAAGGTCCTGCAACTTCCCACATCATCGGGCGGCGTGGAAGCAGCAAAGGATTACATCTCAATGATGGACTATAACATTGAGACACTTGCAGCAGCGTTGAAATAGACAGCACCCATTCCTGTCCTTCGGATGAGAGGACAGGGCCTTCTTACTGGAGAGGCAATGAACCCCCTTATTCAATTCCGCGACGCCACACTTGGATATGGCAGCACGGTTGTACTCAAGGGCGTGACCTTCGCGATCAACGAAGGCGATTACTTCGGTCTTGTTGGACCAAACGGCGCGGGGAAGACAACGCTCTTGCGCGCAATACTCGGAACGCTGAAGCCGCTCGCCGGCACAGTGCAGGTCGGCGCTCCGTCCGGTGAGCCGGTCCGCTTCGGGTATGTGCCCCAGCGCGATACGGTTGATTACATCATGCCCTACACTGTCGAGGAAGTGGTACTGATGGGACGATACCGGCAGATCGGGCTGTTGCGTTCACCACAAGAAGTCGACCGGAGGATTGTTCTGGAGAGTCTGCGCCATGTGGATATCGAAGACATACGGGACATGGCATTCAAACAGCTTTCCGGGGGACAGAAGCAGCGCGTTCTTATTGCCCGCGCACTTGCCTCGAAACCCGCAATTCTGGTTCTGGATGAACCGACGAACGGCATGGACCTTTCATCGAAGAACTCCATCCTGGAGCTTATTCACACCCTCCATGATCAGGACAAGCTTACTGTCATCATGGTGAGCCACATGCTTGACGACATGGCGAACTACGTCAAGCGGATTGCAATGGTGGAATCACACACCTTCCAGGTTGGCGATGTGGAGGACGTGCTGACGGCCCGCAACCTGTCCGCCCTATACCACATGCCCGTGAAAGTGATGAACGTTGGCGGGATGAAAGTGATCCTGCCGGGAGTTGACGATGGGAAGCAGTGAGATCGTCTCGACACTCTTCAGTGAGTTTCCCTTCGCAGTGTACGGGAGTATTCTTGTCGGCGTTATTTGTTCTTTCCTCGGTGTGTACATCGTCGCAAAGCGGGTGGTCTTCCTTGGTGCCGTACTCACGCAGGTGTCAGTGCTCGGCCTCGCGCTGACATTCCTTCCATTTTTCATGGTGCCTCATACGGTCGGCTCGCTTGCCGTGACAATTGTCGCAGTCATGCTGCTCTCACGACTTCTGACGCACAAGAAGATTCCCAACGATGCAGTGCTTGGTTTCGTGTTTGTGTTTTCGATTGCCGCACGCATACTCATCATGCAAAAGACACCAATGGTGGAAGTCTCGGAGATTGAAAACCTCCTGCGCGGCGACATCCTGTTCGTGACACCGGAACTCTTTTATCTGATGCTCGGAGTGTTCGTGATTGCGATGGCCGTACATCTCCTGTTCTTCAAGGAGTTTACGTACATCTCGTTTGATGCAGAGACTGCGGGAACACAGGGTTTCACATCATCGTTCTGGGAAGGGCTCTTCTATACCATTGCCGCGGTGGTTATTTCTGTCGCGACACACATGGTGGGAGACATTTTTGTGTTTGGATTCCTTGTTGTCCCGCCGGTTGCGGCGATGTTGCTGGCACGGAGGGTGAAGATGATCTTTCTTCTTTCGGCCATTATGGGAGCAGTGTGTCCACTCATCGGACTGTTCCTGGCTTTTGTGTTCGACTTCCCTTCCTCACCGATCATTGTAGCGGTTGCATCGCTTCTATTGCTGCTTGCGTGGGTGAGGAGTGTGGCAGTGAAATCGTGATGGCCTGTTGGAAGAATCATGGGAAAGATTCAGGATGCAAGACAGAGTCTAGTAGGCGACGCCGGGTGCCTTGTTCAAGTAAGCATTATCGGAGAGTTGCTGTAGCATGAACTCCGCAACATCGGCCCGCGAGATGGAAACAGTCGTCACATGGTTTCCGATATCCGATCCGTGCCGGTATTTCCCGCGCCGCTTGCCGTTCGTCAACCGCCCCGGACGGACGATGACCCAATCGAGACCGCTTGCCTTGATGAGTTGCTCCTGCCGTGCCTTGTCCAGAAAATAAAAGAACACAATGACCGGAATGACAAACAACGTATAGTAGAGTCCGAGTTTTCCCCGGCTATCACTGACGCCGAGCGACGTTTCGCACACCAGTCTTTGCACACCGTATTTCTCCATCGCAGTAATAATATTCTTTGTCCCTTCCGAAACGATTCTTGTGGGAATGATCCATCGCTTGTGGCCGAGGGCAGAGAGGACGGCGTCCTTTCCTTTGACCGCTAACTCGACACTTGCACGATCCAGCACATCGCCTTTCATAACCACAAGTCGCTCGTGTTTTACATTGATCTTTGCAGGATGACGTGCGAACGCCGTAACGTGATGTCCCTGTTCCAATGCCTGCTGAACAAGTTCGCGGCCAGTGCCGCCTGTTGCGCCTATTACGAGGAGATTCATTCCGTCAATTTACCCTTAGTGAGTTTCGCCTACATCAATATGCAGGAAAAAACCGGCCACGCCTGTCGTATACTTTATCGCAACACAAGCATAACCCACAAACATTTTGAGGTCCACCATGAAACACACTCTCGCGTTGCTCTTGTTCGGAGCAACATTACTCATCGCAGGCTGCAACAAGAAGGATTCAAATCCTCTTATTCCCCCGGCCAGCACAGCTCCAAGTTTCACCATGCATCTTGAGTCGGGAACACAAGGCATGAAGATCTTTGCCTCTCTCAGCACTGATGTTCGGTTGACACAGGTTATTCTGAGTTTCCCCGCGCAGCAATTCACAGATTCGTTGACCAACCCGTCGCCCGGCGATGTTTTCCCAAAGGATGGAAACATCGAGCTGGGCGAATACTCCGGTATCGAGGGGGGTCAACAATGGGTCCTGAAGTTCATCGGGTTTGATGCTACGACGAACCAACCGTTTGAAGTAACAATGAACTGGACGGTGGTGTAATCATACACTCACTCTCGCAGGGGCGCCCGGCGCGTCTCTGCGGGATCGTTGTTGCCATCCAATACTTACCGAACCTTCACGAGTTTCCCGGTGATAATGGTTTTCCTGTCCAAGACCGCCCGATAGATGTACAGCCCTGTTGGCAGCAAGGAAATATCAATTGCCGGGGAATCACCCTGCATTTCTTTTACTACCACAAGTCTTCCCAAGACATCATAGATCGAAAGTTGCGCTGACGAGGATTCATGTGACAGGGCAACGCTATGCCTTGCCGGGTTCGGATAGATGAATCCCCTTCTGACGACAGACTCGTTTTCACCCACAGCTGTTGTTCCCGACCGCAAAGAAGCCGAGACGTAGTACATCTTGTTTTGCAGGCTATCGACATACACGATGTGGAATGTACTGTCATGGTAGGCAATGGCCGGATACTTCTCGGCCATGATCGACGTCGTTGCAGTATTAATGATTTGCGCGTGATTCAGTCCGGCGAGTCCTGTAATACTCACTGCAAGAGCAATGTCGTGATAGTTTTCCGTAGCCGATTTCTGCTGCCATGTAACGCCGACGATATTTCCCACCGCGTGGCTTGCTTCATCGGTGCCTGCAATAACAGGATGATCCTGTTCCGTGTCAAATGGAACGTTGAGCGAATCAATATATCGCGAGGGAAAAGCGCTCATCGTGCTGACACGCGTTGCACTGGTGCGTATTTTCTTCACTCCGGCGATTTCGCTCATCCAGACAGAAATGAGTGTATCGTTCAAGATGATTCCTTCGGGTCCTGAGGGAACACATGTAGCAGAGTTCCAAGGTGTATTATCCACGCTCGTGATTGAGCTGAATGTCGCGCCGTTGTTCGTGGATTTCGCCAGGAATATCTGGCGCGTGCCGCCGTTATTATTTCTAAAAAGAAGAACATGCGCGCTTCCGGTGGTGGTGAGAAACGGCAGACTGCAATCCTGGGAGTTTCCAGCCGTGAGCGTGCTACCAGGGACAAACGAGACGTAAGAGACACCCTGGTTCACAGAACAAAATACACCGGACACCGGCGAAGCGCCTGCAGGGGTCATCCGTACCATGCCGACATGCGGATTATTGACGTGGTCAATCGCTATATGCGGAAGGATTGCAAAGTTGCCCGCGAGGAAATTATCCGTCTGCACGGGAGCGGCCCACGTGACTCCGCCGTCGGTGGATTTACGGGAGTATGAATGCGTTGTTGCAAACGGCCATGACGTGTAAACGATGTACACCGTGTTCCCCTTGGCTGTAATCGAAGGTCCGTCAGTTTCTGCAACCCGGCAATTCATTGATGGCGGCGAGATCAACTCCGGACTTGAAAACGATCCCATATGCGTCTTGCGCGCAGAGTACACCTTGCTGATCGCATCCGACTTTCCCCATGTGACGATCACGTTGCCGTTCTCGGCAACAGCAATGCGCGGCCTGAGTGATCCGAACGATGTGTCATTGGTGATGGCGAGCGGTTCGCTCCAGGTGAGGGGAAGGGGTTGAGCATGTACCTTCACGCAAAGAAAGATAAGAATGGAGAGAAGGAGTTTCATAGCGTTGACCGTCCGGTTGGTTTGTTGGATTCTTCTTCTACTTCAACCTCAATTGGTAGCCTGATTCGATCAGGACATGTTGTCCAGATTAATGTCCTGATTCCCGAAATGCTGTAAGTAGGCACCAAACAAGCCATTCATGTCTCAATTCCTGCGATTCTTCACTTAATGAACACATACTTTGCGGCAGGACCCCTGTCGATTAGCTTCAAAACCCCGAATTTGGTGAATCGTAACAAATGTCTTTGCGCTTTCTTTTCATTAAAGCCAAAGTGCTTAGCATATTGTGCTTTGGTCACTTGTTTTAGGTTGCGGATATAGATTAGCCCAGCCCTTTCTTCCTCATTAAGCTCGTTGAAGGCAACAGAGCCAATGAGTGATTCCAGGTAGTTTTGTGAACGAGGGAAAGTTAGTGTAAGATAGGGATCTTCCCACGTTATCTCTGGCGAAGGTAAATTATAGCTCGCTGGCAATGATTTCATTTCCCTCATGCCAATCCCTCGTTCCTCTACATAACCCATCGTATTAAATACAGCCATCATTTTCGGGTTGCGACTCAACGAGGGTGCTTTGAACTCTTTGAAATCAGCAAACTTTATTGGCTTAACCGGCAAACCGGGGCTCTTCACTACAATCTTGTCCTCATCAATATTTAGATAACACTTTGCCCCCTCAATTTCATAATCACGATGTACTAATGCATTGATGATCGCTTCACGCAATACCTCAATTGGATATTCGTACTCGGTGGTGCGAGCAAACTGCTCACGGGAGATTTTTGATTTCAAAACTCTTTGGAGCCATTCTTCAACCTTGTCAGGAATCAAAACCAAAGCGCCATCAAAATCGTGAATCTCGGGATCATTGTTTCCATAGCGTGCTTCTACTTTTAATACAGCTTGTGGGTAGCGGGTACGTGGATTTTTCCCGAAGAGTAAGATGCCTAGGCCTGTTGGCCGATACGTTCCATGAAGAGCTTCGATCAATTCGGGCTCATTAAGAACCGTAGCTTTCCCAGATCCCTTTTTCAAAAACTCCTGGCGATATGTTCGGCTGTCCTTGTCTTGAAAGAATACGTCGATGTGATAGCCTTGTTCACCTTTATTGATGTTGCCCTGTTTATTACGACCTGTGATCGACCACCCGTCTCCGTTTTCAACCCAACCTTTTCGCATATCAATATGGGCAGCATTGTCATCATATTCGCGAAATGAAAGGATGTTTGCTCTGTCGCCTTTATTTAGGAACTTATCAACAGATGAGTCGCCATTTGTCATCCCACTGGTCCATTTAAAAAATGGCTTCACATCATTCCGCCTGAATTCATCGCCTTGTGATCTGGGCGGAGTGTTACCTGCTGAAGCCTCATACCGAATAAGTTCTTGCTGTTCAAGCAAAGCAAGGAACTCGGAGCTGTCAGGTTGCATCTTCAAAGCAGATCGGCTGATGTAATGCTTCAAAGCATCCTGAGAGAATTCGTCAATGGTTATTGATTCCACAACTCGTTCGAACGAACTTAGCTCAATCGTTTTGGGTTCCTTTACAGCATGGGCGCGAAGGGTGGCTTCTTTCAAGAACTGCTTATTCTCCGACTCAATAAAATCCTGCAAATCTTTATCAAACATCTCCACATTCACTCCGGCACCCTCTAAGAACGTCATGCCTTTTCTTGCTACTTTTGGATCGGGGTCCTCGATACCAATCCACACCTCCTTGATGCGTGCATTTACGATTCGCTGCGCGCATTCAATTTTGGGTTCCTTTCTTGCTCCTTCCGCACAGGGTTCCAGTGTTGCAAATAGAATGGATCCAGTAACATTCTTGTCTCGCAATTTCTTGTCAAGTAGGGTATACTCTGCATGATCACCTTGACGTAGTTCGCCACGATATGCAGTGCCCAATAAGTCCCCCTCCTGTGCAATAAGAACAGCACCTACTTTCGGGTTTGCTTTGCCATCAGTCCTGGGTTCAGCAACTGACTTCATCATTTCATCTATTGCCATCTGCATGAACTTGCGGGTATCAATTTTCTTGGTCATAGCGTTTTTGATTCTAATACCATACTTGGAATGAAGTCACCCGAAATGTTGATTGCATCATAAACTGAAATCTACGCCGCCCCAACCACCGCATTAATTGCTGCCACATTCACAATATCGCTCACACTACAACCGCGCGAGAGATCGAACGCAGGCTTTCGCAGTCCTTGTACAATCGGCCCGATGGCTTCCGCGCCGGCAAGCCGTTGCGCAAGCTTATAGCCGATATTGCCTGCGTTGAGGTCGGGAAAGATGAGCACATTCGCACGTCCCCCAACCGGACTTCCAGGTGCTTTGCTCTGAGCTACGCCCGGAACAATAGCAGCATCAAGTTGAAGCTCGCCGTCAGAGATTAGTCCCGGCTGCTTGCTCTTCAGGATTACGGTCGCCTTTTGCACCTTCTCGACGAGTGGATGATCCGCACTTCCTTTTGTGGAGAATGAAAGCATGGCGACACGCGGTTCTTCGCCGGTCAGACGTTTGTGGTTTTGCGCTGTGGAAATCGCGATATCGGCAAGCTGATCGGGGGTTGGATCCGGCACAACGGCACAGTCTGCAAAGGAGTACGCCTGTTGCGGGAAGATCATGAGAAAAAAACTGGAGACAACACTGATTCCCTCGGCAAGACCGATCACCTGGATTGCAGCGCGCAACACGTCCCCCGTAGTAGAGAGGGAACCAGCTACACTGCCGTCCGCAATTCCCTCACGCACCATCATTGCACTAAAATAAAGCGGTTGGGTCAGTTGTTTCTGAGCGTCTTCGAACGTCAGCCCCTTCACCTTTCTTAAATTAAAGAAGACATGTGAAAAATCACTCAGCCTTTCCGATGTCTTCGGGTCGATTATCCGGATCCCTGATAAGGAAGTTCCAACTTTCGTTGCTTGAGCTGTGATTGCACCCTCGTCGCCCACAAGAAGGGGGTTGGCGATTCCCTGATCGATGAGAATCCGTGCCGCCTGGATTGTCCGTTCGTCTGTTGCATCGGGCAGAACGATATTTCTCTTCAGTGATTTGGCTTTGGAGGCAATGGTATTCAGAAGGTCTGCGGGCATCATGGGATTAAAACTCTGGTCTGACAGAAAGTGGGTTGCGGTTTCAAGATACAAAAGTTGATTTGGGAATCAAACATTTTGGCAGACAAGGTTCACCCGCGCTTGCTCATGGGTGAAGTGGCCTTTCTGACTGCCTTTCGGGCAGAATCGTTCACATTAAAAAGAATTAACCGTACGAAAAATCCCCTTAAATTGATTTTATGTCACGTTCTGGATAGATTAGCACCCGCTCCGAATACTCACTCATATTGTCAGATGTGCTGGCCTTGAAAAAAGTCTATATCGAAACATACGGTTGCCAGATGAACGTGGCCGATTCCGAGCTTGTTGGCGGTGTGTTGGATAAGTCGGGCTACTCACTCACGCCCGAAATCGCCGAAGCAGACGTGATTCTTGTGAACACATGCGCCATCCGGGATAATGCAGAGCAACGGATCCACGGCAGGCTGGGGCTTTTCCATCGTTACAAGCGAAAAAAGCCCGACCTGATTGTCGGCGTCCTTGGCTGCATGGCCGAGCGTCTTCGCAAGGATTTGATCGAAGAAAAGAAGATGGTGGATATTGTTGTCGGGCCGGACGAATATCGTAAGCTCCCCGAACTGCTCGGGCGCGCATATGAAGGCGAGAAGGGGATTGCCGTCCGTCTCTCCAAAGTCGAAACATACGAAGATATCGAACCACTGAGAACCGAAGGCATCAGCGCATGGATTTCGGTGATGCGTGGATGCGATAAGTTCTGCACGTTCTGTGTTGTACCGTTTACCCGCGGACGTGAACGCAGCCGCTCCCTTCAGAGTGTTGTGGAGGAAGTACGAACACTGGCACGACGGGGCTTCAGGGAAGTCACCCTGCTCGGGCAGAACGTCAACTCATATATCGATGGCGGTTACGACTTTGCCGACTTGATGAAGAGTGTTGCGGAAGTCGATCCGCATGTGCGTATTCGGTTTACCACTTCGCATCCACAGGACATGTCCGACAAGCTGATTGACACAATTGCACGGTACGATAATCTCTGCAAGTATATTCACCTTCCTGTTCAGTCCGGCTCGAACCGTATGCTTGAATTGATGAACAGAACTTACACCGTCGAACACTATCTCGGTCTCATTCAAAAGATCAGAAAAGCAATGCCGGGGGCCAGTCTCACGACAGATATTATCTCCGGCTTTCCGACAGAAACAGAAGCCGAGCACCAGCAAACGGTCCGGTTGATGCGGGAGGTGCGATACGACGGTGCGTATACATTCAAGTATTCGCCGCGTGAGAATACCAAGGCCTGGGCGATGGTGGATGATGTTCCCGAAGAGGAAAAGGGGAGACGTGTCTACGAAATTACGCGCATGCAGCAGGGTATTTCTTCGGACGTGAACCGGAAACTGGTGGGTACAACGGAACGTGTTCTGGTTGATGGACCGGGCAGGAGAAGTGCTGATGAGCGTATTGGCCGTACCGACACCAACAAGATGGTTGTGTTTCCACAGAGCAATGAACGGGCGGGAGAATACGCGATGGTGCAGATTGAGCGGACAAATTCCGTGACGTTATTCGGTTCAGTGGTCGCAGGCGGAAGCATCCGATCCGTCGAGGCGGCATAGGAGGACGTATGATGAAGCTCATTTTGATGTTCACGTTGTTCATTGGCCCCCTGGCTTACTCGCAGGATGTTGAGCAACTGCACAAATACATTGCATTGATCGAGAACGGTCAACCCGATGCGGTGCAGGCGGAGTTACCGTCGCTTGTGCAGCGATACCCCAACCATCCCGGCGTTTTGTACATCCAGGCGCTTCTTGCCAAGGAGGGCGCCGACGCTGTTCGACTCTATCAGAGTATAGTTGACAATAACCCCAAGAGCGAATGGGCGGATGACGCACTCTTCAAAGTCTATCAGTTCTATCATTCCATCGGCCTGTATAGAACTGCCGAGTTGAAGATGAACCAACTCAAGAAGGAATACCCACGATCCAAGCATGTGCTCGGCAAAGAGGAAGTCAACACGAGAAGTTTGGCAGAGGAAAAGCCGGCAGTGACAAATCCCACTGATCAGGGACAACGGCGGACAGTGGCTGCCCAAGGGCAGTTCGCGTTGCAGGTGGGGGCGTATTCCACATTGGAGAATGCGGGGAAGCAAAAACTGTTCTTTGAAGACCTCGGTTTTCCCGTCGAAGTGGTAAACAAGGTGAAGGATGGCCGGTCGCTCTATACCGTCCATGTCGGGAACCACACAACGTACGATGAAGCGAAAGCAAAAAGCGCTGAGATCAAGAAAACATACAACATTGATTCATTTGTGGTGACACGATAACATGCAGAACGCTGTACCATATACTCCGAGCAAGAGTTTTCAGGAAGAGCACGGCATCATCGGTGACTCCGTGGCGATGAAGAAAATCGTCGAAGTGTTGGAGCAGGTTGCACCGACGGATATCACGGTACTGGTGAGTGGTGAAAGCGGCGTGGGAAAGGAAGTGATTGCACGTTCGATTCACGCAGCGAGCAACCGGAACAAGAAACCCCTCATCACGGTGAACAGCGGGGCCATACCCGAAGGGATCATCGAGAGCGAATTGTTCGGCCACGAACGCGGCTCATTTACAGGTGCATCCGAGCAACGGAAGGGGTACTTCGAACTTGCTGACGGCGGAACCATCTTCCTTGATGAAATTGGAGAGATGCCGCTTTCGGCGCAAGTGAAACTTCTCCGCATTCTGGAAAACGGAGAGTTCCTGCGTGTTGGGTCATCCGTTCCGCGTCGCGTCGATGTGCGAGTGATAGCGGCGACGAACAAGGACCTCGAGATGGAGGTGCGACACAATCGTTTCCGTGCAGATTTGTTTTTCCGCCTCCGCTCCGTCAACATTACGGTTCCGCCACTCAGAAGCAGACCGGAGGACATTCCGGTATTCTTCCACCACTTTGCAGAGGAATTTGTGCGGAAGAATGGTGTTCGGTTCAAAGGTATTGCTGATGATGCGATGATGCTTCTACAATCCTACCATTGGCCGGGCAATGTACGGGAGTTGCGCAATGTTGTGGAGAGCATGTTGGTCATTGAAAAGGGGAAGTATTTGAACGCAGAGGATGTGCAAAAGTATTTGAAGGAGTTTCATCCGCAGGAGGAGCGCAATCTTCCGGTGCATGTGAATAAGAGTGTCGAACAAGCCGAGCGAGAGTTGATCCTCCGCGCCTTGTTGGACATCAAGAGCAACATGGTGGAATTGAGGAACCTGATTGCAGACGGGCTGAACACGATGGGTACACCCGCGCAATCACAGCAATCGGCGGGATTGATTCATGGGGGGAATCCGGATTTGTCTTTACAGGAGATGGAAAAGCGCCTCATTACGGAGGCATTGGAGCGCTTCAAGGGAAACCGCCGTGTTGCAGCCCGCGCCCTGAACATTAGCGAGCGTACGCTTTACAGGAAGATCAAGGAGTATGGACTCGGGTGAAAACGCCGCGAGCTCTGCTGTTGTTCTCAAGGGTGATTGCGCTGTTGGGTATTCTTGCCGGCATCACAGGATGTCCGTACTCATTTACCGGTGCGTCGGTTCCGCCGCATCTTAAGACGATCGGGATTCCGATCGTCGATGACCAGTCCGGTTTTGGTGAACCGGGATTGCGCGAGAGATTCACCACCGAGTTAACGAACGCGTTCATCGGTGACAACAGTCTGGAAGTTGCTGACGGGAACACATCCGACTGTATCCTCGAAGGAGTGATTACGTCGGTATCCGATGCACCCGCCGTGGTGGGGCAGGGAGAACAAGTGAGCAAGCGTCGTGTAACGGTCTCCGCGAAGTTTGCATTTCAGGATATGAAGCTGCGCAAGAAAGCCTGGGACAAAACATTTTCCAGTTGGGGAGACTACGAATCCGGAGGCGGGCTTTCGCAACGGGACGCGGGACTGCAGGAGGCGATCCGGAAGTTGACAGAGGATATTTTGCTTGAAACGGTTTCGGGCTGGTAAGTCTTTCTACTTCATGTGCCGAAGGTGGTCGGGCATGTGAGGGCACCATCAAACACCATCATTCTCAACAACAGAGGTATCGTAACATACAATCATGGAAGAATTGATACTGTTTGCTTACGTCCTTTCACTCTCGGTATTGTTTGTGTTTGGGTCGCACGGTTTTATCATGATATACTACTATCTCAAGTTCCGGGCGAGGAAGGCAGTCGACGCAAAGGAACTCACACAGTATCCGGTGGTGACTGTGCAACTCCCGGTCTACAATGAGATGTATGTCGTTGGTCGATTAATTGACGCGTCATGCGCGATGATTTATCCCAAGGACAAGCTGGAGATTCAACTCCTGGATGATTCGACAGACGAGACCGTTGGTCTCGTGGAAGGCCACGTCGAGCGATATCGAAAATTGGGTTTCGATATCAAACAGATCAGGCGTATCGACCGGGCAGGATACAAGGCTGGTGCATTGAAGGAGGGACTTGCCGTTGCGCGTGGAGAGTTTATCGCCATCTTCGATGCAGACTTCGTCCCCAAGCCGGACTTTCTGCTGAAGACCATACCGCATTTCAGCGACGACCCGCGCACCGGCATGGTGCAGACCCGGTGGGAACACCTGAACTCCGAGTACTCGCTGCTGACACGTACGCAGGCGATGGCACTCGATGGTCACTTTGTGATTGAGCAATCGGTCCGCAACAAAGCCGGGTTCTTCATCAACTTCAACGGCACCGCAGGCGTGTGGAGGAAAGAGTGCATCACCGATGCAGGCAACTGGCAGGCCGACACGCTCACCGAGGATCTTGACCTAAGCTACCGGGCACAATTGCGGGGATGGAAGTTCAAGTATCTGAACAACGTTACATCACCTGCCGAACTCCCCTCGGAAATCAATGCACTAAAATCCCAGCAGTTCCGCTGGACAAAGGGGGCAATTGAAACAGCACGGAAAATTCTTCCGTCTGTCTGGAGATCAGCGCTCCCGCTCAAAGTGAAGATTCATGCGACGTTCCATCTTACCAACAACCTTGTGTTTCCCTTTATCGTTCTGGCCGGGATACTCAACGTACCGCTTGTCTTCATCAAGCATGCGGGTATGCACGAACAGTATTTTACGTTCATGTCCGTGTTTGTGTTCGCGTTCATAGGATCGTTTATGTTCTATCTTTTTTCCCAACGAGATGTGTATGTTGATTGGCAGCGGCGTATTTTTCTCTTCCCCGTATTCATGGCGGGCAGTATGGGCTTCGCGGTCAACAACAGCCGTGCAGTCATTGAGGGTTTATTCCGCAAGAAGAGTGAATTCGTGCGGACGCCAAAGTACAGTATCAAGGACAAGAGCGATTCGTGGATCGACAAGAACTATGTTCCACTAAAAATCAACTCCACGGTGGTGATCGAGATTCTCCTTGCAATTTATTGCCTGTTCGGTGTTGCATCTTCGATTTATTTTTTGGAGATTGCGGCTGTGCCGTTTCAGATGCTTTTCTTTCTCGGATTTACATGGGTGTCGGTGATGTCGTTGAGGCACGCATGGGTCGCCCGGAAAGTGCATACACGCAAAGGAGGATAGCGCACGTGTTTTATACTCAAGAATCCGCAAAGTTCGTCCCCGCATTGGAGGCGAAACGGGCTGCAAATCCGAGGTCTCCCGTGTTCGCCCGTCTTGCTTCATACTACCTTCTTGAAGGGAAAGCCCAGCAGGCCGCAGATGTTTGTCTGGAAGGTCTGGCGGTCTTTCCGGAGTATGCGACAGGCCGTCTGGTTCTGGGGAAGGCTTACGAAGCGTTGGGTCGGCATATTGAGGCAATGTTGGAATATAGAAAAGCACTCCGTGCAGTTCCCGATAATCCAGCGGTAGGTGAACTCTTGCGTCGTTCCGAGCAGCGCGAACAAGAGGAGTTTAAGGCGTTTTCTGAGGAACGTGCAAAGAAGCTTGGCGAGCGAAGGGGCACCATAAAGCTCGAAACCTATCTTGAACAGGGGAATGAATCGGGCCAGGGGACGGTGGATTTTCTTCTGCAACGACTTAAAGCCGCGAAGATTAACGCAGTTCCGCTTGAAGAGAGCGTTTCTTCTGAAGACAAATCAATAACCGGTGCATCCGGCACCAAGATTGTCACTGCTACACTTGCTGAAATCTACGCGAATCAGGGTGAATACCGGGAAGCAATTCTTGCATATCGGAAGTTGCGTGAACAGCAACCTCACGAGGCAGAACGCTTCGATAAGAGAATAGCTGAACTGCAGCAAATGGAGCGCATGCAGCACGCAGAACAAAAAAGCTAAACGGTCATGTATCGGTCAGACATGACACAAAAAAAGCCCCTTCAAACGAAGAGGCTTTTTTATTGCCGTTGAATTCGGGATCTACTTGAGCTTGTTCACAAACCTAGCCAGCTTGGATTTGTTGTTCGCCGCCTTGTTTTTGTGGATCACTCCCTTGGAAGCGAGCTGATCCAGCAGCTTCACCGTTTGCTTCAACTCAGTGAGCGCCTTGTCCTTTTCCGTGGCAGTCCGCACGCGCTTGACTGCTGTTCGCATTCGTGAGATGGACGATTTGTTCCGGGCTGCTTTTCGCGTTGATGCCCGTGCCCGTTTCTCTGCTGACTTATGCTGTGCCATCCGAAAATCCTCTTGGATAAATTGTACCGACTTGCTGATTCGTAGGGGTAACAACATACCGAAAACAGGGCTCAAAGTCAACGCGTTGGTTGCCTTTCTTGGGCGCAGTGAGTATATTGATGCACCTCAAATGTCTATGCCCCTGGTTTTCCCCAGAAACGAGTTCCCAAGTTTGGAGGGTTGATGAAGATTGTCGTCTGTGTAAATCATGTGCCTGATACGGAAACAAAGATCAAGATAGCTGCCGATAATGTCGGGATCGACAAGGTCGGTGTGAACTTCATGTTGAGCCCGTACGATGAATTTGCCGTTGAGGAGGGGCTCAAGCTCAAAGAGAAGTTCACCGGTGAAGTGACCGTGATGAGTCTTGGCAGCGATGCACACAAGGAAACATTGAGGAAAGCCCTTGCGATGGGTGTCGAGAAAGCTGTATTGCTCAAAGATGATGCAGTGCGCGACTCGTATGCCGTTGCTTTCGGGTTAGCCGAGGAAATCAAGACGATGTCTCCGGATGTCGTGCTCTTCGGCAAACAATCAATTGACTACGACGATGCACAGGTGGGAACACTTGTTGCTGAGATGCTTGGTTTCCCTTCCGTTGCGGTAGTGGTCAAGCTGGATATTCAGGACGGGAAGGTGACATGCGAACGTGAGATCGAGGGCGGACATGAAGTTGTCGAGACCAGACTTCCGGTCGTCATCCTTGCTCAGAAAGGTTTGAATGAACCGCGTTACCCCTCATTGAAAGGCATTATGGCAGCGAAGACAAAGCCTATTCAAGAAAAGCCCGCCGTTGCAACCGAGAATCGTGTGGAAACACTGCAGATGCGCAAGCCAGCGGCAAAGGGGGCAGGGAAGATCCTCGGCTCCGACAAAGCTGCCGTCCCCGAGTTGATTCGTCTACTCCACGAAGAAGCAAAAGTCATCTAACCATCCATAACGGAATCGACTATGAAAGTCCTGGCGTTCGCCGAGCTTCGCGAGAATAAGTTCAAGAAATCAGCTTTTGAGACTGTGAAAGCAGCGAGAGGAATTGCTGACCAGATCGGGGCGGAATTTGTTGCCCTTGTTGTCGGGAACAATTTGAATGACGTCGCTGCCGAGCTTGCTCACTACGGTGCCGCAAGGGTCATCGCGGTTGATGCACCGGAATTTGCCAATCATTCAAATACCGCTGTAGCAAAAGTAATCGCCGAGGTTGCAAAGAGGGAGTCGGCGCAGATGGTGTTCCTGCCGGCCAGCCAGATGGGGAAAGACCTCGCGCCACGTGTTGCGGTCAAGCTGGGCGCTGGTGTTGCCGCCGATTGCATTGCATTACGAGTTGAGGGTGGAGACGTGGTCGCAACCCGTCCTGTCTTTGCTGGGAAGGGAATGATTGATGTGCGCGTGAAAACCTCTACGAAGGTGTACACACTGCGCCCGAATGTTTTCACGGCAGTTTCCGCACCGGGAAATGTGACGGTGGAAAAGCAATCGGTCGCCACCACCACCGATGATTTTGCCAGTGTTGTGAAAGCAGTGAAAGTTGCTGCCGGGCGTCCCGACGTTACGGAGGCGGACATTATCGTTTCCGGTGGGCGTGGTCTCAAGGGACCCGAGAATTTTCATTTGATTGAACAGCTTGCCGACGTTCTTGGCGCAGGTGTTGGCGCTTCACGCGCTGTCGTTGACGCGGGGTGGCGTCCACACGATGAGCAGGTCGGGCAGACGGGGAAAACGGTGTCGCCGACCATGTATGTTGCATGCGGCATTTCCGGCGCTGTGCAACACCTGGCAGGCATGTCGTCATCCAAGTTCATTGTTGCCATCAATAAGGACAAGGATGCGCCTATTTTCCAGGTCGCCGACTATGGTATCGTTGGCGATGTGTTCGAGGTTCTTCCTGAGCTGACAACGCAACTCAAGAAGGCGCTTGGTAAGTAGCTTGCTTGTTACGATTTTTTCTTTTATGCTGATAAAGTAAACACAAAAAACTTTCCGGAGTGTAGCGTGGACAGGGTGCAGGTTGATATCCTGGGACTTTCAACGAATCCCGCGAGCGGGGGAGCATACGCGTTGATTCTCAAGGAGGTAAATGGCAACAGGCGCCTTCCGATTATCATTGGTGCCTCGGAAGCCCAATCAATAGCACTGGAAATGGAAGGTATCAAGCCCCCCCGCCCCCTTACGCATGATCTGATGAAGAATATTATCACGGCATTTGGCGGGGAACTGTCGGACATTGTAATTGATGAATTGCGGGATGGTACATTCTACGCAAAGCTCAATATTGACAGTCAGGTGATTGACTCACGTCCGAGCGATGCTATTGCTCTTGCCGTTCGTTATGGAGTGCAGATCTACGTCGCCACGAATGTTCTGGAAGAGGCGGGATTCATTCCTGAGGATGAGGAGGAAGAAGACTTGCCACCGGCGGGGAAACCGCAAAAGCCGAAGCAACAAGCGCCTCCCAAAATGTCCAAGCTGGAACAACTCCAGCAACAGCTCAAGGAGGCGATTGATAAAGAGCAGTACGAAAAGGCTGCCCAGCTTCGGGACGACATTCGAAAATTGGAGTCAAGAGACTAACCGAACGGAGACTTGTTCTACTGGGCAAGTTCCACCATTTCCCTTACCGCTCGATCCAACCCGACAAAAAGCGCTCGCGCAATTATCGCGTGACCAATACTTACCTCTTCTATTGCAACAATTTGTTTGATCGGAAGAATATTCAGGTGGTTCAATCCGTGCCCGGCATTGACGCCCAATCCCAGCTTCACAGCCATTTTTGCAGCGCCGGCAATATTCTCCAGCTGTGCCTGTTGTAACGGCGCAGTCCGGGCGTTCGCATATTCTCCGGTATGGATTTCAATCTTATTTGCCCCGATTTCCTTTGCAGCCTCAATCTGCTCCGGCACCGGGTCAATGAACAGGCTCACTTCAATCTCGTGTTGCTGTAATTTCTGCACAACATGGTGAAGGTGATGCCTGTTGCCCACGACATCCAGTCCCCCCTCCGTCGTAAGCTCCTGTCGTTTCTCGGGTACGAGAGTGACAAGATCCGGGAGGGTTTCAATTGCAATCCGGACGATTTCTTCGGTCGCTGCCATTTCAAGATCAAGTTTGGTCTTTATGGTTTCTCGAAGAATTCGCAAATCCCGGTCGTTGATATGCCGTCGATCCTCTCGCAGATGACAGACGATGCCGTCAGCACCTGCCAGTTCGCAAATATGTGCAGCGGTAACGGGATCAGGCTCGTTTCCCCCACGCGCTTCGCGCAAAGTGGCAACGTGGTCAATGTTGATACAGAGTCGCATGGAGGCATCGTGGATGTGAATGAACTGATGAGACGTCAGAGTGTATCACAAGCGCTTTCTCACAATATATCGTAATCCATCCGGGCGTGTGCTCACGATCTGGACACCCGATGGGGCGATGACTTCCGGTTCGAGGTACCCTGAACTATCCGAAAGGATAACAATGTAGTCGAGCGACGCTCGGAAATCAGCGAGCGAAAGGGCGGAAAGTTGGTCAACACCGCCACGTACCACCAGATCAATGCGTGGGGGAACAAGTATCACCTCACGATGCGGCGGAACGGACAACAATTCAACAGGCAGACCGGCGAATACCTTCTCTGCGTACCATTGAACGTCCAGGCGTACATTCACCCCGGAAGGATTGAACGCCAATTGATAACGGCTGGATTCCAGTAATGCCGCCATCGCATCGACTGGGGCTTTCAGATCGTCAAACTGCATTCGCACGGTTGGCCATGAATCGATCTCTGCGAGAATAGAGCGAGCGCCTTCAATCAACACACTCTCCGGTGTCACGATCATTTGTCCAACCGGACCATATCTTTCGCTGAATGATGTAGTATAGTCCAGCGTTACCGGGACTTTTTTCCAGCCGAGGGAATCGTACTCCACGCTGATGGAGTCCGGCTTCATTTCCATGGCTTGAATGCCGGTCGGTATATTGAGACGATCCACCACATCATTAACGGTGATGGTGGTTTGTCGCGGGGTCAACGACTGCACATCCACTGTGGAATGAAACTCCGAACCAAATAAGAGTCCGGCAAGCTGCCATCCCTCACCACGTAGCCGCAGTTGCACTTCTTGCGGGACCGGTGCGTTCAACGCGGTTCCGGCGGGAAGTCCCGTTACTTTGAGCGGTGTACTGACGACGACCTGATACGTGCTACCGAGCTTCACCGAGATCCAGAGCATTCCGGCGAATAGCGTTGTCGCAATGATGATGTGGAGTCGTTTCTTCATGGGCCATGTCAAAACAAAAAAACTCCATCAGCGCGGCCGATGGAGTCCCTGTGGTGTCGAGCCGCTTTACTTGCCGGCCTTCTTCATTAACTCATCAATTAACTGGTCCTTGTTTGCGCGGGAGATTTCACGTCCCATAATACTGAGGCCGCCGGTGGCGCGTGCCAAGGTGCGCAGTTGGTGGACCGTCATCGCTTGAAGAGAAGCGGCGTAATCGTCTGCCGCTGCAGGCATTGAAGGGGCGGGCACTGGTTCGGAAGCCTGGACTTTTGCCGGTCGTGCTTCGTTCTTCACTGAAGCAGATGGCGGCTGTGAAGTCACTTTCTTGATAATCATCTCAATGTCTGCGACGGGACGGGGAATCACATGACTCGTCACCAGTTCGCCGACGCGCGCGGCTGCCGCGCTTGCAGCGTCCACCGCGGCTTTTACCGCAGCAACCTCGCCGATGATCTTTACTGTTACCCAGCCGTTTTTGATGTACTCCGTGCCAATCACCTTCACGTTGGCAGTTTTCACCATAACGTCTGCGGCCTCTATGGAACCGACCAAGCCCTTGGTCTCAATCATTCCGAGGGCATATTCGAGCATGATCATGATTTACATGCGTATTCCCGAGTGTACTCACACCCGGGAGACGCTCGCTCAATGTGTGGTTGAATTACTTGGATGCAGGGCGCTTCGGCAGAATCATCTCCACGTCTGCATGTGGACGCGGGATGACATGAACGGACACCAGTTCTCCGACGCGTTGTGCAGCGGCAGCTCCGGCATCAGTAGCAGCTTTGACGGCACCAACGTCACCGCGTACCATCACGGTCACGTATCCGCCACCAATTACTTCTTTACCAATCAACTGCACACGGGCCGCCTTCACCATCGCATCTGCTGCTTCAATGGATCCGACGAGTCCCTTCGTTTCCACCATCCCGAGGGCGTCTAAGGATAGATCAGACATTGGGGGTTATCTCCTTGTTGGGTTTTTGCATTGCATTATTGCCTGTGGAGCACGTTCAATATAGAGAAGCGGGAGCATATTGTCAAACATCCTTTTTCCGGGCGGCTTCTTCAGGTCGATGCGGGCTTTCGGGCAAGAATCCGGTTCTTGATCCCCGGCGTTCTCCATAACCCGATCAGAATACAGATACCGCAGAACACCCATGCCCCGTTCGTCAATTTCCATCCGAGGGCATACATCATTGGCTCGAAACGGAACTCTACCTTGTGCTGTCCTGCCGGCACGACGACTGAGCGGAGGACATAGTTCGTCTTATGAATTATTGCAGGTGTACCGTCAACATAGACATTCCAGCCGGCAGGATAGTACACCTCACTGAGCACCAGTAATGCTGATGAGGAGGCATACGTTTCAATCGTGATAGTGGTGGATTTATGCTCAACGATATTAATGTTGCTGCTGTCCGGAGCGCTGACTGAGCCTGCAGGCTCACTTTCAAGAATCGCTGTCTGTGCCGGATCAAACTGTGGGTCGTTGAGTTTTGCAAAGACACCTGTGCCGGAGTGCGCGACAACAGTGTTCTTAACGAACCACGCGCGCGGGAGGGCCGTGGGGTTTTTGTGTGTGACGGTTCTCCGTGCCTGATCCACATTCACCACTTCAAACTTGTCAGGCGGCAACTGTCCCTGTGCCACAACGTAACGAGCGTTGAGCATATTGACAATGCTCATGTTGAGCGGGAAGTTCGGATCGGCCCCGCGGAAAAGACACGAGTCGATCATGGTCTGATACATTTTCAGTTTTGCGGGATGGTACCCGCCTATGGATGTCAGCCCGTGATACGCGTAATCCATATCCATGAAAAGGTTGCCAACGGGGAAGACCCTGAAAAGCCCTTCCTGCTGTTTCAGAAACGAGATCGTCGGCGTCGGCTGAAAATTCTCATCGACAGCTTTGAATGGCTTTGGATTGATGAGCACCGTATCCATGATGAACAAGTCCACGGTAAGAATGCACAGCACGACCGCGCCGAACGCTCCCTGTCTGATCTTTCCATTCAGGTAAAGGATGGTCGCGCCGAGCGAAGCAGTGGCCAGCATAACCATCTTGATGTAATCATCCCAGAAAAGATCGAAGCGGAGTTTCTTCAAGGTTGCAATTTCCTGGGGATTATAGTTCTCACCCTCTTTCAGGAACATGAAGCCGGAAAGTGTTTCGTAGAGGGAGGAATGAAACATGGTGCCGATGAGTAAGAGCGCCCAGAGCGCCCCGAGGACATAGAGCAATCGTTTTTTGAGTGCGGTGTTCTTCATCGCGTCGGACTCAAGCAATGCGGTCAATCCGTAGCCTCCCAGTACCCCGAGGACAAACGGCATCAGTTGCAGGATCATTTGCGGAGCGCGGAACTTGTTGAAGAACGGAAGATAGTTGAACAGCAATTGATAGAACAGATCGAAGTGTTTGCCGAATGACGTGAAGAACATGAGCACGGCAAGGATGGCAAAGAACACGGTCAACCGGTTGCGCTTGTATAACAGGGCAATGATCGATAGGAATATGGGGAGGATACCGATGTATACCGTTGAAGAATTCATCGGCATCGTTCCCCAGTAGAGCTGACCGGCAAATCCAAAGAACGATGGTATTACGTAGGTTATCATCTCAAAGGGATGGAATGACCAGTTCGTCGCATAGTCCCAGGTGAGGCCACCGGGAGTTCCCGCCGTTCCGGATCCGCGTATGGAGAACTGTGAATACTCGTATACCGGGAGATAAATGTAGGAGGAGATGCAGAAGCCAATCAGCAGACCGCCGGCGAGCATCAGCGCTTTTCGCCCGGCGAGCAATTTCTGCTCTTTGAAATCGACGACAGCCTGGTAGACCATGTACAGCCCGATGACCATGAGGTTGTAATACACGATCTGCATATGGTTCGCAAGCAGAAGTGTACCGATCATGGAACTGAAGAGCCCAAAACTCAACCAATCACGACGTTCCAGCATCATGTGCGTGACAAGAAAAACCGCGGGCAGGTACATGAGGGAGATCATCTTAGAACCATGACCTTCCTGTGCCAGCCCGACGGCGAACGGACTCAGCATGAATGTCAGTGCGGCGAACAACGCAGCCACGCGAGGGAGCTTCCACGTGCGCATCAACAGGAACATGAACACACCACCGAGGAAATAATGGACGATCATCCACCCCATCGTGACATTCAAAAAGAAAAGCTTCAGCACGGACACCACAGCGACCTGAAGGTAGCTGACATCGTGCGGAATGTAGGTGAGGCTGCCCAACGACGGCATTCCGCTGAACACAAACGGCATCCAGATGGGATCAATGCCCTCTTGGTCCCGGATGGCGTCCCCCGCCTTTTTATATGCGTGCGCTGTTGCCGTATCTGCTTCAGAGGAGAACGCGGCATCGTTGAAAATAATGCCACGGAAGAGAACAACGATCACGACATACAGAATCAGAATACAGAGCGCATCCTGTTTTGTGGGTGAGAGGGAAGAGAAGAATGACCCCTGCTCTTTTCTGACGGAAGCTTTTCGCGCTTTTGCCATGGCAACCCGTATCTTGTTGAAGATAAAAAATTATGTGAGCCTGAGAGCGACGTTCATATAGTTATTCACGGCGCCCAACAGTTCATACTTGACCCTGAATGCGTGCGCAAAATCCATGAACGCCCTGAACTCGTGCATCGGTACGCCGAACTCATCGAAGAGTACCACGTCACCCTTCTTGAGGTGCGGACCGAGACGCGCGAGGACATACAATGTCGAACTGTACAGGTCGGCATCGAGATGAATAACGGTTCTGCGATCGAAGGACATCTTCTTGATAAATGGTTCCAGCGTATCCTGGAACATGCCAACTTCAAATGTACACCGTGCATCCCGCATCATTGGCGGCTTTCCACCGGAGGAAAATGTGCCGGAATCGAGCCACTCGAACTTCTCCGGCAGGCCCTCGAATGTATCAAACCCCACAAACCGGGACGTTGCGTGCGTGTTGTGTTCCACCCACCACTTCAAGGAATCTCCCTGTGCCACGCCAAACTCCAGGTAATCAATCGGTCCGCCCAGTT
The DNA here is from genome assembly GCA_046160825.1 of Bacteroidota bacterium. GTDB lineage: Bacteria > Bacteroidota > Ignavibacteria > UBA10030 > UBA6906 > JBJXHC01. Next base: position 59,100 of record JBJXHC010000030.1, on the reverse strand, counting down.
GTTGCTGATTCATCACGAAGTCGTAAAGCCCGTACCGTTTTTCCAGCTGGCGTTCGGGACTGTTGAGATCGTTATATGGCGGCGTTCCCTGATCGGCACACCATTGTGAAAGTCGTGAGAGATACAGCAACTTCAATAACGGGTTTGTGATTGGCTCCAGGAATACATGCAGCCTGGAGCGCAGGAGCAGGGATTTGATCTTTCTGTTGAGAAGGATGATGGTGTGTGTGTTCACGGTCATAGTGTTTTCATGATCGAATTGATGTCAGATGTTATTGCCGGCGTTCAAGTCTCTGAAGAAGATAAATCTCTTGTCCGTCATGCTGGAAGAACGATGTGTCGGTACGAATGACATAGCCGAGGCTATCCGCCGCCGCAACGAATGCATCCGTTGCTCCCGGTACTATGTCAAATTGTTTGCCGTGGGCTAGGTACACGGAGTGATCATTCAAGTATGGTGCGATAGTCCTTGCTGTTACGGGATGCACCCAGTATTCCTTGTACGCTCGTGTTATTTCCAATGTGCCGTGTGAAAGCACCAATAGGTTGAGAGTGAATCCCCAATCCACGGCAACAAGGGATGCATGCTTCTCTTGAAGATAAGGGTTTAGACTGTAGATTGCATCCGACCATGACCGGGTTCCCCCTGTCGCGTTCAAGTTCTCATAGATTCGTCCAACAGAGACAAGGTTGAGAATGACAAGAACGCCAACAATCACCTTCTCGAAATGGAAACGATCCCCTGCAAGCTTCGACGCCCGGACAATCGTTGAGGACATCGCGAGATGAAGTCCCGGATACAAGGCAAGCATATGGTGTCCATTGAGAGCGCCGGGAGAGAAACACGATGCGAGGAAAACGATTACGGTGAATGAGCCCAGCCCGACGAGCGACTTGTAATACACCGGCCTCTGGTTCTTTCCGAAGAGTACCAACATTGTGAGGCTCACCAAAGCAAAAAGCGGTACAATAAACGCGCCCACGCCCAGATTGAGCCCTCGTTCGGTGAAGAGGGTTGAAAGGTGTTCGCCATTCAGGATTTGCGCCGTCTGTATTATGCGAGTTCCAAAATTCTCCATGAATGAGGTGCTACCTGTTGAAGGGGCGTCGCCAAGAAATTTTGCAAAGAGCGGGGCAAACGTCAAACCACCGGTGGCAATGTTGAAAGCAACCACTGGTGCGGCACCTATGCAAGCTCCAGCGATTCCCCAAATGATTGTTCGCCGGTTAAGTCTTTTCCAAATGTCCGAACGTAGTGTGACAATGCCAGCACCCGCAATCCCCCCAATCACCCACAGAAAATCCACTTTGTGGGATATCCCAAGGCCGAGAACAAGAAGCGCCAGCCCGAATAACCAGGCTTGTCCGCGTTTCCACCATTCAAGCAAAAGAACAAGTGCAAGCAACTTGAACAACACCTGTAGGGCTGCCGGGCCGACATCCCTTGTAAGGTAAAAAACGAAAGCAGGATCCAGAGCCATAAGGGCAACCGTGATCTGGGCGGCGCGTTTGGATACTAACTGCGTTGCAAGACGATAGGTCAATGGAAAACAGAGAACCACTGCCAGCACCGGGAGAAGCCGAATCGTATAGACGGAAATACCGAAGGTGAAGAACCAGGGAATGTAAAGGAGTTCCTTGACCGGCCCCATGTATGTCATCACCATGACCGGGAGAGGCCGTCCGAATAGATGAATGATCGATGGATTGATCTGCATCGGTTCGGTCTTGTAGTTGTTGGTGACAAAATTTACAGCCGGGGCAGCATCCGCCGACTCGTCATATTGCAATCCCGGTAGATCCAGACGCCAGGTCGCAGCAAGAACAAACATCGCGGCCGCCGCACCTACCCATACCCAGTCACTTCTGGTCACCGGGGTTTCTCCATTGCGCGATGAACATCAAGCTTCGCTATGAAGTGGAGAGATCGCCCGAATATCCAGTCAGCGGGAACGGGGTACAGCCTGAGGCGATCAATCCATGTGGCGATATTCAGGTGCAACAAACCGATCGCATGCATCCATTGCTGTCTAGTCCAATAGTTGTAAGGGAGTGCGACGCCGTGGCGTCTGTTCCCGATTTCATCCATGAATCGCAGCGTGGCTCGCGCAAACAGACCATTCATTGTATGATCCTTGATCAATACCGAGCCCCTTGAAACCCGGACCGCCTCCTTTAAGAGAATGGTCGGATCGTCCGTATGGTGCAATACATCAACAAAGAGGATGACGTCAATAGAGGAGTCGGGATGCGGGATGGTTTTCCCATCAAAGTACTGTACTGGAATATGAGAGTTATCGCGCACAAGAACATCAATGCCCGTCAAGTGAACGTCCGGTCGTTGCGCGAGGATCATTTTCGCAAGTAAGCCATCGCCACAACCGACATCGAGAACATGTGCATTGGGCGGGATCAGGGTGGCAAGGAGTTCGCGAAGCCTTCTGTCTCTACGGGTATGAACAAACCTCCCGTGAATCCGCTCAATAATGGAGGTCATTGTCGAGTATGTTTCTTTGAATAATCCATCTGCGCCGCCATCAACCTGAGACTGTAGTCAACAATCCAGGTCACGATGAGGATGAGAGCGGCAGAGATAAAAAACGAACTGACAATGAAACGCGACCAATGTTCATATGTTGCTCCGGTCTCTACCAACTCAAGGAAACTTGGGACAACGAGGGCTATACCGAGGATGACAAGAAAACAACAGAGGATCCAAAAACTGCTACTGGAAAAAAAGCGATCACGCATATCCCCGGAACGTCCTTGTGTCGAGAGGGTGATCCCGACAATTCTCCTACTGATATGCGCGGCGCTGAGCAACAGCAAGCCGCTTGACGCGAGGAGATTGCCGACAATAAACCGGTAAATCATCCATTCCTGGACAGACCTATGCTCAAGATAGTAGAGCGTAGGGCTGATCATCAGAACCGTTGCCGAGAGAAGACACACCATACCGAGAATATCGAGAGGCCGTGAAGGCCGGAAGAGGAATGTCGCCTCGAGAATCACTTTGAGGAATCGCAGACCATCCTTGATGATGCGAAGCTTGGATTCACCTTCGCGCTCGTGATACGGCATCGGCGTCTCGATAATCTTGAGATTATCACTCAACATCGCGCGGGCACTCATCGCTGGAGTGAAATGCAATCCGTCCGGCAGCGGGAACAGGCTCGGCAGGCAAGAGCGGCGAACCACGCGCATTCCGCTGGCCGTGTCGCGCACACGCTTTGATGAAAGCGTACTCAGTAAAAGGGCGAACAGGGAATTCCCGAATCGTCGGACAAGAGGCATCTTACTTTCCGGGTTGAGACGGCTCCCCAGTACGACGTCTGCATTCCCGGCAACCATTGCATTGCATAAAGTGGTAAAGAACAAAGGGTCACATGTCCCATCAGCGTCAAGGAAGCCGAGCACATCCGCATCCGATTGACCCCACGCTTCTTTGATTGCGGCGCCGTACCCGCGGTTCTTCTCGAACACGATGAGGTTAATGCGATCAGAATATTGTGATGCGATTTCGACTGTTTTGTCGGTTGATCCATCACTCACGACGGCAATATCAACCCCTGTAATAGGCGAGTCCGCAATAATGCGCTCCCGTGCTGCCAGCGTGCGTTCGATAATACTCTGGATACTGTCTTGTTCGTTCAGAGCGGGAATGGCAATCAATAGTTTCATAGTGTGAATCTTGGGATGTCAAGAGTGTATTAGCACAAACTGCAAAAACTGCCTTGCAGGATAGAGGCTATCAGGCGGAAACGATGGAAAAAGAGCGGGGGACCAGCTTGAAAACCGCTCAATAGATACAAAATTTCTATCAAAACTTCAATGTGTTCCATGTGTTTTAGAGATTCATGATTGCTTGAACCTCAGCTGCACGGGCGTTCCAGTCATTCTCCCGACCGAACGCCCTGAGTCGCGCAATGGAACCGGCCTCACTCCTTTCTTCTATAGCCCGTGGCAAAGCCCTGATAAAGTCATCAGCAGACGTTGCCACGTGAACGAGATCCTTAAACTGTTGTAAGTCATCAGAGAAGAAAGTCGTTACCGTCGGCAGTCCGGCGGCGGAGTATTCATACAGCTTTACTGGGTTGACGGCTTCGGTAAGCTTGTTGCGCACAAAAGGGATCAGGCCAACAGTGAAATGATGGAGATAGGCGGGTATCAGGGTGTACGGTTTTAGCCCAAGGAATAATACGTTGGCAATGCCCTTCATTTTTTCCACCGAGCCCGCAATATCCGGGTGCTGAGGACCGATGATGACAAAGTTCACTCCGGGAAGTTCTCTCGCAGCCCGTTCAAGCAAGTCGAAATCGAACCACGGATAGACCGAGCCGACATATCCGGCTATGGGAATACCGGAGGCCGGAAGATCATCCGGTCGCCGCGTGTTTTCCTGCGCGAAGTGCGAGTACTCCACGCCATTCTGAATAACATGGGTATTGCCGCTCCGAACCTGCCCGATCTGTTCCCGTAGTTGAGGCGTGGTTACCGTGATGACGTTGCTTCGTTCGATGGTCTGTTTCCAGAGATCACGTACGTAGTCCGGCAAATCCACAAACCCGAACGCATCATCAATGTAGTCGAAGCAGACCACAGATGTTGGTAAAGCTTCGACGAGTTTGATGAGCTGAAAGTTCTCGATGAGCACGGGAATGGGTGAACCATCGTAACCGAGTTGCCGTAGAGCGCGCTGAAGGAGACGATGTTGTATAACGGTGAGCAACGGGAATACCCCCGGAATTCTGCTTGCTATCCAAGCCATCAGCTTGACTATCGCATTACGCGCATTGTGCGGAAGAAGAGGGATACTGATGCGGTGGACATTCCCACCGACGCGCTCCGGTTTCCAACTGCGCATGTGACCCAGCGTCGCCGGTTCCACCCAGAGTACGTTCCGGTGTTTGGCTAAACGCAGCGCAAGATGCTGGGGTCGTTGGTGGAGACTGTACCACGGGATGTCGGAGAGGAAGAGGAGAGGGACTCGAAGCGATGACACGTCTTGCATGAGCAGGTGATCAGGGTTTGCGCATCACGGAGGCAAGCATATATCCCCCAAATGATTTTTGCCAAAGAGGATTGAATCGGCCACCCGTTAGCACGTACGCTCCCTTTACTGCTCCCCGCAGCATCGGCGACGCGTATCGAAGAAATGAAATGGATCGTTCAAAGAAAAATGAATATTCGGGCTCCAATCGCAATCCCGCTGCTTCAGCCATCGCCTTCATTGACTCGACCGGATATTCTTCTCCGAATTCCCACGTTCCACGCTGCTCGCCCACCCGTTTTCCCCACCGATAGAGCTTTGCCCTTGCATTCGGATTGAAAGTGATTACATAGCCACCAGACTTGACGACTCGTCCGAACTGCTTTAATGCCGCCACCTGATCGTCGAACTTAAAATGTTCCACCACACCTGCGTTCCAAACAATATCGAATGAATTTTCTTTAAAAGGCATATCGAAGAGATCTCCGAGAACGTAGGTTGCCGTGAGACCACGCTTTTCAAGAAATCGTTGGCTCATTTCAAGTGCATCCTTGGAGATATCAAGGAGCGTAACCACCCCACCTTGGGCAGCGATGTCGATCGATATTTCCGCAATTCCACTTCCCGCTTCCAGGACTTTTTTTGCCTTGAAGCCACCGGTAATTTTCTCCAGTTCAAAGAAAATTGGGGATTTCCCGCGGGGTGCTGCAATCGAGTCACGCCTGTCAACCCAAAACTGCTGCCAGGTTGATGTTACTTCATTTCTTCCCATGGGAATCCGTTATGGTGGTTAGGAAATTGGAGGCTATAGCATTCCCCTCCAATTTCTTTCAATATAATCGAATACGGAAAGAAAAGCCAACAGATGGCGCCCAAGACTTCACCAGTTGACCGAACCCACAACGCTTACGCACGTTGCGGCTCAATTACTCGTGATGGTAGGATAAATATTGAAGAGTACGCAAACCACCCGCGGAGGTTCTCAAAGGAGATTGCGATGAGTTATGTGGAAGCTCCACCGGCGTTGAGGATGCATTCTGGAAGATCAAGATTTCAGCTGCTGGAACCGAAGGGGTGCTGAATACAAATTCTCCGATGATAACGTCGAGACTTACGATGTCCCTCCCAAGAGCGTTTTCTTTACCTTGAACACGACACACCTCTGTGCGAATGCTCGAGCGAATGGTCTGAATCCGGTGAAGTGAAACCAGAGCGGGAACGGGTCGAACACCCTATATTTCTCCACCTTGAACCCTGCATACTCGAAACAGGCAATCAGTTGCGGTACCTTGTACTCAGCAAAGTGATGCTCCCAGGTATACCATGTGGACCAGGTCTGCTTCGGGGTCGAGAGATACAGCACCCCACCCGTTGCCATCAAGTCCCGAATGTTAACCATGAATTGCAGGGGGTTCATGACATGCTCAAAGACTTCAAAGCATGTTACCATGTTATATTGCTTTGACGGCGATGCAATCTCTATGTTGAAATCGCATTCGAGTGTGTTATCCCGAATTCCAAGCGCCCTGCCGATGTAGTTCGATTCTCCGATGTCCAGGGAGTCGGGATGGGTTTCATCCATGAACTGGCGATACACTTTGAGTCGCTTCAGGATGTTTCCATCGGCTTTGTTAATGAATTGTTTTTCTGCAAAGTCGATCATGCGCTGATTTCCTGATTGATTGCGGCGATGTATTTAAGCATTTTGCGGAATTGTTGGATGAGCAACAAGAGAATCAAGAACGTAAGGGACTTGACAATACCCCTCTGAGGTGGTGGGGTATGAAACTACGAACTTAAGATAGCGAGCAGAATGTACAAAATCAAACAAACCTTACGGGCCAAGCCGTGACTTAAAGAAGAGAAAAATATCGCGGACTCGGCGCAGAGTACTCATGGGTGTGATTGGTATAACCCGTGTCATTTCCCGCGCGAACAACCAGGCTTGTAGACAAGAAGAGATCACAAATCCCAAAGTCGCTCCCAGCGGGCCGAGCCATGGGATAAGTGCGAGATAGATAACCACTGAGGCAAAGAGAGTCTTGGTGCCAAGAACAAAACTCAGCCTTGCATGGCCCAGACCGAGAAGAGCGTTTGAGGCAACAGACATAGCGGGTACGACGAGGCACAAAAGTGAGAAGACCTGTAAAAGGGGTATTGCCTCCGTATACTTCCCTGCATAAATGATCCCGATAATGGTTGGGGCGAAAAACAGGAATCCTACAAACACAGGCAACAAAGCGATTGTCGAGAACGTGATCGCCTTTTCAAGCAATTTCTTGAGCGAGTCATAGTCTCCACGTGCAGCCAGTCTTGAACTTGCAGGAAACACAAACAACTGCATGACCTGAGCAACCATTTCAAAAACTCTTGTGAAAATTTTCACCGAGTTGTACACTCCGACGAGCGCCGGTCCCGTGAAAGCGGCAAGGATAAAGGAATCCGCTTTGGAGTAGAACAAGTAGCTCACATTAGAACTGAACGAGTATTTGCCGTAGTCCCACATGCGTATCAACTCGGCCTTCGGCGGATGCAAGTTGAAAGACAACAAGTCACGCGCCAACCACAGGCCAACGAGCGAAGAGAGCGAAAGCGAGATGATGTTAACAACCACAAGGTCGGTAGCGGAATTGAACCAGTTCATCCACGAATACCATAAGATGAGCAGGGGAGCTCCAAAGAAATGGGCCGCGTCCACCCAGAACAACTCGCGAGTCATGAGCCGCGTTTGCAGGAGCACGAGCGTAAAATTTCTGATGAAGTTTGCCGCCAGCAAAGCCGGCATGTAGAGCAAGAGGAACTCCAGGTCCGGAGAATTCAAGAGCCGGGACAACGGTGAACGAAGCAGGACAATCATCAGAGAAGCAAGGATAATGAACCCTGTGTTCATAAGGATTACCGAGCCAACCGTATCACGCTGGTGTTCAGGGGTTTCTGCGGCAAATTTCAATAACGGTTGCAACGCGAATGCAGCAGCGAGATTTGAGAGCACCAGAAAAGTCTCCTGCACCAATACAAAATTGCCGAACTCCACCTCGGGCAACACACGCACAACCAGCACCACATAGCTCATACCATAGATGACGGGGAGGGCTCTTCCTGCAAGTCCCCAGATCCCTTTCCCAAGATGTTTGCCGAATTCCATAGTCGCAGTTATACCGACCTTAATCGATTGATTGCACTGCCAAAGCCCTGCAGCAGGGCAGCGATGATGGCGAAATTTCCCCGCGCAAGCTGTGCAACAATGAAGACCATTGCCACGGTCGAGATGCACCAGGGGATTGTGATCCAGTGGTACCAGCGCGCGTAGCGCATGAAGTAGATAAGGTTGTGCTCAACTTTGAGCCGTACCTTGAATGGCGTCATCCCGCCACCACTCGAAGATGAGACCTTGTGCCAGAGTTTTCCCTTGTGAACAAACATAAGTCTGTATCCTGCCCGCTGGATGCGTGCTGAAAGATCGGCATCTTCCGAGTAGGCGGGATGAAAGACCGGGTCGAACATGCCGGTTTGTTCCAATGCCTCACGCCTCACAAGAAACGCACAGCCGGTAATATACTCCGTATCGGTAGTAACGTCGTACTGACCGTGATCAATTTCACGGATTCCGCGGTGGGAAATAATCCCTGCCCAGAAATTCACCGCCCCTCCAGCGTACCAGAACTTCTCAGGCTCATCGTGAAAATAAATTTTCGGACCCAATCCCCCGATCATCGGGTGAGAGACTGCAACGCGCATCATCTCGGTGAGGAGTGAAGCATCAACAATAATGTCATTGTTCAATAGAAATATCCACTCGGCACCGCGTTCCAGAGCGTATTCCATCCCCACATTATTCCCACCGCCAAATCCGAGGTTCTTGCCGTTCTCTATGAGAATAGCTTGCGGGTACTGTGTCCGTACCATTTCCTGACTTCCATCTGTCGAGCCGTTATCCACCACAATGATTTTGAAGTTCGGGTAGTTCATTTTTTCCAGAGAATCGAGAGTCTCGGTCAACAGTCGTTTTGTACGACCATCGGGATTCTGTCCGAAGGTGAGGACAATGCAATAGACAAGCGGATGTTCCGTGGAAGAACCTGTCATCGTTCCTGACCGGTGGTCTTGAGGATAATGTCTACGATGCGGCGCGCGGCAGTGCCATCCCCGTAAGGGTTGACCTTTGACGCCATCTCCTTATAAGCACTCTGATCGTTCAGCAGGCGTTCCGCCTCCCTGATGATGGTGTTCTTTTCGACGCCGACGAGGCGCGCAGTGCCCGCGTCGATAGCCTCCGGGCGCTCTGTCGTCTCCCGGAGGACAAGAACGGGTTTGCCCAACGAAGGGGCTTCTTCCTGGACGCCACCTGAATCCGTCATAATAAAGAACGATCTGCTCATCAACTGGACAAATGGTTTGTAGTCCAGAGGCTGAATCAAGTGAACGCGTGGAACTCCCTTCAACACAGCATCCGCCATTTGCCTCACATTCGGATTTGGATGAACAGGGTACACCAGTTCCACGTCGGCATATTTCTCCACAAGATAGCGGCAGGCTTCGAACACGTTCTTCATCGGTGCGCCGAAGTTCTCCCGCCGGTGTGCAGTAAGCGGGATGACACGCCGACGGGCAAAGTCGATGGTGCTCAATGGCGGCTCTGTAAACTTGTAGTGCGGATCCACGATCATCAACAGCGCATCAATTACTGTGTTCCCCGTGGCGTGAATGGTCGAATCGTCAACTCCTTCTTTCAGGAGATTCTGCCGCGATAATGTCGTTGGGGCAAAGTGGTAGTCGGCGATGCGGGTGGTGAGTTGGCGGTTGATCTCCTCCGGAAAAGGATTGAACTTATTCCACGTGCGCAACCCTGCTTCGACGTGACCGACAGGGATTTTCAGATAATAACAGGCTAGGCTCGTGGCAAACGTCGTTGTTGTGTCGCCCTGAACAAGTACCAGGTCCGGCTGTTCCTTCTTCAGCACATCTTTTATTTTTTCCAACACACTTGTGGTGGTATGGAAAAGATCCTGGTTGTGCTGCATGACGTTGAGATCGTGGTCCGGCTTTATCTGAAAAACATCCAGCATCACGTCCAGCATATCGCGATGCTGCGCGGTGACAATTACGAGAGGAGTAATCGACCGCCGCTCCAGTTCCTTGATGATGGGTGCCATCTTAATGGCTTCGGGGCGGGTACCGAAGACAACCGCAATTTTCATCGGGTGTTCCTTGTCGGTGAAAGCAAGTACACCACGCCGGAGGACAGGAGTTCACCGAGAAGGGGAATTTCGGCAACAGGTCCGGCTGCAATGGGTTTGAGACCGAAGCGGATATGGTTGGGGCCGATCAGGTAGGCTTGCTTGCCATCGATCGTCAGGTGGTTGCGTGCGGCAATCCGTTCGAACTCCTTCATTCCCATCTTCAACCGTCCAAGCTTGGTGACTTCTTCGACGAAATAGGGGTGTTCACCCTTCAGGCGCGGGAGAACCGTGGAGATTGCAAACGGCAAAAGATGAAAGAAGGGAAGCCTCGCAAACGGTGCGCGGAGAAGTTGCTGGTGTGCGCCGTAAGCAGAAAAGTATGGGGGAAAGGTAATGAGGATCTTTCCCGTCGGCTTGAGATAGCTTGCCAGTTTCTGCATTGTTGCATCTTTGTCATCCAGATGTTCAAACACGTCATGGAGTACCACCAGGTCGAACTTCCGGCCGCCAAACGGCACCACCTGCTCGTACATGTTTCCGGATTCGAAATGAATGGTGCGGTTGTTCTGCAGCACCAGGGCTTCATCAATCAGCCGCTCATTGATATCAAACCCCACGCACAATGCACCGGCATCACACGTGGCACAGGTGCCTCCTCCGGTTCCACATCCCACATCAAGCAAATCCGCACCCTGCAACTGTACCCCCCAGCCCTGAAGAAGGGGAAGCATGTAATCCTTCGCCACGTCGTACTGGTACTGCCAGTATTTCGTGGTGTGTTCTGAAATTGTCGTCACGCTACCTCCTTGTTTCGCGCCAGCTCTTCGATTGCGTCTGCAAGCGCTTCCCATGTGTACTTCGTCTTTTCCATCTTCACGTGTTGTGCAAACTCCTGCTCGCGATTCTCCCGATAGTACCGCACGATGCTTGCTGCGAGGGATTCAGGATGGTTGGGTGGAACCAGAAAGCCGGTCTTCCCATCCACAACAACTTCGCCGAGTCCACCGACATCTGTTGCGATCACGGGCTTGTCAAAGTTATAGGCAATCTGCGCGATGCCACTCTGCGTCGCTGAGGTGTACGGGAGTATGACTGCATCGGCGGCAGAAAAATACCGCCCGACCATGTCGTTGGGAACATAGTCTGCGTTGACAGTAACAGCTGATTCGAGATGCAAATCCCTGATCAACTGTCGATATTTCTGCTCGTCATCATAGAACTCGCCTACCACCAGCAGGCGGATATCAATTTCTTTACGTGCGATTGCCATTGCGCGAAGAAGCACGTCCAGACCCTTATATGCTCGTACATATCCGAAAAACAGGAGATAGCGATCGGCTGCCAGGTGCAATTCGGTGCGTGCCCGTTGTTTCGGAATCGGGTCGCCAAAAATATTATAGACGGGGTGAGGAATCTTCCGGTACAGTGATCCCGGCCTGAAGGAATTCAGATCGCGCTCCACGGCCTCGGATTGCACAATGAAAGCATTCGCCGGCTTGAACGCATACCGTGTGAATGCTGTATCACCCGGTCGTTTTTCATGCGGAATCACATTATCACAAATATAGAGAACTTTGGTCGTCCCGTTCTTCTTGCTGCGACGTGCGATAGTGCCGAAACAGGGACCGAAGAATGGAAGCCAGTACTTGAAGATCACAAGGTCGGGCTTTCGTCTGTTGATTTCATTTCCCACGCTGATCCAGTTGAACGGGTTGATGGAATCGACCAGTTCTTCGCTGGGTACGCGCATCAGCTCACCGCCTGTTTCCTTCTGTGTCTTTCCGGGAAAGAGAAACTCCGGGTATTGGCGTTTGAAGGTAATGATCTGTACGCTGTGCTTTCGGGAGAGTTCCTCGTACAGCAGGGAGTTGAAATGGGAAATCCCGCCGCGTAGCGGATATGCGGTGCCGACGATAACAATATTCATAATGAAAACATACTACTTTGAGTCAGGGTTTGGTCGCGGTCAAGATTACAAAAGGAAGGAATCGATGGACCAACGGGAGTCGCTCGATGCCGCGCTGTATTCCGAGTACTCCTGGAAAACGATCAAGAATGGGGGGAGGAAAAAACCCGCAACGTTCAAGCCGGATTTCTCGAAATCCCGTCTTCTCCAGTATCTGTTTCGTTCGTGTCGCGCTGAACGTGAACATTCCCTTTTCAGCCGCCCACGTCATCTCCGGGTCCACAATGACCTGTACAAGGAAGAGAGGATTCACCCGGTTGGGTTCGAGAAAACAAATCCGTCCTCCGGGACGAACCGTTCGCCACAGAGCGGCGAATAGTTTCTCATGATCGGGGAGGTGATGGAGGATGAAGAACCCGCACACAACATCGAACGTATTTTCGCCTAAATCGCCAGGCAAGTCGAACACGTCCAGGCACTGTGTTTCAAGTCCCGGATGAGCGCCGCGCACTTTCTCCAGAGCATTGAGAAGAGGTGCCGAAATGTCGGTCGCAACCAGAGACTTACAGTGTGGAGCCAGGTGCAGAGTAAACCGCCCCGATCCGGCACCGACCTCCAGAACTCTTTGAGTTGGTGATATTCCGGCGGCCTTTATCACATGCCCGGTAAGATCCTGTGAATACAGGCTGTCCGGACTGTAAGCGAGGTGTGTATGTTTGTCCGGGTCGGAGTAGAAATCATCCTGGATCTCTTGCCACTGTTGTTTCATGGAGACCTCTGCTCGTCGAAGCCGATTCGTGTTCTGATGACGTAGAGCGGCCGCTGTTTCACCTCGTCATAAATGCGTCCCACATACTCACCGATGATACCAAGTGTGAGTAGAATGGTGCCCCCGATAAACAATACGGAAAAATTTGTGGAAGCCCAGCCGATGAGTTCCTTCCCGGAGAAAAACTTGGAATAAAACACCCACAGGATTCCAAGAAATGCAACGAAGGCAGTTGCCATCCCAACGAACGTGGCGAAACGCAGCGGCGCCTTTGAGAACGAGAAAATTCCATCCAGGGCAAAATCCACAAGTCCGATAAAGGTCATTTGCGGTTTGCCTGCAAAGCGAGCTTCGCGGTTGAATTCAACACCGGTTTGCCTGAACCCCGCCCATGCGCGCATTCCGGCAATGTAGCGGTTGCGTTCGGGCATTGATTGAAGAACCGCAACAACTTTCCTGTCCATGAGTGAGAAATTGCCGGCCTCAAGGGGTATGGGGATGGAAGAAAGTTTTTGCATTACTCTGTAGAAGGAACGGAAAGCCAAACGCTTGAAGGGGTTTTCCTGCCGACTCTTCTTGACCGTGTAAACGACCTCGTATCCGTCCTTCCAGCGCTGTATCAATGTTGGCAGAAGTTCGGGGGGATCCTGCAAATCACCGTCCATTAGTATGACCGGGTTGCCACTTGCGCAGTCGATACCCGCGGACAGTGCAACTTGGTGCCCGAAATTTCTGGCAAGATCAACTACCTTGATTGCCGGATCGATTTTCGCGAAGTGTTTGAGGGTTTCCAGTGACGCATCCGCACTGCCATCATTCACGAAAATCACTTCATAAACATCACCGGCCTGCTGCATTGCAGCGGTCAGCCTGCGATGCAATTCAGGAACGGTCGCCTTCTCATTATAAATCGGTATCACGATGGAAATCATAACTGCATCACCAAATGAGGTCAAACAGAAAGATTGTGTCTTTGTCGCTTCTTCCAAACAACCACCCCGAAAATCAGGCAGCAAATTGCAAAAGAAGAAAGTGAAACGGTTGCGCCGGTCGAAAATGAGGCCGGCTCGAATCGCACATCAATATCATGAGAGCCTGCATCCACAAAGATTCCACGCAAGCTCCAATTTACCCTGTGGACCGGTGTTTTCTTGCCATCAATATACGCGTTCCATCCCGGATAAAAAATCTCGCTGAGCACAAGAATTCCCGGTTTGGGAGTGGACGCTTTTATGGAGATGCCGTTATTCTGATAGGAGAGAATGTCCGCCCGCCAGCTGTCCGCAGCTATTGTGTCGACAAGAGAGGTCCCCGGATCTTGCGCAAAGACCGCCACGCCGCGAGGATCAAACTCTGTGCTTGCCATGAACAGGCTTTCCTGTTGAGCGACATCAAATACCCTATGCCGGTAAACAAAGAATGCCCGCGGAAGATAAGCAGAATCGAGTGCCAATCCCGGTCGTACTTGGAGCCGGTTCTGCACGAGGAGAGTCTCGTTCTGTGCGCGGTATTTTACATTCAGAAGATCAAGCATTCCATCGGTTGTGTGTGCAGGAGGGAACCGTCGTTGGAGTGCAAGTTGTGTATATCCCTCCGTCATGAATATTCCGTCGATCATCCCCTGATTGCGATCGATAATAATGCCGGAGCTGTTGCGCGCATTCACACGGAAATACTCTGCGCGTCCCTGCTCTTTCAGTAAATCGATAAGACGGGATTGCTGCCGGAAATATGTGTCAGGATTCGTCTTGCCATTGTTGTGCGCGAACCCATAGATGTACATATCGCTGAACTGCACAAGGAAGAGAAGTGCTGTGCCCACCATGAGCGAAATACTCCTGCGGTGCACCAAGTATATGATCCCACAGCACACCACTGCCAGAATAAGGGCAGTCATGCCCTCCGATGCCACAATCACACGGGCAAGTTGAAAGACGCCGTTGGGATTTACGAACCTCAGAGCGCCACTCCTTGACTGCGACATGATCAGGCCATCAAGAAGATTCAGTTGCGTTGCCACCACAATTGCAAGAACGATTGCGGGTAACGCCAGAACAACGCCCTTCAAAAGCCTTCTGTTCACAGTTGAAGTTATGAGGTTCTGAAGCCCGAAACCACTCAAGAGCGCAACAGCATACATCACAAAGAATCCCCAACGTCCGATGGAACGGAACTTGTCAAAGCCCGGCACGAAATTAAAAAAAATCTTGTGAATGATGAAATGATCACCAAGCGCCGATAGCAGGGCAAAAAGAGCAAACCCGGCAAAGAACAGCAGGTTGCGGTTGGTCCTCAATGTGGGGAGCGCCAACAGTGTCAAGGCAATAGCCGCGAGGCCAGTGTAGAGAGTCGATTCCCAGTATGCCCAGAATGTTTCGGGCCCCCAGTACGGTTGTGGATTCGCGTTTCCAAGGGCATTGGAACTCCCGAAGAACTTCGGAATAACAGTGGTGATCAACTGCTGCCAATGCAATTGCCCCTCACACGACTTCTCGTAGGTGATTGCCTCACGGACGGAAAGCTCTGCAAGTTCGATAGTCGGGAGAATCTGAATTGCCGCCAGCGCAACGGCAATCAAGATAACACCAGCAGAAAGACCCGACGTATGAAGTGCGAGCCGCGCGGGAAAGCCAGTCTTGTTGAGCCGTGCATGACCGATCCCCGTCCATAAATGGACAAGGAAGAATGCCAGGAGAAAGAGGAAAAAATATAGTGTGATTTGGATATGACCACCCAGCACCACCAACGACAGAACACAGCCCGTCAGGACCATCTTTCCCACAGAACGTTGGGAGAGTGTTTTTGAGAAGAGGAGAGTTGCAAGGGGAATCCAGGCTGCCTGACAAATCGTTACCAGATGAATGACATGCAACACCATGAAGCCGGAAAACATGTACACCAGAGCGCTGAACGTCGCACCCAACCTGTTGAGCCCGAAATGGCGGGCACAATAAAACATTGTTGCGCCGCTCAGGAGAAAGTGCGCTATGATGAACATTTCCACATACCAAAAACTCAGTGTTCCATCCGATACAAGTGGGACGAGCAGAAAATGGGGAAGATAGAACACCGTGCCTGTGATGTCCGCCTGAAATGGCATACCACCAAACGTGTAGGGGTTCCACAATGGGATATCGCCTTGAGAGAATGCAACACTGGCAAAGTTGCGGAAGGGGTAAAACTGATAGAGGAAGTCTTCCCAGAAAAAGGCTTGTTGAAAAATCACTTCGCGAAAAAACAATGTCAGCAGAAGAGCAAGAAAGACAAGGCAATGCCAGTCGCGCAGCCCCGCAAACGTGGTTTCAGTGCCCGGCGAGTTTTTGGGTGCCGCGATGCGTTCCCTGGCGCGAGCCATTGCCCGATTAGCTCCTTACCAGAGATGTGACCGAGCGGAACACCCTGTCCACATGAATGTATTGCATGCAATTGTTGGGGCAAACAGGGGCGAAATAGCAGGGACAATCGAAGTCCGGTTCAAGGATTTCACCAAGTCCGTACAGTTCGAATTCATTCTTATTAAAGATATTGTTAAAGAGGACGATCTTCTTGTTGAGTCCGATGGTGATATGCATTGCCATCGTTACGGCTGTGACCACCAGGTGGCACTGATCGACAAGATTGATGAATTGTTCGAGCGGGAAGTACCCAAGATACAGTGCGCCGCTTTTCTTCGCAAGTCGTTTGTTCTTTTCGTGTTCCTGTTCACCGCCGAGGAGCAACGGGACGTACCCCGCCTTCTTTAATCTCTTCGCAATCGCGACCCAGTATTTCTCAGGCCAGAGTCGCGATGTCCATCGTCCACCGCAACCAGTATTCAATCCCACGATCTTCTTTTTCTTCGGCAGTTTCCAGATGTAGTCGCGGTCGCTGAACGAATCCAGCATGTACTTCTCGCCGCCGAACGGCATTCCGCAAATGTCGAATATCTCTTCAACGTAGCTCTTCGTGTTCTGCTTGTTGAGGTCATCGAAGACACCGGTCATGTACTTCGGGACGGCGTTCTCATCAACGGGAGCGGCCTTGCCATTCTCGAGCGTGAAGCCCCGTGTTGTTGTCGCTTGCAGCGATGCCGTCAATCCGCATGCTTCCCGGTCTTTATCCAGATTGATGAGAAGATCAAAATGGATCGTGCTCAAAGCCGCAAGTGTCTGGGGCGTGAAGGAGAGAATCACATCAACGGTGCGTGGGACGACTTCCGGTGTGAGGGTGAGCCACCAGATTCGCGCACGCGGATGAAGTTCCTTGAGCTTGCGCAACAACGGCGTGGTCCGTATGACGTCGCCAATGGCGCCAAGTTTAATGATGAGGATGTTGGAATCGGTGGGCTCGTAGTGTATGCAATCGCGGCCATGGGCATCGACGCAATGGACACCGTGTTGCTTGTGCGGCTTGCAGGGGACATCTCCACGGAACCAACGGCAGTCCGTCTTCAATGCGGCGGGTGAGTTCCAGGGAGTCGTCATCAGTGTTCTGTTATCGTATGAAATCTCTGATGGCGTACTCTTCGGTTCCCTGTCGCGTTTTGCTGATCATCTCGCCGAGCAGTCCGATGGAAATAAACTGGACGCCGACAATAATCAAAAGGATGCCGCCGATGAAGAGTGGCCGGTTACTCAATGCCGTCAGGCCCATGAACCACTCTGTGATGAGCCAGGCTTCAATGGCAAGACCGGCCAAAGCACAGATCATTCCCCAAAAACCAAACAGGTGCAACGGTCTTCTCAGGTAGCGCGTGGTGAACAATGCCGTCAGCAAATCAAGGAAGCCGCGCCAGAATCTGCCGACGCCGAACTTTGTCTTGCCGTACTTTCGCGGCCTGTGCTGCACGATCATTTCACCGACCTTGAATCCCTCCCAGTGCGCAAGCACCGGTATGAACCGGTGTAACTCGCCATACACTTTCACGGTCTTCACAACTTCTTTCTTATACGCTTTCAGTCCGCAGTTGAAGTCATGGAGTTTTATTCCGGTCATCAAGGATGTGACAAAATTGAAGAAACGCGATGGCAATGTTTTGGTGATGGGGTCGCGGCGAACTTTCTTCCAGCCTGAAACAAGATCGAAGCCGTCATTGACTCGCTTGACGAGGCTCGGGATTTCCGTTGGGTCGTCCTGCAAGTCGGCGTCCATGGTAATCACGACATTTCCTTGCGCCTTCTCAAAGCCAACTGCAAGCGCTGCGGATTTTCCGTAGTTGCGGCGGAATCGTATAATGCGGATCCGTTGGTCGTTACGCTTCAGGTCGCGGAGAACCTGGAACGACTTGTCCGTGCTGCCGTCATCGACAAACACAATCTCATAGCGTCCGTGCATCCTGCTCAACGCGGTGCGAAGCTGCTGATGCAATTCCCTCAGGGATTCTTCTTCATTATAAAGAGGGATAACCACGCTGATTTCCGTCCCCCCTTGTTGTTGTCCGCCTCTTTCGGCTCCAGCCTGGGCACGTTGCTGTTGCTGCGGTCGGTTTTGCGGACGGTTCTCTTGTCGGGCACCCTGGTCCTGCGCTGGTTGCTGGGGGGCGGCAGAGTTTTCCGGTCGCGGCCTGTTCCGGAAGTCAGGGCGGCGTTCCCGCGGACGATTGTACCGTTGCTGCGGAGGCCGGTTTCCTTGCTGTTCGCCTCCCTGAGGCTCCGGGGTTTGGGGTTGCTCTTGAGGCTGCTGTGGAGTTTCGGGTGTTTCGTCGGGCATTCGGGTGGCTATCAGAGGATAGCGATGGTGAATGAAAACGCAAATTACACGTCAAACTAACCAAATTGGGCTTGAAAAGCAAAGGCATGTTTGAGCAGCGTGAGAGATGGCGTATTCGATTGATGGAGAGCGGAGGAGTAAGTGGATTGATGATCAGGGCTCTCTGCAACACAACCCCTGCCTTGTCGTACCATCGGATGGATACTCCACTCCCGGTCACAACCACTACCAGCGAGGCATACATGGCTATCCACCGGCGCCAGTTCATAAAAACAGCTTCGGGTTTCTGTCTGTTGCCAGTATCCATTGCCGGCATTGCGATGTCGCAGGAAGATACGGGCATATTGATCTATAAGGAGTTCCCATCGCAGGAACCTGCAAGAGTGCGGGAAATGGTTGGAGCCTCACACGGCAGGATTGAACGAGTGCGTGAGTTGTTGTTGGAGAGTCCGGCGCTTGCAAAAGCAACGTGGGATTGGGGGTTTGGCGATTGGGAAACTGCACTCGGAGCGGCATCGCATGTGGGCAACCGGGAGATCGCCAAACTGCTGATGGAGAACGGCGCGCGTCCGGATCTCTTCACCTTTGTCATGCTGGGTCAGCTTGATGTTGTTACGGCTTACGTTTCGGCAAACCCGGGTGTACAGCGCACGCGAGGCCCACATGGAATTACGTTGTTGCAACACGCCCGTGCCGGTGGCGAACAGAGTAAACACGTTGTCGAGTACCTTGAGCGTGTAGGCGAGGCAGACCTCGGTCAGACGTCGCTCCCACTTTCAGATGACGAAAAGCAGGTCTACACGGGTGACTACTCTGCCGGTACATTACAACTCCGCATTGATCTCGACAAGAAAGGTCAACCGCGCATTGCCCGGGTTCCTGATGGCGCACCGCGCGCGCTCTTCCATCTCGGCAATCACGAATTCCATCCCACCGGTGCATCTGCGGTTCGCATCAGGTTCGATGTCCATAACGGGCGGGCCACCAGCCTTACAATAATAGACGGGCGGCCCATGTTCACCGCACTACGTGCGTAGTTATTTCGAGAGAAGCATCTTCTGTATGTTCGTGTACACGTGACCATCTTCCGCTATAGCACTCATTCGATAGAGATAGACACCCGTAGCAAGTTCTGTTGCCTCGAACGACACCTCATGGTGACCCGCATTCAATCGACCGCTTATTACATCCGCCACTTTTCTGCCGAGAACATCAAAGACCGTGATGCTCACTTCTGCCTCAACAGGAATTCCAAACCTTATTGTTGTTGACGGGTTAAAGGGATTGGGGTAATTTTGTGCGAGCCCGAACATCGTCGGCAGATTGAACAGATCTTCATCAGCCGAGGTGATGATTTCTGTCAGAGGTCGTCGCCAGACTCCGGCGTTGCCTGTTCCCACAAAGAGATCGGTGCCCTTGACAACGAGACAGTTTGCTTGTGGATCTGTCAGCCCGTCGTCCACCGCATACCATGATGTGCCGGTGTTGGTCGAGGCAAAGACTCCGTTGTTGCTCGACCCAGCGAGAATGTTGTTCCCACTTTGGGCGAAGCACATGATGGCGGTACTCGCAAGCCCGGTATTTATCGCAGTCCAGTTGGCTCCATTGTTGGTGGAGAGAAACACCCCTCCGCCGATTGTTCCTGCAAACAGGTTTGCGCCGATGGATATGAGAGCAGCAACGGACGTATTAGTGAGTCCGTTGTTCCTTTCCGTCCAAACATCTCCATTATCTGTACTTATGAAAACACCACCCTCGGTTCCCGCAAAGAGATTTGTTCCCTTCGGGATAATGGCGTTAATAGACATGTTTGTCAATCCCGTACTTGTCTGAATCCAATTGGCGCCGCTGTTTGTTGAACGGTACACGCCTCCCGATGTGCCCGCAAAGATGTTGGAACCGTTCACTCCGAGAGAACGGACGAGCAAGTTCCCAAGTCCATTGTTCCTCTCGTTCCATATAGCGCCATTGTCCGTAGAAACGAATACTCCGCCGAACGTTGCAGCAAATACATTGGCGCCTTGCACAGCAATCCCAAACACGTCATTGTTCGTCATGCCGGTACCTGATTTCACCCAACTGCCGCCGTTGTCTGAAGAACGGTGAGCAAAATTGTCCGCCGTCCCCGCAAGCAGGTATTGTCCGTTGACAGCGAGCGCAGTAGCGTATGAGTTGATGAGTCCGGAATTTGAGGCGATCCAGTTTGCTCCGTTATTGTCCGAGCGAAAGACCCCGGGTCCATCGGTGCCGACAAGCAGTCTATTGCCAAGCGAGGCGAACGCGTTGGCCCGTACTCCCGCAGGGACGGGACTGATCGGAGTCCAGGTTCCCCCATCGTCAGACGAACGATAGACACCGCCGGTCGAACCAGCAAAGAGGTTTCCCCCATGGATGGTGAATGAAGTGATGCAAAATGTCTGTAGTCCATTGTTGGCAGGAGACCACGTGCTGCCGTTGTTTGTGGATTTGAAAACGCCTCCGCAAAACGTACCTGCAAACAGATTTGATCCGCCAACTGCCAGGGCGCGAACGTCGAGTGTTGTCAGATCGGTATTTACCGGTACCCAGGTGATGCCATTGTCCGTGGTACGGAATACTCCGCCCCCGAGCGTTCCGGCAAGCACGTTTGTGCCGTTGGCAGCAAGCGCATACACATTCAGGTTTGTCAGCCCATTGTTGATCTGTGTCCAGTTGTCGCCGTCATTCGTTGACCGGAACATGCCTCCGCCGGGGCTCCCGGCAAAGAGGTCGGAGCCGACGACGGCGAAACATGAGATGATAGAGGTGTTCATCCCCGTGCTTGCGGAAGTCCAGCCCGTTCCGTTGTCGGTTGATCGAAACACACGACTGTGAGTACCCACGAACAAGTTCTGGCCCTTTATGACCAGCGCGTTTGCGTTCAGGTTTGCCAAACCCGAGTTCACTGTTGTCCAGGTTGCACCGCTGTCTAAGGAACGAAAGACGCCGTATTGCGTACCCGCGAAAACACTGCCTCCACCGGCGGCCATTGAAAGTACGAAGCCACCCTCCGGACCGGAGGTTTGTATCCATTGAGCAATGACTGATTCGGGTGCTACCATAGACATGATTAGCAATAAGTACGGAACGATGGATTTCATAACACACTTTCCCTGATATGTGGTGAGGTCTACTTAGTCAGAATCATCCTACCAACCGAGGTAGAAAATTCTTTTGTCGTGGTGCTTGCTGCGGAGAGCTTATAGAAATATACGCCGCTTGCCAAGCCATCCGCATTCCAGGAGGCCGACCGGAATCCTGCGTCTTGAATTCCATCAATGAGGGTGGCGACATTCTCTCCAAGTACGTTGTACACAATGAGTGTTACATGCGCACGCGCAGGGAGGCCATATGATATTGTAGTGGATGGATTAAACGGGTTGGGAAAATTGTGTTCAAGTATAAATTCCTCCGGCACCCCGACACGTTCTTCGTTGACAGCAACAAGTCCGGACACGGGACTTCGGTAAACGCCAACACCGAAGAAATTCACAAAAGCATATGTTTGAACAAACTGCATTGTATTCCACACCGCCGTCCCGGGCCAGCCATCCAGGTTCAGTGCCGTCCAAGTTTGGCCGTCATCGGTTGAACGGAACAACGAATCACCCACAGCATATATTGCCGCTCCACTTTTTGTCAGCCCTGTAATGAGGGGGCCGGTGCGGACCTTGACCCAGGTAACGCCCTGGTCTGTAGAATGGTAGATGCCTTTCTGCGAAGACGCTCCCGACACACCGACGATCAATGAACTCCCGCTAGCGATGATGGCATTCTTGTCCTGTGCACCAATCGGAGATGTTATTGTCCACTTCGTACCGTTGTTTGTCGACGTGTACACTCCAATAGTGGCGTGACAGGCGAATAAGCTTGATCCTATCTTTGCAATTCCAGTCATCGATTGAGTCGTTTGCAATCCATTGGACGTCTTTGACCATGTCGCACCGTTATTCGTTGATATGCCGACTGATGCGGGGTAACCAAAAGCTCCGTAAACGGTGTTGCCGTCCACAGTGAAGGAAAGCACATATTCATTTGCCGCCACGCCACTGGTTGTCTGCACCCAAGTCCCGCCATTGTCTGAAGATCGCCAAATTCCGGCCGCGTCACCCCCAGCAATCAGGAAACTGCCACTTCGAACGATGGAATAGAAATTCGGTTGCGAAGGAAGACCAGCGCTACTTGCCGACCACGTAACTCCGAGATCAGTACTCTTGAAAATCCCGGTGATTGCTCCGGCATAGAGGTCATTATTGTCGGCGTACAGTGCTCCGACCGACCAATCTGTCAATCCGTTTACGTGCTGCGTCCATTGGGCAGAGGTTGACATCGTTCCCAAAAGCGTGATGGTGCAACACAAGATAGTGAAGCGCATAGTACCTCCGTATGAATATCGGTGCTTTCCAATAAGAAATATTCTTGCTGGGGGATTGTCTTGATCTTCGGAAAAGCGTTCGGAACAAATAATGAATAAGAAATAGAGGGAACAAACGCAATTGCTTCTCCTCCTCCACTCCGGTTCATTGACTCTCGCGCACCGCTTGTCTATATTAACGCTGAGTTGTCTCGTGTAGAGCGCAGTTTTGCTGTTCAGAACTCCGCAGTTCGCATTCACATTTGCCCGGACGTGCCATGGCTCTCTCCCGCAAAGCAAAAACCTGGATTATCGTTCTCTCCATTCCCCTGGTTCTCATCGTCGTAGCGGGCGTCGGGCTGAAACTCTATTTCACCAACGAACGCCTGAAGTCAATCGTGGTTCCTGCTCTTGAAGAGGGAACCGGTCGCGATGTATCTCTCCACAATATCAGTCTCTCTATTTTTACGGGCTTCGCTTTGGAGATGGATAGTCTGGTAATTGCCAACCGCTCCGGGGAGGGTTTTTCTTCCCGACCGTTTCTCTCGCTCGACCGTCTCGTTCTCAATATCAGATTGATGGCATTGCTCAAGAGCAGCCTTGAGGTAACGACGATGCTGCTAGAACATCCGCAACTCTTGATCGAGGTGAACGAACAGGGACTGACCAACTACGATTTCACCACACCTGCGGACACCGCCGGGAGTTCAGAAGTGAAGGTGAGTGTTGAACGGGATGCGAGCGCACTTTTCTCGAACATGCAGATCGTGAGCGGAAGAGTGGAGTATATCGACCGGCAGGGAAACTCCGCCACGACTCTTGAAGGATTGAACCTGAAGTTGCAGGGAGAGGTGCTTCCTGTCGTCGGTGAGTTGCGCATGCATGTGGAGTCGGACGTGCAGGATTTCAGCTACGGCTCTATCGGCAGTCCCCTTGTTTCCGGATTGAAGCTCGCGCTCACGCAGGATATTTCCTACCGTCCCGACCGCGACGTGCTTGTTCTGACGGATGGCAAGGCGAAGGTACAGGAGATCGGGCTTGATGTCGCAGGGAGTATATCGGATTTGAAGAAGACGTTCATGATGGACATCAAGTTGGAATCCGACAAGGTGAACATTGCCGATGTTCTTTCGCTGATGCCGAAGGAGTACATGGCGAAGGCGGAAGGGGTGAAGGGGAATGGTGTCGCCCGGATTTCGATTGCCATCACCGGAACAGTCAACGACTCGACGGAGGCGGACATTGCTGGCTCGATTCTCGTGGGCGATGCGAGCATACAATACCCCGGCCTCCCCAAAGCGATTACCAACGTGAGCATTGCGGCTGACTTTGAGCGCTCGAAAGTGAAACAGGAATTCGTGATGAAGAAATTCTCCGCACTGCTCGGTACAAATCCCGTACGTGCCCAGATGCAGGTGGTGGACTTTGACGATCCTGCGCTTACGCTTGCCGCCTTCGCCGAGCTTAATCTTGCAGAAGTCAAGGAATACTATCCGCTCGAAACCGGGACGGAGCTTTCCGGCGCGCTCAAAGCACAAGTGAACATCGCAGGCAAAGTAAGCAATCCAGAAGCGATGAAGTCCAGCGGCACAATGGATTTCAAGAACGTCACAGTCAAGACCGCGGGAAGCAAGAACCCCGTGCAGAACCTGAATGGAACACTCAGTTTCAATAATCAGATTCTTGAATCGAAGAAGCTCTCCTTGATGCTCGGCACGTCCGATCTCTCCCTGGCGTTCCGGGTGAATAATTATCTCTCGCTCATGATGGAGCCGGAGAAAGGCAAGAAATTGCCGAAACCGACGGCGACAATTTCACTCACATCCAACCGCATTGCCACCGCGGACCTTATGGGCGAAGATCAGCCGGCGAGTCAATCCAAACCCGAGGCGGGTGAGAAGAAGCCGGGAGGTCTCCCGCTGCCGAACATGGAAATGGATGTCAACGCCACGATCGGTACGCTCGCAATGGAGAAGATGGAGCTGAAGGATGTCCGCTCGACTATGCGTATCGCGAACGGCATCATCACCGTAAAGAACTTTACCTGCAACACATTCGGCGGTGCAGTGACTTCCAGGGGAACGCTGGACATGCAGAAACCTGAGCGACCGGTCTTCGATCTAGCGTTGGACATGAAAGGCCTTGAGGCGAACCAATTGCTCGGGAAGTTTACCTCGTTCGGCAGTCGGCTTTTCGGAAAACTCAACATGAGCACCACACTTAAAGGCGCATTGGACGATACGCTTGGGCTGGTGCCGCAAGCCCTGAACGGTGTCGGCGATGTGAAGATCGAATCAGGCAAGGTGACCGGCGTTAAGTTGAACCAGGAACTTGCCAGCATGCTCAAGCTGCCGGACATGGAGATCATCAATTTCAACGACTGGGTCAACAGTTTCTCGGTTGCCGACGGGAAGCTCTTATTAAAAGACCTGAAGATCAGCGCGCTCGGCGCCGACTATCTTGTGAACGGGGCGTACGGATTGGATGGCACGCTGGATTACAAGTTGTCCCTGTTTCTCTCTGAGGCAACGTCGGCAAAGGTTTCGATCCCGGGAGTTGTGGGTGAAGCGGCAAAGTTCTTGAAAGATGAGAGTGGAAGGGTACGGCTTGACTTCGGCGTGAGCGGCACAACGGATAATCCGAAGGTTGCGCTCGACACGAAGCGCGTCGAGGACATCGCGAAGCAGAAACTCGATGTGGAAAAGAAGAAACTTGAGGACCAACTCAAGAAAAAAGGGGAGGATCTTCTCAAGGGTCTCTTCAAGAAGAAAGAATGACCAGCGTGGTCAGGCACGCGACTCCATCCATTCGCCCCAAGAAATCCCTCGGCCAGAACTTTCTGCGCGATGAAAACATCGCACGTAAGATCGTCGCGGCAATCAATCCGCAGCCGGATGATGTCCTTTTGGAAATAGGTCCCGGCGAAGGCGTGCTGACGAAGTATCTTGCCGGAAGCGTGAAGTCATTCACCATAATTGACATCGACCAGCGCGCTGTGGCGCGGATGCAGGAGATGTTCCCCGAAGCCGGGATTCAGATCGTTCATCAGGACTTTCTTGAGACTGATCTGAGCAAACTTGCAGGAGGTCAACGGCTGCGGGTTGCGGGCAACATTCCTTATAACATCACCTCTCCGATTCTCTTTCACGTCCTTGATAATCGTCAGCATGTCGTCGATCTCACGATCATGATGCAACGTGAAGTTGCCCGTCGCCTCGTCGCACCTCGCGGCACAAAGGACTACGGAATCCTTGCCGTCTTCTGCCAGTTATTTGCAGACGTGAAGCTGTTGTTTGATGTCCCGCCGACTGCATTCTTCCCAAAACCCAAAGTCATGTCGTCCGTCGTCCGCCTGACAATGCACCCCTTGCCGATTTTCCCGTTGCAGGACGAGCGGTTTTTTCGTAGCATGGTGCGCTCCGTGTTCGGGAAGAGAAGGAAGACGCTCCGCAATTCGCTGATGTACTTTCTCGGAGAGACGCCGTTGCCCGGCGGGCTATCGGTTGATCTCCAACGCCGTCCCGAAGACCTGACGATACAGGAACTTGTCGAACTGAGTAATCAGATTTACACCACAGGACCCGATGTCGCAACAATCAGATAACCCGACTTCAGAAAAGCTCCCACCGCGACGCGGTGGTCGTACCATCGAGCTTGACGAAGAACTCCTCACCGACATCCGTGAGTTGATCAAAGCTGACGGACGGATGTTGCTGCTGAACATCCTTGCCGACCTGCACGCCGCCGACCTTGCGGACATGATCGAGAACCTCCACGAAGACGAGCGGCGGTACGTTTTCGGTTTGTTGAGTCCCGAAGTTGCCAGCGAAGTGCTGACCGAGCTTGATGAGAGCACGCGTGAGCCGCTTCTCGCATCGCTCTCCACCGAAGGCATCACGCGCATCGTCAATGAGTTGGAATCCGACGATGCTGCGGACATCATCGCCGATCTTGAGACCGACGTTGCCAACAAGGTGCTCGGCACAATCGAAGCCGACGAGGCCGCGAACGTCCAGCGCCTTATGCGTTACCCGGAAGACAGCGCCGGCGGTATCATGGCCACCGAAGTGCTGACCGTGAAGAAAACGGATACGGTGAAGATGGCAATCCGCAAGGTGCGGGAGTTTGCGAAGACCGGCGTGTCGCTCGATAATATCTACGTGACCGATGAGAACGATGTGCTGCTTGGTTTTCTTCCGGTGAGCAGCATTGTGTTGCAAGGCCCGGGACGGCGCATGGGCAAAGTGATGCAGCCCGTGATCAGCGTAAAAGTAGACACGGACCAGGAAGAAGTCGCCAACCTGATGAGGAAGTACGATCTCGTTTCCGTTCCGGTGGTGAACGAGCAGCAGCAGGTACTTGGCCGTATCACGGTGGACGACATCGTGGACGTTGTGCAGGAAGAGGCCAACGAAGACATTGAGAAGATGGCCGGCCTTTCCGGAAGCGAGGAGTCATCTTCCTCGGTGTTTGCAACATCGAAGCTCCGGCTTCCCTGGCTGCTGGTGGGATTTGCCGGAGAGATGCTCTCGGCGTGGGTGCTGCAGAGTTTTCAAGCGTCGCTCGAAGCAATCATTGCCGCGGCGTTTTTCATTCCGATTATTATGGCGATGGGAGGGAATGCCGGCATTCAATCATCGGCGATTGTTGTGCGTGGACTCGCAACCGGTGACGTTCGGCTGACGCAGATTGGCAGAAGGATTGCGAGGGAATCGGGCACGGCGTTGCTCAACGGGTTCATTCTGAGTATTCTGGTGTTCGCGGTCTCGTATTTCTGGATCGGCGACATACGGTTTGGGCTGACGGTGAGTGTATCACTCCTTGTTGTGGTGATGAATGCAACCATCGTGGGTGCGGCAATTCCGTTCCTGCTGGAGCGGCTCAACATCGATCCCGCCATTGCTACCGGCCCGTTCATCACGACGACCAATGATGCGCTTGGACTGCTGATCTACTTCGGCTTCATGAGCCTGATCTACATTCAATGATGACTCTCCGGAAACTCACCGTCAATCTTCACTCCGCCGATATTCTCATCATTGCGTTCGCGACGATTCTTTCCATCATCAATTTTGTCTTTGCCGCCCGCATACCCAACTGGTGGATTCTTGTCCTCATCAATTGCAGTGTGAGTGCGGCAATCCTCGTGCTCGGATACTGGCGACATTCCTGTGGCTCGAAGCTGATACGGATCGTCCATGATTGGTACGTGCCTCCCGCGGTGTTCCTCTCGTTCAAGGAACTCTATTACATGATCAAGCCGATCCACGGCGGGCGCGACTACGATGACGTGTTGATGGCCATTGACCGGTGGCTGTTTGGCGTGAACCCCACGGAATGGCTGATGCAATTTGCCAACCCGTACCTGACGGAGATCCTGCAGATCGCGTACACGTTGTTCTATGTGCTCTTCCTCGTGCTCGGCTACGAGCTGTACCGGAGGCACAACCTCGATCTCTTCCATTACTTCATGTTCACCTGCGTGTACGGGTTCTTTCTTTCCTACCTCGGCTATTTTTTCCTTCCCGCCGTGGGGCCGCGGTTCACGCTGCACGACTTCTCCATGCTCAACACGGAACTGCCCGGCGTCTGGCTCACGCCGTACCTTCGCTGGTTCGTGAATGCCGGTGGCTCCGTGCCGATGGGCGTTCCCAACGAAGTTGCCATCGCGGGCACGCAGCGCGACGTCTTCCCCAGCGGCCACACGATGATGACCCTCGTGCTGATGTACCTCGCAGCGCAGTTCAATGTGCGCATGAAGTATTTCATCTACGTGGTCGGGACGCTGCTCGTTGTTGCCACGGTCTACCACCGGTACCACTATGTGATCGACCTGATCGCCGGCGCTGCGTTCATGGTTCTCTGCGTCCGCACATCTTCATGGCTTTACAATTACTGCAAGAAGCGGTTTGATACGCTGGAGAATCGGTTGTAGTTCCTCTCAGAAAAGAGGAAACACAGAAGGTTGAGTTTCATTCTGTATAGATTGAAATCTAGGTACATAGTAGCTCTTTAATTCTAGGAACAAGCTCGTCTATAAGAGGAGGTAGTGAGAAGAAACCATCAATTTCATGTTCTTGTAGCTGCGAAATAAAATCCAAGGAGTTATATCCTGAAAGAACCAAGATTCTAATCCTTGGATGTCTCAACTTGATCTCACGAACAAGATCGGGAATGTCCTCTGCCCTAAGGCTGTTGTTCGTTGGAATCACCATATCATATTCCAAACGAGTCAACTCAGAATAAATCTCGTCAAGGCGTCCATACGATTTCACGATATTGACTTCAAAGCCCTCAGCATAAAGAATATCTTTGAGAATCAAACCAAGTTCATCTGCAATGAGTAGAATTCTTCTCAACTTCGTGACAGATCGAATCAGTTCAGGGGATCTCTGCGTTATCTCTTCAACTGCCCTACGAACAAGAGTGCTTGAATAACGAGCAATGCTTGTACTGCCGACTTTGACAAGAGCTTGGCTTGATGAATGATCCGTCATGGTCATCACAAATTTACTTGCTTTATTTGGCCTTCTAGGAATACAATGCTTGAATCAAGTTCATCCGCCATTTTATCCAATAGATTTGTGCCATTTTTCATTTGTCTTTCAACGGCTTCCATCAGAATATGAAGTTCGGTTTGATGTAGCTTTTCAAGCTCTTTTTCAATATCTGCTATCCGTTTGTCAACTTGTGCAATTTTTCGGATTACCCTGGCAAGCGATGAACCAACATCGTCACCTTTGATCAAGTTTGGATTGTTTTTTTCAGCTTCCAAGATTTCTCGCAGTCTTTCTATGCGGCCAGCCTGATACGCCTCATTTATTTCTTGCATCAAGTGGTGTCTTCTGTCCTTTTCTTCTGCGTCAAGCGTTAAGTCCGGATGAAGTAGCTTTGCTAACTCTCTGTACAACGATTTCAACTCGGGATTCGAATGAAATTCTTTTTGTTTATCCTTGTGCTCAAGAATGAATTCTTCTGCATCACGCGCACTTTGGTTTGCTTTCTGCTCACTTTCACTGGCTTTCCTTTGGGCTGTAGAATCGAACGGTATTCTTGAGGCAAGAATCTTATCGAGAGTGGCTTGCAATTGATCTAATTGAACATATTTTGAACCGACTTTGAAATAGTATTCTATTTCAAATGATTTTAGCCTTCCCTGAAGAGTGGAGAATGATAATTCCAACTCGGCAAGGACCTCTTGTCTCTGTCGGAGCAATGTTTCTTTCTGTCCGAGCTCAAGTTGTTCTGGTGTTTGTTCCATCGTTTTCATGATATCAAATATTTGTTTATGGAGAATGCAGCCTAACGGATGGGCAGGGTTATGAGTTTTCGTCAACCCTCTGGAGATGATTCAGATACGATGTCAAGGCTTCCCGAGCGACTGGCAGCGATTGAAGCAACTCAGCGTGAAATGCAAAAATCTCTTGGGCGACTTCTGGCGTTCGCTCGAATACCACCGGCTCCCCTGTTCTGAAATGGGGGAAACGGTTGACAAACCTACCAATGATGTTTGCAACGTCTTCGCAAGCAACGAAGGTTGCACGGTCAAGGAGATATTGCTTTTGATGCCACAAACCAATGAACTGCGGATACCACGATGGGAAGTTTCGGATATGAAGTGCCGGACTCATCGGATGTCCGCCTTCCATTGTCTGATTGATCTCGGCAGCAAGGAGAACCTCAAGAAGCGCTTCGCCAGATTCAACAGCGCGGTCGATTCGTTTGTGTGTAATGGATAACCAGAACTGTTTCTTTATCGACAGATATGAAAACAAACCAGCAATCGTAGCACCAGCGAGAGCGGCCAACATTGGCAACGCCTTGTCGATCAACTGGAAAGTATAGTATGATGGTGAATCGTCCATTGAAAAAGGCCTGAACTATTTTGATTTGTTCCCTATGCGTTCCGTGTCTGCCTCCATATCGTCCCAGCGCTTCGGGTGTTCAAGAACGCTTATGGCTTTGTTTGCATTCCAGGCAACGAGCAACGTAAAGCGTAGCACAGGATAGAACTATCAGCGGGTTGCTTCGATCCAACCAGCAGTACCTTCACCAATACCGAAATACTCTGTTTTACCGGTGAGGCGGTCAACTCTAATAGGGAAGCTAAAAGTATGCCCCTCATATCGACTCGACTGAAATGGGACATCCAAGTAGATATACCGAGTGGGATAGACGAAGTACATGAATGCGAGAACAAGAACCACAAACGCAGCAACTTTCAGTTTGGTTTTCATGGTGTGGTTCCATTTGAATATGTGTCAGAGGCCATGAACTAAAAACATAAACTCAACAGCAACTGAGGAAAAATATGGTACACACACAAACCCGTCAGTTTGAGCGGATCGTTATGTGGAGCGCAGAGGCTTCGCCACCCACAAATTGTTATCGCATTCTGAACCATTCAATGCGAGCGACAAACTGTTTCTGAAAGACACCATAAATTTTTCAGCACACAATCAAAAGAGGGAGCCACGAAGTATCAGCCCCGGCAGGTCATCACCCCGCTGGAGATACTCTATATGTGACTTACCCTCACACCAAAGGCGAGCGAGAACATTCGTTCTTAACGGTCATGAACCGCCGGTGGACGTTGCTCTCGTTTGTGTGCCTTCAGGTGAGGCGTGGCCCTCTCAAAACCGCTTTCAACATACTGCCCTCCTTTCGGAAGTTAGAGTGTTGGGTGATAGGTTTACGAGAGGAAGGTTACTCCCTCTTGTGCGTGTTGCAACATAGCCACCATCATTCTCCTTATTCCAACAATCGAGGGTTGAGCCTGAGCATGTCCCATGCCCAATTGGATATGGTATACTGGGCCTCATAGTCATAGGTTGAAGTTGTTGCCAATAGAATGCCATTCATTTTCAGGCTCTTGATGGTCATAGAATCAGTGTTCAGAGTCAGAGTCTTGACATCTCGGCTGATGTATTCACGAAGCAGTTGTTTTTCCATGCCGCTTAGGTTTTCAAGCAAGCGTTTTCTTGAGTTTTCTAAATCAACCCTTGTAGGGACAGATTTCTTCACAGCGGTAATCTGCTCGACAGCATGACGGGGTTTGGTGAAGTGTCGAATAATCAATGCCAATAGTAAGCACAATAGCAGCAGACATGATTTCAGTAGGTACCTATAAGGCACTATGTCGGATAGACGCTCGGAGTACGTATCATCAAACCAATGGAATAGATCTTCTGAAAGTAATAATATCGTCCACGGCAGGAACGTCGATAATGTTGCTATCCAAGATTTTGTTTCAGGTGATGGTGACATTGTTCTCGGTGCTCGGGTGTTTGCGTCTTCCCGCCCAAGGCCTCTCAATGAGGGCCGCCCCATGATTATGAAGTTATCTATTTTTGCAGAACAAAGGGAGTCCGGCTAGTGCAAAACAGATGCATTTTGTTAGAAAGCCCACTTCGAATCTACTTATTCACTCCGCAAGAAACAAGCGGGCGAGCGCCTCGGGCAACCACGACCCCACCCCCGCCTGCACTTCGTTTCGGCGGGCAGGCCGACCTCCTCATTTGAGGGGCGGGGTTGATACTTGTGTGAACAGTTCTTATCTTAACACCTGAGCAACTGCTCAATCGTTTTATGGAGGAAATATGAGTTTCGTGAACAAAGAAAGTGTTACCGCTGCCCGCAAGGCGATCCACGCCCCGGATACGTTGCTGGGGTTGAGCGAGACATTCAAAGTCCTGGGGGATGTCACGCGACTGAAGATCTGTCTTGCATTGGCGCATCAAGAGTTATGCGTCAGCGACATCGCGGCCATGCTCGGCCTCACCGACTCCGCCGTCTCGCACCAACTCCGCCTCATGAAAACCATGCGTCTCGTCCGATACCGCAAAGAAGGCAAGATGATGTACTACATGCTGGACGATGACCACATCGAAGATTTAATCCGACTTGGTGTACGGCACGTCTCTGAATAATGAAAACCCCTGAACGAACATATTTTGTCTCCGGCGTCTGTTGCTCCACCGAAGAGGTGGTGATGCGCAAGCAGCTCGACGCTCGCGTCGGTAAGGATCGCTATTCTTTTAATCCGGTAACATCAGAGCTTCGTGTTGCTGAGAGCGTTGATGCCAACACGGTGATCAGCACGCTGCGCCTCGCCGGGTTCAACGGTCGCAGCCGGAACGAATTGGAGAGAGAGCAAACATTCTGGGAGCGGCACGGCCAGGCAATCACAACAGGCGTTGCCGCGCTTCTCGCTCTGGCCGGCATCGTGCTTGAGCAGGTCAGCTTGGCGCCAGTGCTTTCGCGAATCATGCTTCTTGCCGCAATTGCAGTCGGTGGGTGGCGCGTGTTCCTCAAGGCGTACATCTCCGTGAAGACCCGTTCACTGGACATGAATTTTCTGATGTCCGTGGCCGTCATCGGAGCGCTGGCCATCGACAAATGGAGTGAGGGTGCAGCAGTTATCGTGTTGTTTTCAGTCTCGCTCATGTTGGAATCCTACAGCGCGGCGAGAACGCGACGGGCAATACAATCACTGATGGCCCTTTCGCCAACAGAGGCCTGCGTATTGAAGAACGGTATTGAAACCGTCGTGCCAGCTAGGGAAGTCGCACCCGGCGACATTGTTATAATCAGACCCGGTGAGAAAGTACCGCTGGATGGCATCGTGACCGAAGGCCGGTCACATGTGGATCAGTCGGCGATTACAGGTGAGTCAACTCCGGTTGCGAAGTCGCAGGGGGCAACGGTGTTTGCCGGCTCCATCAATGCAAATGGGATGCTACAAGTTCGGGTGACTGCCCAGTATGAAGAAACCACGCTGGCGCGCATCGTTCATCTTGTCGAAGATGCCCAGCAACAGCGCGCCCCGGTTCAACTCTTTGTCGATCGTTTCGCACGGATTTACTCGCCGGCATTGCTGGTGCTTGCAGTTTTGGTTGCCATCGTCCCGCCGCTATTTATGGGACAACCATTCTCCGAGTGGATTTATCGAGCGCTCGTTCTTCTCGTGATTGCCTGTCCGTGTGCGTTGGTGATTTCCACGCCTGTAACAATTGTAAGCGCGGTAACCAACGCAACCCGCCGTGGCGTTTTGATCAAAGGCGGTAAACACCTTGAAACACTGAGCCAGGTCAAAGCCATTGCGTTCGATAAGACCGGTACGCTCTCCGAAGGACGGCCCAGAGTCACGGACGTCATCTTGCTGAACTCGCTGACCCGCGACCAGGTGTTGAAGATTATCGCGGCTATGGAGCAGTATTCCGAGCATCACGTTGCGGCCGCGGTACTGAGTGAGGCGGCGAGGCACTCAATAGAATTCAGCGATCTCAGAGTCGAGGGGTTTGAAGCCCTGCCGGGGCGCGGTATCCGCGGCGAGATTAACGGAGCGAATTATCTTCTCGGCAATCATGAGCTTATCGAGGAGATGGGACAGTGTTCATCGAAAACAGAGGAAGTGCTCGAGGTTCTCACGCAGCAGGGGAGAACGGCGATCATACTCGGTAATGCCATCGAACCCCTTGCCGTTATCGGAATCGCCGATGCTGCACGTGAACAGAGTAAAGATGTCCTCGCAGAGCTGGACCGGATTGGGATTAAGCACATCGTCATGCTTACAGGCGATCATGAAATCTCAGCGCAACATCTCGCTGGAAAAGTGGGGATAGAAAACGTGAGTGCAAATCTTCTTCCCGCCGACAAGGTAAAGGTTGTGGAGGAACTCAAACGGCGTCACGGCACCGTTGCAATGGTTGGCGATGGTGTGAATGACGCTCCGGCACTTGCCGCTGCCTCCGTCGGGATTGCCATGGGCGTCAACGGTACCGATGCCGCTCTTGAAACGGCGGATGTCGTTCTGATGTCTGATGATCTAGGCAAGCTTCCATTTCTCTTTGGTTTGAGCCGCGAGACGATGAAGATTATCAGGCAGAATATTGCGATTGCGCTTTCACTCAAACTGATTTTTCTTTTCCTCACCGTCACCGGAATCGCAACCCTCTGGATGGCCGTGCTCGCAGATGACGGCGCGGCTCTTATCGTCATTTTGAATAGCCTGCGTGCGTTATCCTTCAGTGAGAAAGCATAATGGCCGGTCGTCGATCTCATAGCGAAGAAGTTGTTTCAACACTACCGGACGTAAAGGACCGCGACCGGTTCACCAATGCCCGGTTGCTACTGAAACAACATCTGATCCACACGCGAGAAGTCTCAAATGGAAAAGATTATCTCTTCGCAGGTCCACGAGGACAATTGCTTGTCGCCCTAAAGGATCTCCGCGACCTGGAACAACGTTGCAGCCGCTTCCTTCAATTTGACTATGCCGAAGTGGAGGAATACTTCCTGCTCCGGATCGTCAGCCTCTCTCAGCATCAAGAGATAATCGAAACCTACTTTGAATGATGACGGATTGACTTTGTGACAGGATTTCCCTACCTTTTTAGCCCGCAAGTTCAACGTTCACCGTAAGGGATGGCCCAGATGTACGCAGTAGTCGAAATCGCCGGACAGCAGTTCAAAGTGGCAAAAAACGATAAAATTGATGTCCCCAGACTGGATAACAAGACTGGTGATACTGTCACCTTTGATAAGGTATTGCTGCTTGATACAGGCAAGGCCATTACCATCGGTGCCCCCGGGGTTTCCGGTGCAAAGGTTCAGGCGAAGGTTCTTGAGCATTCCAAGGAAGACACGGTAGTTGTCTTCAAGAAGAAGAAGCGCAAGGGATACCGCATCAAGAACGGTCACCGGCAGGGTTATACTCAAATTGAGATTCTCAACATCGCATAAGTAGGGAAGCGTCATGGCACACAAAAAAGGTGTTGGTAGTTCACGTAACGGTCGCGATAGCAATGCACAGCGACTCGGTGTAAAGCGTTTTGGTGGTGAAGTCGTTACCGCTGGAAGCATCATCGTACGTCAGCGCGGAACACGGTTCCAGCCGGGCACCAATGTTGGCATCGGTGGTGATGATACGTTGTTCGCACTGACCAACGGCGTGGTGAACTTCAAGAAATACAGCAAGGCAAAGAAAGTCGTCAGCATATTGCCCCAAGCCTAAAGGCACAGCAGGGCAACGAAGGATTTCCGGCCTGTTCAAACCGACTGTGTCGGGCGAACGGGCCGGTGTATTTATAGACCCATCTTTTCCGCCTCGAGCGGTAGACATTCCGTTCTTCAATCTACTCAGCCAAACAAATCCTGGAGACAACAATGAAGATTACAGTAATCGGTGCCGGAAATGTCGGTGCAACGACGGCGCAGCGACTTGTGGACAAGCAACTCGCCAACGAGGTTGTTCTTGTGGACGTCATCGAGGGAATCCCGCAAGGGAAAGCGCTCGACATGTACGAAGCGGCACCCGTGGAGAAGACCGACACGAAAGTGATCGGCACCAATGGCTATGATGAAACAGCAAACTCGGATATTGTCATCATCACTGCAGGCATTGCGCGCAAGCCGGGCATGAGTCGCGACGACCTGATGAACACCAATAGCGCAATCGTGAAGAGCTGCACCGAAGCCGCAGTGGCAAAGTCGCCGCGTTCGATCATTATTGTTGTCTCCAACCCGCTGGATGTGATGACGTACGTCGCGTGGAAGGTCAGCGGATTTGAGCGCCACCGCGTTGTCGGAATGGCCGGAGTGCTGGATGCAGCGCGATTCCGGACATTCATTGCAATGGAACTCAATGTTTCGGTGGAGGACGTAACCGCATTTGTGCTCGGTGGACACGGCGACTCGATGGTACCGCTTCCGCGATATTCGACCGTTGCAGGAATACCGATTACCGAGTTGCTGAGCCAGGCGACGCTTGACCGCCTCGTGAAGCGGACCCGGGATGGCGGAATTGAAATCGTGAATCACCTCAAGACAGGCAGCGCGTATTACGCTCCATCCGCATCGGCAGTATTAATGGCGGAATCGATTATCAGGGATAAGAAGCGTATTCTTCCATGTGCAGCGTATTTGCAAGGTGAATATGGTCTCAAGGATACGTTCGTTGGTGTGCCGGTGAAGTTGGGGAAGAAGGGAATTGAAGAGATTATTCAGATAAAATTGAACCCCGATGAGCAGGCTGCGCTGAACAAGTCTGCGGAAGATGTAAAACAGTCGATTGCAAAACTGAAGCTGTAGTTATTGGGAGTTGTTAAGAAAACCAAGAGGAGAATCATGCGGACCATGGTTCTCCTTTTTTGTTGTGGCGGAACGAGAGTGGATGCAGCAGATGAAACTAAGCGTGCTTGGTGAGGTCGAGCCAGAGAACCACTTCAACCCCTTTTCCCTTCACGTCATATTCCACTTTGTCCATCAGAGTCTTCATCAGGAAAATTCCCCGCCCACTATCGCGCAGGAGATTTTCCTTGTTGAGAGGATTCCGCACGTTGTCGACCTTGAATCCCTTCCCCTGATCTGCGATAACACACACGAGCCATTCGGGCCTCACCTCACAACGGACAGTCACCTTTTTCGTCGCGTCGGATTTATTGCCGTGGATGATGGCATTGTTGACCGCTTCGGTCAATGAGACCATAAGCTTGTGCATCTGGATGTCATCAAGTCGGACGGCCCGCTTGATTTTCATCAAAAGCCCTTCAACCTTGCCAATGTGTTTGGGGTTGCTGGGGAGTGTCAGCCGGAAAACAGATTGTTTTGCAGTCACGCAATACTCTCTCAGAAGTTCAGTTGGACGTTCATTGACATGTTGGCCAGTGTTCGATCCGCGCCATTCGTTTGGGTGCGTCGTTCATACCATCCGGAAAGAGAAACGAGGCCGTACAGACCGGGTTGCCATTGGATAAGACATGTTGGCCCGAAGCTTTCCAATGTGGTATCCAATTCCCTCTTTCCGTCACGATATATAAAACGCGATTGGCTGAATCGACGCATGCCAACAGCAAATACGGTTTCAATGGAAGGCGAAAATCTGCACTGAATGCTGTACGTAAGATCAACGAATGAGTTCTCCACCCGTTCAGTGAAGTCGCTCCACCTGAGTTGACCACGTTCATATAACTTCAAATAACTCAAAAAATCAAGTCCCAACCTGTCCGTCAATTCGACTGTCGTGGAATCCAGCCAGCCAAACTGGCGGTAAGAAAAACTTCGTATTTGTGTTGCCTGTAGCTCGAAATCATACACAGTATAGTTGGCAAGGACCTCAAACGTGTTCGCTGTCGAGAACCAACGTACAGGTTCGTAGTTCACCATCGGTGCAAGCCTGAGGACCCTGTTGAAGTTATTGTTGGAACTCCGGTCCTGCAAGAGATAGACCGTATGGCTGAGCGTTCCTTCCAGCGTGGTCCGTATATCAACAACGCTACTCACCCGATGCATGGTTGAAAGTGAAGCTGCTACGAGCAACTCATCGCGGTCTTCATTGTTGCTTCTACTTGGTGTGTCGTAGCGTAAAATACCCGCAGACCCCGAGAAGGATATGTAGTCCGAACGGGTAACCGGAATTCCTATCACGCCAAGAATGGCTGTACGGCGCGTCAGGTTGTCCTTGCTCTTTTCCCGTTCATCCTGGTTGTTGAGTGTCGTTGGATCATTGGCCGAGCCGTCGATGTCCGTGGCTGCGTGGCTCTCGTTACGCTCTGTGTACGCAAAACGCGCAAAACCATTCACCCCACCTGAAGTTGCGAACGAGGCCTGAAGGTACGTATCCAATCGAAACTCCTCAATCTCGGTCCCAAAGACGTTCCCCGGAACGAGAGGAGCATTGATGAAACGCGTTCTTCGTTCAAGAGTTCGGCTATACAGTCCGAGATACAGTGTTGCCAGCGTTGCTTTGTCCAGTTCATAATCCAGGAGGTTCGAGAATGTCAGTATCTGTTCCAGTCTGCTGTCGATGTTGCGAGTGGAATCGAGCAACGAGTGGAATTCGCGCCTGTTCTTGACGAAACCTACCTGCAGACTGTCCCGGGTTCTCCCGTCGAAGATTTTCTCCACGCCGCCACGTACGAAGTGTCCTTCAAGTGTGCGCGGGTCAAGTCGGTCTTCATGGAGCATCCCTTCCGCGGAGAGGACATAGCCTTCTCCCTCAATTTCACGGAACCGCCCACCCAATGAATAGTGCACTCCTTTATCGCGAAAGTCGCCCTGATCGTCCCATCGATAACCCAGCGTTGGAGTGAGTGCAAGGCTCTCAATCGGGAGATACTCGAACCCCGCAGCCACCGCATGAGTCGATGCTGAACTCAGCCCCACGGCTTTCTTGTCCTGATACACGCGTGACGACCAGGCAACGTGTGGTTGGAATGACGGTGACACTGGGTGCCGCAACAGGAAAGAGAGCGCTTGCTGGT
Source organism: Bacteroidota bacterium (assembly GCA_046160825.1). Classification (GTDB taxonomy): domain Bacteria; phylum Bacteroidota; class Ignavibacteria; order UBA10030; family UBA6906; genus JBJXHC01. The sequence continues at coordinate 19,933 of JBJXHC010000030.1, read as the reverse complement.
TGCTCTGCAGTCTGCGTTCAGGTGTTGTACTTGTTTTTTCCAGAAGAATGATGTTGGAGGAATACAGCTCGCGGAACAGAAATCGTGTACCGAGGAGCACTGTATCGATGGTGGCTTTTCCCATCCAGTTGAACGTGTTCTGGTTTCTCTCGAAGAGAACTCCGGCGGAGTTTCCCTGAAAGATGCTATCGCCTGTGGAGCGGGACGCCTCAATGAGTTGAGAAGATTCCTGCGCTTGCATGGCAACAGCCACGAAGAGGGTCAGGATTCCGGTGTAGCGTGGACAGGCGTTCACAGTATCGCCGTCAGAGCTGAAACTTCTCACCGCGGACCGGTAGATCGACGGCCTGTATGCCGGCCTCGGTAATTCCTGTTGCGAGTTTCTCTTCCTGATCCTGATCGCCATGAACGAGGAACACCCGTTTGAGTGTGCGTGCATCGAATTGCTTAATGTAGGAAAGGAGTTCGTTATGATCGGCGTGACCGCTGAAACTGTTCAATACCACCACTTCAGCCTTCAGTGCATGAGGCTCTCCGAAGATGTTCACCACCGGTTCTTTCATCACCAGCTTTTTGCCGAGCGTGTGTTCTGCCTGGTACCCAACGATCATGATCATATTGTTGGGGTCACTGATACTGTTGGCCAGATGGTGCTGTACCCGTCCCGCTTCGCACATGCCGGAAGAGGAGATCACGACGAATGGTCCGCGTCGTTCGTTCAGCTCCCGCGACTCTTCGACACTCCGGATGTACGTCAATTGTTCGAAGCCAAACGGATCGTTATTCAACGGTGAATTAAGAATCGCGAGCGTTTCCTTGTCAAAGCATTCGGGATGCTTGCGGAATACACTTGTCACGTTGACCGACAAGGGACTATCAACAAACACCGGGAGTCTATCGATCTTCCCTTCGCCGCTCAGTTTATGCAACACGTGGACGATTTCCTGCGTGCGCCCGACACTGAATGCCGGGATGATCACCTTTCCCTTCCTTGCAATAGCACGACGAAGAGGAGGAAGGATCTGATTCTCCATTTCTTCAACAGGGGCGTGGAATCTGCCGCCGTACGTGCTCTCGCTTATCAGGTAATCTGTCGGTTCATGGTTACCGATGAACACCGGATCACGAAGGATGGGAAGATCCGGCCTGCCGAGATCGCCGGTGAAAGCGAGGTTGATGCGTTGCGTACCTTCGTTCAATGTCAGTGCTACGGCGGCTGAACCAAGGATGTGCCCGGCGTCCTCAAAGCGGCATTCAATGCCATCAATGACGGGGAACGGCTTGCTATAATCAACGCTCCGAATGAGCGGGATCGTCCTATCCGTGTCTTCCTGTGTATAGAGAGGAGTGATAAGCGGCAGGCCCTTCTTCCGGTGTTTCTTGTTTACAAACTCGGTGTCCTTTTCCTGAATGTACGCGCTATCCCTGAGCATTACCTCACAGAGACTTTTCGTGGCGTGTGTGCAATAGACGGGTCCACGGAAACCCTGCTTGACGAGTCCGGGGAGATTGCCGCTGTGATCGATATGGGCATGAGAGAGAACGACAGCGTCAATGGACGCGGGGTTGAAGGGGAATTCACTGTTGCGTTTGCGCGCCTCATCGCGTCGGCCATGGTAGATGCCACAATCGAGCAGAATGGTTTTGCCACCGACCGTCAGCATGTGCATGGAACCGGTTACTGTGCGCGCTGCTCCCTGAAACTGAAGATGCATCAAAGGCCATGTAATTGAAAGGAAATGGAAGTAAACGCTATCAGGGTAGGTAATTGAGGTGAGAGATGCAATCAGACGGAGATCATGGAATTATCGGCTTGCCAGCCTACTTTTTGAGAAACATTCCCAATGGAAAAAGGAGTCACCCGGTACGCGAGTGACTCCCTGGCAGAGCAGAACTCAGATGAACTAGCGCATTTCCCGTAATGCTTGGATTTCTGCAGAAGTCAACGCGCGATTGTAAAGACGAACCTCGTCGATTGCACCGTAGAGGGGAGAATGATCCGGCCATCCTGTTTCCGCCTCCATTCCAATGGTAAGCGGAAAGTCATTTGGAGTGAAAGAAGAATAGGAGTCCGGGACTTCCCCAACATTCCCGTCCAGATATGCGCGCATCCAGTGGTTTCTCCGATCAATAACTGTGGCAACAAAGACCCACTCGTTGAGATTGGTCAACGCGGGCGAGGGAATTTCATGTTGGCCTGAGCCGTCACCTGCAGAGAACGTATAGAACGAGTACTGCGTCGGTTGGATACGTTTCGCATAAATGGAATATTCACGGTTGGAATACCCGGGCTGTATTGGCCCCCCTTTGTGGACGATGGAAAGCCAATTGTTGATTGCCCCATCCAATCGAATCCAGAAAGCGATGGTAAACTGGTCATTGGGGTGCAATGACGGCGATGACGGAATGGAAATCATGTCATTGGATCCGTCAAACCGATACGCACTGTTGGGGTTCCCGTGACGATCAGCGGTCAACGTCGCACCGGAAACCATGCCGTTATTCCCATTGCCGCTCACGTCATTAGCATTTCCGTTGAAGGGATAGTATGCCATAAGGCCACCAGTTGGTGAAGGCGGCGGCCCCCACGTAACAACGATCTCAATCCCTCCGGATGTTGGGAGTAAGTGCAGGGAAATGTGCGACACCTGTCCGGGACGGACTTCCACACTTGTTGCGCCCGCGTAGCGGATGGTATTGCTGTCGTCAAGAGCCTCCACCAGCAATTGCCAGACACCGACCGCAACTTCCTCGAAGCCACCGGCCGCGCTTTGTGTTGAATCTGATAATACGAGATCAAGGATGCGTGGGTCGTGGCCGCTGCGCGATAGTGTGGCCACCACACGTGCAACCTCCGGCGGAGGATTCGTGAAAGCAAGGGAGACATTTCCCGATGCATCATTTTCCGCATTCACAAGAAGGTCTTTGTTGCCTCGATCCATGCAACCTTGGACCAGGCCGAAAATAGTTGCGACAACAATAACGAGTACGCGTTTCATGTATCCTCCCCAGAGTATGTATAGTTTAGATAACCCAAAAATCAAAGATTGGTATTGCCATTACGGTTGCGCTTTGCGCCGCCGCTTCCTCACCATAACAACAATCAGAATGAACGCCATCCCGAGACCCAACCCTTGATTGATAGAATAGGTCAGGAGTTATTCTAAGCGAGGTGGTATTAAAAAATAACTGCACTGACATCCAGAAACAAGTCGTTTCACCTGACGTTTTGTTCGGTGCTGCCGGCTGGTGTACTCGATACTTTGGATGTGAGGACAAAGACCCCTGTGGTGCTTGCTTTCACCCAATACGCCTTCCCGGGCTGGATTGCTGTTGCGACAGAATAGCTGGTGCCGTCATACTCATAGAACGACGATGCTTGAATACCCGGTGGCATTGAGGTGACAGAAGAAGTGGCCACCGGAAATGAAATCGAACCAATCATATTCCATCCGGTTTCGACCGCAATGGTATCGACCTCTTGAGCAAGTCCGGTGATGCTTGATGTTCCGTTCGTGCCGAACTTCGTCCAATACCCACTTCCCGTCATCATGCGCTCGTTCTGAACATATCCCGATGCAGGATTGAAAGAAAATGCATAAGGTAGTAGCGACGTGGGGTAAAGCTCTTGTACGGAGTCGTCATTTGTCGTTACAGGGTTGGAGAGCATGCTCCATCCTGTTGAAAATGATACATGAAGAGAGACAATACCGTCCAATGCAGTGAAGCTCCGTGTCAAGCTGAAAGGTCCCCACCCGGCACTGTTCCATGCACGAACACGCCACCAGTATGACTGGTTTGTCGTCAACGATGTGCGTATCGTCGTTGTATCGGTAACGGATGAATCAACGATGGATACGGCAAAGAGTGAATCGACTGCAAGCTCGAACCAATACTTCGACACGACAAAATGTGCGGTGTGCCAGCGAAAGACTATGCTGTCGCTTGTTTGGGCCTCGTTCGCTGGAGTAACAAGCTGGGTTTGTGCGGGCGGCTGAAGCGGTGGGACAGAGTCGAGTGGGAATGTGTAAAATTCAGAGAACTCGATCGTACCATTGCCATTTCCTGCAGGAGTCTGTACCAGCAAACTTCCGGCATCCGGAGATTGGTATTTTCCGACGGCAACATAGACTGCTTGAGGGATGTGACCGAGGGTCGACTCGATATTGAGCGCTCCTTCAAGTGCAGTTCCGGCAGCGCTTACCCCCGAGCCGGTGAACTGTGTACCGGCTGCATTGAACCAGCCATTCCAGTTGTTGGAGGATTCGTTTCCGATGAAGGCATTCCATCCGGCAACACTTCCGCCTTTTGCCCACATTGCACTGCGGAGCGCGCGTTGCGAGTCTGCGATCACAATAAACATATCACCGCCTTGTGACTGCGCTGATTGTGTGGCGGCGTAGAGTTGTATACCATTCCAGTCGAGGTGCAGCGTTAATCCACTATTGGAAACAACGAGTGTTGCGGCGGTGTCCAGACTCCCATCCATGACATATCCTTGCGGCGGTGGAGGGTTGCCGGAGACTTCGATATGAAAATCCTGGCCGCTGTTGTTGTTCCAACTATTGTCGTTGTAGTGAATCACAAACGCGACACTATTCACCGCTTGCACGGAATTATTGAACGGCCCGATCTTGATCTTCAGCGCACCCGAATCAGGGCCAACGAACGGCGTCTCCACCGCAGGTCCGCTTCCGCCAAACAATGCTGTGCCCGATGGCCAGTAGACATTGTTCGGAGTTTGCCACGTGCTGCCGGTGTTGTTCACCCCCCAGTGAAGTTTGCCACCCTGTGTTGAACTCACAGTAATCGTGATAGTATCGTTTTGTGTCGGGGCCGTGGGAGTCCAACTGACGCCAGGTGTTCCACCACCGCCCCCTCCGGGGTTGGGGCCGACCCACACATGCATGATGGGTGAGCGCGCAATGTTGCCATTGCTATCCATGGCTTCGATGTAATAGTCAACGAGGGCATTGGTCAATCCGGTGACCCGTGCAGAATATTCCTTTGCCTTGTATAGAGGCTGCGGGTTTGTCTGCGAGGGAATTGAAACCCCGGCCATTGTTATGTTTGTCCATGCAGTGACGTCGCTTCCACCGGAATAGGTTTCGTTATGTGTTGTCGCGTTTGAATTGTTTCCGTCGAGATCTGTACGGTACTTCAGCGTTACGGATTGAAGTCCGCTGACATCAAAGGTGTATGTCCACACCGTGAAATCGGCCGGTTGATTGATTCCCCATTCTGTTGCACCGGGATTGTACGGCTCGCGCTGGGGAACATAAATCGTCGGCGGCGTCAGGTCCGTTCCACTGCCAATCACTGTTTGAGCGTAGGGGATTGCGAGGTTTGATGCCCGTGCCGGATGTGAATCCCATATTCCATTTTGCGATCCATCCCAATACCAGTAATCGCTCGCTTCACCATTCATAAAATATTTCCACGCGTTCACAGTGTTCGCAGAGCCGGGATTGATCTGTTCGGCGGTTGCGACGAAGTTCTTCGCCGCGGTAATGATTCCCCAACTGTTCCTGTCCGGACTGTAGCCGCCGGAGGGATCGCCGTTCCACTTTTTGAATTCCGGATCGCCGTTGTCCGCACCGCTCCAGCTTCCATCTTCGATATGAATAACGTCGTTCACGTTCGGCGGGAACATCTCCAGATAGTCCTGTACCGTCGTGCACTTGAACCGCGTCGGGTTTGCGACCAGCCAGTTCACAAAATTCTGGAAATTACTGTTGTAGTATCCATCGCTTCCCCCACCGTAGTTGTCGCCATCGTGATGCAACACAATCAGGACAGGTTGATTCGGGTCGGTGTTGTAGCTTTCCAATTGACTCATCACGTACTCATAATTCAATGCACCGAACCCGCTCCTGCCATCTTCATTGCCGAGGTAACGGTCAGTGGGAATGGCGATAATTTTCTTTGATGTTCCGGTGGCCGGATCGATGTATTCCACCCAGTGCGGTTGCCGCCCCCAACGTGCAGAGTTTTGAGTCGGTGCCCAAAGGCCGTTGAGTTGCACCCAGTCGCCGGGGTTGGGGTTGCGAACATCTGCCTTGTTCGCTTCATACAGGTTACCCGATGTGCTGAACGAATATCCGGTTGCCGCGCGATCGAAGTGAACATTATCCACCATCACCCATTCAATGCCCTCATCCACGAGAGCAGGAATTGAGCGAGGCGAGAACGCATTCTCCGGCGGGAAAATTCCTTTGGAGTACGCACCCGGAAAATTTACCGCCATGATCTGCCTGTGTGCCTGAATTTGCTTGCGGATGTCCAGGTATTCAATCAAGCCCATCAATGGATGATGGTACCCGAAGGCCACCATGTCCAACCGCGGATTGCCGAGTGTCGTGTTCTGTTGCTTGATATAACTCCAGTGTGATTTCCAGTTCTGGAAATTCCCGTTCCCTGCAGATTCAAGGGTGTTCAGGTTTTCAATGAGTGAACCGGAGAAACTCACCTGCGCTCCAAAGTTAGGGAGAATGGCGTTGATGCCGGCCTGCACGGCGTTCTTCGGCCAACTCGTGTACGGCCCCCATCGTTGGTTGTGAATGTCGGCGACCGAGTACGAGTAGCGGTTGTTCTGATCTGTTTGCACCACGGTTTCATACGGCCAGTAAATCGGCTGGTGCATATGCCAGAGGAACGCAATGTAGATGGGCGGATTGGAGTTCTCTTTGGATTGAGAGAATGAGAAATGAAAAGCGATCAAAAGAGAGAAACACAAATAAGAAAGGCGACGCATGTATCCTCAACTGAATTTTCTGGCAAGAATTAAAACCGAAAGCGAGTATCAATATAGAGGAAAGAGAATGCGGTGGCAACTGGAGTAGATGCGATTTATCTTCTTATGGAAGACAGTCTTGGAAGATGGTCTTCGAAAGCGTGGAATGAACGACCTTTGATGCTTATCGCGTCGAGTCTGGAGTGGCTGGCAACAATCCAACGTAACGAAGGATATCAAGTGCGACAGATCTCCGTGCTTCAGCATCCTCATCTTCAACGATCGCTATGTTGTTTGCGAAGAAATAGATGTCGCTTCCTCTTTCCAAGTATCCCACCCACCAGCCCACCATGGCTGAAACTCGCCCCGCCCAGCCGGTCTTTCCGCGCAGAATGTACTCATCCGACTTTTCAAGAATCATAATGTCTTTGACGATGTCGAGAGAACGTTGTGAGAAGGGGAGATCGTTTTTGTAAAATCGGACGAGGAAATCAATCTCCTGGCGGGGTGTGATAAGGAGTCCGCCCTCGAGCCAGAAGAGATCAATGCCGCCGGAGATATCCGTGTTGCCGTAGTGCATCGAATCCACAAACCGTTGCATACGTTCTGCACCAACCCGTCGCGCAATCTCCTGATAGAACCAGACGGTGGAAAACTTGATTGCCCGGCGCATATCCTGGTCTGCATTCCACGTCGGCACTTGCCTCTTCACGCCGTCCCACGGAAGAGTGTCGTGCTCGTCTTTCAACACGCCGGTTTCCAGAGCGATCAGTGAGTTGGGGATTTTGAATGTGGATGCGGGAAGGAATCCGCTGTCGCTTCTCGCACGATTATAGATCCACATTGAATCGGTATTGAGATGATAAAGGACGAAGCAGCCATGCACGTCTGCCTTATCATAGAACCTCTTCCATTCCGGTCGTTCGGTTATTGTCGTCTGTGCTGATGATTGGCTACATAACAATGCAAGGAGAACTGCCAGGAAAAGAAATTGTCGGGTCATAGTATTGGGTTTGATTGAATGAACTGTTACGTATGCTGTGAAAGCCAGGCGATCACATCCCTGACATTCTTATCCGGCGGGAAGACCGGATAGAATACTTTCCCAATAATACCATCGTGCAGGATAAGGGTCAAACGCTGGATCAATGTCATTGAAGCGACGGTGAATGTTGGCAAGCGAAGCGCGTTGGTGAAAAGCAGATGCTCATCGCTCAGGAGTTGGAAGGGGAGATGCAGTCGTTCCGCCGCCTCGCGTTGATACTCTGTATCCTGCGTACTTAGTCCGAAGACCTGTGCGTCGAGAGCTTGCAGTTCCTTGTAATGGTCACGGAACGCGCAGGATTGCGGTGTGCATCCCCGCGCACCCGGGATTGCATCCATGCCTGCGGGCGAATCTTCATCAGGCCGACCGGTTCGAGGATAGCAGTATACCACCGTGCGTCCCTTGAGCGCCGAGAGATCGATAAGCTGGCCGCGTGTGGAGGTGAGAACCAGTGACGGGACTTTCATTCCCGCGAGATGATCGCACGCGCCGTCGTCAACAGGAACGGGGATGTTTTCAGGGAGTTCGTACAGGTTATCGGAGCGTGGCATCTGGCGTGTCCGAACAGGTTTATATGTATGGCGGTCTAACAAAAATCACCATCCCACATATTTGTACCACACCCCTCTTTGATTCTCCCCTCGAAAAGGGGAGAATGAATTGTGGTGGGATGGTGCGCATGCTTTCATATGATTACGAACCGCGGACTTGCAGCACGTCGATGAAATCGCAAAAGCTCGGCTTGATTTTGCCTCCACACACAGCCGGCGATTGCGAGAGGCAATCTCCACATGACATCACCTTATGAGCATAAGCTTCTTCGTCTTGACGTACTGACCAGCTTTCAATTGGTAGAAATACACGCCGCTTGCAAAATTGGTTGCATTCCATTCAATGGACTTGAACCCTAGGTCTTCGATATCGTTCACGGGCACAGCGACTTCTCTGCCAAGAATGTCATATATCTTCAGAGTTACCAATTCTCTTTCCGGGATTTGATAGTCTATCCGCGTTGATGGGTTGAAGGGATTAGGATAGTTTTGCTCTAACGCGTAGTGATCCGGAAGGGCTCGCTCCGGCTCAACGTTATCTTGTATATCCAGTCGAAAGAGTCTTCCGTTGCCCAAAGCATACTTATGGCCACCCAAGTCATATAAGATTTCCGAAATAGGAACCGCAAGTGTGTCAATCAACCATGTGGCTCCACCGTTTGTTGTTCGCGTCACGTACCCGCTCCTGAGTAGCCAGATATTCTGATGATCCAGCGCGAATCCTTTTGCCCCGGACTGAGGGATCCGCACCAAGAGTGTATCTTGCAGTCGATTCCAACTCAGAACAAGCCCGTAGTCACTAACCCCAATCTCATCCTGCCATCCGTATGTGAAGGTGCAAACCCCACCTTTCAAAAACCGGACAGGCCCGGAGTTCCAAACGCCGCCTCCACCATGAAAGGAACCTGTCCATTCAACATTCCACGTCCAACCACCATCCGTTGTCTTTTGTGGCAACAAGTCAGTGATTATCGAGCCCCCGCTGCCACTGATGAATCCGATTGAATCGTCGAAGAACTCAATGGGATGATTGTACGGAAAAGAGCTGTAGCTGCCAAGTAGCTGGCCGCGTTGCTCCCATGAATTCCCGCCGTCAGTCGTTACCCATATATGTGTTGTTGTCGCGAGCCATGCGTTGCTCTCTGAACCGAATGCCACTCCCAACACTACCAAAGTTTCGGGAATGTCGACTTGCAGCCAGTTGTCCCCCCTATCGGTACTTCTAAAGATAACGCCCTGGGTGCTGAACCCGAACCCAAAGGCCCAGGCCACACTGTCTGAAACGAGTTTACAATTTGATATCGGCACCGCCGACGGAATTAAATCGGTACTCCAACTCATCCCATTGTCAGAAGTATACAGGAAAACATTGTTTTGTCCGCACAGGCATCCACGCGAGGAATCTGCAAAGGAAATAACTGAGAGGCTAGGGTCGGTGATTGGAAGAGGGATTTCGGTCCAACCACCTTGAGCATTCCCCAAGTGGGGAAGGAACAGAATTTCAACCAGTATTGTGCAGACAAAGAACGATTTGATCCGGGTTTGCATGATTGTCAATCGTCAATGGTTCAATCCCACAACCGTCAATCCTAATCCCTCTGCTCTTTTGCCTCGCGATACTCCATAGCGGCCTTCACGAAGTCACGGAACAACGGGTGCGGGTTGGTGGCACGGGATTTCAATTCCGGGTGGAACTGCACCCCCACGAACCAGGGATGGTCCGAGAGTTCTATGATCTCTGCCAGACCATTGTCAGGACAGATGCCGCTGAAGCGCATACCCGCCGCGCCGACAGTCTGCTTCATGGATTCGACAACCGGCTTGTTGAGACATTCTTTGAATGCGTCGTTCACTTCGTAGCGGTGACGGTGGCGCTCGTGAATCAATTCCTGTTTGTAGGCCTTGTGTGCCTTCGAGCCTTTTTCCAGCTTACACGCATACGCGCCAAGTCGCATAGTGCCGCCATATTCCTTTACTTTCTTCTGTTCCAGCATCATATCAATCACATTCTGACTTGTCTCTTTGAACTCCGTGCTGTTTGCCTCTTTCAGTTTGCAGACATTGCGCGCAAACTCGATTACTGCGCACTGCAATCCGAGACAAATACCGAAGAAAGGAATCTTGTTCTCCCGAACATATTTGATCGCTTTGACCTTCCCCTCAATGCCACGCTCACCAAAGCCCGGTGCCACAAGCAGTCCGCTGATGTTGCGCAGATGCGGCTCCGCTCCGTCGCGCTCTATATCCTCAGCGCGAATCCATTGGAGGTCCACGCCAACATTGTTTGCCGCGCCTGCATGCACAAACGATTCCGCAATACTCTTGTACGCATCCTGGTGGTCGGTGTACTTGCCGCAAATGCCAATAGTGATCCGGCCGGCCGGGTTCTTTACCCGCTCAACAAATTTCTTCCACTCACGCAGATTGGCTTTGGGGCATGTAAGATCGAGTTTCTCCAGAACGATTTCATCCACGTCCTGTTCAGCGAATACGAGAGGCACTTCATAGATGGTGGCGACGTCGCGTCCATCAACAACGGAATCCGGCTGCACGTTGGTGAAGAGCGCGATTTTCTCACGCACTTCCGGCGTCAACGGTCGGTCGGACCGACAAATGAGCATGTCCGGTTGGATGCCGAGCTCCAGCAACGCCTTCACGCTATGCTGTGTCGGCTTGGTTTTCGTCTCGCCCGCCGACCCGATGAAGGGAACGAGCGTTACGTGGATGGCCATGGCATTCTGATGGCCGACTTTATACATGAATTGCCGCATCGCTTCGAGGAATGGTAGACTCTCGATATCGCCAACCGTCCCACCGACCTCCGTGATGACAACATCGTATTTGCCCGACTGGCCAAGTCCCTCAAAGCGCCGTTTGATTTCATCGGTAATGTGGGGAATGACTTGCACGGTTGCCCCAAGATAATCGCCGCGCCGCTCCTTGGAAATCACCTCATGATAGATCTGTCCGGTAGTGGAATTGTTCTTGCGCGATGTGGTGATGTCGAGGAATCGTTCGTAGTGACCGAGATCGAGATCCGTCTCAGCGCCGTCGTCAGTCACATAGACCTCGCCATGCTGAAATGGATTCATTGTCCCCGGATCGACATTGAGATAGGGGTCGAATTTCTGAATCGTGACACGGAGTCCGCGTAGTTTTAATAGCAGCCCGATTGAAGCAGAGGAAATGCCCTTGCCCAACGATGAGACTACTCCTCCGGTAACAAAAATATATTTTACTTGATGACGACGTCGTGCCACAAAGACTCCTTAGGTTAGGGCTGCTTGCGTTCGGTGAGCTCTCCCGGGACGACAATACCGCCGGAGAGAACAAGCTTCAAGCCCTGTTCAATTGTAAGATTCAGATGAATCACTTCACTCTGCGGGACAAGAATCAGTACCCCCGAAGTGGGATTGGGTGGATTGGGAATATACACATTGATAAGTCCGGTGCGCTTGTTATCCGCCGCAACGAATGTCATCTCATTGGTAACGAATGCCAGTGTGAACAATCCGGGTCGGGGATACTCCACCATCACCACTTCGCGGAATGTTTTGCCCTTGCCGCCGAGCGTGAAAGCACCGACAAGATCCTTGATTGCGCCGTGAATGGAGCGAACGAACGGAATGTTCGCCAGAAACGCATCAAACCACTTGAACAAAATACGCCCGATCAGGTTGCGGGAAAGAAGTCCGACAAAAAGAATGAGCACGATCATGGCTGCGAAACCCAATCCGGCCATAGGCCGACCAAGCCACTGCTCGAACAGCGGCGAAAGGATTCCGTCGATGGCATTCAGCAGTGCGCGAAAGAACCAGTACGTGAGTACAAGAGGAATGAGCACCGCCGCGCCGCGTAGAAATGCCGTACGTATGTGTCCAAAGAACGATTTCTCGGTGTCACTCATGGTGCAGTCGTTTCAAAAAGTGAGCGTACGCGCGCCAGGTCTGCCTCGGTATCAACGGGGACAGAGTCATGTTGCGTCATGGCGGCCTTAATCTTGTAGCCGCTTTCCAGGATTCTCAGTTGCTCCAACTTTTCCGTCTGTTCCAATGGCGTCGGTGTCATCGTTGTAAACTTCAGCAGAAACTCGCGTCGGAATGCATAGAGCCCGACATGCTTGAAATATGTATGATGATGCAACCAGGCGCTTTGGTCAACATCTCTGCCGTAAGGAATGGGGGAACGTGAAAAGAAGAGGCAAAAATTTTCACGATCCAGTGCGACTTTCACGACATTCGGGTTGCTCAAATCAGATACGTCTTCAATCTTCCTGACCAGTGTGCCGACTTTTGCACGCATATCATCCAACACAACGCGAATGGCTTCGTCGATCATTGCAGGCGGCAGCAACGGCTCGTCTCCTTGCACGTTCACAATTATATCGGCGTCCGGTAATGACTGGGCGACGAGAGCGACGCGATCACTGCCGCTTTGAATCGATTCCGGTGTAATCACTGCCCGTCCGCCGAATGCCCGGACGACTTCGAGAATGCGCTTATCGTCCGTGGCCACGAGTGTGGCATCAACAAGCTCCGCTGCACACGCACGCTCATACACATGTTGGATCATCGGCTTGCCAGCAATGTCGGCCAACGGCTTGGCGGGAAGACGCTGTGAGCCATATCGGGCCGGAATCACTGCAACAACGCGTGGTTTGCTCATCGGTCGCCGATCACTTTGGGGACTCTAAACAATTCATCCGTATGTGCCGGAGCATTCTTCAATGCCTCGTCGCGACGCACGGTGGGACGCAGCTCATCTGCACGAAATACATTGTTCAACTCGATGACGTGTGACAGCGGTTCGACGTTGTCGGTATCAAGTTGATTGAGTTGTTCCATGTATTCAAGGATGGCATTCAATTCCGTGGTAAGCTTTTGCTTTTCCTCTTCACTAAACGAGAGCTTCGCAAGCGACGCAATGTGCTCAACATCTTTTATGGTGACAGACATCGTATTCCTTCGGTTACTGCTGATTCACATAGTTGTTCTGTATTGCCTCGTGTACAAGGGCCATCACCCGCATTTCCTCTTCCTTGCCGTTTCCATGAATCTCAATGGGTGATCCCAACATAAGATCCACCGTTCCCGACCGGATGACGAACGAACTCTTCCTCAAAATACCAAATGAGCCGTTTACCGTCAGCGGTACAACGGGGACGCCGGCCTTTACCGCAAGATTGAACGCCCCGCGCTTGAATGGCCGCAGTTTCCCATCCTGCGTTCGTGTTCCTTCGGCATAGAGAAGGACCGATGCGCTGCTTCTGATTTTCTCCACCGCTTCTTCCAGACTCTTCATCGCGTCGGCACCGCTGGTCCGGTCGATGGCAATGTAGCTGCCGAACTTCAATCCCCAGCCGAAGATCGGAATCCAATGCAATTCCTTCTTATAGATGATCCGTATCTGATCAGGAATTGCAGAAACGATTGCCGGTATATCGAACATGCTCGCATGGTTCGATACGTAGACATAGTTTCTCGTGAAATCAACATTCTCCAAACCTCTGACACGCACCTTCACGCCGGAGAGCCGGAGTGTGGTGTGTGCCCAACCGCGGGCAAACGCATGAAAGACTTTGTCACCAAGCCGCAATGCGATAACTATCAACTCAAGACTGGCGAAGACGATCGCCGTCACCCAGCATCCCACAAATCGCAGAAGCCCGAGGACAGTCTTCATGTCCCCAGCGCTTCAACCATCTTGATCCGCTTTGCAATAGAGGGATGGCTGTAGAACAGAAACTCGATGAGCGGGTGTGGTGCCGGGTCTGCCAGATTTGTCTTTGCAAGCTTCTGTAGCGCCGAAACAAATGCCCGTGAGCTACCGGCGGCCTTCACCGCGTACGTATCCGCCTGCCGTTCGTGATATCGTGACAACATGTTGCCAAGCGGACTTGTAACAAGTCCGAACACCGACAGCCACAGGGCGAGCAAGGGCAACGCACCGATCTCCGTGATTGCTGCAAAGCCAAACCATGGTAACGAGGCTGTGTACAATTGCGCTGCAAGGAACAGTCCGACGAACGTCGAGAAGACCGAAATGATCATTCCCACGACAATATGTCTATGCGTATAGTGCCCAAGCTCATGGGCAAACACGGATTCGATTTCCTCATCAGTGAATTCCTTGAGGAGCGTGTCGCCGAGGATAATCCGTTTCGATTTGCCGATGCCCGTGAATGCCGCGTTCGCTTTGCGGGTGTTCTTACTCATGTTAAACGAGAAGATTCCTTCAACGCGGACGCCGGCTTTCTCGCAGAGCGCCCGGATGCGCTCCTTCAACGATCCATCGGAAATTGGTGTGAATTTGTAGAACAGCGGCATGATCACGATGGGTGCGAAGCGGGCGAGTATGACGGAGAAAAACGTGAGTGCAATACTCACCGGCAGCCACCACATTTTGTCGTATGTGTTCAGACAATAATACAGGATGAGCAGTACCGCGATCATCAGTGGAGCGGCGATGATCGAGCCTTTCAAACGCTCCCACGCCCAGCGGCCCAGCGTTTGATTCGAAAGCCCGTAGCGATGTTCAATGATGTAGCCGGAATAAAACCCAAATGGCAGAGACACACACGTGCCGAGAAGTCCGGCTAGTACTGAGAAGACAATGACGGCCATGTACTCATTCGGGCTTATCGAGAGGGCGATCGAGGCGACATCACGCGACCATCCGAAGGCCACAAACACGATAAGAGCGATGAACGAACAGACAGACGAAGCAATGCCTGTACGGAGTTTTGTGCGGCTGTACTGTTTGGCGGTTTCGGGAGCTGACGGGAAGGGCGATCCGGTATTTTGTACTATTGACACCTGTGCCTGTGCAAGATCAGTGTGCGCGGACAAGCTCTCAGATGTCATGATACCACTTACTGCGACGGTTGGTACTCGGTGGTTTGCATAGTGTAACCAAAATGGGTTTGAGAATCAAGGAAGGTTTGAGTCTGACGTTTCTCGCCGTGCACCATGCGCCCGACAATTGTTACTTTGTTCGTGCATCCCACTCGTTGAACCTCTTCACATCCTTCATGACCGAACGAATGAAGAAGCCCAGCAGTGTGAGATCGTCAATGACACCAATGAAGGGAATGTAGTCGGGAATGAGATCGATGGGACTGACGGCATAGAGCACGAGGATAATACACAGTATCAGTGACCGCCACGGCACCGCGCTGTAGCGGCGACTGAGCAACGCGGCGATCATTCTGAAGAAACCCTTCATGGCGCGGCACGCTTGTTCCGGATGATCGATGCGACGACCGAGACCGTGAGGATGGCACAGATTGTCAGGAGCGAGAGAATTATGGGGAGGTGATAGAACTCCGCGATGATCATTTTGATACCCACAAAAACGAGAATCAGGGATAAACCCGTCTTGAGATAATAGAATGAATTCATGACCCCTGCGAGCACAAAGTACAATGCCCGCAAACCAAGAATGGCAAAGACGTTTGATGAATAGACAATGAATGGATCCCTGGTCACAGCAAAAATCGCCGGTATCGAATCAACAGCAAAGACCACGTCGGTCGTTTCGATGGTGATGAGCACAAGAAACATGTTGGTGATATAGAGTTTTCCATCCCGCCGTACGAAGAACTTCGATGTTTCCCATCCCGAGAAGACCGGGAAGAACTTCCGCGCCAGCCGGATGAAGATGTTCTTCTCCGGGTGGACTTCGGCTTCGCCCTGCATCATCATCTTCCAACCGCTAATAATCAGGATGGCACCGAAGACATAGAGGATCCATTCGAACCGTGAGATAAGAGCCGCGCCGGTGAGAATAAAGATTGAGCGCATAATCAGCGCGCCCAGTACACCCCAGAACAAAATCTTGTGTTGGAACTTCTGCGGCACGCCGAAATAGCTGAAGATCAAAATAAAGACAAAAATGTTATCGACGGACAACGCCTTCTCGATAAGGTAGCCGGTCAGGAATTCGAACCCGGTGGTTGGGCCGGCGACGATAAACAATCCCGCACAAAAGGTCAACGACATTGCCACCCAGACAATACTCCAGATGACGGCCTCCTTCATGCCGACCCCATGGGCCTTCTTGTGGAAGATGCCGAGGTCCAGCGCGAGCATCGCAATAATAAAGAAGTTGAAGAGAACAAAAATGAGTGTTTCGTTTTCCGGCATGAGTTTCCGTTATGGTGTTTGAGTGAGAGACTGTGAAAGCCAGCGCGCCATGTCGTCCAGCTCTTCCTGGCTGATCTGGTGGCCGATGGGATACTCATTGTACGTTAGCCGAGCCAACGAGCCGGCATATAACTCATGGGTTCGACGTCCGAACTGAATCGGAATAACAGGGTCTTGGGTGCCGTGAGCAACGAAAACATCCATGTGGCCGAGCTTATCCCAGTGGTAAGTGAGCATTGTTCCCTCCGCAACATAGCCGCTGTTTGCAATAACGCCGCGGAAAAGCTCGGGCTGCGTTAACGCCAGCGCATGCGACATCACGGTTCCCATGCTGAAGCCGAGCAAGTAAAGGCGCTTCGGATCGATGGGGTACTGCGCAAGACAATCGCTGACGAAGGTTTGGAGCTTATCGTGACTCGTCCGGAACATCGTCGGATCGGGCGAGCCGACGCCGTTGAACTCGTACCACATGTACCCGCCGCCAAAGGAGAACGGGTAGGGTGCACGCGGACTGATCACCAGCATCCGGTCATCAAGGTAGTCGGCGAGGCCGGGGAGGTCTTCCTCGTCCGCGCCGCGGCCATGCAGCATGATGATCGTGGGATGCTTCTCAAGCGCAGAGTTGCGCGGTGGAATCACCCGATGATGCAGACTGGATTGAATTGTTTTCATTTTTTTGTGTTGACAAGATAGCAATAGAGGGGACAAGCGGCAAGGGGGCGGGTGGGAATCGAAGGAAGTCAAGGTATGGCATTTGACTTCAAAAATCGTAAATTCGATGGAGTCCTTTCTATGATTCCTTTTATCTTCTGTCTGCGATTTTCACTTCTTAAGTGAGCCCGAACTATGGATGGTTCATCTCTCGATCTGCGAGCGTTGCAACTGCAAAAGCTCCGTGAAGCATTCCCGGAAGCTGTTTCCGAACAGGGAATAGACTGGGAGAAACTGCGCCGCACGCTCGGTGACGACATTGCTCTGACCAACGAGCGGTATGTGCTCAATTGGGCGGGCAAGTCCGATGCATTCAAAGCCATACAGACACCAACCACTGCAACGCTGAAGCCGCAGCGCGAACAATCAATTGATTTCGATACGACACAGAACATTTTTATCGAGGGAGAGAACCTTGAAGTGTTGAAGGTGTTGCAGAAGAGCTACTACGGCAAGGTGAAGATGATTTACATTGACCCGCCGTACAACACCGGAAACGACAGCTTCATCTATCCCGACAAGTTCTCCGAAACAAAGGAAGAGTACCTGAAGAAGATCGGCGACAAGGACGAAGCGGGCTACCTGACGAAAGAAGGGTTCTTCCGGAAGAATAGCAAAGAGAACGGACAGTTTCACTCCAACTGGCTCTCGATGATGTACCCACGCTTGTTCCTCGCCCGGAACCTCTTGCGCGATGACGGGGTGATATTTGTGTCGATTGATGACAATGAGGTGCATAACCTGCGCTTGATAATGAATGAAGTGTTTGGGGAGGAAAATTTTGTTGTCAGCATTACTTGGCAGCGCAAGGTGTCTCCATCAAATGATGCTCAATGGTTTAGCAGCGACCATGATTACATATTGGTATACGCAAAGTCAAAAGAAACCTGGTTCCCTATTCGGTTACCAATGAATGAAAGACAAAAGGGGTACTATAAGAATCCCGACAATGACTCTAGAGGCGAATGGAATTCGGCAACGTATACGTGTAACAAGTCGAAGTCTGAAAGACCAAATCTTTATTACCCCATTGTAAATCCAAATACGAAGGAAGAGACTTGGCCTAGGGAGACTGCTGTTTGGGCATATTCGAGAGAGATGTATGATAAACATGTTGAGGAGAACTTGATTTATTGGGGTGTTGACGGTAAGGCAAGAATGCCTCGCCTAAAAAACTTTCTGACAGAGGCCGGTGATGTTGTTCCCCGTTCAATTTGGAACTATGCGGACGTAGGACACACCCAGGAAGCGACAAGAGAACTGTTGGCATTTCTGCCTTCAGGAGGATTCAATTCTCCGAAACCCAGTAGACTTCTAAAACGAATACTACAGATAAGTTCTTCTTCAGCAACAAGCGATATCGTTCTTGATTTCTTTGCTGGTAGCGGTACAACCGCGCAAGCGGTCTTGGAATTAAACAAGGAGGATGGCGGCAACCGAAAGTTCATTCTTGTACAATTACCAGAGAAAACCGATGAGGAGTCTGAAGTACACAAAGCCGGCCACGAAACGATAGCAGATATATGCAAAGAGAGAATGGCGCAAGCAATTGCAAAGATCAAAGCAGAAGTTGATGATCAACCCAATTTGTTTGCAAGTAGACCGCTCGACCTTGGTTTCAAGGTTCTCACGCTTGAGTCCTCCAACTTCAAAGTCTGGCGCACGGATGTGATTGAGACTGAGGAAGAACTGAAGAAACAAATGAATGCGTTCGTTGATCCCGTGCGCGTCCGCTCCGAGGCTGATAATATGGCGTGGGAGATACTGCTGAAGTCGGGGTATGAGCTTACCACTCCAATGGAGACCCTCACGCTCGACGGCGGTGTACCGGTGTATTCCATCGCCGAGGGAGAGTTGATACTCATGCTTGAGTCGGTTACGCAAGAGGCAATTGAGGAGATTATCAGGCGCAAGCCCAAGAGGGTGATCTGTCTTGACAGGCTGTTTACAGGTGACGATCAGCTGAAGACGAATACTGTACTGCAGATGAAGGATGCGGGGATAGAATTCAGGACGATCTGATGCGAGTATTGCCACGAGCTCAGCTCGTGGACGAAAGACAAACTCTTATCTTTGGCTTAGCCAAATCATTGGAGGACTAAAGTCCATTATGTTGTTGCTGATTTCCACGACCTGAAGGTCGTGGCAATAGAGTGCTACCAAACAGGGCGACTGCTGAAAATGAATACCGTGTTGCAGATGAAGCCTGCCCGCCGGAGGTGTTTCCCAACCGCAGGCGGGGACGTGGGAGTGGAGTTTAGGACGATATAGAACAGAAACGGCCCCGGGATTTCTCTCGGAGCCGTCGGACCGGTGTTACTCACACCGGTGCTGTTAAACTACACTACAATGTACGGTAGCGTACGGTGAATTCCAAGACAATTCTCTTGAGTTTCAAGCCCATTTGATGGACCTTCAACCCCCAAAATGGAACGAGTAATCGGCTATATCGACGGATTTAATCTCTACTTCGGACTTAAAACATCGAACTGGCAGCGGTATTACTGGCTCAATTTACAGCTCTTGCTTGGGAATGTTCTTAAGTCGGGTCAGGAATTGGTCTTCACGAAGTACTTTACAAGCAGAGTATCGTACCCGGAAGAAAAACGGAAAAGACAATCGATTTTTATTGAGGCTCTAGAGACGCTTGATGACTTTAAAGTCTACTACGGAAAGTATCAGGCCAACCCGAGACGATGTACGCGTTGCGGATACAAAGATATGATTCCCAATGAGAAGATGACTGATG
>JBJXHC010000029.1:0-41692 GCA_046160825.1 Bacteroidota bacterium | reverse complement strand
CCTCCACGAGGGGAGAATCAAAGAGGGGTGGATGACAACAAGCTGTATTTCAGCGCCCGAACACAAATGACATGAGTTCAATATGAGAGAAGCGTGAAGCACATCGAAGAACACATACTCGAGCTGTACGTACTCGGCTCCGAGAAAATCACCGACAGGCGCGACGAGATTGCCGCTCACCTGAAGGAATGCAACGGCTGCCGGCATCTCACGGCGCAGATGGCAGAGTTTTACCGGACCGCTGAGGCCGAGCTGAAGAACATTCCAAATGAGGAACGGGACGCAACCTCCGCTGTTGCAACAGTACCTCGTGACGTTCAGCGGCTCTACCAGCCAACCGCACCGGCAATTCCGTTGAAGACACCGACGAGGATTGAGAGGTTTGGGATTTTTGTGAGGAGATCTCCTTTCGCTGCAGGGGCAGGAGGAGTCACGCTATTCGGTGCTTTGGCAATGACGATTAGCTTTTCATTGCAAAGCATTAAAGATACAAACCCGGCAAATTTTTTCTTAAACCGCGAGAGAAGTACGCTCCAAATTCTAGACAGTACCGAGCAATTGCTCTGGGAGAGGATCGTCGAGAATTTTCAGCGTTCGGATAGTGAAGTGGCGTGGAGAAACCGACTGAAACAAGTCCGGGTTACCGATTTGGATGGCGATGGAAGGAATGAGGTCGTCACAACCTTGTTGCTCCTTGATGACAAGCTTGATATCCAACATAACGTGCTCAGAATCTTCTCGGCAGAGGAGGTAGTATTGGCAAGAAAAGACCTCAGCCATGAGTTCCAATATGAAAACAGAGAGTACACTCGGACTCTAAGGGCTGACCAGATCATAGTTGATGACTTTGACGGTAATGGGAAGAAAGAGATTATTGTCATGTCGGCCAATATTCGTTCACCTTCTTCAATTGTCCGACTGGATGAGAAGGGAAACGAACTTGGCAGGTTCTGGCATTTCGGCCATTTTCTGGAAATGGAAGCAAGGGATATTGATAACGATGGACGGCTAGAGATTCTTGCGGGGGGAAGCAATGACATCGGAGACAAGGCTAAGGACGAATTTCCTGGAATCGTGGTCTTGAAGCCTGAGAAGATTATCGGCCATGGGAAATCCTCCGTCTGCGCCGGGTTTCATTTTCCCACCTCAGCGGCCGAGATGTACTACATCCGATTGCCAATTCCGGATATTCACGCAGTGTTCAGACAAGTGCCAAGCGTGATAGACTTTTATGATTCCGACTCTACACACATGCTTGTGTCAAGTTTCTGCGCCGCCGGAGGCACTTTTTCTGGATTTAACTATGTCCTTACCAATGACATGAGAATCTTAGAAGTGAAGTTTGCCACTGACACTGGACGCTTTCACGCCAAGCTGAAACAAGAAGGCAAAATCACCAGCACACTCGACAAAGCCTACCTCGAAAACCTCCGTCAGGGGGTGCGGTATTGGGATGGAAAAGAGTGGGTGAAGGAGCCTACCAAAATTAAACACCGCACTGAGTGAAGGCAGCCTTCAACTAAGGAACACCCGGCTGAAGGTTGCCGTTCGACATTGTCCTTCAAAGGTAGCGCAGCACTATGACGCGACGCGAAACGACGTACCCATCGGCTTGAAGTCCCCAGTTTCCTGTCGCTCCAACTTTGCCCGAACCTCCTCAAACTTCCGGACTGTTTCTTCCGCGTAGTAACGCTCGCCACAGTGTTGGCACACCTGAGCGGAAACCACGAGGACGCCGGTATGATTACCCCCCTTGAGCAATTTTTCGACCCACTTCTCCACAAGATCGCCGCCACACACAGGGCATTTTTCAAAAGGCTGCATGTTACTTTCTCCTTTCTCTCCAGTTGATCCATCGAGTCGGATCAGGACGATAGACAGTGATGAGGACTGCCCATTTGGTTGCCGGATTCAAAGCCCAAACACTGTGTATTGGATCTCCGTTGGACGCTCGACCATAAACAAGGCAACTTGGAAACGGCCTGTCGGAAAGATACTCTTCGATAATCTCTCCATGCTGAACGGCGAAGAATATCTCGTCATACTTGAGCTTGTCAACTGCTGCTTCTTCATCGGCATGGTCCGAAATCCGAACCATTCCATTCTTCAACGCGTCTCGTATGTTATTGATATCCATCCAGGCCGATAACCCTCGCTCAAATATACGATTTTTTATCAAAACAGGAAAAGGCAACAAGGTCTTCTTAGGTAATGCTTAAGGACAAATCACCAGCACACTCGACAAAGCCTACCTCGAAAACCTCCGTCAGGGGGTGCGGTATTGGGATGGGAAGGAGTGGAGGAAAGAGGTGGTGAGGGTGGGACACGATTTCGGTAAGAAGGCAACCTTCAACTGAGTTATGTCACGGCTGAAGGTAGCCTTCACCTTGACCGCAACAACCTCAAAAACCTCCGGCAGGGGCCGCGCGGTATCGGGATGGGAAGGCCCGCCCGCCAATCTTTGTGGCGGGAGTGGAGGAAAGAGGTGACGAAGGTGAAACACACCGAGAAGACAACCATGCAGTAACTTGATCTTATGATCTATCCGCTTGTCTCCATTTGTGTTTTCTGATTTTTCAGCAAAGGATAGCAACTGTGAGAAGTCACAGATGTACCCTTCGCTGTCATCTCACAAAACATATAGGAGTCAAGCATGAAAGCATGGTTCTGCTTTTTCTTGGGATTATTCTTGAGTTTCTCAGGAATACTTGAGGCACAAACGGTAACAATCACCAATGCAAGTTGGAGCAACCCGGTAGATACTGACGTAGATGGTTACACTCGTTCCCGCAGATTGAACTACACAGTGAATTCCAACCAGAGTGTCTCGGTGGTCCGCAAACTAATTGTTTACCGAAACGGGACGATTTTCGCAACGTGGGATCCTACTGGCACAGTACCAATTGGATCAGGAACCTTCAATCTCAATCTTGACGATGTCGGAACTCCAGGCAGACCACAAGAACTTCCTCATGATTTCTACGACTTTCGTCTTGAATTACGTAGGGCCGATAACAATTCCCTGCTGGCTTCCAGAGAATGGAGTAATGATGCTGACCTTAGCTTACAGCAATTTGAAACTTCGGCTGAGGATCAAGTTCCACCATTGGTCGTAACGATTACGAATGGGAGCTGGAGCAACTTGGTGGACATCGATGGAGATGGCTTTACTCGGTCACGCCGGCTAAACTTCACCGTGAATTCCAACCAGAGCGTAACCGCCGTACGTAGGCTTATTGTGTATCGCAATGGCACCGTTTTCAATACATTGGACATAACAGGCACAGTGCCAATCGGATCAGGGACATTCAACTTCAACATAGACGATGTTGGGACTCCGGGTAGGCCGAAAGAACTGCCGCATGATTTTTATGACTTTCGACTCGAATTGCGAAGAGCTGACAACAATACCCTTTTAGCTTCCAGAGATTGGACAAATGATGCTGACCTCAGCCTGCAGCACTTTGAAACGGCGGCAGAGGATCAAGTTCCACCATTGGTCGTAACGATTACGAATGGGAGTTGGAGCAACTTGGTGGACATCGATGGAGATGGCTTTACTCCGTCACGCAGACTAGACTTTACAGTGAATGCCACCCAAAGTGTCTCAGCAGTGCGCAAAATGATTGTGTACTGTGGCGACTGCAACACCGTAATAACTTGGGACATCACTGGCACGATACCCATTGGGTCAGGGACATTCAATTTCAATATTGATGATGTCGGCACCCTCGGCAGACCACAAGAACTACCTCATAGATTGTACAACTTTCGTCTTGAATTGCTTAGATTTGATAATAATGCTCTTCTCGCTTCGAGAGACTGGACCAACGATGCTGACCTTAACTTGCAAAAGTTTGAACTCTCGAACGAGGCTCTCGCTGTACTTGAACCCGTAAAGGTCTTACCAAAGAATTATGACTTGGACCAAAACTACCCCAACCCCTTCAACCCAAGTACCAAGATCAGTTACGCATTGCCAATCGAGAGCAACGTCATTCTCAAGGTTTTCAATCACCTCGGTCAGGAAGTACGGACGCTGGTGAACGACCAACAATCTGCCGGCTTTAAATCCGTCGAGTGGAACTCCACCAACAACGCGGGTCAGCAGGTGGCAAGCGGGGTGTACTTTTACAGACTGGAAGCTGGTGGCTTTGTGCACACGAGAAAGTTACTGCTGCTCAGGTAATCCCGACGATTTGTGGCGGGACTGGTGCTCGTGAGATAAGGCCCAGTCGGACAGTGGGAGTAATGGAGTGGTGGAGTGTCGGGGCAGTGAAAGAGCGCCGCCGGATTGGAGATTGTGGATTCGGGATTGGGGTGGTAAGGGTGAAGCTTGAGACAAAAGCCCATCGCGTTCGGCGCGGTGGGCTTTTGTTTTTCAGACCTTTGCGTTCTTCGCAAACAGAATTCATCTGAGAGGTAGCTTTGCGGCCTTTGCGGTAAATCCTATTGGAGAAAAAGGGTGTTTCTCGCGAGGTAACTCCGGCCAAGCGTATTTTCCTGTTGCAATCCCCCCCAAGCAATTTTATCTTACAGTCGGACGCTACCGGAATTCGAAAGGTTTGTGGGTATGAAGATAATCCTGATCTTCGTTGTATTGGCTGCAGCTCTGAGCCACGCACATTCTGATGTGAAGCGTGAAGGACGCTTAACCGGGAGTATCCTGCTTCGGACACAGCCATTGTGGAATCCGGTACATGCGGGCACGGCAAGCTCAGGTTCCAATATCGACACAGTTGTAGCAACACTGGCAAACGAGAAGGCTCCATTCATCGCCGTTACGGATAATGGAGGTCTGCTCTACGCGATCTATGAGATGACCCCGGTCGGCTCTGCACGCACCGAAATCGAGATTATGGTTTCAACTAACGGCGGACATTCCTGGCAATACTTCGGCGGCGTTCTCAGCAACAACTATTCCCTCGGTCGACCGAAAGCCTTTATCGCCGTTAACAAACTGCATGTCGTTTGCGACCTGAAGTACTCTCCGGTCGATTTTGACTTACTGTACTTTTCTTTCACGACGGGGCCGGTAAAGTCGGACTTCTTTTTCAATCTCTTTGAAATTTCAGAGTTGAATACATGGCACCCGTCGATTCTGGTAAAGTCAGACGGAAGAATCCTTGTTTCATCTCTTGACGAGACCAGTCAGCGGTTCCGTATCGACTTCAGCACCAACGGGGGCTCAAATTTCCTTCACGAGCAGACCGGGCCGTATGCCAACCCGGCCGGACTACAGCATGTTGACGCCGCATACAACGGATCTGTTGCGTACTTCAGTTACGTAACAGGAACGAGTGGTGTTGATCAGATCACCGTACTGGAGAATTCCTCGGGAACGACCTGGACCCCGGCTTACACCACCACTGGCTCCGTCAATAAGTGGGGACCCTTCATCGGATCATATGGCTCCTCATGGATCGTGGCATACCAGGCAGGGAGCACATGCCGGTATATATTCCATCCCGCAACGGGACCACCGGTCGACAACCTGCTGTCGGTTAACGCGTCCTATGCAGCCGTGGACATCAATGCAACGGGCAACATCATCGCCGTCTATATCAAAGAGTCTCTCTTGTATCGAAGAATAGCCAGTGTCACCGCTCCGGCCTTTGATACTGAACAACTATTGTCCTCAATGCCCGTCGTGCCGGGTGAGTCTGACTTCCTCGGACTCAATGTCGGTCCCGCTTCGGGGATCCTCTTTTCCAGTCTGTCCGGTCCAAACAACTACAACCTCTACTATGCGCATTATCCGCCTACGGGGGTGGTTCCCGGCGAAACGGAAACCCCGGCTTCAATACAACTTCTCCAGAATTATCCCAACCCCTTCAACCCCGAAACACAGATCGACTTTCAGTTGGAGAGGCGTCAAGAAATCAACCTCGATATCTATAACATTTCGGGCCAGCTTGTTCGTACACTTGCCGCAGGCGAATTTGAGGTGGGAAGTCATTCGGTCAAGTGGGATGGAAAAGACCATAGTGGGATTCAACTCGCTACGGGCACGTATTTCTATCAAGTCCGTACGCAGGAAGGTGCCCAAATGCGGAAGATGCTTTTGTTGAAGTAAAAGAAGGCCGCGGAGACTAAAAGCCCATCGCGTTCAGCGCGGTGGGCTTTTGTTTTTATTGCGGAAGCGGTATCGGATCGTTGTGCTTGAGTGCAGACTCAATCCATGCACGTTGCGCCTCTCGAACACTGCGCACAGCTTCGTCCGGTGTCGCACCGTCGCTCTGGCATCCTCTTAGTAATGGAATAACGGCAAGGTATCCCCCACCCTCAGATACAGGAAGCGGCTTCAGTTCAACAATGTACGGTTGCGCAAGATACTTGCGCAGTCGTTGGGCCTTTCCATTTTTTTTGCCCTTTCTTGTACTGGCTTTCACTGTTTCTTTTTTCATTCCATCTCCTTGAGAAATAATCGCACATACACCGGCTTTATTCGTTTGTTGTGAACAGGAACGATGAACTTCCGACCAGACCAGCTACGGAACACATGGTGACTGCCTGCGATATGGTCGAGTGTAAAACCAAAATGCAGGGCGACTTTTGCAAAGTCTGGCAAAGACACTGGCGAACGTGAAGAACGCAACCTTGCTATGAGCATGTCAATATTCACAAGGATGGAATATAAACAAATTCAGGTCTGACGCAACCGCTCCCCTGTACACTCACCAGCGCTTTCCTTATCTTTTCAAAGAGCGTTTTTTCTTCAATCACATTCAGATAATCTCATGCCAACCAAGTCATCCCTTATCTTGCTTCTTGTTTGTTCCGCCCTTGCTTCCTGCTCGAAGAAGGAAGAAAAATCCACCGACCTCGTTACATTCCCGCTCAAGGGAGAAGTCGTTGCAATGGACACGGCGAAGATGCGCATTACGCTGGACCATGAAGAGATTCCCAACTACATGATGGCGATGACGATGCCTTTCAAGATAAAAAACCGCGCACTCTTCGATGGCGTTCAGATCGGCGATACGATACAGGGAGTGCTGGCGGTGTCACGCACGGAGAGCTGGCTGGAAACGTTCACCGTCGTCGGGAAGGGTGAGCCGCCAAGCCAGGAGCTTGTGGAGGGAACATTGCTTGCGAAGGTGTTCCGCACCGGCGACGCAATGCCGAACGATCCGCTGATCAATCAGGATGAAAAGCCCGTTCGTTTCTCTGACTATCGCGGCAAGGCCGTGGCTGTCACGTTCATCTATACACGTTGCCCGTTGCCTGACTTTTGCATCAGGATGAGCGACCAGTTCGCGAAGCTGCAGAAGGCACTGAAGCAGGATAAGTCCATGGACGGTAAATGGCAACTCGTCACGGTCAGCTTCGATCCGGCGTTCGATACGCCGAAGGTACTGAAAGAATATGGTAAGACTTACGGCGCTGATTTCGCGGTGTGGGACTTCGTCACAGCAGAGATGCCGGTGATCATGAAATTCGCCGATGGCCTGGGGTTAACAATGGCCGATGACGAAGGGTTGATCGCGCACAACCTGCGAACCGTATTGTTGGATCAAGAAGGAAAGATCGTCAGAGTTATCAACGGCAACGAATGGACGGGCCAGGAAGTCGCCGATGAAATGAAAAATATCGTCGAGTAAAGCCAAGCCTCCGCTTTATTTTCTTTCCAGACTATCCGACGGGTATCGACTCTTCAACGTCTCCTGCATTGCCATGGCCCATCCAACCAGTCGGCTTCTCTGCTCCGGCGAAAGCTCTGCTTCACTATGCGCAATCAGGTAGGACGGCAGCGGCATCTTTTCCTCATTCACTTCATCACCAACCTGTCCCAACTTGATAATCTGACGTCTCAGCGGGTACGTCGCAAACTCCGAGAAGTTCAATTCTTTCTTTGCTTCCTGAATGTGATCGTTCAGGAACCAACCAACAGGCTGGACCTCCGCATACCACGGGTACCGTGTGGTGCTGCTGTGACAATCGTAACAGGATGTACCAAGAATTAATGCAATATCATCGGGTACATGCACGATTGTTGAAATATCGGCCGTGGGAGGAACTTTTGCCAGGTTTTTCGGCGGCCGGATAAACTGCAACACGACGAAGATGCCGACGAGAACTATCAGAGTCCATTTGACGAACTTCAAAGTATACTCCTGAATATGAGGTGGAAAATGGCCTTCCTTATGGAATCAACATACGAAAAAAGGCTAAAGTTGCAATGGATCTTATACCGGAACACTACGAGGTTCTACCTGTGGAAAACCACAGTTGCATTTACGTTTCCTCTGCCTTATCCTCTATCGGGTCAGTTCTTTCTCCTCTCGTGAGATTCGTGGTTAAGATATTGTCGATTTCCCCGGCATAGATGTAAGTTCTTTCCCCGGTCTCTCTGCTCTTCTCTACTTCACAGTATGGAATTATGATCAGTTTCACATCTCTGCCGGCTTGCCTCATTCTCTTCGCCTGCTTCGCCTCATTGTTTCCTGCCATTGCTCATTCGGGGAATTATAATTTCAACGAATCCTGGAGATGGACACACTTCACAACGGAATCGGGACTTCCCTCAAACCGGATCATACAAATCCTTGACAGTAAAGACAGCCAACCATGGGTTATGACAAGCAGCGGTCTTGCATGGTTCGATGGCTTTCAGTGGAATATCATCAATAGCGAAACCGGGCTTTCATGCGATGAACCTGCGCGGATTGTCGGCATGGTGAAAGACAGCGTGGTGATTCAATGTGGAAACCAGCTCTTCATTGGCACAACCGGCGGTTTCAGAAAAATGATGATCATTGACCGGCAGACGGCAGCAGCCGCGGGCGGAGAACTGTTGCTGCTGAAGAACGGGAAGCTGGATGTCCATCCAACGGGAAAAGGTCCGTTCCTTGAAGAGTTGCGCATGCATACCATCCAGGGAGTCTGGGCAACTTCACACGACAGAGTTTGGGTGAGCACGAACGATGGACTATTCATCACCGATGGAAACACCGCGGCATTGAAGCTCCGAATCACGAGAGGCGCGATTGGTATCAGCTCCGCCGCAGAGAACGCGAAGGGCACCGGTCTTGTCTCCATCTCCTATCCCTTCTCAAAGAGGGGGTTGTGGGAATGGTCCGAGGAGTTGAAACCCCGGCTCGTTGCCGGTGAACGGGCTGCAGTCGCCCGCATTCTTGATGTCGGCCCTGAAGGAGAGGCGATCGTTTCCTACCACGTCGATGATGTCCGGTTCCGGAGAGCCGGGAAATGGGAGACGGTGAGTTTTCCACCACGCGATATAACGTTCTTTCAATTCCGGGCGAATGGCGACTTGTGGGTGGGTACTAATCAGGGGCTCTTCCTCTTTAACGCCGCCCCGTCCCGGTGGACCACCAGCAGATTTCCATCCCCTGATCCACGGAACTCCATCAACGCCATCATCACGACACGGAACAGTGATGTGTGGTTTGGAACAAGTGACGGTGTCGTTATTCAGAAACCCGATGGAGAACTCAAAACAATCACCAATGTTCTTGGTACCCCGCTCTTCGTTGTGACCGGACTTGGTGAGGACTCACTCGGCAATGTCTGGATATCCAGCGGCTCATCCTTTACTGGTGCATTCCGATGGGATGGCAGCAATTGGTGGCGTGGAGAGGCAGATACTCCAACAGACCACGTTCGCTTTCACGGAATAGAAAAAGACCAGCGCGGTAATCTCTGGTTCCTCGGGATAGATGAAGACGAAAATCGTCAACCACCACTTTCTCCGGCCATTTACACGTTGGCGGGTGGCCATCTCCGCTATTGGGCAAGGACGCCCGACCTTCCCAATACTCGCGTTTACGCGTTTGCCGCTATTTCGGATGATGAAAAGTGGTTTGGAACATTCCAAGGGCTCTTTCATCTGAAGGATGGCATGTGGAAGCACTTTACTACCCGGGAAGGACTCAAGAATGATCGGGTTTTCACCCTTGCGGTTGATCGGAGCCAACGGGTTTGGTTTGGACACGCAACCACACCAATAGAGACCGGCCTCGGGTACATCGATAGTGACAACGCCGTTCGCTACTTTTCGACAGCCGACGGGTTGGTGAATAACCATATCTGGGATATAAGTCCGGATTCATCTGGTACCATCTGGCTTGGGACTGCCGGGGGCGTAGCTTCTTATCGTGACGGCAATTGGACGCGTGGTGACGGACAAGGAGGAATTCCCCATCCGTCTATCTGGCCTGTGTTGCCGGTTTCAGGCAAGGTGTATGCTGGAACCCAGGGAGGAGGAATATCCATTCTCGATCTGAACCACCGTGTCCTTCCTCCGCCCCGCGTGATTGCGCAAAAAGCAGTTGTCGAGGGGAACAGCGTTCTCGTCCGGTGGAATGCGTTCGCATTTTGGGGAGAGCTCGCTCCGGATCAGATTCTCACGCGCTATCGGACGAAAACAACTGGTTGGTCAGGGTGGGATATCACCAGAAGCGTAACCCTCACTGACCTTCATGCCGGAACTCATTCCGTCCAGATCCAGGCTCAGGGATTAGGAGGAGCCGTCGATCCTGACGGTGCCACAGTTTCGTTTGTTGTTTTGGAGCCTCTTTTCCTTAGACCATACGTTCTATGGCCGGGGCTGGTGCTGATTCTTCTCAGTATTTCCATGGCTGTAAATCAGTTCGTTCGCAAGCAACGATATGCTGAGGAACTAAAAAGGAGCGAGGCAAAGTTTCGGGCCGTGGCCCAATTGACGCGATCGGCGATTGTCATTCATGATGCGCAGAAGATCCTTTTTGCAAACAACGGAATGGAGAGTCTTACTGGTTGGAACTTGAACGAACTTGTGGATATGTCGTTCTCCTCGCTCATTCATCCTGATGACCGCCACGATTACGATCGTTTACTTGCCTTGCAGGATTCGTCGCAGTACAGTCGGGAACTACGCCTTGTGAAGAAAACCGGAGAGGCTCGCTGGATTGACTTAACGTGGGGACCGGTACAGTTCCAGGATGTCTCAGCGTTTCTCAGTACTGCGTTCGATGTCACGGAGAGAAAAGATGCTGAAACGCGCATCCGCGACCAGCATCGCCGATTGAGGGAACTGACGTCTGAAATCTCCGTCATGGAGGAACGTGAACGGAGACGAATGGCGGTACACCTTCACGATGTTATCGGTCAGAACCTTGCTCTGGGGAAAATGCGCATCAGGCTACTGGAGAAGCGGTCTTCGATCAAGCCGGAGGATCTCAAGGACATCCGTGAAATCATTGAAGAGGCCATACATCAGACACGCTCACTAACGCTCGAACTGAGTCCGCCGGTTCTTTATACTCTTGAGCTTCCAGCCGCAGTGCAATCCCTTGCGGGTCTTATCTTTGACAAGCAGGGTATCACAGTACACGTTGTCCACAAGGGGAATTCACCGCACTTGGATGACGACGTGCGTGCCATACTTTTCTCCGCGATCCGCGAGCTGTTTGTCAACATCGTCAAGCACGCCGGGGCATCGTCCGTTGAGGTAGACCTGCAAACCTTTGACGCTACACTACAGGCGGTGATTCGTGACAACGGCAAAGGCATTGACGAATCGACGAAGTCGTCAACAGGATTCGGCTTGTTTAATATTCGGGAACGGTTTGAGTTTTTTGGTGGAACAATTGATGTGTGTTCACCGCCTAGCGAAGGAACAACCTTCACCCTTGTCGTTCCTTTGAGGCATGAAACACTGACCACAGCAGTAACGGAGAAAAACCATGTCGATTCGCATTCTCCTCGCGGATGATCACACGATCGTCCGGGAAGGATTGAGAAGTATCATTGAACATGAAATGGGGATGGAAGTTGTGGCAATGGCGGGTTCCGGAATCGCAGCCATCGAACTTGTGCGCGTGCATCGACCCGAGGTTGTCGTGATAGATATTACCATGCCTGGGATGAACGGCATCGAGGCGACCAGGCAGATTCTCCGCGAGTTTCCTTCCGTAAAAGTTATCGCACTCTCAATGCATGCCAGCAAGGATATTGTGTCGGAGATGTTGAAAGCGGGCGCGTCTGCATACCTCCTGAAAGATTCTGCGGTCGATGAACTCGGACTTGCAGTGAAAAGCGTTCTCTCGGGAAAGTTTTATATCAGCCCGGAAATCGCAGGTACTGTCGTTGGAGATTATATTGACCGTCTGACGGACCAGGTTTCTGCTGCTCCAAAGCTCACGGGGCGCGAGCGGGAAGTTCTCCAGCTGATCGCTGAGGGAAAATCCATGAAAGAAATTGCGGCCGCGCTCATGTTGAGTGTCAAGACCATTGAAACCTACAGACAAACCCTTATGAACCGGCTCAATATTCATAATGTTGCTGAACTGACAAAATATGCTGTCCGCGAAGGCCTGACCCCCCTGGAATAACCCCCTTTCCCTTCCGAAAAACCTGAACTGTTTTCAGGGATCTCCCGATTGCACACTCCACCCGCTTTTCTTCTATTGTGAGTGGATGAACCAAACCTCGCTCCAAGCAAGAATAGTGTTTCCCGACCCGTTCGATCCCAAAGGGCTCGAGTTCGAATTACCGGAACGGTGTTCCGTCACGATCATCATGGTTGACGGGAATGGCACAGAAATCCGGAGGATCACGGATGCGGTGGATTTTGATTCGGGGACTCACAATATCGGTCTTGATACCATCGGACTTGCGGCCGGAACATACTTCTGCCGGATTTCTGCCGACGGGTCAACACAACAATACCTCGACATTAAAAAACTGACTGTACGATAATAGTAACTTACCGTGACACCAGCCTGCACATGAAGAGAGCTTTCCATTTCAGATGGCATGTAGGATTACTCACGCTCGCCAATACCATTTCCAACAAATAACGGATTCTCACGATGAAACCTCTCCTCCTCATCACCCTTGTGGCTCTCGCTTATTTCGCTCAACTGACCAATGCTGATGGAAAAACAAAGACTTGGCTGGTTAGTAACTTTGAAGTTCACCGTGTCTCTAACATCACCAAGCCCAACATCCCCGGTCCCGGCGGCATGCAGGTAAACAGCTTTACGGGGAACCTGCTCCATCAGAGGCAGGATGTGGGAGTTCCTGATCGAGGGATGGACATCGACATCACATTCTCCTACAACAGCGGCTTGTCAAAGAACGACTGGGGAATGGGGAGAGGATGGACGTCGAGTTTCAACATGATGTATGAAGTCGTACCCGGTTATATCATCATACGCGGGGAGGATGGAAGGAAGGACTCATTCGCGGTCAGTGGAAGTGTCTATACTCCGCCGACGGGAGTATTTAGCGAACTCTCCGAGTACGCGCCCGGAAAATACTTGCTGCGATCAAAGTTTGGCCATAGAGTTCTCTTTGACGACGGCGCCCACAAAAAAGTGACGAGCATGGAAGACCCGAACGGCAACACAATCACCTTCTCGCAATTTGTGTCAAACCAACCCTCGCTTGTGACATCGCCGAGCGGACGCCCCTTCCGGTTTGTGTGGAGCGCCGGGCGTCTTGTTTCCATCCTGGATTCCCTCGCCTCACCCCCACGAATAATGGAATACCAGTATGATGCGCGGGGCAATATGATTCGCTTCAGGGACCAGGCGGGAAACGAAGAACATTATTTGTACGATGCCAGAAGCCGGCTTGTGCAGTACACGGACTCCCGTTCCAATGTGGTTACCGTTGCTTACACGAGTAGCGGCGCAGTGTCGGAAGTTTCATCTCCCCCGACACCCGATACACCACCGACCAATATCTCGTTTGTGTATGATCCCGCGCTGCACACAACTACCGTCAACGAGCTGGTCAATGGCCTCGTTCAATCGTCGGTCTATACGTTTGATCCCCTTGATCGGCTGATCCATTTTCAAGGAAACTGCTGCGGGAACGACATCCAGTATGAGTACGACTCGGACAATAATATCACTCGCATCATCAATGGGAACGGACACTCGACGTTCTTCACGTATGACAGTCGTGGAAATTGTTTGACGGAAACTGATGCTCTGGCACAGGTGGCTTCATGGTCATACGAACCCACATTCAACCGGGTCGTCTCATGCACCGACAAGCGCGGCAATACCACGAGCTTTGCGTACGATGCTGAAGCGAACCTCCTTTCAACTTCTCAACCGCTTGGGGTCACGCAGACGTTCACGTATGACGCCCTTGGCAATGTTCTGACAGCAACAAACGGCAATGGCAACACCAGCAGTTTCACCTATGACGCACAGGGCAACCTGTTGACCGCGACATACCCGATCGGATCCCAGAGTTTCAGCTATGACAACAGCGGGAACCTCACCTCGTGGACTGATCCGAACGGCCACACGACGACATACTCTTACGATCTGCTCGACCGTTTGACCAGCACAACCGATCCGCTTCCGGCAACAACAACCTTCAGCTACGATGCGAACGATAACCTGATATCGGTGACGGATCCGAACGGTCATTCCATCACATATTCGTATAACGGTCGCGATAGGGTTTACGCTGTCACTGTTCCTGCGGGATCACGGCTACTTACGTCAAATGCAAAGGGCCTGCCAACCCAGAGCACGGACTTCAACGGCAATCTTACGCTGTATGCGTACGACTCAAAGAACCAATTGGTCAGTATCACCAATGCCATGGGGCATTCAAGCAACTTCGCGTACGATAATGCCGGTAACATGATTACTGCAAGTGACTTCAACGGGAACATGACGGCGTACCTGTACGATCCACTGAGCAGGAGGATTCGCGTTACTGATGCACTTGGAAACCAAACAATGGTCACGTACGACCCGAATAATAATCCGGTCACCGTCGTTGATGCCAACACCCACGCCACCACGAATACCTTCGACGCACTAGACCGGCTCACACAGGTCGTCTACCCAATTGGAATCGAGAGTTTTGTCTACGATCAAAATAGCAACATGCTTTCACGGACGGACCCGAACGGCCACACAACGGCATACATTCATGACATTCTCGACAGAGTGACGTCGGTGATTGACCCACTGCTCCACCCAACGACGTTCTCGTACGACCCGGCGGGGAATCTGCTTTCCCTCACCGACCCCAACGGACTGACCTCATCGTTTACATACGATGCTGACGATAGGATAGTGAGTTCGACCAATCCCATGTTCGAAACCACCACATGCACGTATGACGCTGTCGGAAACCGGACTTCGCTGTCTCTTCCATTCGGAAATCTCCTCTCGTATGTGCATGACGCATCCGATCGGGTGGTCTCAATGTCCGATGCCATCGGTCTGGTTCAATCGTACACATACGACGCAAACTCCAATCGCTTGTCTCAAACCGACGCCAACGGCAACACGACGCAATACCTGTACAACCCGTTGAACCGGTTGACGGCAATGACTGCGCCGCTTGGTCAAAGCACCTTGTACGCTTATGATAACAACTCCAACAATACGTCTACAACCGACGGCGCGGGTAATACAACGGTACGCACCTACGATCCGTTGAACCGTTGCATCACCGAAACCTTCCCCGGTGGGCTTACGACAACCATGGGATTTGATCCCGTTGGCAATCCCGTATCCATTCTCGATGCAAGAGGAAACAACACCGCCCTGGCGTACGATATTATGGACAGACTCTCAGCCATCACGTATGCGAATGGAAGTTCAATGCAGTATACATATGATCTTGCGGGGAACCGTCTCAGCACGCTGGACCAAAATGCGAACCTGATTACCTATGCCTATGATGCGATGGACCAGCTCATTAGCAGAGGGTACCCGGGCGGCGGGAGCGACGACTTCACGTATGACAATGCCGGACGAATGATCACGGCAAACAACTCCGCTGCCGCAATCACGTTGAGTTATGATGCAGCCGGTCGCAAGTTGAGTGAAGTACTCAACGGCAAGTCAACGTCTCGCTCGTACAACATCCCGGGCAGGACGGTAACGACGACCTACCCCGGCGGAACGGCAGTGACACAAACACACGATATGCGGCTTCAACCCGTTACCGTTGCAACAGGAGCCATCCCGATAGTAACAAACGCATACGACGCGGCATCCCGCTTCATCGGACAGACCAACGGCAATGGAACCTCGACATCATATTCCTACAACGACAATAGTTGGGCAACAAGTGTCTCACATGATAGAGGATCGGTTCAACTCGCGGGATTCAATTATACCCATGACAACCGTGGATTCCGGACAACGGTGGAGAAGACGCACAGGCCGACCAACTCCGAAGAGTATCAGTACGATCCAACAACCCGACTCACAGGATACAATGAAGGAACTCTTTCGGGTGGACATATTCCTGCGCCTCTCACCCAGACACAATTCACGTTTGATCCGGTCGGTAACAGGACTAACGTCACAAAAGATGGTCTGCCGACAACATACACGGCTAACACGATCAACGCATATACCAGTATCAGCGGCACAGTACCACTCTCTCCCACCTACGACGCCAATGGCAACATGACCTCCGATGGAATGAGAGCGTTCACCTACGACCACATGGACCGGCTCACCGGAGTATTCGATGTTGCAACCACCGCTGCCTACACGTACGACGCCTTCGGAAGACGCATTCAGAAGGATGTCAACGGAACAATAACAAAGTATCTCTACAATGGCGGTGATGTTGTCGAACACCGTGATGCGGCCGATTTGGTGACGGCGACCTTCATTGTCGGCAATGATGCACCAGAGGTGGCAATGATTGATCCGGGGACTGGCTTACCGCCACAGCCATATTACTATCACTATAACAGTCTCGGCTCCCTGGTAGCCCTCACCGACGACTCTGCGCGTGCGGTTGAACTATACGAATATGATGCCTTCGGCAATCCTTCGATCTTCGACAGCGCATACACACCAATTCCGGCTTCGGCCCATAATGTGAATCCGCTTTATGGGGGGCAGAGCTTTGATGGGGAGAGCGCACTTTATCAATCTGGCGCACGGGTATATAACCCTCAGATTGGACGGTACATGCAACAGGATCCCTCGTCGTTGATGGGAAGCCCGCCCGACCTTCGCAACGGTTACTCGTATGCGGGCAGCAACCCGATGAACACTTCGAGAGATAGAAGATGGACTACCGATCCCTACGCAGAGGATGCAGCGGTAAGTTCCGCTGATAAGAACATACGCGAGGTTATCATCGACGAAATCGGCATCTCGTTCCGCGACATCCAGCTCGACGCCGTCGGCACCGCGAACGACCCGGTTTTCTATGCGATGCAGGGAAAGACGCGTTGTCAGGGTTGCAATGATCCCTGGCGTGGCGATATTGGCCCCGCTTTTTCGCCGGGAAACCCGATCGGAGGGCTTACCATAAAGGGAGGCAAAAACCCAAAACCCAAAGGCTCCGCCAGAGGTCCGCGCCAGACAATATCGCTGGAAGGAGGCGGTCCAATGTGGGAAGATGACTGGAGATCTCCAAGCGCCTCCGCAATGCCGGGAAACCCGATTAAGGGGATCTCCATCAAGGGGGGACGCAACCACCCGAGTGCCAGTGCCACCAACTTCACCGTTCCATTCATCGGTGGTGGCACCATGGCCGACGATGACTGGAAATCCCCCAGTGCCTCTGCAATGCCGGGAAACCCGATTAAGGGGATCTCGGTAAAGGGGGGACGCAACCACCCGAGTGCCAGTGCCACCAACTTCACCGTACCATTCATCGGTGGTGGCACCATGGCCGACGATGACTGGAAATCCCCCAGTGCCTCAGCCAGGCCCGGGAACCCGATCAAGGGTCTCACTGTCAAAGGTGGGCGAAACCAGCATACAGCGACCGATGCCCACGTCATTCCGAGGACTAACGTCCCGATAAAAGAATTCGTTACCTTGATAGCCCTCGGGGTTGCACCACCGAAACGTGAATATGTCGTGCAGTATCAGGAGTCTGATTGGCACTTCGCGAGCAGAGCATTGAACGGTCTTCCGCCAGGAGTGCCGTGGGAAAGCGCAGCTGTTATACACTGGCAGCTTGAGGTTAGGGCTCTCCGTATCGAAATGAAGTAGGATCTGGTCTGCTAATCCCAATAAGGAATCTTATGAAAACACTCTTCTCATTGTTTGTGGCCACTCTTCTCTCGAATCCAGTTCTTGCACAGGGCCTGCAGGATGGCGGCCATGGTAGCGGCGGCGATGAACAAGCCGAGTACCTTGTTGCCGTCAACGCATATTGGAACATTGTCTCGGTGCCTATTGTGGTCGGTGATTATCTCAAGACGAGCATCTTCCCCGCTGCAATCTCTGATGCCTACGCGTACGGAGGCGGAGCGTACATATTAAAAGATACGCTTGACAACGGCCCGGGCTATTGGCTGAAATTTTCATCACCGCAGACTTTTTCTCTCACCGGGTCGTTGATAGACACCGACTCTCTGGATGTTGTATCGGGGTGGAACCTGTTCGGATCGATTTCGGCTCCCATCTCTGCCTCGTCCGTGACTGTGCTTGGAACTACTCTGGTAAGCCCCTTCTATTCGTTTGGCAGTAGCGGATATTCGATTGCTTCCAACATTGAACCGGGCATGGGATACTGGGTGAAGACCAATTCCGCAGGAACGCTTGTCTTATCATCAGGTTCACCTACTCCAGCGCCGGTACAGGACCCACTTGCAAAAGTACTGGCGGAACTTAACACTCTCACCTTCACTGATGCCTCCGGTAATCAGCGGACATTGCTTTTCGGGTCTGCGACAACCGGAGCGCAGGAGTTCTTCGAACTCCCCCCTGTTCCACCAGCGGGGATCTTCGACGCCAGGTTTGCGTCACAGAAGATGGTTGCGCTGGCGAATGAAGCCGTTGCACTTACATCTGCGATGTACCCGATTGCAGTTCGATGGAATGTTACCGTGCCCGGAGACTTTGCAATTGTCATTGATGGAAAAGAGATACCAGTGAATGGTGATGGTTCGACAACAATCGCCAAGCCCGCAATTCTCTCACTCAGGATCGGTTTAACGGCGGAGTTGCCGAAAGAGTTCGACCTCTCCCAGAATTTTCCCAATCCCTTCAACCCAACAACCACGTTACGCTATGCTCTTCCTGTGGAGAGCCATACCAGCTTGAAGGTGTACAACATCCTCGGCGAAGAAGTGAGAACCCTGGTGAATGAAGTACAGGAAGCGGGGTTCAAAGCGGTGGAGTGGAATGCCACCAACAACTCCGGTCAACCGGTAGGCAGCGGTGTTTATTTCTGCCGTATCCAGGCAGGAAGTTTCGTGCAGCACCGGAAGATGCTGTTGTTGAAGTAAAGCAAGGATGTGGGATGTGCGGTTTGGTTTGAGGTTAGTGGTTTGAGAACAAAGCCCATCGCGTCACGAGCGGTGGGCTTTCTTTTGTTTCCCATGACTGCTTCTCCTTCCATCACTCTACTACTCCATTTTTCCATCCTCGTTCTGTACACTCTCCTCCCCATTCGTTATCTTCCGTTAGTCACCGGTATACCATGACCAGACATAAATTCCATAAAGAACTTTACACACAGCGCACCGGAGGGGACCTTCCGAGCATTGTAGTGGCACAGGAAGAAAATCTGCAATCCAGATTCGTCGTGCAGAAGGTGCTGGAACTCCGCGAGCAGGGAATTCCGCTGAGTGATATTGCTATACTGTTCCGGTCGGGTTTCCTATCGTTCGATCTTGAGATTGAATTGAACAAAGCGAATGTGCCGTTTGTAAAGTTCGGCGGGTTCAAGTTTATCGAAACGGCACACGTCAAGGACCTTGTCGCCTATCTGCGCATCCTGGAGAACCCGCGTGACGCTGTTGCATGGAACCGCGCTCTGTTGCTCGTGGATGGCGTTGGTCCGCGAACAGCGGAACAGGTGATCGAGGATATTCTTGCCCGCCGGTTGCAAACAACCGGTGACACTGGAGTTGCGTTGACGAAGTTCTGGGCGGACTATAATGCGTACCCGCAAAAGGTACACGACCTTTTCATTGCGTTGAAGGACTCAGCGTCAGAGCATCTCGCCCCCGCAGACAAAGTGCAGCGGTTGATCTCGTACTACGAGCCGATCTTCAGCAAACGGTACGATGATTTCAACAAGCGGCGGAAGGACATGGAAATGTTCCAGCAGATTGCAGAACGTTATCGTTCGCTTTCTTCATTTCTCGCCGACCTCGCACTCGAGCCAACCGCTGAAAGCGTGACAGATATCGAAGCCCCTGGCACTGATGATGAGAAACTCGTTCTCTCAACAATCCACAGTGCCAAAGGACTTGAATGGCACAGCGTTTTTGTCATCTACGCACTGGACGGGCGATTCCCCAGCAGTCGGGCAGCGATGAGCGACGATGCGATGGAAGAAGAGCGGAGATTGATGTACGTCGCGTGTACACGAGCAAAGGAAAACCTCTTTGTTACTTACCCCATCAATGTGTACGATAGAGAAACGGGTCTCGTGCTTTCGAAGCCGTCACGTTTCATTTCCGGTCTGCCGGAGAAGCTACTAGAGACGTGGGTGATTGACGAGGAATGAGAACATGATGTCCCGAACTTTCATTCTCTCCTTTATGGATCCACATACGTCACCGTCTTCCGTACTTCGATAAAGAACTGATCAACAGCAACGCGGAAATTCTGCGGGTTGAGCTTGTCCATTCGGGTTGTCTGCCATTCGGTAGTGGGAGTGATGAAGACAAACCGGTCGTCCCCCGCGGTGACCTTCACAGGCATACGGAACTCCTTCAC
Organism: Bacteroidota bacterium; assembly: GCA_046160825.1. Lineage (GTDB taxonomy): Bacteria > Bacteroidota > Ignavibacteria > UBA10030 > UBA6906 > JBJXHC01. The sequence continues at coordinate 21,053 of JBJXHC010000029.1, read as the reverse complement.
GTCCGCCACCCACCTGTAGCGTACTTCGACCGCATGCGCCTTCTTTCTTATTGCGACTTCGAGTTTCGGGAGCTTCGCCTGCCTGAGATATTGCTCAAAGAAATAGCTGTAGTCCGTTCCCGTCTTGCGGTTCACCAGCTTGAAGATATCCTCTCCATCAATTTGGGAATACTTGAATTCCTCCGCAATGCTCTTCACAATGTCCCACCAAAGTGAATCGTTATCAATGACATGGCGCAGGGTGTTGAGCACAAATTGTCCTTTGCTATACATGTCGCCCGAGCCCGGAGTGTTGACATTCCGCGGACCGATGATGGGGCGGTCGTTGAATACCCTCTTGCCGTTGACGTATGACATGGCTTTATCGTAACCGAAGAGGCACTCCACGTACACGGCTTCCGAGTACGTCCCGAAACCCTCGTGAATCCACATGTCGGCAATGTCGTTGGATGTGACACTGTTCCCCCACCACTCGTGGGCGGTCTCATGAATGATGATGTAGTCGAACTCAATCCCCACTTCTGATGATGAGGTGCCGCGGTATCCCTGGAGGTATTCGTTTCCGTATGCAACCGCACTCTGGTGTTCCATGCCGAGGTGTGGCGACTCGACCAGCTTGTACCCGTCACGGATGAACGGATACTGTCCGAAGTGTTTCTCAAAGCACGCCATCATCGGCTTCACCTGCTCAAACTGTCTGCGCGCCTTGTCGATGTTGTACGGCTGGACGTAATAGTCGAGCGTGAGAGTATCGTTGCCGCTCAGATAGACGTCATTGAAATGTGCATACTGCGCGATATTGAGCGTGACGTTGTAATTGTTAATAGGATAACTCACGAACCAGTCGAAGCGGGTGAGGTTATTTTCAAGATCCTCTTTTGCGCGCAGCCTTCCATTGGAGACGTTCATAAATCCGGAAGGCACGGCAACACTGATGAGCATGCTATCCGGTTCATCCGATTGATGATCTTTATTCGGCCACCACAAACTGGCACCATCGCCCTGACACGTCACGGACACCCACAGGTTCCCATTCTTGTCTCTGGCCCACGTGAATCCACCGTCCCACGGAGGTCGCTTCGCTTCGGCAGGCTTGCCTGAATATTGGATGGAAATGGTGTGAAAGTTTTGCCTGTTGAGTTGTTCAGGGATGGTAATATACACGGCCGTCAACTCGCGCTCGAAGGCAAGTTCTCTCGTATCATCCAGTATTATCCGCTCGATCCGCATGCTGTCCACGAGGTCCACCTGCATCATGGTGAAATCATCCATCACCTCGAATGTGATTGCCGTGAATCCGGCAATGCTGCGGGATGCCGTATCCACCGCAACGGAAAGGTGGTAGTACTTCACATCATAACATGTGCGAAGCGGCGTGAGCATTCCGCGCAGCGTATCACCGCGCGTGAACGTCGCAGGTGCGCCATGTTGTGCAAACGAAATATGTGCCACGAGCACTGATAGGACGAACAAGAAATAGTTCACTTTGGGCTTGCTCCGACAGTTGACTGAATGGGGAGAATAGTAGTGGATTTGCGAGCGGAATGCAAGACACGGCTATTGCCTATGGGGAGGGTGTTGGATATATTATCAATGGTCAGGTTCACGTAACTCCCATGTATTTCGCCATCCTCGGGGCAACCATGCTGAAACGAACTACTCTCCTTTTTCTTGCAACCGGTGCATTCATTTTCGCTGCGTTCATCACACCGGACTCCCATCCGACAATCAGGATGAAACAAGGAGGCGCACTTCATGCCTTTGAGTTCTGGTACACACAGCGGGCAGCGCCGTACGAGAAAATTCCCTCCGGGGCGTTCCTTCGTGCGGCAGAATATTCAAGAACGGTGATGCCGAAGGAGCGAGAGCTTACCGAAGGCATGGCTGATACGTCGCAATGGACATCCATTGGACCCGATAACGTCGGCGGGCGTGTGCTTGCAGTCGCAATTGACCCAATGAACCCGAACACCCTTTGGGCGGGGGCGGCCAGTGGTGGACTCTGGAAATCCACAACGGCTGGAGTCGGCACGAGTGCATGGAGCATCGTGAACACCGGTCATCCTACTCTCGCCGTCAGTTCCATCGCAATCAATCCCTCCAACACCAACATCATGTACATCGGTACTGGTGAAGTGGGAAGTTTATATCAACGCGGACAGGTGGGAACTCCCGGCGCGCGCACGACCTATGGAATGGGCGTATTGAAATCCACAGACGGCGGCGTGAGTTGGAACATTACAAGCCTGATCTTCACATTCCCTCAACTTGCCGCAGTGCAGAAAGTGTTGCTCAATCCCTCCAACCCGAATACGATCTATGCAATCACCACGGAAGGAACATACAAGAGTACAAATGCCGCTTCGACATGGTCGTTGATTCATACACCTCTCATGGGAATGGACATCGTTATCAATCCATCGGACACCACAATACTTTATGCGGTGTATGGGCAACGGAACTCCACCGTCGATCCCGGCATTTATAAAACCACTAATGCGGGCGCAACGTGGACACTTCTCGCGGGAGGACTCCCCACAACGAACTTCGGTAGAACTTCGCTTGCTCTTTCTCCTTCGAGTCCGAACACCGTGTACGCCGGAATTGCCAACGCGTCTACATCGCAAATCATCGGGTTGTATAGAACCACCAACGCCGGAACAAGCTGGACCCAAATGTCGACTACCAACTACGTGTCGTCCCAAGGCTGGTACGATAACGTCATTGCCGTCCACCCGACAAATGCCGCCACGGTGCTTGCTTCGGGACTCGACATCTACAAATCGACGACCAACGGTTCCTCGCTCACCAGAAAATCCTTCTGGAGTCAAGGATACGACGGCGTTGTCCCTGCAGGCGGACCGGAGGGGCCTGCATCATACGCTCACGCAGATCATCACGCGATCACCTATCATCCGACAGATCCCAATATCGTATACTTTGGATGTGATGGTGGAATATTCATCTCCACTGACGGTGGCGAAACTTTTGATGGGCGCAACGGTGGTTTCGCGACGACGCAGTTCTACAATGGACTGGCTGCTGCGGAAACGGATGAGTTCATCACCCTTGGTGGCCTACAGGACAACGGTACAGTGAAATATACCGGCGGACTTTCCTGGGATAAGACGTATGGCGGTGACGGGGGCTGGTGTGCCATAGACCCAACCAACGCCAATATCATGTATGAAGAATATGTGTATCTCGCCATTTCAAAGACCACCAATGGCGGAGCCTCATGGTTCGGACTCACCAACGGACTTGCCACAGGCAGTACCAACGCGAATTTCATTGCTCCATTTGTGATCTCGCCTTCTCATTCAAACATTCTCTACGCCGGGGCAAGGGTCGTGTACAAGACCACCAATGGTGGGACGAACTGGTTTGCAACGAACGGCGGAGTGAATTTCAACGGAACTCCGGTTGCGTGCATCGGGGTTTCCCACAAGAACCCGGACACACTCATCGCCGGAACAGGAAGTGGCACGGTGGGCGCGGCATTTCAAATATTCCGCTCAACCAATGGCGGCACAAGCTGGACGAATGTGACGGGCTCCATGCCCAACCGTTACCCGACAGATATTTCATTTGATCCGAATTCCAGCACAATCGCGTACATCACGTTCTCCGGGTACGGTGCTTCACACGTTTTCAAGTCAACCGATGCCGGAGCCACATGGAATGACATCACCGCAAACCTTCCGGACGTCCCGACGCAATCGATCGTCGTTGATCCACTGTTCGCGAATACGATGTTTGTCGGCACAGACCTTGGCGTTTATCGCACTTTGGATGGCGGTACGAGTTGGCATGTGTTCGATACAGGCATGCCACCGGCAATGGTGTTGGACCTTGTGATCTCGAACCCCGCTCGTTCGTTGCGGGCGGCAACATTCGGCAATGGTGTGTATGAGCGCAGCCTTCCTCCTTCCGGCCTTTTCGATTACCGTGCCTTGTCGTTCGTTTCGCCGCCGGGAAGTTCATCGTCTCTTGTCAATACCTCCATCTCACCGATCTCGGCGGGCTTCAGCAATATCGGGGGAACTACTTCAATAGATTCGTTTGATGTGCGCTACCGGATCTTGCTTGGCAATGTTGAGCAATACGCCGACACGCGACGTATCCCCCCTCTTGCAGCAGACGAATCCCGCACCGTGGCATTCACCGGCAGCTACACACCGACCACGACCGGAACATACACACTGCAGGCTATCTCTCTCGCCTCTGATGAGAATGTCTCCAACGACACACTCAACGGAACACTGGAAGTTGTTGCGCCCGGAACAATCGCAACGTACACTATTATCAAGCGACATCGAGCGTATGAGGAAATCGCGGGCGGAGGCGCGGGGCCATCTGGTGATGACGCACAAAGTGCAATCGGCCTCCCCTTCCAATTTGAATATGATTCCTTTACGTACGATTCGTTGCAGATCAGTACCAATGGTTGGGCGGAACTCGGTACCGGAGTCCGTGGCAGCGAGCGGGGCCTTTCGACTGCCGGTCAGCTTGGACTCGCAAACCAAAACGGCACATTATTTTCTACTGCACGGCCAACGAAAACTCTCGCTCCGTGGCTCGAAGACCTGAGCGCCGACGGCAGTAGCGCGGTCACCTACGCAACAATTGGTGCTGCACCCCACCGGATCTTTATCGTGCAATGGAAGAATATCCTCGCCTACTATGATGATGTGCTGACTACAACACGCGTCAACTTCCAACTCCGGCTTCTTGAAGGAACGAACATCCTCGAGTACCACTACGGCCCTGTTGCAGCGGGAACATTTGCAGGCTCGGATATTGGTGCGATGGTGGGAATGAAGGATCACCTCGGTGGAGACTATCACTTCATGGATTTTTTTCTTGGTGGCACAGGCACTGCCGGGCAGGGCTTCACAACACTCAACCCGCTTACCGATTGGCCGGGACCTGATAGTTGTTACGCCGCAGGACAATCACTGACCACGGCTTCTGTCCCATTGATTGACCAGTGGAATCTCGTTTCCGTTCCACTGACAAGGACGGATAACTCTGCGATGTCAATGTACACTGGTGCTGTTGCGAATTCCGCATTCCGGTTCAACGGCAGCGGATATGTTCTGGTGGACTCGCTTGCTCCCGGATCGGGCTATTGGATGAAGATGAATGAGGCAACCACACAACCGCTCTGGGGCAATCCGCTCCCCACGGTGAATGCCAACGTCACCCAGGGCTGGAACCTGGTCGGATCGGTCGACCACGACATACCGACACCCAGTGGCGGACTTGTGGAAAGCTTCTTTTTTGAATACACCGCGTCCGGTTATTCACCCGTATCCACAATCTCTCCCGGACACGGGTATTGGGTAAAAACAAATGGCGCAGGAGTTCTCGCGCTCGGCCCGACTCCTGAAGAAATTGACCGTCCGGTCGACTTTACACAATTCACAAGTCTCACAATTGCAGATGGAGACGGTCGATCTCAGAAATTATTCGTTTCGATGGATCCTCAGAGCGCCGACATGTTGCAGCGGAGTGAACTTCCGCCATTGCCACCTTCCGGCATGTTTGATGCCCGATTCGAAAGTCAGAGGTTGCTTGAGGCCATCCCGGTGGGATCACAACACGGGGCATCGTTCGGCATCGTTCTCCAATCAGCGCAGATACCTTTGCGCGTCACGGCGTCGCTCAAATCAAGCAACGATTGGAAGTTCTTCATCGAAGAACGAAGAGGCAGCACGGTGAGCGCAACCCACGCGCTCGTGGACGGAGCCACGGTAGAGATCACTGCGGGTACATCGCTCTCGTTGCGCATGGTTCGGGGTGGTGAAACACCGATGGAATATGCCATCGCCCAGAACTATCCGAATCCTTTCAACCCAACGACGCGCATTGAATACGCACTCCCTGAAGAAAGCAAAGTCCGTTTGACAATATATGACGTCAACGGCCGCGAAGTTCTCACCTTAGTCAATGCGACCCAGCCGGCAGGTTATCTCTCCGTAAATTGGGATGGAACGAACAGTTCAGGCGCGTCCGTCAGCAGCGGCGTGTATTTCTTCAGAATCACAGCACAAAAGAACGGTGGTTCCTCCTTCTCACAGACGAGAAAAATGGTACTGATGAAATAACTTCGGACTTTGCAGGCAGCCCATCTGGCTGCCTGCAGTTCTTGCATCTCCTCTGATGCCTGAGTATATTGCTCAGGCATTTTTTCTGAACCCTTGAATATCCGACACTTCCTCATCCTCATTATTTTATTGCCGATTGTTTTAATCGCGCAACCAACTCGCATGCCCGCACCAAAGTATGAGGTCCGTGCTGTGTGGATAGCCACGGCAGCAGGACTCGACTGGCCGCGAAGCAGAGACAGAAATGAACAACAGGCCTCTCTGCGCTCAATGGTCCGAAGACTCAAGGCGGCGCACTTCAATACGATTTTCTTTCAGGCACGTGCGCGGGGTGATGCCTATTATCGTTCCAGTTTCGAACCATGGGCGGAGAATCTCACAGGCACCCTCGGTAAGGATCCTGGTTGGGATCCGCTTCAGTTTCTCCTCAATGAAGCACATGCACTCGGCATGGAAGTGCATGCATGGTTTAATGTGTACAAGATTCGCGGGCCGGGCAACAATATTCCATCGACCACACCGCCACACCCTGCACGTGCATTCCCTCAATGGACGGTACCTGCCGAAGGCGAACTGTGGTTCGACCCGGGCATTCCTGATGTACGTGACTACACACTGAAGGTGGCTCTGGACCTTATCGCCGGCTACGATATTGACGGGATCCAGTTTGACTTCATCCGCTACCCCGGACGCGACTTTCCCGACGACAAAAGTTATCGGAGATACGGGAATGGCATTGATCGCGCCGAATGGCGGCGGGCAAACATTGATGCATTTGTCACGGCATTATACGACAGTGCAACCGCGCGCAAACCGATGCTCAAAGTTGGCTCGGCTCCGCTCGGTGTCTTCTCCGCCGGCAACGGAAAGAACGGCTGGGGAGCGTTTCATTCATACTACCAGGATGCACCGGGCTGGCTGCGAAAAAAGAAGCATGACTATCTCGTTCCCCAAATATATTGGGATATTGGGGAGTCGAAGGGAGACCCGGACTTCATCGCGTTGGCGCAATCATGGCAGGAGATGGCGGCGGGAAGACATGTGTACGCCGGTATCGCAGCGTACAAGTCTGCTGTGTTGGAACAAATACCGGAGCAGATTGATGCAGCCCGTGAAAAAAGCACAGTGGGACAGGCATACTTCCGCTATGAGAATATCAGCACCATGGATATGTTTGATGAGCGGTATGCAACTCCTGCCCTGATTCCACCGATGCCATGGAAAGGAGGCCCAACCCCCACTCCTCCATCCACGGTCGCAGTCACCGAATCACATCCGAATATCTTTCAGGTCGAATGGACTTCTCCACCTGATGAACACCGTACGCACTTGTACGCCATCTACCGGTGGCACGTGCCTGAAATCCCGACCGATGATGTACGCGCGCTCGTTGCCACTGTTCCCGCTCCCGTACGATCGTATGTCGATACACTTTCGGGACCGCACGGCATTCGGCAGTACTACGCGGTCACGGCAATCGACAGGGCCAACAACGAGAGTCGCCCCTCCATTCCGGCGCCGGTTGTCATACGTGAGATGGTGGATCTGCACTACCGGCTCTCCGCCCCGACACGTCTCGCAACCTTGATGGTGGACGATTGGGCGGGGTCTCCTTTGATTGCCTACAGACTTGCCGAACGGTCCGATGTTTCTCTCGATATTCTTTCCTTGGCTGACCCCCGCGGGTTCGCCCGGCACATGGTGGATTCCATCCAGCAAGCAGGGACATATATCGTCAGCGCTGGTAGCGCTGCGCTTCCTCCAGGGCGGTACGCCGTACGGCTGCGCTTCAGTGGCGCGACATTGGAACAACACATTGAGGTAAAACGATAGGCGCTATCTCAGACGCGGCCGTTGTTATTCAATGCCGAGGATTCGCACCAGCCAGAGACTGAGCTCTGGTACGTAGGTAATGATAAGGAGCGCGACAAGCAGGATCCCGATGAAGGGAAGCGTCGCACGAACCACCGTGAACACGGGCTTGCCAAAACGCAAGCTGGAAATGAAAAGGTTCAGCCCGACCGGCGGACTAAGATATCCGATCTCCAGGTTCGTGAGAAAGATGATGCCGAGATGCACCGGATCGATACCATAGGCGATAGCGATGGGTGTAATGATGGGGACAACGACGATGGTTGCAGAGAAGATGTCCATCATCATCCCGACGATGAGCAGAAAGAGGTTGAGAACAATGAGGAAGACTATCGGACTCGAAATGAATTGTTGGGTAAAGGCAAAGAGTTTCATGGGAACTTCTTCGTCAATCAAATAGCTCGTCAGACCGAATGCCGTACCAAGGATCATCATAATTGCGCCGACGAGCAGCATGCTCTCGCGCATTACCCGCGGCACGTCGCTGAAGAGCTTCAAATCCCTGTAGATAAATACTTCAATGACGAAAACATAAAATGCTGTTACCGCTGCGGCTTCGGTCGCAGTAAAGAACCCGGAATAGATCCCGCCGATGATGATCACGGGAAGCGGAAGTTCCCACGCAGCCTCACGTAGCGCCCGGAAGGCATTCGCCCAAACAAAAGGCGTCTTCGTCACAGCAGCCTTTCTTCCCTGACGCACTCCGTGCAGCGAAAGAATAGCCACCAGCAAAATCCCCGGAATGATGCCGGCAGCAAACAGCTTGTCGATATTTACTTTCGTTACCACCGCATACAGGATTAACGGAAGGCTGGGCGGGAAAAGGAGTCCGAGACTGCCTGATGTGGTAATCAGTCCAAGGGAAAAACGCTCCGGATAGTTTTCCTTCACGAGCATCGGATAGAGTAATCCTCCCAATGCGACGATGGTAACCCCGGACGCTCCGGTAAAGGCAGTGAACAACGCACACGTTACGAGTGCAACGATGGCAAGCCCGCCGGGAATGGAGCCGATAAGCGCACGAGCGAGATTCACAAGGCGAACCGGGGTCTTGCTCTCAGCCAGCATGTACCCTGCGAACGTGAAGAGCGGAATGGCAACAAGGGATGCGTTACTGGCTATGCGGTACAACTCCACGGCTACCGCCGATGAATCAATCCCGACCGAACCGAACGCAAGCAACGCAATTGCACCGATGATAACGAACAACGGGGCGCCGAGCAAAGCGAGCAGGGCGAGGAAAAGTCCGATGAAAAAGGTCTCCACTTATTTCTCACCGTTCCCGAAAACACCAAGAGTGCTCTCAATGGCTTTGACAAGAAAGTGAAAGCCGACAAGTGCGTAGCCCGTGGGTATCACCGTCAGTACAATCCACGTGGGAATATCAAGGAATACCACGCTTCCCGATGCCTTCTCATCAACGATAAACGTCCAGGCCGCATCGGCAAGGAAATAACAGACGATCACTGCAAAGAGGCTGGTGATTGTTTGAGTGGTGGATTTAATGCGTGGGGAAAGAAATCGGGAGATTGCATCAACGCTGATGTGACCATCAACGGGAGTGGCGAGTGCAGCACCGATAAATCCGAGCCAGAGAACCGCGTGCCGAATAATGGGATCGGCCCAGATAATGCCCGTATCAAAGAGGTTTCGCAATACGACCTGACCAAACGCCAGGATCAGCATGCCGCCGAGGAATAAGACCAGCAGACCTGATTCGATCCGATACAACACTTTGTTGAGCGTACGCAGGATGATCATTTGGGCGAAGCTGCCGTGGCGCGGAATTCGATGACGGCCATTTCCACCCGATCGAAAAACTCCCTGTCATACAGTTTGCCGACAAGGGACTCACGTGCTTTTTTTCCTGCCTGGCGATATTCCTGCATCGTCTTGTCGGATGTTACCTTGATGATTTCAATACCGGATTTTTTCATTACATCGATGGCCTTCCCATTCTCCTCCCTACTCTTCTTTGTCAGTGCCGTCAAGTACTTCTTTCCGTTACGGGAGAGTATCTCCTGCAGATCGGCAGGCATCGAGTTGAACATTTTTTTCGAGACAATCACAGCACCGGAAGCATCAGCGAGAGGAATATCGAGCATGTACTTTACCCGGGTATGCCACTGCAATACAAGGGCGGCAAGCGGAGAAGTATATACACCATTGATCAATCCTGTTTGGAGAGAAGTCAGCACATCAGTAAGGGCAAGGGGAATTGGTGTGATGCCAAATGACTTGAATGTCGCTTCTGCTATCGGGTCGCCCTCCCACATCCACATTTTCACTCCGTTCATATCGGACGGGGTGCGTACCGGAGTATTGGTAAGAATGTGGACAAAGCCCACCTCCGCCCAGCCGAGAAGCACATAGTTATTGTCATCCAGTGCTTTTCTAAATTCCTTATCGAGAGACGCGTAGACGTGATCGACTTCATCATAGTTCTCGAACAGAAATGGCGCGTCGAGAATACGGAGCTTGGGTGCGATTTCACCGAGACCGAAACCGGTGAGTCCGGCACTGTGCAATTGTCCCAACCTGATCTTGCGCAGCACGTCCTTATCCTCTCCCTGCACACCGCCCGCATAAATTTTGAATCCAAGACGTCCATTGCTCTCCTTGCGGATGGCAGCATCGTATTCGCGCATGACGTTGAGCCAAGTGCTTCCTTCCGGCGCGACGGAGGCAAACTTGATAGTGAACTCTTGCGCCATCACCGGCACACAGCAAAATATCATGGTCATCAACAACTGCGTGAACATCTTGATTGCAGGTTTCACATTTCTCTCCGGGTGTGAGTCAACATCATCTTGCTGGTTGAACGCCGATCTGAGACGGGAAGTTCACTTCATGTTCTAAAACAGTTCCATCTTGCGGGATTGAAGCGATTCTCCCTTTTTCTTGGCAATGGCGTTTGCGAGACGAAATTCAGGGAGGATCTCCAGTGAGGCATCGTTCACCCGTGCGAGTAATTCTTCGAACAGGGCTTCGTTTAACGTCTGGACGGCATACGAACGGGCATAGTACACGTACGTCATCAGGAATTTCCCGCCATTGATTCTCAGTGCTGTTTCAAAATGATGTCGCGAAAGCTCCACATTGCCACCGAGCATTTTCGGCCGGCTGCCATACAGCGTTCCAAGGAACACATGGGCACCTCCGTAGTAGAATGTCGAGTCGGTTGACACGACGAATTTCATCATCATTTCGGCTTTGGGTAAATCGGCGATCGCCTCCGGATGTGTGAGCGAAAGCTGGATATAGCTTCCAAGTCCAAACGCCGCCCAAAACACCGCGGGGACGTCGTCCTTGCCTTTCTTTGCAAGTTCACTCTTCAAATCGTCGAGTCGGCCATCAAACGCTCTTGCAAAAAGCTCATCCTCGCGCAAGATCCTCATCGCATAGCCAACGCCCCGTTGATAGAGCATGCGTGCCCTCTCAGGGTCGTGGTCTTCAACAAATCCCAGTGCGTAGCTGTTGTATCCCTGGCTCAACAGGAGCAGGATTTCCTCGTTTCCGGGATCGCTCTTCAGCATAACTTCCAGGAGTTTCAAGTTGGAGGGCAACGCCTTCTCTGCAAGATCAAGATCCTGTTCCTCGGTGAACGCGCCAAAACCATCATTCACAATACCGCCAACTGTACTGATGGCAATTTGCTGAATACATCCGGTGAAGAGAAAGGAAAGGAGGAGTATGACGGCGGGGAGTCTGTTCATGCGTCCAATGATTTGAATATGTCGGGCAAGCAGAACGCCCGTGAACCATTCGTCTTTCGGCTACAGGCTATTGTTTGAGAATTCTCTCGATGGCCATCAACACTTCATTCGGATCATACGGCTTGCCGATAAAATCGTCAGCGCCGAGAAACTTGGATTCCATGGCATTGGCCAACTCGGCGAAGGCTGTGAGCATGATAACTTTGGCGCGGGGATGACGTTCACGCACAAATTTCAGAACATCGAAACCACTGATGTGCGGCATTTTGATGTCGAGCAGCAGGAGATCGTATCCGCGTTTTTCAAGCTTCGCTATTGCATCATCACCATCCACGGCCGTATCAACTTCGTATCCCTCATCCTCAAGCAGGATCTTCAGGAGGTCGCGGACTTCCACTTCATCATCCACAACAAAGATTGAGCCTCTCTTATCCATATATTTCGACCCGTGATATGGTTATTGTGTACTTCAAACTGAACAAGGATAGCAAACTCCAGCGTGAATCTCAAATCCGGACATCACGGACTGACCGCTCCACCGGTCGTGAGCAGGATTTGTCCCTGCTGACTGCAGCGCACCCAGTATCCCCTCACCGGTTCGAGCGTGTCTACTACAGCATAACCATCATTGAATCCAAAGAATGGGGACATGATAATCCCGGACGGAAGAGTCACAATGGTTGACGTATCCAAAGGATAAGAAATCGACCCGATAAGATTCCAGCCCGCGCTTACTTCAATGGTGTCCGTAGAGAGCGGTTCACCGGAAATTGAAATCACTTCCGATTGCCCAAACTTCATCCAGTATCCCACTCCCGGACTGAGCGTATCGGATTGCACGTATCCAGCATTGTACAGGTATGCCGCAGAAACAGCCGTTGGAAAAATCGCCGCCGTCGATGAATCCGGAGGAAGTACCGGGACTGAAACAAGGCTCCAACCCGCATTCATCTGCTTTGTCAATGTGAACACTGAGGCAATTCGGAATTCCCATGCCTGCGAGAACGGCCCCCATCCAAAATTATTCCTCGCCCGGACGCGCCAGTAATACGTTGTGAGCGTATCAAGTCCGGAGACGGTGTGCAGAGTGTCGGTGAGGGACGAATCCGATACGAGAACGATTCCGAATGATCCACTTTGAGAGAGTTCAAAATTGTATATCGTTGCATCGGGGGATGGTTGCCATGAGAAGACCACGGGTGTTGGAATTCCACGCACCAGATTCGCCGGAGAGCCAAGCTGAACCTGTGCAGGTGGATTTCCTGTTGTGAAGCTCCTGGTCCCGGCGAATGCACCCCATCCCGCTCCATTTCCTGAGCGCACGCGCCAATAGTACGTTGTATTGGACTCAAGTTCCGATACCAGTCGGGTCGTATCCGTCAAGGAGGAATCAGTAACGAGAACTGTAACGAATGAACTCAATAATGAAAGATCGAGTTGATAGCGCGTTGCGGTTGGCGTAGACTGCCAATACATTGGTGCAGGAATTGGTACGCCCTCAGTAGAATCCGCGGGACTGACGAGTTGTGCCTGGTCCGGTAGTGACCACGATGTAAAACTCCTCGTTGGAGCATAGGTGCTCCAACCAGCCCCATTGCCTGCGCGCACACGCCAATAGTACGTTGTGCCGAGCGAGAGCCCTGATGCTGTACGCGACACTGCCGTGAGTGTGGTATCGCTGTCGATCGGAGAAATGAATGAACTCGTCGTATCCAGATCGAAGTGATATCGTGTTGCCAACGCTGTAGATTGCCATTCAAAAATGGTCGGGATTGGTGTGTTCGTCGCGGCATCAGCCGGATTCAAGAGCAGAACTTGAGCGGGTGTCGTCCATGTCGTGAAGCTGCGCGTCGCACTGAACGTTCCCCATCCCGTGGCAGCATGAGAGCGCACGCGCCAGTGGTATGTTGTATTGAGTGCAAGTCCCGCGGGTGAAGCCGACGAATCAACCAGTGTCGAGTCGTTTGCAATGAACGATGAGAATGTATTTGATAACGAAAGCTGAAAATGATATTGGTCTGCACCTGAAGGCCTGTACCAGGTAAACAGAACGGGAGTCGGTACTGCTGTCGCAGAGTTCGCAGGGAAGTTCAGAAGTGTTTGAACGGTACCGGAAGATCCCGTACCACTGAGCGCAATGTTCACCGTTCCTTCGTCCGGATCATTGCTTTGAATAATCACAGTGTTGGAAGAGGATTGATTTGACTGTGTGGGAATAAAACGTACGCGCACCGATGCAAACGAGTCCACCGGAACACCCGTCGGCGTATTGACGATGCGAAAGTTGGATGATGGCGACTGCAATGTCAGTCCGGAAAGAGTCAGTGCCGCACGCCCGTTATTGATGATGATCAGCGTCCACTCGATGGAATCTCCGACCGCGACCGTACCAAAATTGATCGCACTCGCCGAAGCGAGAATATCAGGATACAACGTTGGGGCAGTGGCACTGCGGAATGATGTGATACGCTCGACAAACTGGGGATAGTCAACAAGCGGATTACGCTTGCCCTGGTAAGATGCAAGCCTCGTATTTCGTTGTAATTCTTTTGCGTTCACAGGGTCCGATGTGTGCCATTGTCGGAGATACGTCTCCTGTGGCTGGTCCAGATACCCTTCATAGTTGTTCTGATATCTGAGCATGAAATAGAAAAGCGCACGGGCAACGTCTCCCTTTTGCACATCCCGTGGTTCAAAGGAGATCACGCCATTCGAATTCAATCCCTTTTTCGAGCCGCCTTCCTGATACGTGATACTAGAGACAACCGGACCGAAAGGGTAACTCCCGCGCTGGCTGTTCGCGGGGCTGTATGTGGGAAAGAGATGATTCAGGTCGCTGCGCATCGGGTCGGCGCTGTTGAACGTCCCTTGTGGCCACGTATGTTCAGTATCGAAGTTCTGGTTCTGTGCTTCGGTCCTGTTGACGGCCCGTATGCGCCTTCCTGTGTACACGCACTCAATCGTGTCGGTGAGATTGACATCATCGACGGTTTCAAACATCCTATTGCGGGCTACATCGTAGCCAAGGTTTGTATGGCCAGTAACAAGATTTGTAAGAGCTGTTTTCAGCGCGTTCTCCCACAAACCCTGTGTGGCATTGTATGCACCATCAGCAATTCGTCCGGTGCCGCGCCACTGAAGCGGGAGAGATCCCTTTAATCCTGTTCCCGTCACCAACAACACATCCTTCCACGTAACATTTTGGTTCGTGGTGAAATGCACATACACGCGAACGCTATCGTTGGCAGGTACGGTGAAGGCCGTATCCTTTATCCGAAACTCCGCTCGTGTTGCATTGATATCAGTGACGGTAAAAGGAGTTGGTCCAGGGTTCCGGACCCAAAATGCGAGACTATCGGAGGTATTAACGAGAATCGTGTCGAACTGGGCTGGAACGGAGACGGTGACCGTTTGCGCGTTTGACTTGCAGACGGTCAGCAGCACTAGCAAGAGAATATGAAGACGATTCATGTATTCCTTACTTTTCGAGATAGACCACCGGGAACAAACAACCCTGCTCTGAATTGACTCTTTCAGGCAGGGCTGGTCAGTTTGACGAGTGTGCCCGGGACAGGACTTGAACCTGCATGAAGTTTCCCTCACTAGCTCCTGAAGCTAGCGCGTCTGCCAGTTTCGCCACCCGGGCTTGAATATGAACTGTTTCGGTCCTACTGCCATCACCAATTTTATCGACAGAAAGAGATCGGTGGCAAGATTTTGATGAGATTTGTCGTAGAATCGTATTGGATACTACCGAAACCAGTGACAGTAAGGTAAGAAAATCTGAGTTTGGGTGCAATGGCAGGCTGCATTTATACAGGAGGCCCGGAGATCCAATCCGGGCCATCTTCTTTATTTGATCATCATTCTCACCACACTTGTCATTCGGTCTTGATATCCGGGTGCGAGAGCGTTATCTCATTCCCGCTCGTTGGTCAAATGGTACCTCGTGCCTGAACCCAATTCCTTGAGCATTACGCGTTTTCTGTCTTGCCAATCGAGTACCAATCGATCTTTCTCGTCAAGTACATTACAAGCGCAAGGACGGCAAATAAACCGATGCTCCCGAACAACAGCGCATAGTCCTCTTGTTGCAGTATGACAAACAAGAAGGTGTAGAGCAGTGCAAGAAAAAATGAGATCGTAGCGGCGAAACTGTAGCTGCCAAAAACACTTCCTGCATATCCTGCAACCAGGAGGATGATTGCCACACTGGAAATTGCATAGGCCGTTGCGAATGTCATGTGTTCGGAAAGCGAAAGCAGCAGACAATAGAATAACACAAGAGCGAACCCTATGAGTGCATATTGGACAGGGTGAACCGCTTTCTTGTTGAGCACCTCCGTGAGGAAGAATGCGAGAAACGTAAGGGCAATGAACATGATCGCATATTTTGCAGATCGCATTGTCTGTTGATATTCGTCGATGGGGGAAATCAGCTTTACACCAAAAGCGAATGGGTTGATCTCGATTTTTTCATCTCCGTCTGATACTCGCTCACTTATCCATTGTTGTGGAAAGTTGCGGTTCAAGTGTAACACCTTCCACTCCGCGCTGAATCCATCCGCCTGCACAGTTCGTTGATCAGGCAGAAATCGGCCAATGAAGCTCGGCGACGTCCATGATGATGAAAGTGTCACATGTGTTTCTTTTCCTACAGGAACGAACTGCAATTCCTCGCTCCCATTCAGATTGATGCTGGCTGCGAATGTGTACTGCCTTGCCCCAGCCGAGACTGTCGGTTTGATGCTGATTCCTGATCTCAACGCATTGCAGGCACCAACACCCGGTTCAGCCGTAAACTCCTTGCCACCCCATCGGACTGTGACTGCTTCCTTCACTCCCTTCAAATCGCTAATACCTATTGCCAAGGCAGCCTCGTCCCACAATACATCCTCCTCTTTTATGTTCATTCCATAAAGACCGTCCAGCGAGAATGTTCCTTGCAGATTCACCACGGAATTGTATAGGATCACCTGGTAAATACCTCGATACCTGACCTCGGGTGATGTCGTTGTTGTAAATGCCACCTTCTCCGGAAGTAGTTGCAGGTGTTCGATAACAAACCGTGCATCCCCCTTTTCAGTTCTCAACATGCGTTTGAAAGGCAGAGTCAGTATCGGTCCCGCAAGAGTTTGTTTTCCTCCCCATTGTTCGCTGACGTCGGCCGTTGTCTTGTCTCGTGTTTGTTCACGATCAGAAATCAATTCCATTATCAACAACGATGGTATGAGCATGACAATTGTCAGACATCCAATTATGGTTATCCGCAGCATAACCGACCGTTTTAACCAGCCGTCACTCATAATATCCTCCCTTGAGTACATTGTTTCAGTTATCCGGGTTATCTCCGGTTCGTATCAAGCGTCGATTGTTTTGTCCAGTTGATTTATCGTGAGATATTGATAAGATGCGCAAGCGCATCAATATGATTGCTGAAGGCTCTTTGTCCTGCAGCCGTAACCGAATACGTTGTCTGCGTTTTCTTCCCGACAAATGCCTTCTTTACTTTGATGTAGCCCGCTGCTTCGAGCGCACCGGCGTGTGATGCAAGATTGCCATCAGTAATGGCGAGCAGTTCCTTCAACGAATTAAAGTCAAGCGCATCGTTTACTACGAGAGCGGACATGAGCCCAAGCCGGACTCTGCTCTCGAACACTTTGTTAAAGTTCTCGATAGGATTGCTCATCGCTCATATCTAAGATAGATGCGAACGCCGAACAGAATATGAACGATGCCAAAGCCCAAGCCCCAGAGATTCAAACCTTGCATGTTGACAAATGCCGCCACGACACCAATCGCCAGTTGAGTTAACCCGAGGAAACGAACCTCTTTGACCGTGTACTTGCTGGCAGCAAATAGAGCAAGGCCATAAAATATGAGCATCACGGAGGGAAGAATGGAATATGATCTGTGAACAAGAAGTGCAACGCAAAAAACTCCCCCCGCCGCAAGGGGTAAAGCAAGCTCAGCCACAAGATGTCTTGCTGTAGCGTTCCAAATTGGTAGACCCTTCTGTTTTGCCATACGGCCAGAAAAATAAACAGCAAAGGCAATTGCAACAACAAGCACGACAATCGCATCCCAAAGCAGATAACTCAACACTTCATTTTCCGGCACACGAGCAAGGACATATTGCACGAAGAGAAACCCTGCGACCGCAACACAACCAATAGCAATTCCTGCCAGACCGCTGAGAGAGAGAATTCGGGAGGACTTCTCCATCATAGATCGAATCTCGGATAGATCCTGACTCGCGTTAGTCATACGACATCCCTTTTGTGGTATACTGCAAAGTACTTTGTATTGCAAAGTATAATATAATTACTTGCCTAAGTCAAGGCTTTTGCGGCCTCTTTTTTAGAAGGCAAACATTCGATCGGACTATGCTCATTTCCCGGATCTAACACAAAAGCCCCGCCAGTAATGGCCAGGGCTTTTGTCAGTTCAACTCTCTTGAATTCTATTTCAACAATCCCGTGCGACAAGCATGAAAAAAGCATCCAAGAGAAGCAACGTGATCCTTCGCCTTGTCAAGCACCCACCCTTCACAATCGTTCAATCTTGGTGGCTCCAATCCCGGGAGTGTGGTTTGCAACTATTCGCCCATCTTCCAGCGTCGCTCCAGTAAACGGATCATTCTTTATCAGTAACGCCCCGTCAAGGTCGGCCCAATCTGCGAGTGAAGCAAGTTGAGCGGCTGCAGAGATTGCACATGAGGTTTCAGTCATGCACCCAAGCATTACCTTCAAGCCAAGCGCCCGGGCAGTGCCCATCATACGATACGCCTCCCGCATGCCGGTACATTTCATCAGCTTGATGTTGATGCCGTCATACACACCCACTGCGTTGCGAATATCTGAGAGACGAACAATCGCTTCATCGGCAACAATAGGAAGCGGGCTTCGTTCTTTGAGCCATGCATGGTCGTCCAAACGCTCCCTGGGAAACGGTTGCTCCACAAGTTCAATACCCTGCGTTGCGAGCCATTCAATCTTTCTCAGTGCCTCTTCCCGATCATTCCAGCCCTGATTAATATCGACCCGAAGTGGAACGTCCGTCATCTCGCGGATCGTCTCGATTAACTCACCGTCATCCTCTCTTCCCAGTTTTACCTTGAGAATCCTGAACTCCCTTGCCTCCTCCACCTTCCGGCGAATAACATCCTTTGTATCAATCCCGATGGTGAACGATGTGTAAGGAGATTTGCGGGGATCGAGTCCGAGAAGTCCGTGCCACGATTGACCCACCTTCTTGCCAATCCAATCGTGAAGTGCAATATCGAGCGCGGCCTTTGCGGCATGGTTGCCCGGCGCAAGACCATCCACATCTGTAAGGATCGCCTCCAGGTCGGATGGAGAAGAATACTTGTCAAGATTCAGATGGGCGAAGAACTCGGAAACACTACGCTGTGTCTCACCAAGATACGGAGGCAATGAAGCTTCACCATATCCGATGATATCGTCGTGTTCGATCTCGGTAAGTACAACGGGAGTGGTCGAGCGAGTGCTTGTTGCTATGGTGAACTGGTGTTTCAGTTCAAGCGTGTAAGGTGTGTAGCGTAGTTGCATCAGACTCCGTGGCATCGTGTGGAGTTGAATATCGAAATCCACCAGCCGAATTGCAAGTTACGCGGGTACTTCTATTTCACTCCGTACCACACAATGCGACATGAAGTGATTGTCGAGTCCTTCACCACCCACTCGTTCGTCGAGAGCATGTCAACCTCATACTCCTGTCGCCCGTCATGATATTTCAGCGTGAGACTCTCGCACAATTCGCTCGCTTCCGGATCCCACGAAAACGTAATGGGGTACGATTCGACTGCAGTCCGGAACCGAATAACGAACGTATCAACTTGCGACAGTGCAACGAGCTTGCGCATATCGACATAGCTTCCTGTTGACGGCATGCGTTCCCTCCCCGGGACATCAACTATTCTTGCATCAAACACATTCTCCAAAGGAAGAGGGGGGACGGGCATTTCACCAAGTTGCAGATCATATCCGCCTGTTGCATCAATGTGAAAACCGATGACGAGCGAGTTGCTCACACCGGCCGCATCGAGTATTTGTATGGATACGCGTACATCGTCAGAGGGATTTTGGCGTATACTGAGGGACGACAAGAAGAAGAGTACGGCAATCATCATTTTCGAAGCCTTTCAAAAAACAGCATGCTCCACGAAGCCCATTCGAATCGCAGAGCATGCGGTGCCCCTTCGTTGGGTCAGGTAACGAAGGGAACACACATCAGATTATTTTATCAGCAACATCTTCCGTTCTTTGGTGAAGCTGATGGAGTGAAGCCGGTACACATACACGCCACTGGCAATCCCACTGGGAGAAAAGTTCACGCTGTAGTTCCCGGGCGAGGCGACCTCATCAACGAGCGTGGCAACTTTCTGTCCGAGCATATTGTACACGGTAAGCATCACATGTTCACGCTGCGGTACGCTGAATCGAATCTCCGTTGATGGGTTGAATGGATTGGGGAAGTTCTGATCGAGACGGAATGATTCGGGTACAGTGTTGTCCACGGGTTGAACTCCAACAAGCGCACCGGTTTTGATAATAATGATGTTCCTTTGCAGAACCGCTGTAGGGATGGTCGCAGAAGTTACCGACGTCATGTTCACCGACCCCCACTCCGTGCCGGTCTGCGGCTTGATAGTCCATACCGAGGCATAGGTTGCCATGTCCGCAGGCCAGGACACAACCGTCTCACGAACATCGATATCGTCTCCAGCAATGTTGATGCGGAACGAATCCACTTGCGAAGCGGCGTCAACAAAACCGCGGAAATCCCTGTACACACCACCGCCGAGACCCGCTGGGAATGTTGACACCCGACCGGGAATCGTCAAGATCCTCACATCGAAAGCGAAAGGCGCTGGAGGTGCCGGAGGAGCGAGCAACTCCTGGTACGCCCCGAAGGATGCCTCAACATCGGCACCAATCGTATTATCCTGGATTGCTCCTCCTGATCCGTCGCCATTCACACCGATATACAATACCTGGGAGTTTGTTCCGTTTGTCACCGTAATCGGAACTTGAAACTGTGCCTGGGTTTGACCCGCACTTTGTTGAGAGCATATTCCCCCCAGGAAAACGCCGAGACATGCTGTAAGAATCTTTTTCATCTTATCCTCCTTGTGAAAACCATTGAACAATACTCAACATCCCATCCCACCCGGAAATCGGACGGGATGAGACGTTGTAAACGAATTTACAGACCTGCGTATGCTGCGGTGAGGACGAACTGACCTATATAATCCGCGGCGGGCGCACCGACCGGTACGCTGAGGATACCACCCAATTGCACTGCTGCCACGCCACCGATCAGGAAGATCGTG
>JBJXHC010000028.1:0-62898 GCA_046160825.1 Bacteroidota bacterium | reverse complement strand
AACACTCGAAGAATCATCAACCAGAAATACAGCAAAGGTGGAGTCGGTGGCGAG
Source organism: Bacteroidota bacterium (assembly GCA_046160825.1). Lineage (GTDB taxonomy): Bacteria > Bacteroidota > Ignavibacteria > UBA10030 > UBA6906 > JBJXHC01. The sequence continues at coordinate 62,844 of JBJXHC010000028.1, read as the reverse complement.
TTGAAGCCGATACAATGAAGCCCCGACAGCAGCGCTCCATGAAAGTGTAACACTGAGTGGTTGGTCCTGTGTACCATCCACGGGTGAGCTCAGGGCCGGTATTGCCGGTGGCTGCGGATCGTAAGTAAAAGCAAATGTGTCTACGCTGGCAGTGACATTGAACTCATCAAGTGTCGTGACGGTCCATTGATACGTTTGTCCATCGATAAATCCACCAAAGCTGTACGTGCTGTCAGAGACATTCACCACCGTATCAATGCCAGGACCTGTAATACTGAGGGCGTAGTAATGAGGATCCTTGTTCGGGTTCGCAGTTCTTGTCCAGCGAAATACTTGTGTGCCGGGAACAGTGAGGAACTGTGCGTCTGACGGCTGGAGCAGATTCACAGACAATCGCGGAGCAAGGTCGGAGAAACTGAATACCCACAGGCCATTCTGGATGTCACTGGCGATAATCTTCCCGGAAGGAAAATACGGATAGACTGCCCATGCACCGTTGTAGCCCGTATTTGATGGAGAAGTATCATACCCTCCGGCATTCGTCGGGGAAGCAGGGTTGGTCACGTTCACCACTTGTACACCGGCGGAATACCACGCCACGTACGCGTAGTCGCCACGCACGGTGACATTATGCTCGATCTGTCCGGGCGCAGGTGTATACGTCGATGTGGGGGACGAAGGAATCGTTGGAAGGTTGCCGATATTCCAGAATTTCAGAGTCTTGGCGGTTGTGCCGATCTCGTCTGTTGAAATCACATATTGACGGTCCTTGGTCACCCACGCGTTATGGGTTCCCGAACCGCTGTACGAGATGAGTCCAATGGTTGAGATCGAGGCCTTGTTGCGCGCATCAGCAATATACAATCCTTGCCCATTGATCGCTGAACCATAGATCGTGTCGCGGAGAACGTAAATATCATGCAAGTATGCCGGTTGATACTCTCCAACATACACCGGATTCTCCGGATCATTCCGGACATCAAAAATCACCGTACCGCCAGGAGACCAGTTTGCACAGCCGTTGAGGTAAAGGAACCCATCGTGGAGTGAAACACTGTGTACTCTCTGGATATTTTTCGCACCGCTTATGTAGTTGAACGACTTCACGAGCCACGCCGTATCAGGCAATTGCGAGAGGTTGATAATCTGCACTCCACCGCCGGCCTCTGTCACCACATACGCGTAGTGTTTGTACGTCTTCATCTCGCGCCATTGACTGTTCGGCCCGCCGATGAATGCCACCTGCTGTACACTGGGCGCATCGGTGATATCAATGATGGAGGTCCCACCCGGATAGGGAACGGACGAACTCCCATTTACTCCGGTGATGGCGTACTCTCTTCCATCAGGTGCAGTGTAGCCCCATAACGCTGAATAGCTCCCAAGAGGTTGGACATCAAAATGCCTGAGAGTATCGAGCGTTGTGGCGTACCCGTTCCCCAAGTTGAGGACGAAGAAAATGCACAAGAGAGAAATGGTGTTTCTGGAAACGAAGTTCATCAGTAGAATTCCAATTTCATATTAGTAAGTCCGTTACCTTCGCGGCGACGTGGTCATCAGTACAAGCTTTCCGTTTTGATTTACTTTTACCCAATAGCCCCCTCCCGGACTGAGCACGGAGGATACTCCATAACCGGTGGGCAAGAATGTGTAGAACCCGGAGTCAATAATCCCCGACGGAATCTGAGCGATTTCAGTTGTTGGAATGGAATCTGAAATCGAGCCGATAAGATTCCATCCCTCGAAAACATCTATGGTATCATTCTCAACGGGATCTCCGACAATCGAGATGTTGCCACTTGCGGGAAATTTGACCCAATACCCGGTCTTTCGCTGAAGTGTATCTTGCTGAACATATCCTCCGGAAACAAACGCGTATGCCGGTGATACCGCCGAAGGAAAGACAGACGCCGTTTGAAGATCATTCACCAAAAGAGGTACTGAAACGAGGTTCCATCCTTCAATCACTCCGTGTTGAACGCTCACATCATTCGTCGTTACCAGTACCCGATGATTCGACCATGTGCCATAGCCGAGAGCATTTTTGGCCTGCACGCGCCAGAAATATTGCGTTGACCCAACCAGAGGTCCAACGACACTGTATGTATCAACGAGAGTTGAGTCGAAATAAGCGACATCCTGAAAAAGGGAATCTTCAGCCACCTGAAGAGAATATGACGAAGCAAACGGTGTACTCTGCCATTGGAACATTACAATCAGCGGTTGATCCGATGCCTGGTCAGATGGAGAAGTCTGTACTGGAACCGAAGGGAGTGTCAGAGGAACAAACGAGAACGTATCCTGACTGGAGACTGAGGTGAACTCGTCTTTTATCCACACATGCCACGAGTAGTTTTCTCCCACTTCCAGAGAAGGAAGCGATGAGAGAGTCAACGATGTGTCCCGTGTTTTGACAAGTGTATCAATTCCCTGCCCCCAAAGATGAAGCTGATAATAGTGCGGGTCCTCAACTTGTGAAGCAGCCTGTCTCCATCTGAATGTCATCGGAGAACCGTGTACCGTTACGCCTTCGTCCGCCGGTAATAGCAGCGGAGATCGAATCCGCGGTTGAAGTCCGGAGAAGGTGAAGACATACAATCCTGTTTGCGTGTCGGAAGCAATCCAGCGGCCTGAGGGAAAGTACGGATAGACGCCCCACGCACCGATGTACCCTGTTGATGGGCCCGTGTATGTATCGTACGACCCCGCAGTGGTAATTGCCAAAGGGTTGTGTACATCGGAAACGTAGACGCCGGCAGCGTAATGCGCGATGTACACATGATTTCCGCGACCATGAATGTTATGGATGACTGCCGCCGGATTGGCGGTGTACGGCGTCTGTTGGGTGAACGACGGTAGATTCTGAATGTCGAACACCTTCATATTTTTCTGTGTGGTGCCGATTTCATCCGTCGTGAAGACATACCTGCCATTGACAGAAGCCCATGTATTGTGCGTGCCGGCATTCGGGTATGTGAGATTTCCCATGAGTTGGGGTGAGGATTTGTTTGAGATGTTGGCGATATACACACCCTGTCCATAAATGGCCGCAGCATAGATCGTATCGTTACGGACGTAACTATCATGGATGTATGCCGGTTGGTATTCGCCTGCGTACGTCGGATTCTCCGGATTGGCAAGACTCAGGATAATGACACCACCGGTTTGTCCGCTTCCGGTCGAACCGTTCAAATAGAGGTAACCGTCGGCAACTGTGATCGAGTGGTTGCGATTGACGTTCTTGCCGCCGACGCTTGTCACCGACCCCACGAGCCATGCCGTATCAGGAAGCTGGCTCAGATTGATGATTTGGATTCCCTGACTTCCCTCGCTCACGGCGTAGGCGTAGTGTCCCCACGTTTTGAGTTCCTTCCACTCCGAGTTTGCTCCGGGGATATAAGCCACTTCAGCAATCGGAACCGCGTCAAGATCAATGATCTGTGTACCCGAGTATGTGCCGAGTAATGCATACTCATGTCCATCGGGAGCAACGTATCCCCAACACGACGCATAATAAAAACCGTAGTTCGGTCCCGGACCGCCGCGGGGTTGGTTCAGTTGGCCGACAAGGCTGACCGGCTGGCTGTGCAGTGAGAGCGCGAAAGCGAAGAGCGACGCCACGCCAAGTCCGGTACGAAAGAAGCAACGCGATATCATCAACGCGTTACCTCTCTGGTTAACCCAACTCCGGGTTGCGTTTTGCTTGCAGGATGGAATACTGTTCCTGAAGAAATAATGATCTGTCCGGGTCCCGATGACTTTACCCAGTACGCCATGAATGGGCGAAGCGAATCGGCAGCGGTGTATGTTCCATCGTATTGATAGAATGAAGACTCCAGAATTCCCGAGGGCGATTGCACTACATCGGCAGTGTCGACTGCTGCTGTGATCGTGCCGATCAGATTCCATCCGGCTTCCACGTCGATAGTGTCCTGCTCCCGGACAACACCGGTCATGGAAATGTTCTTTGTGGAATCGAATTTCACCCAATAACCGTCTCCATAACTCAGAGTATCTCTGAGAACGTATCCAATGTTCGGTACGAATCCGTATGCATATGATGATGCCGTGGAAAGGAGTACGGAAGGACGCGCATCTGCCACTGTCAAAGGCACGGAGAGCATATTCCAGCCTCCCACAACGGGATAAGAGTTGGTTGCCGTCAAGAGGGTTTTGAACTTCCACATATCGGACCAGTTGCTGGGGCCTCCGGCGTTCTTCGCCCGTACTCTCCAATAGTACCAGGTGCTTTCTGCCAATCCGAATGTTCCGACGGAAGTTGGTATCAGCGTTGAATCATCAAGGTGCATCACAACAAACGTCGAATCGTTGGAGATCTGGGCATGATACGTTGCAGCTCCCGATGACGCAGCCCACGAAAGTACAAGCGTGGTCGGTTGACCGGCGACATCGTTTTCGGGGGAGATCAACGAGGGTGCAATCGGTGGAGCAACAAGCGTGGTGAAGTTCCGCACCGATGAGAAGCTACCCCACCCGGCAACATTCTTCACTTTCACTCTCCAATAATACTGCGTGCCAGCCGAGAGTCCCGTGAGCGAGTACGTTGTATCCGTAAGTGTGGTATCCTGGAGAAGTGGCGAAGTGAACGCGACGGCATCATCCACCTCAAGCCAGTATTGTGTTGCACTCACTGCTGTCCGCCAGAGAAGATCGACAGGCTCGGTGACACCTGTTGCACCATTGGCCGGACTGGTCAGCGTTGTGCTTACAGTTGACGGACCGGCAAACCGGTGAATCGTGTTACTGCTGTAGTTACAGATGTACAACTCTCCCAACTCATCTGTGCCGAACGAGCTGATTGAAAACGGCGCGTCCACCAGCAGGACGTCTTCAGAGACAACACCACCCGAGTACAGGAACTTCCATATCTTTCCGCTGCAATAATCACCGTAAATATACCGGCCAACGAGATCGGGCCTACGATAACCGCGATAGATGTAGCCTCCGGTCACCGAGCATTCGGGATTGGGCGATTGACTTGAGTACACTTTTTTCGGAAACGTATATAGGGAGATACTGCCGCAACCGGATGTATTATAGGTTGCGTCTCCTTCATAACATCTCCAGCCGTAGTTCTTGCCTCTTTCGAGAAGATCAATCTCTTCCCATGATCCTTGCCCAACGTCTCCCATCCAGATGTCGCCCGTCGGCGGGTCAAGGCTGATTCTCCACGGGTTGCGCATACCCCACGCAAAAATTTCGTCGCGGCCCGGAAACCCGACAAGCGGATTATCAGCCGGGATGCTGTAATTCAAACCCGGCGCGGTTGAGTCAACATTGATGCGGAGAATCTTGCCAAGCAATGTGTCGAGATTTTGCGCCCTGTTTCCAGGATCGCCACCACTGCCGCCGTCACCCATGGTAATGTAGAGATAACCGTCGTTGCCAAACAGAATCATCCCCGCGTTGTGATTGGAAAACGGTTGGCCGACTTCGAGGATCTTCAGTTCCGTAAGCGAGTCGGCTTTGTTCGGATTTCCCGGCATGACAGAAAAACGGGAGATGACTGTTCTCAACGGACTTGGTGCCGTGTAGTTCACATAAAAATATCCGTTGTTTTCATAGTTGGGATGGAACGCAAGACCGAGCAGTCCCTCTTCCCCACCGGGCGAACTGAGCTTGTTGGCGATATTGAGGAATGTGCTGGCCGACGTTGCAGCGGAATCATTCGGTAATACCCTGATCAAACCGTTTTGCTGAAGCACAAAGACACGATTGGTACCATCACCGGCATGTGTCACCAGCATGGGATCGGTAAACGTGAGACTGGGAAAAGCATTCACAAGTTGCGCGTGTCCGGTTGAAGAAATCAGCAGAAGAGAAAAAACAATGCAAAAACATTTCATGAAAAATCCCGAATTGAATGAGAAATTATTGATAACACTTACTTCTGATTGAGAATAAACGCCAAGGACGCAAAGACCCTTGCGTTTGTCTTCTCGAATGGAATTAACCGCCAAGCACGCGAAGATTCCCAACTCTATGAACTCTATAGACTCTACAACTCTAAAAACTCTATTTCGTAACAATCATCCTTCTCGTGTGTACAACATTCCCCGCCACCATCCTATAGAAATACACGCCGGAAGCGTGGAGAGTTGCATCAAAGTCGGCAGCATATCGTCCTGGACTTCTTTCCGCATCCACCAGAACCGCAACTTCTTCACCAAGCACGTTGGCAACTGATAAACGAACGTGTGCTTGTCGCGGCACTTCGTATTCAATCCGTGTCGATGGATTGAACGGATTGGGGTAGTTCTGGGCGACCATGAACGCGATTGGAATCTCATCGTCGGATGGTTCGACATCTTTTACGAGTCTGCTGGTCACAATCAGCAGCGCATGGAACGCCGGATTTGAGATTACGATGCTTGAGTCTATCCCCATGTTTGCCCGGATGAGTACGCCGCCGAATTCATCCTGTAGAATTGCACTGTCACAAAAAGCAAGTATGGCAGAGGGTGACCAAGAGAATCGAACGGGGAAGACTCCATTACCTGCCTGAAACTTCACCTTGAATGTATCTCTGCCGGAAGTATTCAATCTGTAGTCCTCATATGTCCCCTGCCCAAGACCTTGGGGGTCATCCATACCATCTCTTCCCGGAATATTACTAAATCGCACATCCATCATAGGTGTAGGCCCGCATGGTGGTAGTGCAACCTCACAAAGATGAGGATCAATGCCATAATGAGCTGTCTGATCAAATCCCCACCACAGAACAAAACTCGAGTTCTCTCCATCAGTAAAACGTAACCATGCTGTAGAGTATTGTGGCGGTGTACATTGCGCCATCGCCTCGAATCCTACCACCATCAGGAGAACAACAATGCTCTTCATTGCGACCTTCGTAATTGTACTGCACGTTGCGACCTTTGCGTTTATCTCCTCAATGGAATTAACCGCCAAGAACGCAAATAACTTTAACCCTCTCCTCCACAGACTCTATGAACTCCACAAACTCTATGAACTCCACAAACTCTACGAACTCTTGAACTCTACAACTCTACCGACTTTTCTTCCCCTTCCCCACGACCGCAGGAAGAGCTATTGGCGCGAAGATCAATTGTCCGGCAGCATTCGTTTTCACCCAATACGATTTGCCCGGATACAGCGAGTCCGCGGCAACGTATCCGGTGTTGTAGCCAAAATATGCCGATTGCACAACCCCCGAAGGTACTTCGACAATCGAAGACACGGAGACCGGAGCCGAAATTGCCCCGAGAATATTCCATCCAGCCCCGATGGCAATGGTGTCGCTCCCGATCAAGTCTCCCGAGATACTGACGTCCTGATCAGCGTCAAACTTCAACCAGTAACCGGACCCAATGTGCAATGAGTCCATGACGGAATATCCCACCGCATCAATGTAGCCGTACGCAAGAGAGGACGATGTCGGGTAGAGGGTTGATTTGCGGGGGTCGCCAACTTTCAATGGCAACGAAAGCATATTCCATCCGCTCAACACGGGATATTGGTTTGTCACCGATGCCGTTGTGGAGAATTTCCATTGCGACGACCACTGTCCGGGTCCGCCGCCGGAGATTGCACGCACGCGCCAGTAGTGAACAACATTGCCGGCAAGCGGTCCCACCGTGGTTGAGGTTCCCACAACACCGGAATCGTTGACAACAACACCGGCAAACGCACTGTCCGTGGCAACATGGAGTTGATAGGAAAGCGCTGAGGGAACCACGTCCCACTCCAGTTCAGGTGAGACAGAGAGATATTGTACGCCGTTCAGAGGTAACACGAGAGCGGGAATTGTTGCTTCTCCCGTTCCGGAAAGAGGGATGTTGAACACAGGCGTTGCTGAATTATTGGCAATGGACATAACGTCGTTTGCCACTCCGCTGGACGATGGCGAGAATCGGACGGAGAGCGTATCGGATTCACCGGGTGCAATAGTGAACGACGTTCGCCCCGGAACCATGTCAGCGTTGCCCGTCGTAACACTGGTGATCACGAGCGTGCCGATGCCGGGGTTGGAGATGCGAACCGTATCCCATCCGCTGCTGCCCAGCAACACGTTGCCGAATGCAAGCGATGTCGGTGCCGACGAGATTGCCGAAACCGTAATCGAGAATGTACCGTTGCTGCTGTCAATCGGAGATACATCGGAAGCATCGCTAATGCGAATTCTCGCCTCTATGGTTGGATCGTTCGGAACTGTCCACGCGTATGAGCCTGCCGCCGCCGGTGTGCTGGCGATAATGGTTTGCCACGGTCCCGCGGCCGACGTCTTGTAATCCAGCCTCACGTTGGCGACGTTACTCGCAACCCAGGTAATATTCTGCACGCTGTTGTACGCCCATGTTTCGCCGCCGTTGGGCGAAAGTACGCTCACGACCTGTGCGTTACTGATGGGTACCACATACGAGAATGCAAGCTTATATACACCCCCGCTTTGTTGCGCGAGGATTGTCCCGCGATCATAACAAAGGTACGAGTAGTTAGTGGTTCCTAAAGAACTGGTGGTAAAAGAAGTCCCGGCATTGGTTGAGAGATACGCCAAACCACCACTGTAAACGCCATAAATTAATACGTTCGGATCATCCTTGGAAACATCAGTTCCCCAAGTAGAGCCGGTGGTTGCAACTTGCGTCCACGAACTTCCATGATTCGTTGACTTCTTAAATCCGCCCGAACCCCACGCAGTAAAGAATGCTTCATTGTTCCTCAATCGTCCTATCGACATTGTTGGGATTTCCGATCCGCTCACCGAATCGATCAGTGTCCATGTAGTACCATCGGTGGTTGATTTCCAAAACCGACCAAGGCCGCTCCCCGTAACACCATCTCCTACATAAACAATGTTATTGCTGTCAGGAACAATGATGACATCGCATGGACTTCTGAAGCTGGTAATGGCAAGTGTATCCCATGTGAGGCCGAAGTTCGTCGATCGATAGACCCGGCCGTTTGCGCCGCTACCACCACTACCATCTGCTGCGAACAAGAGAGTATCCGGCTTGTCCGGGTTCATCTCAAGCGGCATTCCATAGCTGGTAAACGCTTTTGCTATTGTCGTCGTCCATGTAGCGCCGGCATTCGTCGTGCGCTTGATGCCTTCGGGAGAGCCGTCGTTTGCAGCAACCCAGAGGTTGGAGTCTTTTGGAGAAACATAGAATGAATGAGTGAGGCCATCGCCGGGAATAGTGTCCTTGATTGTCCAGTTATCACCGCGGTTCGTACTCACGTAGACGCGACTCCCGAAAACGGCAAACAGTCTATCCTTATTCCACGGATCCATAACAAATGTATCACCTCTTGTGTTACCCGCGGATTGCTTGAGCGACCAACTTGATGATGCTGTTGTCCCTGTCGGCAATGACCAGGTTGTCCCGCCATCGGTCGAACGCATGATGGCGTTGTTCTTATCACTGCACGTCCAACCCTTCAAGGAATTATAGAAAAAAATGGATGTCAGCCGACCGTGCATCGAGTGTACGGGCCATTGAGAAGTTGCGCCACCGTCTTTCGTCGAGCGAATATATCCCCCGCCACCGACGAACATTGCCGTATCGGTATCAAAGACAAACACATCCATTGCATCGGATCGCGCATCGGTGCGGAGTTTCAACGGCGTCCATGAAGTGCCGCTGGCTGTACTCTTGCTGCCGAAGCCGTCTTCGCCCACGGCGTACACTGCGCCGGTGCCAAACTTGCCGCTCAATGCGTAGATGTCTTCCGTCCAGAGAACATCGGCAGAGTTACTCCACGAAGCGCCGCCATCGGTGGTTTTGCGAAGTGTTCCATTTGCGCCGCCGGCAAACCCGAACTGCGCGTTACCGAACCAGAGCGTATTGAGGCGATCTGCCGTTCCGGATGTCTGCGCCGCCCACGAACCGCCGCCGTTGTTCGTAACAAGAAGGCTCCCGTTATCTCCCGCAACCCAACCGGTATCGGCATTTGCAAACCATGCTGCGCGAAGTCCCGTTCCCCCGTTGATCGTTGCGGACGACCAATTGCTGCCCGCGTCCGTCGAATGCAAAAATATCCCGGCGTCTCCGACAACCCACACATGCGAACCGAGTGCAAACACACTCCGCAATGTTTGTGCGGTCAGTGAGTAGCTCTCCCATACAGCGCCGCCATCGGTGGAGCGCCAGAGCAATCCGCTGTTTCCGGCAGCCCAGACGGTAACTCCATCCGAGGAATGGACAGTGTGAAAGCCCTGACCACGAAGTGCTGCAACACCAACGATGCACAGCAGAGACAGAAGGAATAAAGAACGACGCATGGCTCTCCCTGAATTAATTTTTGTTGATCATGTTTGATGATGAACGTGTACGGTTTTCTTCATAACAACTACACTATTTCGTTGACGAACCAATGCGGCTGGTTTTCTTTTTCAACTCCGGAGTGGAACCCTGCATCACCAGAACTCCCGGCGCGCCTGCCTTCACCCAATACGCCTTGCCAGGCTCAATGGATGCCGCGGCATTGTACGTGCCGGTGTACTCAAAGAACTGTGACGAGAGAATTCCGGAGGGTACTTGAACAATGGTCGCCGTGTCCACTGAAACGGAAATTGATCCAATGAGATTCCATCCCGTTACAACAACAATGGTGTCGTCAAGAACCTGTGTGCCGGTCAGTTGCACATTTCCGCCGGAACACTTCACCCAATATCCAATTCCCCGCTCCATCGTGCTCTGTTGCTGGTACCCTGCGCTTCCTATAAAATTATACGCGATAAACGGCGGACAGAGGGGGAATAATTCCTGCACTGAATTCTGCGGTGTGCCAACAGGAACCGAGACGGCATTCCAGCCATTCGTCAATGTGACATTCACGGAAAACTGACTCAACGGATTCGCCGAGTCCGATGCAGTCCACACAGAGAACGAATCCACGCCGGTGAGTTCAATGCGGCGCAGCGCTGTATCAACCGTGCCACCGGCAAGTGTCCACGTGGCAGCACTGTCTTCCGAGTGCCAGAGTCGCAACGAAGCTGATTGTTGACCATCGATCTCTGTATCGTCATAAAAGAATCGAATACGCGCATCCAATCCGCTGTTCAGCGCTGGCAGAATATCGAACGACCGCTCAATGGAGGATGCAAAGCCGCTGGTAAATGCAATACCTGTTGTCCGGATAACCGTGGTTGAACCCGGAACAGCGCCATCTGCGTTGATTTCCAATCCGATGCCGCCGAATGCGTTATTCACGGACTGCGCCACGTTGCGTGTGGCCGATATTCGTCCGATGACTGTTTGACCGTCCGCTTCACTTAATGTGGCCGACGGACCGAGAGTCACCGTCGATGTACTCGCCTCCAACGAACCGTTGACTACGGCGAGTGTTCCATTCACTTCCATATTACCGCCAAGCGTCACACCCGATGGATTGTTGATGGTAAGATGATGAAGGGTGTTTGCACCGGTAAATCCGCTTGAGACAGAGGTCTGTTCTGCCGGAGCAGGCTGGGACAGCGTGACTGTGCGTGTGCCGGGACTCAAGACACCTGCGCTTCTCATGAGATCGCCGGAGACTGTCAGGTCAAACCCGGAAGCAAATGGACTTGCGAGCTTCAATGTTCCTGATTCCAGCTCCAAACCGCGTACCGTCAGCGCAGATGCAAGCGCAACGTCCTTGCCTGTTCCACCCCCTGTGCGGATAACCATATTTGGCAGCGTGACACCTGATTCAATAACGAAGCCGGTATCGGTTCCAGCAAACGTACTCACACCGTTGCCGAGATATATCGTCCCGCCGGAAAAATTCTTTGCGCCCGCGCCCGAAACAACTTGAAGTTCATAGGCCGCAAGAGTGCTTGTTCTCGGATTCACCACTGTGAGCGAGCCGTCGGTCATCGTCATGGAAGCCGCCGCGCGAACATCCACCACACTGTTGACGGGCGACAGATCGGCGCTTCCGCGCGGATTGACTGAAACGGCTCCGCCTGTGATATCCGTGGTACCGCCGAGCAACAGTAAGCGCCCTCCAATGTTCGTTGTGCCGCCTGAAAACTCCGCGATCGCACCGGATGCGATTTCCACCCGGTTGTTGCCGCTTCCCACCGTCAGTGTACCACCCGATACATCCAGCGCGCCATTGACGATCAGCGAGGCAATGGTGGTCAGCGATCCGCCACCGATGGCAAGAACGGCATTCGACGCAACCGTCATGTTCAGGTTATTGATGATGGAAGTCGAGCCTGCATTCTGTGCCCACGTGCCCTGATTGAGGGCAAGGGGATTGGTGTTCGTCCCGATGATATTGATATTGATCAACGGTGTGAGAACCTTCGACGGTGTGGAGAGACTCATTGTCAGTACATTGAAATCGGTGGGAGATGTCGTCCCTCCGATTGTCGCATTAGTTGTTCCATCGAACGTGACGTTCATGACCCGGGTCCCGGAAGTTGTCTGCCGCGGAGTGAATGTCCCGTTGTTGGTGAAATTTCCGCCGACCGTGAGAACCTGCGTCGTCGAACCGGTAGCAGATGTGGAGCTGGCGCGCATTTCACCGCCCGACTGTATCACGAGATTGCCGTTCACATCAAGGCTGCGGCCCGTTGTTGCGTCACACTGCAGTGTTCCTGCAATGGCAATCGTAGCGCAGCTTGTGGTTCCGTCTATCGTGACCGTGGTTCCGGTTGCGACGGTCACCGGCGAGGTTCCTGTAGGCACAACTCCTCCGCTCCATATGCCGGGTGTGTTCCAGTTGCCGGAAGCAATGCTGACGAAACCGGTATCAGGCTCTGATGTTCCGAACACAAAGTCGGCAAACACGGGAAGATGATCGGACCCGTAGTGCAAACCGTTTGCGACACTGTCCGCGACAGCCGTATTGGGAAGTTGATTGATGCTGTCATTGAAATGGTTGCCGTCGTTTCCATATGGTGTGTACGTCGAAAGCAACAGGTGAGACTCCATCGGGTACGAGACCAAGAGCATGTCAAACCGGTCATCCAAGCCGCCCGTTGAACCGGTTGAAGGAGTGCCGAACGCCCGTATGCGCGTGGATTGTGTATGAATTCCGCGAAAAGCAAAGTTATTATTCCACGTACCAATGGCATTCAACGGATCCTTGGAGCGACCGTCGTTATCCGCCTCGCTCACAATAAGTTTTTGGAATGCCGGCTCTGTGCTGCGATAGATATTGAAGTCCCCTGCCACGATGAACTTTGTTCCCGCCGGCAAGGCGTTCAGATAGTTGCGCAACGTGATCGCTTCAGCAAGGCGGTCCAAACTGTCTTCCACGTTGGCTTTCAAATGAACAGAATATAAACGCACCGTGTCCGGACTTCCCACGGGCTTGAACCTGTACTCGGCAATCGTCCTCGGCGAGTTGACGATGTAGGTTGCACCAAGAAACGCCACCTCGCTCGATTTGTAGAACAACGCGTTATCAGTATCAGGACCGTCGTTGAAGGTCACCGACGTATACATCCCCGGCTGACCGGAATTCAACACATTGTCTCTGAACTGCGTCACACCCGCCGAGCTTTGCATTTCCTGAACAACGAGGACATCCGGGTTCGTGGTGTACATCACCGCGCGGAAATGCGGATTCCGCGTGGCTGCATCGCCGCCGGGATAGTTCAAGATATTGTATGTCGCAACGCGGACTGTGTCTTGCGCATGCACGCTGCTGACGCAGACCGTCAAAGACATACAGAAGATCGCGCAGATCCGCGTTACGGATTTCTCTGACCAGATCATATTGGATATTTCAAATTCAAAAACAGGAACGGACAGCATTCCATGGAGCAGTTACAACAGTATTACCGTTCGTTGCGACGCAACAGTAGCGCAGGTGACGGTGGTTCCCGTTTCAATATCAATGCACCGGCTTGACTCGTTTTGATCCACACCGCCTGGCCGGGTTCAATTGTTGCGGGAGCGGACTGGTAACCGACCCCGGTTTGATAGCTAAAAATACTGAGAAGGATTCCCGGTGGCGTTTGTTCAATACTATCCGTGGCTGTCGTGTAGCTGATCGAACCAAGAAGACTCCATCCCAATGGCACCTCAATGGTATCGGATTCAATCATTCCGCCAACGAGAGGTACCGTTTCCGAAGCAGCAAACTTCAACCAATACCCTTTTCCGTTTTCCAGTGAATCCCGAACTTGATAACCCTTTGATGTAAAATCATATGCCGGAGACGAGGCGGTCGGGAATAGCGTTGTCGTTCTTGGATCTCCCACGACCAATGGAACTGCGACAAGGTTCCATCCTTCGGAAACTCCGATCATCTGTGCGATGCTGAAGTTGGCATTGCTGACATCAGAAACACCCGGCGCTCCGAGGCCGGTAATCCGTATCCTGGCCTGATGAGTGAGTTGTCCCGCCACCACCCATGATTCAGACCCGTCGTCAGGAATACTCGAGAACAACATATCAGAATAGGAAAGACCGCCATTGCGCGAAAGCTCAATGCGAATATTCCCGGTGAGGTTTGTTGAACTCCATTGAATTGTCGCGGTGTCCCCGATATTGAAGACCTCGCCGCCATTCGGGGTCACCAACGAAATCGTTGCTTGCACGACAGCGAAATCGGCGTCACTCGAATCCGCTACACCGCCGACATCAATACTTTCAATTTTGATGCGAGCGTTTGACGTCACTGGGGCAGTAGCCGTCCACGATTGCGATCCATCATTCGGAGTACTTGCGAACAACGATTCCGCGTAGGTTACTCCGCCATTGCGGGAGAGTAATACGCGCACAGAGCCGGACATATTCACGGAGCTCCAGGTAATCGTCTGACTGCTACCAATGCCCCACTCTTCCACGCCGTTCGGACCTGCAAGAGTGATGGAGGCCTGGACAATGCTGAAATTGCTCGTACTGGTATCAGCCACTGCAGGGTTCGATACTCCTGAAATCCGGATCCGGGTAGTGGCACTGACAGGCCCGGTAACGAGCCAACTTTGGCTGCCGTCGTTAGGAGAATTTGAGAATAGAGTTTCGGTAAACGATACCCCACCGTTGCGGGAGAGTTCAATATTCACCGGAGAGGAAAATGCCGCCGAGCTCCACTGGATGGTTTTGGTGGAATTAATCTGCCACGACTCTCCTCCATTGGGAGCGATAATACTAATGGATGGGGCCTGGACGGTGATCGCAATGGTGCGCTTATGTACCGGGGTTCCATTCGGACCCTGACCCGTCACCGTCACGGTATAGGCACCATTGGAAACACCCGAGGTGTTCATCTTTATCGTCAACGAATCAGGATAGGTCGTCAGTGAATCCCCTTCGGGAAACACGAATGAGAATGCAGCAGCGGGGGAAACCGTGACGGAGAATTTTGCCGTTGCGGTATAGAGTTTCACGCCGGGTACTTTCACCGTAATATTCGCACTGTCGGTATTGGCCATTGTGGTAACAGTGGGGGAAATCTGCATCGCAAAATCCGGGAAGTAGCCAACGAAGCTTCCGTAGTTTCCATTCCGGAAGTCTGTCCATACCGACATTGATGTCTGGGCGTTCGAAGTGATACCGTCATAATCGCCGCGATAACAATTGGTGTTCGCTCCGCAGGCGGGTGCCGGATACACAAAATCCTGGTTGCTGATTTTCTGGTTCGGAGCAAATGTCTGACCGCCATCGTCTGTGTACGTACCGTACACCCACGCACGCTGGTTGGTGGGGTCGTTTCTCATATCATACCACTTGATATACAGCCTGCCCGTTTCCTTGTCGCACCAGATGGCAGGAAACCATTCGTTGGTGGACATGGGATCGGCATTGTCGTTCACCTGCACACTCGTCGACCATGTCGTCCCCTGATCGGTTGAATATTGAAGAAAGATGTCGGGCTTGTTTCCATTGCCAACAGGGACATTCGATGCGTAGACAAGATAGAGTCGACCGCGGTGCGGACCATAACTATTATCCGCTGCAATAAACGGGTAGGGTCGCGTACGCGCGTTATTGATCACCAGTCGTCCGATGCTGTTCAGCGTTCCGACATAGCCAGCCACAGTGAGTGACGAACGAAGATCGAATGTTTCACCTCCATCGGTCGACCTGTAGAATGTGTAGACCGAGTTTGATGTCGGGCCGGAGTTGGTGACGACATACACGCATCCGCCAGAAATATTATTGCCGGCGAGCACATCCGGGGCCACCGCAACCATCATACCGGGGAGACTCTGAGTTCCGAACGTCCATGTGTTTATCCACGAAGCCCCGAAATCAGTACTGCGCGCAAAGTTGCCGCCTCCACTGGCGGTCATTCCGGTATAGACGTAGTTTGCAAAAGGTCCGGCGGTTTGATCACATGCGATCCAATTCTTGTCCACACCATCAATTGCGGTAAGAGATGGCGACCATGTGGTCCCGTTGTTCGAAGAGACCATCACTTTGCAACCGAGAATGGGACCACCTGCTGTCGCACTAAACATATTCTCGTAGTACAAATTCCCCAGACTATCATATGCAACAATCGGATCCCCGCGCATGGAAAACCCCGATCCGAAACTGGGCGTCGCAGCCGTCCAATCGTGTCCGTTGATGGTATTGTGCGCACGGTTAACATTGAAAGCGTTGAAGTACCAGAGAGGGTTCGTGGGATTGGTGGCGATATGTGGCTCTCCGCTGTCGACCCCAATATCGAAGTTGTCGTACCCGTCAGCCGTGGTGATGACATTCGGCGCGAGCGGCAATGGGGTCGGGCCCAGTTCAGATGGTGTAGTCGGTGGAGTGTCATAGATCTGCTGGCCGTATGAAAGCACGGGAACAAACAGAACCGCTGCAAGAATAAATAGTAAATACCTGATAATTTCCTCCCGTTTATTGCTTGTGCGGCTGTAAGGTGTTCGGTGATGGTAAATCGGTGGCGCGCAGTACAAGTTTCCCCGGCATCAATACTTTCACCCAATAGCTGCGTCCAGGCTCGATCGTGGTTGTCGGACCGCCCTGCCCGACGAATTGCGACTGGACAATTCCGGCGGGAATCTGGATGATACTGTCCACAGGAACAGGCGATGAGATCGAACCAATCATATTCCAACCGGCCTTCACCTTGACGGTATCGAGAGTACGCGCTCCTCCGATGATACTCGTTCCCCACGACTCGAACTTCATCCAATAACCGGCACCATATTCAATGGTATCTCTTGAGATATACCCCTGGTTGGTAAAAGTAAACGCATTGGAAACCGCGTCCGGGAAGACCGACACTGCGCGTGGATTTGCCACGGTCACCGGTAGCGATACCATGTTCCATCCGTTCACAGTCGTAATGGCAACCGTATCGAAATCGCTGTGAACGATTTCAAACGTCTCAATGGCCGGATTGGTAATGCTGATGGAGTCTGTCAGTTTCATATCAACGTTAAAGAGTAATCCGCCGGTCACTTGATCACGAATGATAAACTGACCATCAGGAAATGCGGCGGGGTTCCATCGAATACGGAATGGATATCCCTCCGATCCCTCCTGGAACAACGCGGTAAACACCACACTCAATTGGTCCGGAGAAATCGTTGGGCGCACATCCCGATAAGAACCCTGGGTTCCCGGAATACTCCATCGTATATCGAACACACCCATGGGAGGCCGGGGCGGCAATTCCATCTCGCCGAACACGCCATCGATTCCGACCGTTGCACCTGAAGCCGTACCGAGCCAGAGTGTATCGGGAGCAAGACCGTTATCTTCCAGAACAACAAACGTCAGAAAGTCAAAGCCGGTACTGATCGTGAAAGTCCCCGGAGTCGTGTCAACAACGGAGGGTTGAGTGATGCTCGAAATCCTGATGCGCGCCAAGGAAGTCTGCGTACCACTCGCTGTCCATGTCTCCACCCCGTCATTCTCTGTGCCGGCAAAGAGTATTTCGGGGAAGGTCATTCCACCGTCGCGCGAGAGTTCAATCTTCACATTCCCTGTCAGGTGTGCCGAATTCCATTGAACAGGAACGGACCCTCCAACCATCCAGATGCTTGCCGGAGCGGGCGATGTTGTCACAATTGCCGCTTGGGTGATTTCAAAACTTGCGTTGCTCGTATCCGCAACTGTAGGCGTGGAAACGCTTGACACACGGATCTTCGCCGTCGTTGTCGGCGTACCGGAAACCACCCACTCCTGTACGCCATCATTTGATGTGCTTGCAGAGAGCACTTCCGAAAATGTCGAACCACCGTCGCGCGAAAGTTCGATCTTGACATTACCGGAAAGACTACTTGAATTCCATTGGACTGTACTGGAACTCCCCGCCAACCATTCTTCCCCGCCGTTGGGGACAACAACTGTGACGGAGGGTTGGGCCGCGAGCAACGACTTGAACATACTGCGACCGTGTGTCGCCGCAATCAGATACGAATCACTTGTCAGAGCGAGGTTGATCACTGCAACATTGGGAAGGCCTGTTTCCTTGACCCATGTGTTCCCGCCGTTCGAGGAAACAAAAAGACCAAGATCCGTCCCAAGGTAGAGTGTCGTGGAAAGACCCGGGGGCACCAACAATGCGTTCGCGGGGACATCCGGAAGATCGCCACTGATGTTCGACCACGACGACCCTCCGTTGGTGCTCTTGTACACGTGGCCGGTGCCTGTCCCAGAGAGAGCGAGGTACACTGTTGTGGGCATGTTCGGGTCAAGAACAATCTGTTCAATGTAGCGAGACGGCAAACCAGTGCTGATATTCGTCCACACCACACCGCCATTGGAGGTTGTGAACACCTTGTCGCTTGATGCGGCGTAGATTTTTTCCGAATCAGTGGGATGGATGGTGAGCCATTGCATCTGCGTGGCACCGTTCAATGAATCACTGATGGCAGACCAGGACGACCCGCCGTTTGTCGAACGCATGACACGCGCATTTGCCGTGAACACCACGGAAGCGTTCGTGGGATCGAGACGGAGCGGCGTCACCCACGCCCCATTCGCAGCGTAGATGAATGAGAAACTCGTCCCGCCATTCGTGGACTTATAGATATTTCCGTTCTGTGTTTCACCATACACGATATTGGAGTTGGAATGATCAACGACAATCATTCCTCCGTCACCGCCGAGTACTCCGGTCCACCCGAGGCTCCCGGTGGTGCGCTGTGTTCCATTGTCCTGGGTGCCTCCGTAAATGCGCGCAGGCGTCAGTTTGTCCGTACCGACACTGTAGAATTGCGTGACGGCAAGCGAGGAATTAAGATTTGTCCACGTGCTTCCATTGTTGGTGGATTTCCATACACCACCATCGCTCCCGATATACACAACGCCCGCACCGAAACCGATGGAATGTTGATCAACATGCACGTTGCTGCCGGAGACATTCGACCACGCCGCACCTCCGTCAGTAGTCCTGTAAATATTCACTCCACCCGCAAAGACCAGGTTGGCGTCGGTCGGACTCACACCCAACTCAATGTCGTACCATCCTTGATTGCCAAAGAGATTACTCGGTGCTGCGGAAAGCACAGTCCATGTCGCACCGCCATCAGTCGATTTGTAGATACCAAGCATTCCTCCGAATGGCGAACGTGATGACATGAGTGCATACACAGTCGAAGGAGATGACCGGGCAATATCAATTTTCAACCGGTTGATCGAACTCGACGCAGGCAATCCGTTTGTCAGCTTGGTCCAGCTCACACCATTATCTGTGCTGTGGTAGATACCCGCACTACTGGAATTATCCCCGACCCCGCAATAGAGGATCGAAGAATTTGTAGGATGAATGACGATATCGTATCCGTAGCCGAGGTTAAGGGTCTTGGTCCATGTTCCACCCTTGTTCGTCGTTCTGTAGATTCCACCCCATGTGGCAGCGAACAGTTTATTCCCGTCGTTCGGATCGACCACAATCTTCGGGATTCGTTTCTCGCCGGTCAAGCCAATGGATGTCCACGTTGCGCCGCCATTGGTGGATTGGAACACACCGGCACCGCCGTACGCATCACCCGAGTAGTAGGGTTCGCCGGTCGCCCAATACACCGTTTCAGGAGAGTTGGAGTCGATGGCGAGTGAGCCGCTCGCGAGACTGGCAAGAAAGTCGGTTTGTGCCTGCCAGTTGGTTCCTCCATTGGTGGTCTTCCATACGCCGCCATCGGCCGGTCCGATATAGACAATCGAAGGATCCGTGGGATGGACAGCCAGGGCCGGAATCCTGCCACCGATATTCCCGTAATTGAAATACGTGCCGGGTTGCGGGCCGATGTTTTGCCACGTCAACTCGACGCTCCGATCTGCTGCATAGTCTTGTATCTTTTGAAGACCGCGAAGCAAGTATCCTTGTTCGAGCGTGTCATTAGGAAAAGCACGCTTCTGATAAAACCAGTCAAAGCGTTTCTTTGCGTTCGCGGTGTTGCTGGAAAATTCGGAACGCACATCATCTCCCTGAGCCCTTGCCTGCAAGACGGATATAAGCATGGGAAAAAGCAGCAGGGGGAGTGCTGCGAACCGAATCTTTGTCATATGCTGTTCCTACTCCTTGATCTGAATGATGGGCTTGCGCGCTACAGTCATCGACCCAACAGGAATCACCAATTGACCCGATTGATTTGTCTTTACCCAATAGGCTTTCATGGAATGCACCGTATCGGTCGCCGTATAGCTCGGGGCACCGAACCCAAAATACGCGGAAACCACGATGCCCGAAGGAACTTCCAGAATACTGTCCACTGGTACAGGAGTGCTTATCGATCCGATGAGATTCCATCCGGCAGCAACATTGATGGTGTCACTTACTCGAGCAACGCCGGTCACCGAAACATTCTGAGCGCTGGGGAACTTGATCCAATATCCCGCGCCGTAGTGCAGTGTATCTTCGGCACTATAACCGGCGGCGGCGGAAAAGGAAAATGCCGAAGAAATTGATGTGGGGAAAACTTCTGATGTCCTTCGATCTGAGACCGTGACGGGAACGGAAAGCATATTCCAACCATTGACCATCGCCGATTGCACGGTTGTCACGTTGCTATAGACAATCTCAAATGTGGTGAAGGCAGGATTTGTTATCACCAGAGAATCCTGATCTTTCATATCCACGCTGAAAAAACTTCCACCGAACTGATCCCTAAGAGAGAATCCTCCCGAGGGGAAACTCCCGGAATTCCAAAGAAGCACAAAGGGATAGCCACCACCACCCGGTTGCATTCTTCCGGAATAGACAATTTCGGAACCAGGCCCACCCAGTAATCCGCGGATATCGCGACGTATCCCCGTTGTCGTGGCAATGTCCCATCGCGTATCGAAGGCTCCGGTCGGTGGAATAGGTGGAAGCTCCACTTCACCATACGCCGGATCAACTCCATCCGTTGCCCCCACGGAAGTACCGAACGTCAGTGTATCAAACTCCCCTCCGTTGTCGCGCAGAATCAGTTGAGCCAGCAGAGCGTATGAATCGGAGATGGTAAAATTTCCGTTGCTCACGTCGTGGATCGCCGTATCAGCGACACTTCTCACACGTATGCGCGCCTGCGCCGTCACCGGCAGGTCAACTTCCCAGTCTTCGGAACCGTCGTTTGCCGTATTTGCTATCAGGGTTGAATAGCTGGCTCCCCCATTCCGTGAAAGTTCGATCTTCACGTCTCCTGTAACCAGGCTCGAAGTCCATTGGATGCCATGTGTGTTTCCGACTCCCCATACTTCACCACCGTTTGGCGCTACCACGGTGAGCGAAGGTTGCGTTATTGAAAAGTTTGCATTACTGGTATCTGTTACAGAGGGCAGGGAAAGGCTTGCAATGCGTAAGCGGACGTTCGAACTTGCCGGACCGGTTACCGTCCAGCTTTCGGAGCCATCATTCCCGAGACTTGCAAAGAGTACCTCTGGAAATGAAGCACCGCCATCACGTGAAAGCTGGATAGCAAAATTTCCTGTCAAGTTTGCAGATGACCATTGGATTGTCTGCAGCGACCCTGCCGCCCACGCTTCACCACCATTCGGTTGAATGAGTGTGATGGAGGGCTGGACGATGGAGAAATTTGCATCACTGGTATCCGCGACTGATGGAGAGCTTACCGCTGAGACTTTTATTCGAGCTGATGCGGAGACGGGCCCACCGGTCGTCCAACTCTGCGATCCGTCGTTCGATGTGCTCGCAAACAATACCTCTGGAAAAGTTGCGCCACCATCACGCGAAAGATCTATCTTGACATTGCCGGTGACGTTGCTCGACGACCACTGAATTGTCTGTGATACGCCAATCGACCACACCTGTCCCCCGTTTGGAGTGACAACCGTTATTGAAGGCTGAACAATTGAAAAATTAGCATTGGAAGTGTCCGCCACTGCGGGGGTGGTAACGCTTGAAATTTTGATTCTTGCGGTCGCTGTGACCGGACTTGTAACCGTCCAGTTTTCAGTTCCGTCGTTGACGATGCTTGCGAAGAGAGTCTCGGTGAATGTTGCTCCGCCATCGCGCGACAGTTCAATCTTGATGTTTCCGCTGACACCGGAGGAACTCCATTGAATGGGTTGAGCACTTCCGACTGCCCAACTCTCGCTTCCGTTGGGCGAAACGACGGCAATTGATGAACCGAATGTTCCACCGGAAATGATAAGCGAAACAGCCTGAGAACCGCCGCTCAGCGTTCCCTTGTGTGTAATGCGAACAGTGTATTGTCCGTTGGAAGGCGATGCTATGTGTACCTGTTCGACGTTATCGCGTATGTTATCCCCGGTTGTCGCCGCCGTTGCCGGGCTCGCGGGATTCAACACCCAGGGACTGTAGGTCGTCCCGGAGATGATACGCAGGTCAAGGTCGTTAACAAGCATGATCGTCGTTGGATCAAGCGAAACCGATGGGGGCGTTCCGGCTGGATCCGTCCAGCAGATCGTTGCCCGTAACGGCTGGGATCCATCACTATTCACGAGAACATCAATTGTTTGTCCCTGAGAGAGCGTTAGCTCGCGGATGTATTTATTCATACCGGCCAAGGAGTCCGCACGCATCACCTGCGCAGCCTTGAGCGTGTTCATCAATCCCCAACCAAAAGCATAGTCGGGTCCGACGTTGGCACCTGCTTCATCTGCTGTATGAATCACAAGACCCTTGAGCGTTGACGCCCGCATCGGAACAT
The DNA here is from genome assembly GCA_046160825.1 of Bacteroidota bacterium. Classification (GTDB taxonomy): domain Bacteria; phylum Bacteroidota; class Ignavibacteria; order UBA10030; family UBA6906; genus JBJXHC01. The sequence continues at coordinate 39,842 of JBJXHC010000028.1, read as the reverse complement.
TGCCTGCGATTATTTTCCGCATTTGCAGGAGCAGTCCGAGAGAACCGGACGCATTCGGCGTGGCCATCGACGTACCATCATAGGATGAATACGCAGAGTTCGAAGAAGATACAGACGAAGTCAACCCTATGCCGTTTGCAACGATATCCGGTTTGATGCGTCCATCATCCACCGGTCCCCATGAACTGAATGAAGACATTGCGACACCACCGGGAGTTGTGTAGCCCGCGGGGATATCGCCCACAGCGCCAACGGTCAGCACATTCTTGGACACACCATAATTTCCGATGCAATCATATCCACTTGGACCGCCATTCAAATCATGGGTGTCGGTAAAACTCCCCGACCCGAAATGGCCATGGGTAACAGGTTGAGAAGAAGGGCCATCAAGCCGGTCATTACCCGCTGATTTCGCTATGAGATAATACGGTGCATTCACCGCAATGATATCAACATCACGTGCGTCATCATCATAGAATCCAAAACGATAATCCTCGGCAGTGCTTATGCCCGTGTCTCCATACCACTGCCATTGAACGCCGTTGTGATACCATCCGGTGATGAAGCCATACGAATGGTTGGAGACACGAAGTCCCCCGGCGGCGGCAGTAGCCATTTCACTTAAATCAGTATTCCAATCATACGATCGCAGCCGGCCTTGGTATGACATTCCCTTTGCACTCGCATTCACGCCACTTGCAATCATTGTACCCGAGACGTGTGTGGCATGGGCACTGTTTGTTACAGCGCCATCCGAGAGGATCACTCTGCCGCCAAATTCCTGATGTGTATCCCGCACCTTTCCTCCATCCCAAACGCCGAGAGTATCAGTGGAGCCGGTAAGCGAGAACCCACCGCTCCCTCCGGGCCAGGCACGATTGGTGGAGATTGTAGCTGCGGCGGTGATGTTGTGCGTCTTGAAATATAACGGTACACCATTCTCAATTCTTTGAAGTTCAATCACAAAGCCATTGGCACCTTCCTCGCGAATCGGAAGACCGAGAAGTCGCGCAGTGGCCTCAGCTTCGGAGCGCTGTTGCAACCAAATTGATTTCTTTGCGACTGCAAATTGTTCAAGGGTGGAGAGTTGTTCGATGGATTGGGCGCTGACGACAACGGGGAGAAAGCTTGAAACGATGATACAAAGGGGGAGAATGATTTTTCTCATGTATCGCCTACCTCCCAACAACATGATCAATAATGACTTACACTTGTCTAGGTACAATCAATATAAGAAAAGTATCGAAAAATGCCCCAGTACTAACCACAGCTAAGTACCCTGTGGTTTAGTACGAGTACCCTCACAAATGAGCCAAATGGGGAGATTTCAGGACGAACTTACCGATATCGAGGTCTGCTTATTGATTGAGATTTTGTCTTGAGAATCAGCTTCCCCGGTGCGCTTGATTTTACCCAGTATGCCCTTAGCGGCTCGATCACAGGAGAAGTGGAGTACAACCCGTTTTCAAATGTGAAAAATGACGAGAGGACAATACCGGAAGGGATCTGCTCAATGCTATCGACGGCAACCGACGCGGAAATGGAACCGATCATATTCCAGCCGGCAACAACGTGTACTGTGTCGATCAATCGCTCCCCACCGGCCACCAGAACCTCTTGTGCGGTCGGGAACTTGAGCCAGTACCCAACTCCATACTGAAAAAGCTCGGCAGGATGATAGCCGGACGAGTTGAAGGAAAATGCCGACGAGGAAGATGAAGGAAAGACGGTAACACGTGAACGATCAGGAACTGTCAACGGCAACGACAGCATATTCCAGCCCCCAACTACTTGTGATGTGTATGCAACCGGAGCAGTCACGCCAAAGTCCTTGCCGTAATATGCTTCCCCGTCGGCAACGATGAAACCTGTGTGTGTTCCTCCGCCGGGGGACGTTACATTCCACGTGACCGGAGTATCTATGCGTACAGAGTATGTATCCGCGGCAAGCGGGGCGAAGGCATACGCGCCGAATGGGTCCGTAAGCACTGAATCCTCGATCCCTCCTTCGAGATGGACTTTCCAATTCGCCATGGTCGCTTCACCGGAATCACGCATACCGTTCACATTCTCATCATAAAAAACCGTGCCATTGACCCTCCCCGGAAATTTCAGCTTCCAGATGCCATCACCCCAAAGCGAGAACACCGAAAGCGTATCAAGCACACATACCGCATGGTTGTTGAAACTGTTAAAACCACTATACGTCCGTTCCCACGATCCACCGGCGTCCCGCGAGATATAGACTCCTCCTGTTGATCCGGGGGAAGGTCCCCACGTACCAAATGCAACGAACTCAGGATTCTCGGTTGAAACTCCCACCCCCCACGTTTGTAATCCGGTAAACTGTGGAATTGCCACCCACGTCTCTCCGTAGTTGGTGGTCTTGATGAACCCACCACCGCCACCCCAACGTGTGGCATAGGCAATGGCAGGATTTTGTTTATTGACCGCCATCGCGGGGATTTCTCCACCTGCAACATGGACGCGCTTCCATGTGGAGCCATGGTTATAGGATTTCCAAATACCTGTCGCATTGTCTGCCACGAACAGAATATTGCTGCTGTCGGGCCGGATAAATGCATCCTCCCATCCACCATTAAAAGATCCGAAGGCCGCCGAGCTCGAGACACTGTCCCACGTCAGACCAAAATCAGTACTACGATAGATCACGGTGGAAATCATGGTGTACACATTCTCATCATCGAGAGCCGGTTCATAGGCGAGAGGGTTACCGAAATAATAAAACCCGCCGGAGAGTGTTTGCGTCCATGTGCTGCCGTTGTTCGTCGTCCTCATAATACGATCAGCCGGATCCGCCTCCTGTGCGACAAGGATCACGCTGGTATCGCGAGCATTCACGGCAATGGATTTGATTTGGTTCCCACCGGAAACGATGGAATGTGCCGACCATGTCTTCCCGCGGTTGCGGCTCACGACAATGACGCTGTTTCCTGCCGAGCAGAAGATCGTGTTCTGGTTGAGCGGGTTCACGCAAAACGGGTCGTTTAATCCGGCAAAGCCGACTTTCCGCGTCCAGTTCCACGTCCACGTGGCATCGGCGGTGGAGATCATCAGCAGCGATGTCAAAAGGAAAAGGAATAATGATCGATGGAAATTCATTTTATCACCACAAGTTTTCGCGTTATGCTCAAGGCTCCTGCGTTCAGTCTGTAGAAATACATTCCACTTGCGATATCCATCGAAGAAAGTGATGTCGTATGAAGTCCGGATTCAAGCTCGCCATCCATCATGCGCTTCATTTCACGGCCGGCAACATCGTACACGGAAAGCGTCACAGATGTTCGTGCGGAAAGCCAAAACTCAATCGTTGTACTGGCATTAAATGGGTTCGGGTAATTCTGTGCGAGACGAACACGCGTCGGCAACTCATGTTCTTCCACAGGTGCAAGTCTCGGTTCGCCAGGTTGTACGGAGGCAGACCTGCGTTGCATGGTCACGGGCGTTCCCTTTTCTCTCCAGGCACTGTACAGTCTTTCACCCCATTGATTCCAGTCATACGGGTTACCGGTATTTTCATCTCTCAGGAACTCGGCGAACTCCTTCGTCACGAGTTGAAACATAAGCGACACATCAACCGAACGAACAGAAGGGGGCATGACAAAACGTGTCACATCCCAATATTGACCGTCGGCATATTGATGACCAACAGGCATGGCCCGATGCTCGATGAACGCTTCACCACGATATCCACGCGGCGGAATCCGATTGTCAAAGTACACGCTGTCACTCAACCCGACGTGGAACGATGGGCTTATCGGCAGACCAGAGATGTTCGAGGCGAAAGAAGAAGGCCCGAGCCTCGCCTCGTATGCTTTGAACTGCGGGTCGGAAACGAGAGAGCCTGCAACAGAATCGTAAGCACCTGAGCGGAATACCGTCGCACCGGTGGCATCCTTGCCTCGTACATCAATCCACATCCTGCGGCCTTCTGCAAATCCGGTTGGAAGTTTGTGGCCGGTTCGGTTTGTCACGCGCACAAGTGCCACCACTGATTCACCGGAGATGCCGGCTGAAACTTCCAGCGATGCGGCCTGTGCTTTCATCACCATTGATCGATCACGGCCGATCCGTAGCGCCGAGGTATCGACATCAGGCCAGAACTCCTGCAGCATTTCCGGCACAACGGTATTCACACCGGCAAAACCGTGTTGCGCAACATCCAAACGGTAACGGCTTCCCGGATATGAAGAAGCATATCCCTCTTCCGGCGGCATATGGCACGACTGGCAGGAACCGGCCCTTCCCTGTGTCGCATACCAGCTGAGCTTCCACTCGGTGTAGGTCCGTTCGAGAGGCGGCTGACGATCCGGCGGCGTAGTGGTGGGACTCGCATCAAAGTATGGATTGCTTACGTCGTGACAGACGCCGCAGAACTCGCTTGATCCGAGAAACGGTTCGTAGAAGGTTGGGTGACCGGCAGGTGTCGCTCCACGAGTTCCGCGCCGTGGTTCCCCGGACGGCATCACCGTATACATGCCGTTACCATAGCCCGGCACTGTTCCGGAAATGCTTGCATTCGGCGGTGGATGAAGTGGATCAACTGCGCGATGACAAAAATCGCAGTGAACCCCATCGAGATCGGTTCCAAAGAGTGACTGGGTACTCAGCTCATGTGATCGGCCAGCGAGCCAGCCGGAGGGAGAATGACAACGAAGGCAGTACTCAGAAACGTCGAGGCCGAGGGGAAGGGTTTTCTTTGTGGTGATTGCGAGAAGAGCATTGAATATGGGATCGCGCGGTGCGTGGGCTTTCATGCTGCCGGACCACTGACGAACAATATCTTCATGGCACGTCGTGCATCGCTGGAAGCTATCCGCCGGCGAAACATGACCGGGCTGCGTCCCCGGGAGCAGGATGACCGTCCGTTCTGCACCCGAATGACCCTGGTCCATCACAATTGCCGAGAATGCTGCTGCGACAAGAAGAGCGACAACCCGCTTCTGCATCACCACCATCTCCGCTCAATTGGTCCCACATGAAGCAGCACCCTCTCCGGATGAAATGCTATTCTATTACTTGACCAACATCATTTTTTCCGTGGAGACGGTCCGTTCCCCGGATTCCTCGGATTCAACCTCGAGTCGATACACATACATTCCTGTGGCAAACCTGTCGGCGCGAAACTCGACGAGTTGGTACCCCCCGTCAAGTTCTTCTCCCTCAAGAAGCGTGGCCAATTCCCGACCCAACACATCATACACCTTCAGAGTAACAACAGAAGATTCCCTGAGCCGGAAGCTTATCGTTGTTGATGGATTGAATGGATTGGGATAGTTTTGATAGAGCCGTGCGACAGTCGGTACCACGGCATCATCCTCAAACTCATCCTCACCAAAGTCGCTGTCCTCCGCAACTTCAGTGAGACGCGTTGTCGGTTCGAGATGTTGGGCAGGTTGTGTTCCCGGCTTCAGGAACGGGACAACCCCGAGTTCCACGGCTCCGTCGAGTATCAATTCACCGTCGGCTTCAAAACTCAACGTATCCAACGGTCCCAGGAACGCCCGGTTGATTGCGTAGATCATGCTGTACAGGCTGTCATACTCGGACTGTGGACGGCCTTGCCAGTAGGTCAACGCTATATCTGCGAGAGCAGAGATCTCTTTGATGGAAAGATCGTCGAAGGGATGTCCATCCATCTCGATTTGTAGCTCACCAAAACCATTTGGCGTTTTCCCAAGCTGACTCGCTGCGATATTCAATTTCAGGGCAAGCTGTTCTGCAAACAACGCGTTACTGTGCTTCTTGGGATACAATCTCACCTGCTGTTTCACCAATGGTCGACGGTCAGGCTCTCCCGGAATGCCCGTTGCATCAAACCCGCGAGGTGGACCATCGTGCGTACCTGTCTTATCGAAGAGCGTTTTCTGCAGGACGTTGTAGCCCGTTCCTAAATTACGTGAAAAGCTCCATCGTGTAAGCCTCACCCAACACCTCATCGACGCAGAATCCGGATTCGGCTTCCACTTGTTGGGCTTCACTTGTCCCATATATGCCACGCCAATCCGCAGGGCACCGGCGGAGTCGCTCTCCGACGCGCTCGGTTGGAACCCTCCCTGCACCACTACTTCTGACAAAAGATTCGCCCAGTTCGGGTACAATCCTTTCTTTCGTTTCACAGGTTTCAGGAGTTTTCCGGAGAACGCGTCCTTCCTGATGATCGTATCGGGAGGGATCGTGAGGAATTTTCCGAGCCCCTCAACGAAACCTGTACCCTGCACCGCTATCGGATGCGGTGAGCCGTTGGCATTTGTCGTGAATGTGATGGTTGCAAACCGGGGGCCTGTGCTTGCCGGCGTGAACGTGATATAAAATTTTCTACTGGAGGAGGGCGAGAGAACGGCATTGGTCGGGGTAACGCTAAACCTGCTATTGTCCGATTCCACATCGAGAATATTCAACAGTGACGAACCAACATTTGTCACTTCGATGCTGTCGGTCTTATTCTCACCCACCAAAACAGAACCAAAATCAATTGAAGTCGGAGTGACGGAGAACGATGGTGATGGAGGTTCTCCCCCTGTGCTTGTGTGAAGAATCGTCCCACCGAACCCCACCGTGGTTCCATTATTGTTATCTGCAATATCAATACTGGAAAGATAGTGGGACGTGCCGCTGAGCTGGGGAGTCCATGTCAGTCCACTGTTGTTGGTTCGGAGGATCAACCCGCCGTATCCGACCGCAGTGCCGACGTTGGTCGAGATAAAGCTTACGGAATTGATCCCGATGGTGGTTCCGCTGGACTGGGACATCCAGTTCGCACCGGCGTCAGTAGTCCGCAGGATGGTGCCATTGCTCCCTACCGCCGTTCCGAGATTATCATCGGTGAACGAGACCCCGTACAAATTCTGACTCGTGCCGCTCACCTGTGGCAGCCAGTTATTCCCGCTGTTTGTTGTTCTGAGTATCGTTCCAGCGCTGCCGACGGACACCGCTGTTGTGGCGCTGATCATACATACGCCGTTAAGGCTCAGGGAAGTCCCGCTTGTCTGAAGAAACCATGCCGCACCGCCGTTGGTGGTTCTCAGAATAGTCCCGCTGTTGCCCACCGCAGTTGCATTGTTCGCATCAGAGGCCGAGACGCTGAGGAGTTGAGCACCACTCCCGCTTGGTTGAGTCGTCCAGACTCCGCCCCCGTTGGCCGTGCGGAGAATTGTGCCATTGTTTCCCACGATGTAACCATTGCTTACATCAGGAAAAGAAACACTCCACAAGGTGCGCGACGTGCCGCTTGCCTGGCTGGCCCAGTTGGAACCTGCATTGGTGGTACGAAGTACGATACCGAGATCACCAACCGCGGTTCCGTGATTTACACCGGCAAAGCTGACGCCAAGAAGCGTGGCCGTGGTACCGCTGGTCTGCTCGTTCCAATTGATTCCGCCATCGTTGGTTCGCATGATCGTGCCGTTGTTGCCAACGGCCATACCATTGTTGGCGTCGCGGAAAGCCGTCTGCCAGAGAAAGTTCGTCGTACCGCTCGATCTCGAGAACCACGACGCTCCGCCATCGCTGGTGTGATAATTACTGCCGGGTAAACCCACTGCCGTTCCATGGGCAGAATCTCCAAAACTGACACTGTAAAGAGGTTGGAATGTGCCCGTGGTGAACGAAGCCCACGTGTCGCCCCCATCAAGGGTTCGAAGAATAACGCCACCGGTCCCCACGGCAATGCCGCGAAAGGCGTCGATGAAGAGTACAGCGTAGAGATGCTGTGTCGTACCGCTGTTCTGCTGATTCCAGTTTGTGCCGCCGTCGGTGGTCTTCAGGATTTTTCCGTTGAGACCCACTATGGTTCCACGATCGGTATCGGAAAAATGCACACCGCATAGTCCGGTGGTACCCGCAACAACAATCTGCTGCCAGGTTTCTCCACCGTCAGTGGTTTTCAGAATCTTGCCAAGGTCTTCAACCGCAATGCCCTTGTTGGCGTCGGTGAAGCGAACAGCTCGTAACGTATTCGTGGTTCCGGCAGATCGACTCGTCCACGTTTCACCCCGATCCGTCGTGCGAAGAACAACACCATTGCTCCCCACAGCCGTTCCGATTTGACTATCAACGAATTGAACTCCCCAGAGGTCTGCGTTTGTACCACTTCGTTGAGGATGCCACGAGTTTCCACCGTCATCAGTTCGAAGGATCGTTCCGGCATCCCCTACGGCAATCCCGGTCGTATCATTGATGTACGTAATCCCGCGCAAATGATTTCCCTGGGGAAGAGGATTTTGCCAGCGCCAACCGGCATCTTGTGATTGAGCGATGCATGCCGCAAGCGACAGCAATACAAAGCATTGTAATATAAAAGATTTCAATGGGCACCTCAGGTTGGAAATCGGAACCGGGTGAACTATCTGAACACCTCCCCCCCTCCTCGGCCGACTGCCTTGAATAGTACATCATTTCAAAGAGAAAAGCACCAACGAAAAGGGGGGAAAATAATTGAATTCTGCCAATAAACGGGTCTTCCGGAGGAGACCCTATTTCAGCAAGAGCATACGGCCAACCTTTTGGAATGAGATTCCACTATTCACAATGTCTGAAGCAGACAGGCGATAGAAATAGACGCCGGAAGCAAGCCCTGCCGCATCGAAATTCACGTTGTGCCAGCCTGCAGAACGTGCTTCATTCTGAAGCAATGATCGCACTTCGCGACCGAGCACATCGAAGACTTTCAGCGAGACTATGGCCTGATGAGGAAGACCAAAGCGAACCGTCGTCGAAGGATTAAACGGGTTGGGATAGTTCTGATCAAGAGTGAATTCAGTCGGTACGGAGTGTGAGCTTTGTACACGAAGCCGCAACGTCGAGTTACTGCGATATACATCCGCACTCCCTCCACTTTCCATGACAATGACTTGATCGTTTGTCACGATGGAGGCATGAGAGAAGGATCCCGTTATACTCCACGTAATCTTCAACGGATACACTGCCGATGAAAGTCGGATATCGAATTCCTTCACACTGCTCTCCCGCTCAATAACCTCCGACATCCGCTGCGAGGCAAACCGCGCATCGAAAATCCCCTGGGGAGGAGTCGGCGGCATTTCATACATCACCGCCTCGTCTCGATTTCCTGTACTCTCTCCAAAATACAACGTCTGTTGAAAACCGGCGGCATCGCGGATTGTCACTGAACTCATCTTCTCCAGCGAACTGATCGTTGACGGCACTTGGGCATTCCGGAAGAAGACGCCTGAACTCAGAAACAGTTTGCCCTGGAAATTTGCCTTCACCCAATACGCTTCACCGGGACTAATACTGTCCGACGGTGCATAGCCGCTGTTGTATCCGAAGTACATTGATCCGACAATGCTGTCGGGGAACTGTATAATGCTGTTCACTGGAACTGTCGATGAGATGGAGCCTATCAAATTCCATCCCGATTGCACATGGATTGTATCATTTGCGCGAAACCCTCCAGTGACATCAACGGTATCAGCAGCAGCAAACTTCAGCCAATACCCGGCACCGGGCGTCATGGTATCCTTGAGTACATATCCACCGATGGAATTGAACGCATACGCTTCAGAAGTTGCGGAGGGAAAAAGTACACCCCTTCTTCCATCAAGAACTGTGAGTGGCACCGAGAGAAGATTCCAACTCGGCGTTACAGAGAGATCCATCGTTTGTGGTGTGAAGATGGTGAATGACCAGACCGCCGAGAACGCACTGCTGCCGAACGTGTTCTTCGCTTTGACGCGCCAGAAATATCGCGTCGAGTAAGCAAGTCCCGTAACGGACCGGGAATTGCCGGCGATGGTTGAGTCATTCAATACGAGCGACGTCAACAGACTGTCTGTCGCGAGTTGAACATGATACGTCGGCGAACCGGCCAATGCCTGCCAAACAAGCGTGAGGTTCGGTGAGATGTTCACGGCTGCGTTAGGTGGCGACGCGAGAATGGGAACTCCGGGCGGCGCCTGCACAGTGAGAATTCCGGACACATTGCTTGTACCGTTCCAGAAACCTCCCCCTCCACTGCTGTAGCCGCCAAAGAGATATGGACCACCGGTGTATTGGAATCTGCTCGCGTAGTAGTACGTACCACCGGTCAGGTCGGATCCGATGGAAGACTGATATTCATCGTACGCAGCAACATCAACATTGAATGTTGCGGGATACCAATTCATCCACGTGGATGGATGGGAATTCGTCGGACTGGTTCCGACCCAGGCAACAATTCCTCCACCCTGTCCTGTACTATCCGTGACGCCAAGCGCAAACGTACGCGCATACACCGTTGCGGAGCCACCGCCGGCTATTATTGTCGTTGCGGGAAACTGAAGATTGGATTCCGTTATCTGCTTCTGACCGACAAGGGTATAATATCTGAGACTCGTAGTAACACCGCTCCAGGCTGTGGTATTCTGATCATTCGGACACGCATCGAATGTCGCATTCACGTTCTGGTTGCCCGTCAGATAGAATTGCACGGCAAGCACAGGCGGATTGCCGAGGGCTGATTTCAAGACGCGGCCTTCCACCCACCCATCGTTAAGAGAGTCGAGAGTAATGTTTTCCCCGAACTCCGATCCTGCAAGCGGGGTCCCGACACCGTTCCACCCAAATCCATTCCACGTGTGCAACTCGGCATATCCCTGAAAATGTCCGCGGAGAATATAGTCCGGCTTGTTGCCATGAATGTAATTGATACTACGCGACCAGCTTTCACTCGCACCGCCACCGGGCTTGGTATTGATAAGAAATGCCCAGTTCATAGACTGCCTGGCCCTGATGTTTGCTCCGAAGTAGAAGTAATTGTCGTCCTGCGTAACATACACTTCCCGTGCTCTCGCTCCATCCCATCCCGCCAGTGTATCGGCCACGCGCACTGCACTTCCCCACACACCTAATCCTTCAAAAACGCCGTCCATCACCGGGCGCGAACGAACCGAAACCAGGAAGGTGTCCGTTGTGCTGCCACCCCACGGATCGGAAACATTGACGACCACTTGCGATGTTGTGGTATCTCCTGACGATGGCGTTCCTGTCAGAAGTCCACTGCTCGTAACGCTCAACCACAATGGATTTCCGGTAAGCGCATACGACAACGTATCGCCATTCAAATCACCGGCGGTAATTTGATGAGAGAACGGTGTGTTCGCAAAAGCGGAAAGGTCTGAAACGAAATTGATATACGGGTGATGATTCAGATGCTGGGTGGTATCAGGAACATAGAGAGCGAAGCCGCGCGGTGGTGCCCAGAGTTCAACTCTGCCGTCGCCCGCTGCTTGTTTGTCCATTGCAACACCCGTGTAATCGCGAAAGACCGCGTCCGGGTGGTTGGAATTCACCCAAACGCCACGCCACTCGGACGGATTATCGTTGATGACAAGAAATGACTGCGGACGTCCATCTCCGCCGTTCCGACGCGCAACGTAAATATCGCGGGATTGTTCCTCCTGCGTGCCGAGTGAACCAACGTACCACGGACTCAGTCCATCGCGCTTGGTGGTTGATCCGTGAAGAAACTTCTCCCGAATCCAAATGAGCTTGTCAATGGTGTTCGCGAGTCCGTAGATAAAATAATCACGAAAGAAAACACTTGGCCTTCCCTCGGAAAAAATTGTATATGCATACCCAAGGTCTTTATCATAAATAATCGGAGCGTGACCATTGTCCAGTGATCCATCCCAGCCGGTGCGGTCGAGGTCGTGGTTTTCCACAAACGTGGCAACGTCATAACCCGATATACCTGCGTTAATCAACCCAGCGCCGTCGAGCCAGTTCATATCGAACGTACCGGAAGTGTTATTGCACATGTCCTTCAATGTGAAGCGCAACGGGAAATCGAACATTGAGACATCACCGCCGAACACGTTCTGACAATCATTGAGCCATGTACCGATCTCCGACGTCGATCCATAATATTCCGCCACGGCATATCCGCCGACCGCATTGAGCCACTGACCAACAAACTCGGGATTGATGTGCTTGACCGCGTCAAGGCGAAATCCATCGAACCCCATCACGTCTTTCAGATAATGTCCCCACGTGATGAGACTGTCGCGCACATGAAACTGCGTGTGGGCAGGAACCTCTCCAAATTTGAATATCGGGTCTGAAGGTCCGTGATACGGAGGGTCCACATTACAGGTGAGTTGATTCGGGTAGAAGGACGCTGCGTTTTTCTTGAATCGGCCCGAACCGTTCGGGTAGTTGAACACCAGCCAGGCGGAATCGGGATAGGAAGGATACGGTTCACAGTCAACCGGAACATATTGTTCCGCCCCGTTCATGTGGCCCATTACCGCATCGGCAAACGATTGAACACCGACCGCGTGAAGCGCGTCTATTGCATTGATGAGCTCCTGCCTGCTGCCGAACCGGGTTTCGACAGTCCCTTTCTGGTTGTACTCTCCGAAATCATAGTGGTCGTATGGATCGTAGCCCATGGAGAACCCACCGCCCGCGCCCTTTACCGGAGATGGAAGCCACACTGCACCAAAACCCGCTGCCCCGATGCGTGGCGCAAGACTCGCAATGGAATCCCACCAAAGGCCACCGGGAGTTGAGTTCCAGTAGAAACCTTGCAAGAAGACGTCGGACTTGGGGGTATTAACAGGTATCTCTGTATTTTGACTGAAACTCTGAACTCCCAGCACGACAAGACCGACGAAAACACTCCATCTCATACCACCTCCTCACAAAGCCCTGATGAGTTGCCACGAAAAAAGTAAAACAAAAATGTAGCCAAGGCCTTTTTGATGTATGAAGGCCTGAGACCATAATCTGCAGTATAATCGCCAAGAGCACTGTAATGGCTCCTGATTCTTTACTTCAACAACACCATCTTGCGGGTTTCAACCGTATGGAAACCTGCTCCGTCCATATCTGTTATTTTATCAAAATCATTTTCTGTGTCTGAACATCCGCCAATTCGCCAGTGTCGATATTCTCGACAATAGCCCGATAGAAATAAACGCCCGATGAAAGTCCACCCGCCAGAAACTCCACCTTGCTCAGGCCCTCATCGAACTCCTCGCGGTCAACGAGTGTCCCGATTTCCTGGCCCAAAATATTGTAGACTCTCACCGTCACCAATGATGGTTCAAGCAACCGGAGAGCAATCGTGGTCGTAGGGTTGAACGGGTTCGGATAGTTTTGATAGAGCCTGGCAGCAACGGGCACTTCTTCAAATTCTGCATCTTCAAACTCCTCGTCATCTTCCGTGCGATCTGTTGTGCGGGTCAGTGTCCGCAATGCCAATGTATCGACTTTGAGGAATGGCACGTCCTCAACATCGATGAGTCCGTTCAACACAAGCTGGCCGCCATGCTCAAAACGCATGGTGTCGAGTGGCGCTACAAATGCCCGGTTGATATCATAGATTGCATCGTAGAGGTCCAGGTACTCCTGTTCATCACGTCCGATCCAGTAGGTCAAAGCAGTGTCTGCCTTTGCCGAGATTTCAACAATAGATAACTCATCGCACGTGTGGCCATCATTCTCGTACACCAATTCTCCGAAGCCGACCGGCGTCTTGCCCAACTGGCTGGCGGCAATATTGAATTTCAACGCCACCATTTCCGCAAACAGCGAATTGTTGTGTTTCCTGGGATGCAGCTTGGTGTGTTGCTTGAGCAGGAGACGGTCTCCATAGTAGTCAAAACCGCGTGCTTCATCCACGTGTTTCCCTGTCCGGTCTTCCAGGGTTGACTGCAAATAGTTATACGCGCTGCCGGTACCGCGTCGGAAATTCCATTTTGTCAAACGCACCCACGCGCGAATTGCCGCGGAATCTCTGATCGGTTTCCACTTACCGGCTGCCACTTCTGCCATGTAGGCGATGCCAACACGCATCCCACCTGCCTCATCACTTTCGGTGGCCCCGGGCTGAAACCCGCCCTGAATGACCGTCTCCGAGAGAAGATTCGCCCAGTTTGGCATCAGCCCTTTTCCACGACGAACAGGTTTCAAGACTCTTCCTCTGACAGGGTCTTTTGCCACAATGGTATCAGGGGAGAGGGTCAGATAGAGTGTCGAGATCTTAAAGAACGCTTCAATCGTATGATTGGAGGTAACATTGTTGAAGGTGTACGCGCTAATCATCCCCAATGAACCACCATCCACCACCACGCTATCTACCATGAAGCCGGGATCGGGTGTGATGGTGAATGAACGGCTCGCACCATAGGCAACAAGTACAGCACCTGCTGGGAAAATCGTGCCGTCGGAACCCGCTGATGCAGTGATTGTGAAGTACGTTTGCTGTACGCTAAAGATATTGCTGGCGCCGGTTTCAGTTCCTCCCGTCCTCTTTGCGACAACGTAGACATTCCCTGGAGCACCATACGTGATCGAATGCGAGGAGAGAAATCCACCGCTGAATGCCACGGTGACTCCGCCTCCGGAGAGAAACGTCCCGGTCGTGGTGATATCGGCAGTTCCTGAAAACGACGTTACCGTGTTGTTGAACGCATCACGCGCAGTCACCTGAATGTTGAACGGTACGCCAACTGCCTGTGTATCGATTGCACCGCCACCGGCAGCCTCGACAAGAAAATTCGCCAGCGCTCCCGGATTCACATCAAAGGCATTGCTGATGCCGTTCTCAGGTCCTCCTGTAACCGTTGCCGTAATAGTAAAATTGCCGACAGTGGAGATCGCCACGTTATGGCCCGCCAGAATTCCTGAGGCAAACGCAGCCGTTGCCCCTCCACCGGAGGAAAGTGTTCCGCTTGACGTGATATCCACGGTGCCGGAAAATGCAGTAACCGTATTGTTCAACGCATCTCGGGCAGTGACTTGTATGCCAAACAACGTTCCTGCCGCTTGTGTACCAATAACACCTCCGCCGTTTGCCTCAACGAGGAAGTTATTCAGAGCTCCGGCAACAACACTAAATGAATTGCTTGAACCGGTTTCAGGGCCGATAGAGTTCGTTGCTGTAACTGAGAATGAACCGGTATTGGAAATCGTTACACCGTGTGATGAAAGCACGCCGGCCGTAAATGAAGCGGTGGCCCCACCGCCGGAGGACAATGTGCCCGTAGACGTAATTTCCACAGTCCCGGCAAATGCAGTAACAACATTGTTGTTCACATCCTGAGCCGTAACCTGGATGGTAAATGCCGTTCCTGCGATCTGCGAGGTTATGAGGCCGCCACCGGAAATTTCCACGGCAAAATGATCAAGTGACCCTGACCCGACAGTGAAGCTGTTGCTCGTTCCATTCTCGAGGCCAAGAGTGTTGGTCGCTGTAATAGTAAAACTGCCGGTATTGGAAATCGTCACAGTATGAGAAGCGAGCGCACCGGCTGTAAAGGCCAGCGTTGTTCCAGCGCCGGATGACAGAGTCCCGGATGAGCTCATATCCACCGTCCCGACAAATGCTGTAACAGCATTATTGAAGGCATCACGAGCCGTTATCTGAACATTGAATGGAACACCTGCTGTCTTGGTTGCGATAGGTCCGCCCCCGGCTGCTTCCACAAGGAAGTTATCGAGAACACCGGGATCAACAGCGAATGAATTGCTCGTCCCTGTTTCAGCACCAAGGGTGTTGGTCGCGGTAACTGTGAAGTTTCCCGTGTTCGATATCGTGACGCTATGGGAAGCAAGAACACCTGCGGTAAGTGCTACTGTTGTGCCGCCGCCGGAAGAGAGCGTCCCTGTGGAAGTGATGTCAACCGTGCCGGCAAATGCCGTTACCGTGTTATTGAATGCATCACGCGCAGTCACCTGAACACTAAACGGAGTGCCCGCAGTCTGTGTGGGAATCGGACCACCGCCGGAGGTTTCCACGAGGAAGCTACTCAGCGCGCCGGAGTTCACCATGAAGATATTGCTTGTCCCGTTCTCAGCTCCAAGGGTATTCGTGGAAGTAATGGTGAAATTCCCGGTGTTCGAAATAGTAACACTATGCGAAGCAAGCACGCCGGCAGTGAATGCCAGAGTAGTGCCTCCACCTGCAGAGAGTGTTCCCGATGATGTGATGTCCACGGTCCCAATAAATGACGTTGAGATGTTATTGAACGCATCACGGGCGGTCACTTGAATATTGAACGGCGTGCCTGCTGTTTGCGTGCCGACAGACCCCCCGCCGGAAGCTTCGACAAGAAAATTATCAAGTGCACCGGCGTTCACTACAAAGGAATTACTCGTTCCATTCTCCACACCCAATGTATTGGTGGCAGTAATAGTCGTGCTTCCGGAAGAGGTGATCGTAACGCTGTGCGATGAAAGGACCCCCGCTGTTAGTGCGAGAGTTGTACCACCGCCGGCAGATAATATTCCTGACGAGGTGATATCCACCGTACCGGTAAACGAGGTGACAGTGTTGCCGCCCGCGTCGCGTGCAGTAACCTGAATGTTGAACGGAGATCCCGCGGTCTGCGTACCGATCGCGGCACCACCAGCAGCTTCAACGAGAAAATTATTCAGCGGGCCGACATTTACCGTAAAGAGGTTACTTGTTCCGGTTTCTGCACCCAACGTATTCGTTGCGGTAATGTCGAAACTTCCCGTATTCGAAATGGTCACACTATGCCCTGCTAGCACACCGGCTGTAAAGGCTATAGTCGTACCACCGCCAGCCGACAACGTGCCGGATGATGTAATATCCACTGTTCCGCCAAATGCGATGACTGTATTGCCGAGCGCGTCACGCGCTGTCACCTGAATCGCAAACGGTGTCCCTGCGCTTTGTGTGGGAATCACTCCGCCACCGTTGGCTTCAACCAGAAAATTCGCCAATGCGCCTGCATTGACTGTAAAACTGTTGCTTGATCCCGTTTCCGGGCCACTGCTATTCGTGGCCGTTACGCTGAACGAGCCGGTGTTGGAAATAGTCACGCCGTGTGATGAGAGAACACCGGCAGTGAGCGCAGCAGCCGTCCCGCCACCGGCAGACAATGTTCCGGAGGACGTAATATCAACTGTTCCGGTAAACCCTGTCACAGTATTGTTGAACACATCACGCGCTGTCACTTTGATGTTGAACGGTGTTCCGGCCACTTGTGTGGTGATGGCACCTCCACCGGCCGCTTCAACAAGGAAATTGTCAAGGGCGGCAGAATTCACGGTAAACGAATTACTTGTTCCTGTTTCCGGACCACTACTGTTAGTTGCAGAGATGGTGAAGCTTCCTGTATTCGTTATCGTAATGCTGTGAGAAGTCAGAATGCCGCCGACAAACGACAAGGTCGTTCCACTCCCCGAGGAGAGAGTTCCAGTCGAGGCGATCTCAACCGTTCCGGTAAAACCTGTCACCGTATTATTCCCGACATCCTGCGCTGTTACCTTGATGCTGAAAGGCACACCTGCCGTTTGCGTTCCGATTGCTCCTCCGCCAACGGCTTCAACAAGGAAATGATCAAGTCCGGCCGGATTGACGGCAAAGGTGTTGCTCGTACCGAACTCAGTAAACCCGGTTCGTGTCGCGGTAACATCAAACGAGCCGGAACTTGAGATGGTGACGCTGTGTGACGCAAGCACTCCGGCAATAAATACCGCAGTAGTTCCGGAGCCGGAAGAGAGTGTCCCGCTTGAGGTGATATCCACTGTTCCGGTGAAGGATGTTGCGGTATTGTTGAATGCATCACGGGCCGTTACTTTGATGCTGAACGGCGTCCCGGCCGACTGCGATGGAATTGAACCGCCACCTGCCGCTTCGACAAGAAAATTATCCACAGCTCCAGCGTTGACCGTAAACGAATTACTCGTACCGAATTCGGTGAATCCTGTTCGCGTCGCTGTGATTGTGGTGCTTCCGGTATTTGTAAGCGTCGCACTATGAGAACTCAATACACCGCTTGAGAACGCTGCCGTAGTTCCGCCGCCCGCTGATAACGCACCGGACGAAGTAATATCCACCGTTCCGGCGAACGATGTTACGGTATTATTGAAAGCATCCTGCGCAGTGACCTTGATGGAAAAAGGAGTGCCCGCTGTCTGAGTGAGGATGTTTCCGCCACCGGAGGACTCCACCAGGAAATGATCGAGTGATGCCGGATTTACGGTAAACGAGTTGCTTGCGCCCGTTGGCGTATCGCCTGTTTCGGTAGCAACGATAGTCATGGAACCGGTGCTCGTGACAGTTACACTATGCGACGATAGAATACCGCCGACAAAGGAAGCGGTTGTTCCCCCTCCGGATGAAAGCGTGCCAGCCGAGGTAATATCAACCGTTCCGATGAAACCCGTTACCGTATTGTTGCTCGCATCCTGGGCTGTGATTTGAACACTAAACGGGGTTCCGGCGGTTTGCGTACCAATTGCACCGCCGCCGAATGCCTCAACGAGGAAATGATCCAATGGCCCGACACTCGATTCGCCGACTGCAAAATCACTGAACGAGGTGACACCTGTTGCTTGCGTATTTGTCGCGGTCTGTGTACCGGTGGTTGTCGTTGCCCAAGAGCCGTTGTATTTCTCGACGTGGAAATTCAGCGGATTGGCAATCCCGTCAACATCCCCCGCCAAAAAATTGAAAGCTGCATCGTACGTTGTAAATGCAAGCGTTCCGTCTTTTGTCAATGTCCAGTAGCGATTGGCACTCTTTGTCGGATCAATACCCGAGGTAGCGAGATTCGGATGATCACCGCTCGCAGTTGTTGCTGTGACTGCTCCTCCGGTGGTTACATTGAACGCAGTAAGATCAACGGGTGCGTAGTTGGCAACTGAAGCATCACCGACCGGATAGGTAAACCCCTGCGAGCCGGTACCATAGTACTTTTCGACATTGCCATTGATGTGGCCTGCCGTTCTTGACGCGGTCGCTCCCGCGGCAACGGAGACCTTGTTTGCCCCTGTGGCAACAACACCGCCGCTGAGCGTGAGTGCCTGATTGACCGTGGCATCATTGTTTAGCGTCAACGTCCCCGAGGACTTGTTGACGGTGAGATAATCAAAAGTAGTAGCCTCCGTGATGCTCTGCGCGCCGGTGCCATTGAACGTCACAGCGCGGTTGTTCGGCGTGAACGTTCCTGTGCGACTCCAATTACCGGAGAGGTTCAGGTCTCCTCCCGATGCAGAAGAAAGCTCGAGCGTTCCGGCAACGAAGACATTCCCCGTGACCGTTGCCGCTCCGATTGTTGCACCAAACAATACCGATCCTGCATTAACACGGAAATCACCCGCAACAGTCCATGTGGACCCATCAGATGCTCTCGTGATCGATCGGCCCGATGAATTCATCGTAAAGTCATACACCGTGATCGCGCCGAATCCTACAGCGTCGCTCGTACGATTGAATACATAGCTGTTGCGGGAAAAAGGAGGAGTCGATGAACCAACCGTGGTTGCGTTGACAATGTAGTACCTCTCATAGCGCGCACTCGTGCCGATGGATCCGCCACTGTTTTCGGTGGGAACCTGCGCATACACAAACCCGCCTGCCGAGGTCACATAGCCGAATGACGCAAACGATGCTGGCCTTCCGCCTATTGCAGACCAGGGGATTGCCATTTCCCGCACATCACCTGCACCTGTCGAGAAAGTCCCGAACGCGCTCGTCGCACCCGACCATCCCCCGGCTCCGTCAGCCGTCCTGTACTCCCGGTACGAATCCTTGAAGTACACGACGAGATCCGCACGAAAATGCAGCTCCGCGAAATTTGCCCCGTCATAATTGAATCCGATATTTGTCCCGTCGGCATTTGAACCACCGTTAATTGGAGTAAGCGGATTCTTATCCAGATAGAACACTCCGGCTTCAGTGAGATTCGCACCGGCAATACCGATGTACAAATAGCCATTGTCCCAGGAAGTATACCAGACTTGACTTCCAGATGTCTCCTGGTTCTGACCATTGGTATGAACGCCGTACTCGCCTGCGGTGATCGTCCCATTTACCACCGGTAAAGTCACTGACGTCCCGGTAATGGAGACGTTGTCAACAGCGAAACTCGGTCGCGAACCCGCACCACTCACCTGCCGGGACGCCCATCGAATCTGCACCACCGATTGATTCTCGCATGCTGCCGGCAATGCAATGGATTTTGTCTGGGTGTTCTGTGGAGTGGTAACGGCTCCTGTCTGCAACGTAGTATTATTTTGGTACTCGATGCCGGTCAGAGACGTCCACGTGCCCGATGTTCCGATACGGTATTGCAACGTGAGTTCATTGATGCGTGTATTGGCTCCGCCATCGTACGGGTTGCGAATTGTCATCACGTCGTAGGCAACATTCACGACCGTCCTGCCGGTCGTATTAATAGCAAGGACAAGGGTCAAATCAAGACTAGCGGAATTCAGGAAGCCCAGCTTGCCATTGTAGTTGTGCGCGTTCCCGGATGTCGTTGAGGCCGTACTGGGCGCTGTGAGTGCGCGATCTGCGGTTGGGCCTGCCGTGCTGAATGCAGCCCCCGGACTCGTGGAAATCGTCCAACCCTGCCACCCCGCCGGATACGTGGTCGAGGCATGAGCGACTGCACTGAAATCCTGGGTGTACGGAAGCGATTGCGCCGAAGGGTTTGTCTGCGCGTGCATAGTACCGGTCGCCAGAATAACAGCAAGGATTGCAGCAATGGCAGTTTTCATATTCGCACCATTATTGTTGAGCATGGACTCCCCCGAGTATCGTCGTCTATTTCACCAACATCATTTTCTTTATACTTGTGAAGTTCGCATCCCCTGTTGTGCTCTTCACATCAATCCTGTAAAAATACACACCTGTCGCAACCGGCAAACCCGATGCATTCAAACCGTTCCACTGCACGTTCCGGTAACCGGTTTTCTGTATCTCGTTGACAAGTGTTGCAAGCTCGCGGCCAAGGATATCATACACCTTGATCGTGACGAACGCATCTAACGGCAATGCATAGTTGATCATCGTCGAAGGATTGAATGGATTCGGGTAGTTCTGTGAAAGTGCAAATGACGTCGGTATCTCCACGCCGGATGAAGCCAGAACCAGTCGGGATGCCGACGGACTCGCAATCACCATGCTGCTGTTTGATACAAGAGCGGTTGTCGCGTCACCAGTCGTGAGAGAGAATTCGCCACGCACATCGTTCATCGCCCAGGAGACCGTCACCGGGTACACAGCATTGATGGCAATCGGGAATCTGCCCCCATCGTTTCGCGCTACTTCAAGCATCCGTTGTGATTCAAACCGGACATCAAAAGCTCCTTGCGGAGCGGACGGCGGCATTTCAAACATCTCCACCGGGAATGTCCCTGTTTCATCAACGCCGAAGTACAGGGTTTGTTGTGCACCGTTTGCATCAGTGATCGTGAGAGTGTTGAAGCCCGAAAGCCCCGATGAAGCCAACGGCGGCGGAGCGGAAGTGCCCTGGCCTTCGAGAACAAAATGACCAGCGCTACTTGCCTTGACCCAGTACGCCTGACCCGGCTCGATAGTCGCTGTGGCGGTATATCCTGCCGAATAACCAAAGAAGTTCGAACTCCTAATCCCCGGCGGTACCGAAACAATAGTCGCCGTATCAACCGGGAACGTGATCGAACCCATCATATTCCATCCGGCATTCACGGGAATACTGTCGGCAGTAATCGGGTCTCCGCAGATTGTCACTACTTTCGACGCCGGGAATTTGCCCCAGTATCCGACACCGTTCTCCATGGTTTGGTCTAGCGCGTAACCCGCCCCCCCGTTGAATCCGAACGCGTACGGGAATTGAGAATTAGGATACAGTTGACGCACCGAGTCGTTTTCGGTCTGGACAGGATTCGAGATCATGTTCCATCCCGCAACAATATTCACGGTAACACAATACTGGTTCGAGCTGTCATCATCGAAGAATGGCGCCGGTATGGTAACATCTGAACCACCGAGCAGGAATTGACGGTCAGAAATGCTATTCTCGTAGTCCACATAAAACCGGAAGTTCTTCCAGAACTTGTACAGAATGTTCTGGCCTCCAGGAATGGAGATCGTTTTTGTGTAGATGGAATCGTTGTCACCATCTGCCAGTGTATCCGGGTTGTTGGTGGAATTACCCCAGTCATTAAAACTCCCGCGCACGGTTACCACGTCGCCGAGGTCCGGACGGAAAGCCCCCTCCTGCATTTTGATGCCCATATTCACCTGGAACGTCACGTTCACAGACGGGAGGAGAATGATCTCATTATTGTAGAACACCACCGGCAGAGTCGTGTCGCTTGCTGCGAGCGAGAGTGCGCGATCGGGAATACTGTTCTCATAATCCTGACCGGCGCGCAGTGTTTTCCAGAATTTATATGCATACGAGGAACTCGATTTCAGCAGCTTTGTAATTGTATAGATGGAATCGTTGTCACCATCTGCCATCGTGTCCGGATTGTTGGTGGAGTTCCCCCAATCATTAAAGCTGCCGCGCACAGTAACGACATCTCCGGAGCCCGGCAGAAATTCAAGGTCACGCATTTTCTTTGTCATGTTCACACTGAACGTGACGTTGTTCTTCTGAGTAAAGGTCGCATGGATTGTGTGGTTCGCGTTCACATTCACAAAGGTGTAACTCCCGAGAGAGTCCGTAAGCACTCCATCCACGATAACGCTGTCGATAAAATATCCGACGTTGGCAACAATTGAGAATCCCTGATTTGCAGCCGGCGCCACAATCACCGCGCCTGAAGGTGCAATGATGCCGTTCAGTCCCGCAGAGGCAGTGATCGTATATGTAGGAGCATTCACGGTGTATTGATAGTCCGCCCCACCGTTATTGTTGTGGCGAATCGTGTGCATGTCATAGTCGGTGGTCAAGCCCGATACGGTGGTTGAGAGAACAAAGTACTTCACCGTTGTACCACCGCTTTGCGCCGGTATCGTCGCGCTGCCTGCATTCGACGCCATGGTTACCGGTGTGAGAGTCGAGGTCACCCAGTTATCAGTGGTGTAGCGGACGTAGAGTAATTCCTCGGTTGAAGGAGCCAGACTGGTGATCACATCAACAGTCACTGCATCAATGGGGTCGACATTTCCGGCGGTGGGGTTTTGCGTAACGGTGTCAATGGTCACGGGTTGCGCGGAGGTTTCCATCCATATTGCCTGAGTACCTATGTAACCCGCGTTGCGGTAGTTCACCGTATACCACTTTCCATCGGCAACAGTCACGCTGTTATCAGGTCCCGAATTGAATGTGTACGTCTGTAACGTGTTCATCGCAACAGTCACCCCGGCCCATTTGTTATTGTAGTAGCCAGCAGGCGGTGGTCCACTTGTGAAGAGCCAACCGTACGTTCCTGCAGAGGTATCGGCTCCTGTTGCATCAATGTGAATCAGTGTCTGGTATCGGGGAACATCAAGTTCGGTGTTCAGAAGCAGTGTTCCGCCGGCAACCTGGATGCCGCCGAATGCCGGTTTGTTCACCGGCGGGTTGGTGAAGCCGTTAAAATGCCCGGGCATATTCAGTCCTTCCGGACCCCAGATCTGTCCCTGTGATATTGCCGACACCAACACCATCATGAGCATGATGGAAAATGCCCGTGGAACCTGTGGAAGCTTCTTCATGGAAGTTCTCCTTTTTTGATACAGATACGAACAACCCCAACTTGTGAATAGTCGGGGTTGGGGTTTGATTTTATTTTGAGAAAGAAATCGATAGCACTATTTTAGCATAACCATTTTGCCGACAAGTTCGCTGCGCCGTGATGGATCGTCCACGGATTCGGTGGCAATCCGGTAGAAGTAAATGCCGCTGGAAAGTCCGGCTCCATCGAACACCACTTCATTTGTCCCGTCGAATAGTACCTCACCGTCAATCAACGTTCTCACTTCCCGACCGAGGAGATCATAGATCTTCACTGTGGTGATTGCAAATTCGTGCAACTCAAACTGAATGCTGGTGGAAGGATTAAACGGATTCGGATAGCATTGCGCAAGCAGGAGCAACTCCGGAACCGCTTCGTCGTCTGTACCTTCTTCATCGTCCGACTCCGCATCCACGTATTCTTCCATATACACACGGGGTGTATGTGTCGGCGGGACGAGATGATTGGGTTTGAGGAACGGAACTTCACTCAACGAGCGAACACCCGTGAGCACGAGTGAGTCTGCAAATGCGAGCGTATCAATCGGTCCGGAAAATGCGTTGTTGATTGCCCGGATAACCGAGTCAATCATATAATACTCCTGAGAGGAATGACCGCAGTAGGTCAATAGCGAGTCGGCAATCTCGGAAATCTCGCGTGTCATTTTCTCGTCAAGGGGATGACCGTTGTTTTCATAAATTAATTCACCGAAGCCGACCGGCGCAACTCCGAGGGCGCTCATGGCAATATTCATTTTCAACGCAGCAGCTTCGGCGAAGAGGCGGTTGCTCATTTTCAAGGGAGTCAGGTTATTCTGCTGGCGGCGGAATGGCCTTCCGTTGGCAAAAGTGCAGAACCCTCGCGGCTCGCCGACATGGGACGCCCCGTTGCGCATCGTTTGAAGCGAACGGAATAACGTTGATGCCTTTCTGAGCCGCACCCACCCGTGTAACTTGGCACTGTCCGCATTAATACGCCACTTGAAATTATTAAACCGGAGGAACGACTTTCCGACGACAAGTCCGCCGAGTTGGTCACTCGCGATTGTGCCGGGGGCAAAGCCACCATACTCGAATACCTCTGCTCGCACGTTCGCGCCGTTGGGTCTTTCCAATAAGAATATCTGTCCGGCGGGAACGAACCCCGACTCCATAGGCGCATCGCCAAACTTCCAGCCGAGAATCACCGTTCCTTCTTCAGAACCTGCACCCTTGACTGTAAGAGACTCTCCGTCGGGAATCTTCTGGCCGAACACCACCCATGTTCTCCCGCCGTCAGTCGTTGAAATATCCGGCCACGGAGCATAGAACGTCAGCGTTACCGGTTCTTCGAACTGGAGCTCGAGCCTCGAAACAATCCCACCAGTGGAATTGACAAACGTGTGCTGCCACAAAGAGGAAGCCGGAATACGCCGGGCTGCCCTCTTCGCAATCAGACTCTCCGGTCTGAAACTTCTGAACATCGTTGTGTCATCAAGAACAAACGGCGGGACTTGCTGAAAAGTTGAATAAATATAATCGCCCGTCGGGTCGCCGTTCTGGTTGGCAGCATTGGCGGCTGCATAGAACGTTACAGGACCAATGTTCGCTGACGGTGCGCGCCAATTCATCAGCCATTCCACCGGACCGTTGAGCGAATCTGCGAACGTACCCAGCGAACGATGATTGATATAGGATCTGTTGAGGGATGGACTGAAATTCGGTTGAGTCCGTAGCTGATCAGTCACTTCGAGCGCCCCGGCCATCTTCCCCGTCGGACCCAATGAAGTGATCTGGAATCCCCACCGCGACTGACCGATCTGTTGCAAGCGAACCCGGATAGGATACACATGGTTCGGAATGTACGAGGACGGCGCAACGATATCGAGCGCTCCGGAACCGCTATTGAGAGGAAAACTCGCGTGGCAATCAATGCAGAGGTTCTCGGAAGGAGCTCCGGTCAGCGCTGCAATCGGACTCGTGGACGACGCGCCGACAAACGCAGCAGTTGCCACAACCATGCATCCGAGCAGAGCCGCGGCAATAAGCGTTCGCCATCTTGTATCAAACAGATTCAACGTATCCAGCCTCTTTGTAAAAATGATTCCCGGTCTTACACTTTCCTTGGTGTATCTTGATGAAACCGCTGAAGCGGTTCCTCAGAATCTTGTTGTCTGTTTTTGAATCCCACGACTGAAGTCGTGGGCAACTCTGTATCGAAAATGTCGCTCTTCCGTCCGCCCAAACCTCACTCCCTTGGGAAAGGGGGTCCAAAATTCACCATCCCACATAATTATATACACCCCTCTTTGATTCTCCCCTCGAAAAGGGGAGAATGAATTGTGGTGGGATGGTGCACATAAAATACTTACTTCTTGAACTGAGACAAACTCTGTATCAAAGATGTCGCCCTACCGTTCGCCCAAACCTCCCCTCCCTTGGTAAAGGGAGTGGTCGGGTGTGGGTACCCATGATAAATCAGATCCTTCGGCCCGCAAAAAAACGCGGGCCTCAGGATGACTGAAAACTCTACTTCAACAACACCATCTTACGCACTTCGGAGTACCGTTGTCCGGTTTCCGTGGAGGTTGCATCCAACTTATAGAAATATACGCCGCTTCCTGCCTGAGCTCCGAATGACGACTTACCTTCCCAGGCAAATTCATGGAAACCTGCCGCCATTATTCCACCGGCGACTTCTGCAACCTGCTGACCAAGGAGATTGAACACCCGCAGCGTGACGCGTGCTTCCGCCGGAAGGCCAAAGCTGATTGTTGTTGCCGGGTTGAACGGGTTCGGATAGTTCTGTTGCAACGAAAATTCCGTCGGGATTTCATTGGAGCTGGTGGACACTGTAAGGCGCTTCACCGATCCGCTGGCAATCGCAACCTGACCCACACCGACCATTGCCTTCTCCAACGAAGCACCATCGCTCAACATGAACTTCCTCTCACCCTTTACTTCCCATGAAACGATGAGCGGATATGCTGTTGCGCGCATGTCCACGGTGTATCGTGCGTTCTGTGAATTCTTCGCATACACTTCCACCATCCTGTTGGAGGTAAAGCGTGCATCAAACACACCTTCCGGTCCGTGAGGCGGCATTTCAAACATATCCACGGGAAGCGATTCATCGGCGCCCAGAAAGAGCGTCTGGCTGGCACCATTCTTATCCGTGATGGTGAGTGTGGAGAATCCTTCCAACGGATTGCGCGTTGCAGGTTTCGCAGGCCTTGAAGGAGATGGACTGTCCAGGATAAGCACGCCCGGAGCGCTCGCCTTCACCCAATACGCCTTGCCCGGAACGATGTTTTGCGCAGCCGTGTAACCGGCACTGTAACCGAAGTACTGTGACGAGCGAATGCCGCCCGGTACGCTGATAATTGTTGAAGTATCGACCGATGTGGATATCGAACCGATCATATTCCATCCTGTTTGGACAGGAATGGAGTCGAGATCACGCGGGAAGCCGCTGATGTTCTGGCTTACGTCACCGGGGAATTTCCCCCAGTATCCAACGCCATTCTCCAATACACCGCTTTGCTGATAGCCTGCTGAGGGAGAAAAGGAAAATGCGTAGTCGAACGACGATGTCGGGTAGAGGTCACGCACGGAATCATTCGTGGCGGTGACGGGGTTCGAGATCATATTCCAACCCGTGGCGATGCTGACATTCACAGAGAAGCCGCTGAGCGTATGGTCCGAGGCAACCCAGCGCGAAAGCGAATTCACACCGGCAAGTGCAATCTTGTTTGACGCCGGTGTCACCGTTCCCCCCTCATTCGTCCATGACACACCTGCATCTGTGGACTTATGGAGAGTGAGGTTTGCTTCCACGTTGCCGTTCAGTTCGCTGTCATCATAATAGTAATTCAGAGCCGCGTTCAGGCCGGAGTTCACCGTCGGTGCAATATTAAAGTACCGGACAACAGAACCCGAGACCGCGGTGCCCGTTGTGCGTGTGGCGACTGTCGAGCCGGGTGCAACATCGGCGTCGATTTCCAATCCCATGCCGCCGAAGTTTTCGAGCGATAGTCCCACGTTACGCGTTGCCTCAACAACGCCGGAAACCGTGTTACCCGCGGTCTCGGCAATTGTCCCGTTTCCAATCGTCAACTTGTAGCCATTGGAGATTGTCATATCCTGATTGAATGTGACGACGTGGGCGGAATCCACTTTCACATTGGCGAATGTCCCGGCAGCCGATCCACTCACAGATTGAGCGACACTCGGAGTTGACTGTGAGAACCCGCCAAAGCTCACATGGAACACACAACCCGTAAGCGCCTCAGGTGCTGCGGCGCTGAGCAGATCAATTGTTCCATTATTGATGATCCCGCCACCGTTGAGATAAATATTCGATGCGACAAATCCTGCCGTGGACTCGAGCACCCGCAGACTGGCCCCCGTCTCAACATTGATGCCACCAGTCATCGTGGGAATACCCGACGTGAACCCGTTGCCAACAGTGACAACACTCGTATTGGATTCCGTACCGATCCACAGAGTCGCATTTTGCTTGACCGTGATACTGACAACGGCCATGGTCATGTTTGTTGTTGGATTGGTCAATACGGTTTTTGCGCCCACACCATCCCCGACTTCAAGGTTCCCGAGACGTACACCGGCACCAAAGCGGAGAGTATCCGCTGTTGTTCCGGTCAGCTTCACGGTCCCTTCATTCATGTTGAAACCGGCATTATCATTTGTTGTTGAGTTGCTGGATGTCGAAGTGATGTTCTTCTTCACAATGAGTGTTGCAGAAGTGTTGCCGTTTGACGTGAGCTTTGGACGGCCACCGCGATCACCGCCACCGCCGCCGCTTCCGCCTGAGACAGAGACACTGCCGTTCACTGTCAATTGCTTTGTGCCGGATGCATCGAATTGCAACATCGGTCCTGAGTTGGAAGCAGTTCCGCTTCCGGTGAGCGTCAGGTTATTACACACGGCGTTCGAAATATCAATTGTCACCGTAACACCGAGTGTGGAGAGTGTTACATCATCAGATGCCGTTGGAACTGCTCCGCCTGCCCATGTTGCCGTGTTGCTCCAGTTACCCGAAGCAACGGCTTCAAAGGCACTACCAATGTTCACCGTCGGTGAAGTGGTGATGCCGCCAAGCGTACCGCTTGTACCGCGTGTTTTTGTAAGGAATGTCGTCACCCCGGCCGCTACTGGGGTACCGAGGTTTTGAATACGGATAAGGCCCGTGTTGACATTGGTGACTGATGCATTCGATACCGTGATGACCCACGGATTGCCACCTGAACCATCGCCAGTCACAGCGGAGGTTGCCGATCCGAATCCCGCGCCAGAGAGTGAATATGACGATCCGTTCCACGTCCAGCTTGAGGGAATCGTGACGCTTGCACCACCAAGCGTGTTGACTCCATCGCCTGTGACAGTGAGTGTCTCACCCACTGCGACTTGATTTGCTACTCGACCCAGAGGCACAATTGACGCCGTGCCCGTTCCGTCAGCCGGATCCTGTCCAAGATCAAGGGCATTGCGGGGAGCAATCTTATGGGCGAGTTGACCTCCACCGGTCTGGTCTGAACGATGATACACCACTCCTGTTATCGGTGAAGAGGCCGGAATCGCATTGCCGACCATTGTATTGACGAAATTAAAATACGCCGTTCCTGCATCGGCGCCGGTCTTGAAATTGTTGTCCGCGCTGCTCGCTGATGTCGCCTCCCATACCTGCCCGGCTGAATCCCAGTTCACAGAATTGATTTTCACCAACCGTGATTCCGTCGATTCAGCGATTGCCAGTGCACTGGTGAGTATCTGCGCAGAAGGAAGTGATGCCGCTCCGTGGTTGAAGAGGTTTGGGGAAGTTATCGACGCTGGAACGATTTCCGTGTTACCGTTGAATGCGGTGATGGTGCCCTTCACGGTGATGGAGTTTCCAAGCAAGAGAGTCGTATGGCTCTGTGTTGCACTACGAAATACCTGTAAACCGAAATTGCCATCCTGGATAACGATGCTCGTGGATGTTGTTTCCGCAAGTACACGGTTCGGAACCGTGATAATACCGAGCACTGCAACCGTGGTGTTGTTCAATACAGGTGTAAGACCCGCGTCACTGTTACCAAAGCCGTCGGTACCGCCTGTGCGGAGGTTCTGGATGGGAATAATCGTATGGGAAGAAGGTGAAGCCGCGATGTTCGTAAGTGTTCCGGCAGCAATTGCCGTCTTCACAATCCACTGCTCGTTACCGCTCAGTCCTGCACCAACAGGATTTGATGAAGTGAGTCCTGTAATGGTAATCGTCCCGGCTGTTGTACCGAGGGCGGCACCGTTCACGGTAATGACATTACCGAGAAAAGAAAGTGAGCCGCTGAATCCACCACCCATGCTCACGTTTCCGCTGCTGTATGTTCCCCATGTTGCGGGAACCGTAAGACTTACTTTATCAATTGTACCACCGGACGTACCGGTAACACTCACCGTAACTGTCTGACTGGCGGTGGTGCGGGGAAATACCGTACTGCCGTTGTATGTACCGACTGTTGCATTGACGAGTGTCGCCGTACCGGCGCCGTCAGAGATTCCGCCACCGGGCAAAGCCTGACCAACGTTCAATTCTCCGGGGGTCCTACCGGCCATTGCAGCATTTGCCGTCCAGCCCGAGGAGCTTGTGTCGTTAATCAACCCTCCGCCGGCATTATTTGTAAAGAAATAAAGATTCGAGCCACCTGCGAGGTTTGGGCTTGCCCAGATCGCATCGGGGTAGTTTGGCTGGCTGACATTTGTCCCTGTTGCCACGTAGTCTATCGTGACAGCAGAAGCGGTGCTATCGGTCAGCAGTACGATGTTCTCGTTCGTGGAATTGTCGATCACACCTTGCGAAACTGCTGTTCCTCCAAGTACATCAGAGAAAAGGATAATGGTGCTGTCTGAAGCATCCAAGTCTTCAGCACCGAACTCATTGACATTGGCAATGGGTGTGGTGTAAACAAGAACAATACGCGTTCCGCGGGCGACATTCGAGAACAATGCTGTGTTCGGAATAATGAGGCGACCCTCAGTCCCAGCACCCGCCGGACCCTTTGTCGAGAGATCGGAAAGCGCCCAATTGCGCATGTCCAATCCGCCAAGCTTTGTTACTAATAGCTCAACGAACTCTTTACCATCTCCTGACGCCGGGTTGACTGCAAACTCGTTGATAATAACATCGTTGTACACCTGCCCAAAGGCAGACGGCACAACCGTTGCCATCAACATGGCGGCGAGAAAAACAAACCGTGATAGATGTTTCATAGGGGAACCTCCTATTGATTCAACCTGCCTGCCCTTCAGGTCGGGTTGATGTGAGTGTGGATTACGAAAATCGGATTCTGGTGTAAAGATTAGGGTCTCACGCAAAGGCCCAAAGACCGCAAAGAGTTTTTTTTGAAACTCAACTTAATTGATTGTTTGTCGCTGACTGTTCATTGTTGGATATTTTTACAAGAATGTGGTAGGGCTGAGAGGCCCGGTCCCGGGAACTGTGCCTTTATACTTTTTGCCTTTGGCTTTCCCTTTTTTGCTTTTTGCCTTCTTACGTTCCAGTTGTTTTGCTTCTTGCTTTTTCTTGACGTTCGTCTTTTTCATTCTGTTGTCCTTAGGGTCTCACGCAAAGGCGCAAGGGTCGCAAAGAACAAAATTGTATTTGAAACTCAGATTCATTTCTCAATCTCCACTCTTCGCATTTTGAATTTCACTCTCCGCTTTCCACTCTCCGCTTTCCGCATTCCGCTTTCCGCTTTCCACTCTCCGCTTTCCACTCTCCGCTTTCCACTCTCCACTTTCCACTCTCCACTTTCCGCTCTCCACCTTCCACTCTCCACTTTCCACTCTCCACTCTCCACTTTCCACTCTCCACTTTCCGAATTCCGCTTTCCGCTTTCCACTTTCCACTCTCCGCTTTCCACTCTCCACTTTCCACTCTCCGCTTTCCACTTTCCGCATTCCGCTTTCCGCTTTCCGCTTTCCACTTTCCACTCTCCACTTTCCACTCTCCACTTTCCGAATTCCGCTCTCCCCTTTCCGACCTCTCCCTAAACACATACGTCCTGCGAGAAGTTACCGCAGGACGACAAGCCGTTGAACGAACTGGTTCTTTTCATTGTCGCCGATCCGCAACACAATAAAATACATGCCCGAAGCGAGACGCGAAGCATCGAAGAGCACATTATGCGGGTCGTTTACCGGATCGTTGACGCCGTCAACAGGAGTTGCCACAAGCTGGCCAAGCACGTTGTACACGCGCATAATAACATGTGCCGGACCCTCACGAACATAATATTGAATCATTGTATGATTTTGTGGGAACTGCACACTGGAGTTTCCCACGGGGTTCGGGAACGGCGGCAACAACCGGATATTCCGCGAAATCTCCGTCGGAAGACGCGGTGGTCCGCCGCCTGCCGAGTACGTACGCAGGATGGTGCCACTCCCACCAACCGCCCAGCCCACTGTGCCGTTCACAAGCCGAAACCCGTAGATGATACTCGGTGTCACGACGGCAAGCTGCACCCAGTCTTCGCCTCCATTGAAGGTCTTCACGATCGTTCCTCCAGCTCCCGCGGCATAGCCAGTCAGGGAATCCACAAAGAACACCTCATACAATGCGGTGTTTGCCGGTGTCGATTGGCTGGCCCAAGTAACACCGCCATCGGTGGTCTTAAACACCCGCCCAGAACCCGCCACAGAGGTTACCCACCCTGTTGTCGGCGATATGAAATGAAGTGCCAGAAGTGTTGCATTAATTGGTACGCTGAATGCCAGCCACGTGTCACCGCCGTCGGTAGTTTTGAATCCCCGGCCCTGCACACCGACAACCCAACCCGTATTATCATCAATGAACTGCACCGCATTCAACCCCACTGCAGAATCAATTGAAGCCGCAGTCCACGAAAGTCCGTTATTCGTTGTTCGCACCACAATACCGGAAGCTCCAACTGCCCAGGCGCGGTCGGAACCATTTGAAAAGACTGCGTTGAGCGTCTGCGGAACAGGGCTTGGCTGCGGAATCCAGGTAAACCCGTTATCGGGACTGGTGATGAGTGTTCCATTGTCTCCCACGGCAAACGCCCGGTTACTCCCTGCAAACGTAACACCACGCAGCCATCTTGAGGTTCCGGGCCTCTCAAACCAGTCCACGCCGCCGTTGGTCGTTAAGAGAATCAATCCCGCCTGTCCGACAGCGAGGGCCGTACTGCTGTCTGCAACAGAGAGGGCGAGAACGTCATTACCCGAACCGTTATGGCGAGGCAACCAGCCGATCAAACCTGTGGCCGTGAAACCGATCTTTCCCGCATCGCCGACATACCAGCCAACAAGACTGTCGTGAAATGCCGTGCTGCGGAGTGTAACGACATTCCCGACGTCAGTAGCAAACCAGTTCTGTCCGCCGTCATCCGTACGCACATACACACCGCCAAAGCCCGACCCACCAAGGATTAAGCCCTTACTTTCCGTGAGGAAGATAATATCATGTAATGAACGTGCGGTGCGACTGAGTTGCTGGAACCAGAGTCCTCCACCATCAGTCGTCTTCAGAAGCGTTCCATTCTCTCCTGCGCACCAGCCCACGGAATCATTCAGAAAAAACACATCATTCAGATCTGCTGTATTATCATTGACCAGTGGAAGCCAGGAATTTCCCGCATCGGTGGACTTGAGGATTGCGCCGTTTCTCCCGCAAACGAACACGGTGCCGTTGGCCAGTGCATAAACACCATTGAACTGCGCGCCTGATGGTGTCGGCTGCAGCGACCATGAATTGCCCTGGTTCCCGGTAAAATAAACTTCACCCGAATTGCCCACCACCCATCCCGCCTGATCGTCGATAAAGTGTATCGCACGCAGGGCACTCCGCCCGACACTGAGTGTGTGCCTGCGCCATGTACTGCCACCGTTTGTCGAGCGGAGCAGAACTCCGGAGTCCCCGACGGCCATAAGAACAGACGTTGTCGGCGCCACGATGGAGCGCAACGTGCCGGTAAACCCTGCTGCGCTATCACGCGCGACGAGAGACCACGTAAGTCCGCGATCCGGGGACCGCAAGATCGTTCCGACCTCGCCTACCGCAACCATGGCCTGGTTCCCGAGTGTGGCAACGTCGTAGAGGTCATTCCCTTGTGGCAGCGGATTTTGCCATACCCAGTCCCGCACAGCGGAAGGAATGGGCTCGTTTCCGAGCGCGCATCCAACAGTCATCAAAAAAATACAGGCATGGAGAAAAGTTCTCACACGAAGTCTGTTCAGTAGTGTGTGGTGACGCGCCGGAGTGCGTCCGGTGCGCTGGAGTGCATCATTTCAATAATACCATCTTGCGCATCAGAGGCGCATCAAGTCCCTCAACGACAACACGGACGAAGTACACGCCCGCGGCAAGTCCATCGGCCACGAAATCAATCTCATGCGGGCCTTCACGAACGACATCGTTATCGGCAAGCGTTACAACCCTCTTACCGAGGATGTCGAACACTCCAACCGAAACGCGTGCAGCCCGTTCCAGTGTAAAACGGATACGGGTTGATGGATTGAATGGATTCGGATAATTCTGTTGGAGCGTTGCAAAGCCGTCAGGCAACGTGGGTGACATTGTCTTGATGCCGAATAGCGGCGGGACCGGGCCACTACTGCTGTACTTCATCACTACACCTTTCGCGCCGACTGCCCAGCCGTTCTCGCTATCGAGGAAGTGGAGTCCGACAAAAGCGAGTGTTGTTCCTGAGGGCGTTGCAGACCAGCTTGCGCCGCCATCAACAGACCGGAGAAGGCGTCCCCCTTCGCCAGCAATGAAACCGGTATCCACATTCACAAATTGCACCCCTTCCAGGGATTTGGTGGTTCCGGAGGCTATGCCGAACCATGCATTACCTGCATTTGAAGTGCGGAGAATCGTTCCGCGCGCTCCAACAGCGAACCCGATGGAGCTATCTACAAAACTGACCGACTTAAGCGAGCGGCTCGTACCGACCAGAATCTTGCGCCACGATGCGCCGCCATTGGTCGTCTGAGAGATTTCACCGCCAGCGCCGACGACGTGACCGTTATTGACATCGGTGAAGAACACGCTATACAAGCCGCGACTCGATCCGAAGGGAATACGTGACCACGACGCACCGCCATCACCCGTCTTATAGACTCGCCCGCTCCATCCAACGATCCATCCCGTCGTGGCATTCACGAAAAAGACTTTATAGAGCCTCTTGGTCGTATTGATCAGAATCGGGGTCCATGTTGTTCCTCCGTCAATAGTACGGAGGACATTCCCGCGCTGACCGACAGTAATACCGTCTGTGAGAGAAGTGAACGCAACGCTGTGCAATGTCTTGTTGATACCGCTTGCGAGAGGCACCCAGGAAACGCCGCCATCAACGCTCTTGTGGATGGCGCCGCGGTCACCTACGGCCCAGCCGGTATTCGTATCGAAGAAGAACACGCTACGCAACGGCGATGTAAACCCGCCGCTCAGGGTTTGCCATGTTGTGCCGCCATCGTTCGTAAAGAGTACTGTTCCCTTTACTCCGGTTACCCAACCCTGCAACTCGTTCTCAAAGCGCACGCAGGAAAGCGGTTCGGATGTGCCTGAAGGTTGAATCGCCCAGGTGCTTCCACCATTCAGTGTCTTAATAATCGTACCGGAGCCGCCGACCGCGTAACCCACAGTGTCATTGAGAAAATGTACTGCATCCAGCTCCACACCAACGAATGGCGGAATGGCCGACCATGTTGTTCCACCGTTGAGCGTGCGCGTCATGCGTCCCTGGTTACCGACAGCCCATCCACGATTGGCACTGGAAAAGCTCACGGCATACAAGTCTTCAGTAACACCCGACGGTTGGGAGATCCACGTGGACCCGCGATTGGTTGTGGCAAAAATGCTGCCATCCTCAGTAACGATCCATCCCCGTTCAGTGTCAACAAAATCCACTCCGTAGAAACTGAGGACACTGGGCGCTGCCTGCGACGTCCAGGTGACGCCACCATTTGTCGTGCGACGGATGGTTCCCTGTGAGCCCACCACCCAGCCGGTGTCCGCGTTCACAAATTTTAGTGCGTTCAAAGAAAGCGATGTGCCAATAGGAACATTCGTCCAGGTAACACCGCCGTCGATGGTCTTCATCATCACGCCAGCCAGCCCAATAACGTATCCTGTCAACGAATCAACGAAATCCACGCCGGTCAAACGCGTGATCGGAGACCCGAGCGAATGATCAGCAGCCCATGTGGCGCCCGCATCCGTTGTTCTTACTATAGTACCAATGGCACCCACAAGAACCGCGCTATTAGTATTTGTGACGTCTACAGCAAAAAGTGAATTCCCCTGCGGATAAGGGTTCTGCCAGCGCCATGCCGGACCGGTCACGAGGCCGAGATTGGAATATTCCGCCTCATCGTACTCCGGAAGTTCATCACTCTCATCATCCGGATCGTCGATTTCCGTTCCGACTGAGGTGGCATCCTCCCAGAATTGGGCGTACACGGTTGTTGTTCCGGCCACTGCCAGCAGTAGCGTCACACAAAGCAGACGTACCATAATTGTAAGCATTGTTTTCTCTCCTTCTGCTATTGTTGTCATTCCAACTCCGTCACGATAAAGTTTACTCCTTCAACAAAATCGCCGTCGCGCTCCGATTCCACGGTCACGATTTTCGAAATCTCCTTGGACAAAAGTCCCGAGAGCGTCAATTGTATCGGATCAACCGATACTTCGTATGTACCGGGCGGAACAGCAAGGAACTCGAAGTCACCTGTTGAAAATGTTTCCACGACCCGTTCAAACGGTTCCCGTACTATTCCTTCCATCTGCACGGTTTCCCGAATACGCACACGGACGCCTTCCACGCCGAACGGTTCTCCCGATTGGTCATCAATAAGCACAGCCCCGCGCACCGCACCACCACTGATGATGGGCATTTCAATATACGAGAATCTTCCCGGCGCTGCACTTATTTCCAGCACGCTGTAGCGCGGGATCCAGAGAGGGTTCTCAAAACCGGTCTTGTCGATTTCGACGGTGTACGTTGTATAGGGTATTGCACGCGTTGTTCCCCAGCCGACACCGGGGTACGCGCTGAACGAGGCGCCATCACCATCACTGAGACGCGATGCCCGCAAGCGCGCAGAGGTGAGCACTTCTTCCCCCACATCGCGTATCCCGTTATTGTTCACATCGAGGAACGGCGAGACAAGAATTGCACCGAAACCGGCACGCCCCGCGTTGTTGTCAAAAAAGAACTCGCCAATCTGCGTGGCCGCGCCGATCGATCCGCTTAACGTCTGGCTGTACAGAACGCTCTGTTCCGTGCTCGTTACCACACCGGTAAAGCGAATGTACGGCAGGACATACTGCACACGAAAGCGCATGATATCATTGGCGAGAATAAAATTCTTGTCGTAGAGGAACTCCAAATCAAGGTTCGGACGGGGTTGCAGCACGACATTGATGCGTGCATCCACGAACTCACCGAGCAGATGATCGAACCGCGACGACACCGAAAAAAGAAGGTTTGCCGGAAGCCTGACACGGAATATCGGTTCCGTTTCATGGAACGCGCGGTTGGTCTGTTCCGTGACATACGAATGGAACCATCCCATGCGCGTGGTAATACGCGGCGTAAAAATGCCGGTAAACAAGCTTGCGCCCGCACGCATTGTACGCTCGCGCCCCGGAACAAGAATGGTCTGCTGGCCGCCGATATCAAACGAGAACCGCGCTCCATTTGCCGAAAACGGGAGAATGACTGTTGCCGCCATTTCATTGATGGCGTTACGGGCGTTGAACAACCGGTTGTCCCTGCGATAGTGTTGGTACGAAAATGATGCCCCGACAAGGGAAGGAAGGGTGAATTCGATATTGCCGCGATAAAACGCGTTGGGCGACAACACCATCTCACCGAGCATGTGCTCTGTGATGCGGGCAACGGCATTCAATGAGGGATAGATTTTGGTGGGGAGACCGTCAATATCAAAGAATTCTACACGTGCACCCGTGGTAACGCGCGACGATACTCCCCATTGTGTTACCATTTCACCATACCACGGATCGGAGGCATCCCGCAACCGTCCCACGGAAATATTGTAGTCAATTTCCTTTGGGGGAACGAGTGTCGAGGGAATAAAAATACGGTACGTGTCGCCGAACGGCTCACCCCACATACTGTAGTGACGGATGTCCACGAAATTCACGCCATAGCGGAGAGGTGCATCAAAGCGATAGACGCCGCTACTCTCCGGTTGCTGTACCGAGAATAACTTAAAGTTGTCATAAAAATAGACGTTGCGCGCCAGATCAGATACGCCAAAAAATGATTCGTCGGAAAAAACGGTACGCGAGTATGGAGGCCGGTTGGAAATTTCAACGCCGTAAATCTGGCGCGAGAGGATTCCGGATGTAATAAAGTCGCCGATGGTAAGTTGACGGAACGTCGAGGTCGGTCTCTGGGGCACAAAACGCCATCGGGCTCGCGTTTGCTGAATCCGCGGATCGGGCGTAATACTCCCATTGAACCGCGCCTCCACATCACCACCGAGAAGATGACCAGTGAAACGCGAAAAAAAAGATCGCGTTGGATTGGACGTGGATGAGAGACTCTGGCGAAGACTGTAATCGAGTCGCGCTCCGTCTACGAAGGACATGGATCGTCCAAATGATGCTTCGGGAAGGGGACGATCCCGCCTGAGAGCAAGTTCATTCTCGAGTCTGCGGAGACGTTGGTCAAGAAAAATCGGGAGAGCAAGATTGGTGGAGAGCGAAGCGCTGAGCTGGCGCGGCCTGTATACAACCGGCAAACCAAACATTGTGTCGAACAACTCTACACGGAGGTAGATATCATTGTCACGAACAGCGTAGTCACCGGGCACGAGCGCCATCGAGCGTTTTCCCACCACCAAGCGGCCATTGGTAACGTCGATAACGTAGGGGGTATCGGCTGTAACAAGAAAACCTGTGATCCGACCGACAACAGGATCATATTCATGCTTGATCCGGAGGAAGTCAAACACACGACTGACTGGCAAATAGACTTGATTATCACGTTGGAGACTGATGACTTCAATCTTGCCAACACGCTTTACTTCGAATGCAATGGGGACTGCCTCCTGTGCTGGAGCGTCATCGACCGCAGGGGTCTGCGCGAACAGGACCGAAGCAAAGCTCAGTGATGCCACGGCCAATGCAAAGAAGTTCCGAATGTATGGCGTGCATATCATCGGTGAACTATAAGCAATATATCCTTCCCGCATAACCACTCTTTCCTGCTTGTTCAAAAGCAATCATGCACCATCCCATCCTGTGGGAATGCACTACGGAACAATGACCGACAATCGCTGCATAACAGGGGCTGAGGGAATGCGAAACTCCGACTTCAATCCGGGGTGTTTGTTGTCGAACGCGAGTTCGAGAGTATATTGCCCCGGCGGTTCTCCCGACACATCGAAGTCAGTTCTGTAGGAGAACGACTTGTATGTAACAATTCGATATTCTTTTGTCCGTACAAGCTTTCCACCGGAAGAGAAAAGACGGACAGTCATTCTTCCCCAGAACGATGCATTGCCGGTTCTGTCCAAAATGACATTCAATCTAATCGCACTCCCCATTGGATGGGCATTCGCCTCACGGATGCTGATGCCGGTCGTTGTAGGACCGGAACGAAAATGGAATGGAATGATGGCTCTTGTGATAAAATCCATTCCCATTTTCGGCTGATCATCCAGCGCGACGGCCGGTTTTCTATCTTTGGAGCTCACAACCACTCTTGCCCAATACTCACCATTGCGTAATCCCGGGGGAGGGGAACAGTAAAGGCGCACGACTTGTGATTCCCTTCCCTTTAAGGTAAATCGCTCCGGTATCGCGCGCACCCAGGTGGAAGAAGACGGCTCGTCGGGATCATTCGCCTCAGGAGTCGCAAACACCACCGATCCGGTATCGAATCCCACCGGATACGTGTATTCAAACGATATCCAGATTTCAACCTCGCTATCAGAGGAATTTGTAATAGCCACCGGCGCTGAACGATTCGGTGGTTTTGCAAATACCTCCGTCGGGTAAACGGTAACACCAGCGCGAGATGATGCAAGAGGGGAGACAACAAGAAGAATTACAGCAAAGGCCGGTCTAAGAACAATAAGAACATTCATCAGGTATCGATATGCGACATATTTCACGGCTTTTTTGATTTGATTCTCCAGCCCGTTGTTTCCAGTATACAGAAGGGATTGCCTGCGCAGTCACGCTGCGACAACGCAGACAACCCCTTCCCGATTCTCGTATTCAAGAACTCTACTGCAGCAGAGCGAACTTACAGACCTGCGTATGCTGCGGTGAGGACGAACTGACCTATATAATCCGCGGCGGGCGCACCGACCGGTACGCTGAGGATACCACCCAATTGCACTGCTGCCACGCCACCGATCAGGAAGATCGTG
>JBJXHC010000027.1:0-67841 GCA_046160825.1 Bacteroidota bacterium | reverse complement strand
GGATTGATGATCTCAACACCCTCCAGATCAAGACCGAGGTCTTTAATCCGTTGAGTGATGAGTGTGCGGCCTCCGAGCAGTATCGGCTGGCCGATGCCCTCACCGACAATAATCTGTGCAGCACGGAGGATTTTTTCTTCCTCTCCTTCTGGAAATACAATTCTTCTGGGCGACTTCTGTGCCTTATGAACGAAGAAGCGCATGACTTCATGGGACTTGCCAAGACGTGCTTCGAGCGAGTCCTTGTACGCTTCAAAGTCCGCAATCGGCAGGCGCGCAACACCTGTGTCCATTGCCGCCTTCGCCACTGCAACTGTTTCCCAGAGCATAACGCGGGGATCAAACGGTTTCGGGATGATGTAGTCCCTCCCGAATTCAATCCTCTTCCCGCCGTACGCGCGCATAACGGAATCGGGCACGTCTTCTTTGGCAAGTTTTGCAAGCGCATACGAAGCAGCCATCTTCATTTCATCATTGATGGTTGACGCACGGACGTCAAGCGCCCCACGAAAAATGAAGGGAAACCCGAGCACGTTGTTCACCTGGTTCGGGAAATCCGATCGTCCGGTTGCCATGATAAGGTCCTTGCGAACGCTGACTGCATCATCATAGGTGATCTCCGGATCGGGGTTTGCCATAGCGAACACGATCGGGTTGTCCGCCATGGACTTTATCATGTCCTTGGTAACGATATCCTTCACCGATACACCACAGAAAACATCAGCACCTCTCATGGCATCAGCAAGCGACCGGGCATTTGTCTCTGCGGCGAAGTACTCCTTGTAGGGATTCATCCCTTCGGTCCTACCTTTAAACACAACCCCCTTGGTGTCGACGAGCAACATGTTCTGCCGCTTCACACCAAGTTTCTCGTATAACTTCGCACAGGCAATACCAGCAGCACCTGCCCCACTGAATACCACCTTCACCTGGCTGAGTTTCTTTCCGACAATCTCCACGGCATTCAGCAAGGCAGCCCCGCTGATGATCGCCGTGCCGTGCTGGTCATCGTGGAAGACCGGGATATTCATCGTCTTCTTCAATGCTTCCTCGATGTAGAAGCAATCGGGAGCTTTGATGTCTTCGAGGTTAATACCACCGAACGTCGGCTCGAGCATCTGCACTGCTTTGATGATATCGTCCGGATTGTGTGAATTCAGCTCGATGTCAAACACATCAATGTCGGCAAATCTTTTGAAGAGAACTCCCTTCCCTTCCATCACCGGCTTTCCGGCCAGTGCACCAATGTCGCCCAGACCGAGAACCGCAGTCCCGTTGGAGATCACCGCAACGAGATTTCCCTTTGCCGTATAGAGGTAGGCATCATCGGGATTCTTTTCTATCTCTCTGCACGGCTCGGCAACGCCGGGCGTGTAAGCGAGCGAAAGATCCCTTTGTGTTTGACAAGGTTTTGATGAAACGACTTCGATCTTTCCCTTCCGTCCCACCGAATGATAGTCGAGTGCTTCTTGTTTACGTATCATTGTTCTTTCCTTTCAGGTATGTATCAATGCCTTTCATTTGAAGGAATGCAGGGCCTTGACGTAGTTCGCACGTTCAAACGCCGCGGGATTTGCCACGGACTTCTGACTCATGCTTCCCTTCATTTGCTGAATAGAAATATACTCGTGGTCGAGCATCCAACGGTCAATATCGCCAAGCACTTGAGTGATGTGCCCGATGCCATGCTTGAGAAGAGCGGAACACATCATAGTAACATCAGCGCCGGCCATTACCATTTTGATGACATCCTCAGCAGTGTGAACGCCGCTCGTTGCGGCGAGGCTCATCCTGGTTCTCCCATGCAGAATCGCAATCCAACGCAACGGTAAGCGCAATGCGTTGGTGGTACTCAATACCACGTTGGGCTTCACTTCCAACGACTCAAGGTCAATATCGGGCTGATAGAAACGGTTGAACAACACCAGTCCACTGGCACCCCCAAACTCCAGGCGTCTCGCCATGTTGCTCATTGAACTGAAGAACGGACTGAGTTTCATTGCCACTGGAATCGTGATTGTTCGCTTCACCGCGTGCAACACCTCGAGGTACCGGTCTTCAACATCAGTTGATGTCATATCGGGGTCGGTAGGGATGTAATAGATGTTGAGTTCCAGTGCATCGGCCCCGGCTTCCTCGATCTTCCGCGCATAGTTGATCCAACCTCCCGTGGAGATACCATTCAGGCTTCCGATCACAGGAATGTTGAGCGCCTCTTTTGCCTTTCGTACCAACTCGACATAGTGATCAGGCCCGATATTGTATTCCTTTGTCTCTGGAAAGTACGTGAGGGCCTCAGCATAGCTTTCGCTGCCATAGCTGAGATAATGTTCCAACTCGGCCGCTTCGTGGGCAATCTGCTCTTCGAACAAGGAATACATAACCACAGCGGAGGCACCAGCATCCTCCAGTCGTTTCATGCCGTCGAGTGAGTATGAGAGAGGGCTCGCTGAAGGGACAATCGGGTTCTTCAGTTTCAGTCCAAGATATGTAGTTGAGAGATCCATGATGCCTCGCTTATTCAGTATTTCACAAATGTCCAAATAGCCTTGTAAACGATCGATGCAAGCCATGGAACGATCGCACCGGCGGAGCATACATCAGCACACACTTCTTAGCGACAATGGCGAGACCGAGGCGGTCTGCAGCCAGCAGAGCCTCGACGGATTCAGCGCCTTGTTGCAGCCAGACATTCTTCACTCCGATAGTTGAAGCTTCCTCCAGAATGGGCACTACCCGTTCCGGTTGAATGGAAATCAAGACGGCATCAATCTCACCTCGCAACGATTGCAGGTTGGGATAACACTTTACGCCTGAGATTTCTTTTTCTGTGGGATGAACCGCGAACACTTGATAGCCGCGCTTTTGTAGTTCTGCATAGGCATAGTTGCCGAACTTGCAGATATTGCGCGAATAGCCCACAACTGCAATGCGCTTACAACCGATAAAGTCCTGAATAGCCTGATTCATGTTCCTTCTCTTGTTAGTCTCGGACAACGGTCATGTGTGTAACAATGAGCCAGTGGCCTTTTGTTCTCTTGCAGACGAGAAGATTCCGGCCGTCCACTCTGTGCCTCCTGCCATACCCACATACCTGATGACAATGCTTGCCATTTCACACGACGAATTGACTGAAAGCACTTCGAGGGTGTCGATGCGCCCGCCACTCTTGACTCCGTTCTGAAAATTCTCTATAACACGGTCACGGCCATCTGCAACATATCCGACAACATGTGCCGAAATGTACTGTGCGTCCTCAGCATACGTTGATGGCAGTGTTGTCGCATCTTTGCTGTTGCAAGCCTGCCTCCATTGTTCGGCAAGTTGCTGGAACTCCTCGAGGTTTGAAGTATCACGGGGGGCTCCTTCCTGTGCAGATGCACTGAGCGCCCAGTATCCGAACGCGATAAGACCCAACAGCATTTTCATAGAGTTGTTTCCTTCCAATCATCCGCACAAATCGCAGGACAATATCTTAGTTATGTTGCACGGCAGGAACAACCGTTTGCGCAGTTCCATTCCCGTCCTTCGCCATCTCTTCCAGGATTTCCCATCGTTTGTTGACGTCTTCCTGGGCAAGCTCCATCAGACGCTTTGCCGCTTCGGGATCGCTTTTCGTCAGCATCTTGTAGCGGGTCTCAAGATATGCGTAGTCGGAGAACTTGATCTTTGCCGCCTTGGAGTCGAGTTTGAACGGATTCTTTCCATCCGCCTCCTGCGTCGGGTTGTAGCGGTACAGCGGCCAGTGGGCGCTCTCCACCGCGGCTTTCTGGTTGCTCATCCCCTTCTCCATGTTGATGCCATGCGCTATGCAATGACTGTACGCGATGATGAGCGATGGGCCATCGTACGCTTCCGCTTCGATGAATGCCTTGATGGTTTGCATATCGTTCGCACCCATCGCAACCGTTGCAACGTAGACATTCCCGTAGGTCATGGCGATCTGGCCGAGGTCTTTCTTTGCACGTGGCTTGCCGCCTGCTGCAAATTTCGCCACCGCTCCGCGTGGCGTGGACTTTGACATCTGTCCGCCGGTATTGGAGTACACTTCCGTGTCGAGAACGAGGATGTTCACATTCTTTCCAGAAGCGAGCACATGGTCGAGTCCACCGAAACCGATATCATACGCCCAGCCATCACCACCGATGATCCACACACTCTTCTTCACAAGGCTGTCAGCAAGGCTCGCGAGTTGCTTTGCCTCGGGAGAGGTGATCATCTTCAGCTTCTTCTTCAATTCCTCAACTCTCTGGCGCTGTTCGTAGATTCCCGCCTCATCAGACTGACTGGCGGTGAGGAGTGCATTCACCAACTCAGCCCCGATCACCGGCTCAAGTACCTGGACGAGTTCCTTCGCCATCTCTGTGTGCTTGTCGATAGTGAGTCGCATACCCATACCGAACTCTGCGTTATCCTCGAAGAGCGAGTTTGACCATGCAGGACCGCGGCCGTCGTTGTTCTTTGTCCAGGGTGTTGTCGGCAGGTTGCCGCCATAGATGGAGGAACAACCTGTTGCATTCGCCACGAGCATTCTGTCGCCGAACAACTGTGTCACCAACTTGAGATACGGAGTCTCACCGCAACCCGAGCACGCACCGGAGTATTCGAACAACGGCTGGAGCAACTGTGAGCCCTTGACCGAATCCATTTTCACTCCGCGTCGGTCAACCTCCGGAAGACTGAGGAAGAACTCGTAGTTCTCTCTCTCCTGATCGCGGATGGCTGGCTGAGGCATCATGTTGATTGCCTTGAGGCGTGTCTCCGATTTGTTCTTGGCTGGACAAATCTCAATACAGATGCCGCAGCCCGTACAGTCTTCTGGCGCAACTTGGATCGAATATTTCATCCCTTTGTATTCGGTGCCGCGATAGTCAGTCGACTTGAACGTGGAGGGGGCGCCCGCCAATTCCTTCGGGTCGTACACCTTGATGCGAATCGTTGCGTGCGGACAGACAATCGCGCACTTATTGCAC
Source organism: Bacteroidota bacterium (assembly GCA_046160825.1). Taxonomy (GTDB): domain Bacteria; phylum Bacteroidota; class Ignavibacteria; order UBA10030; family UBA6906; genus JBJXHC01. The sequence goes on along the minus strand of JBJXHC010000027.1, from coordinate 62,868 downwards.
TGTATGCAGACCTGCGTATCCCACACGGGAATCTCAAGAGCAATGTTGCGCTTCTCCCATTGGGCTGTCCCGACGGGGAACGTCCCATCAATCGGCATTGCACTGACAGGAAGTGAGTCACCCATGCCGGCGATGATTACGCCCGTAACGTTGCGAACAAACTCGGGTGCCTTCGAAGACACCGGAGACGGCATCTCCAGAGTGCTCGTCACCTGTTCCGGTATCGTCACCTCAAAGAGATTGGCAATTGTCTGATCAACAGCGGCGAAGTTCTGCTGGACGATCTGGTCGCCCTTCTTCCCGTATGTCTTCTTGATCGAATTCTTGATCGCTTCAATCGCCTGTTCACGCGGAAGCACGCCGGAGATGGCAAAGAAGCAGGTTTGCATAATGGTATTCACGCGGCCGCCCATGCCGGTTGCTTGGGCAACTTTGTACCCGTCAATCACATAGAACCTGATCTTCTTGCGGATAATCTGTTCCTGAATGTGTCGGGGTAGTTGACTCCATACCTTATCAGGACCGAAGTAGCTATTAAGCAGGAATGTGGCGCCCGGAACGGCATTTTTTAACACATCAAATTTTTCAAGGAAGAACCATTGATGGCAAGCGATGAAGTTTGCCCGTTCGACCAGATAGTTTGATTTGATGGGACGCGGACCGAAACGGAGATGTGAAATCGTTGTTGAGCCCGACTTCTTTGAGTCGTAAACGAAATATCCCTGGGCAAAGAAATCAGTATCCTCTCCGATGATCTTGATGGAGTTCTTGTTTGCTCCAACGGTGCCATCAGCACCAAGGCCATAAAACATTGCCCGTACGACATCGTCTGGCTCAGTGGTGAAATCCGCATCATAGTCGATGCTTGTGTGTGTAACATCGTCATTGATGCCGACGGTGAAATGGTTCTTCGGGGAGGTCTTCTTCATCTCATCGTAGATGCCTTTGACCATCGCAGGCGTGAACTCTTTGGAAGAAAGTCCATACCGCCCGCCGATGATTCTCGGAAATGCAAAGGGAAGTGTTCCGGTGGTGTGGCATTCTGCTATTGCCGTCACTACATCCTGATACAACGGCTCACCGGCACTCCCTGGTTCTTTCGTTCTGTCGAGAACGGCAATGGTCTTAACGGATTTCGGGAGAGCCTGGACAAAAGATTCAATCGAGAATGGCCGGAAGAGCCTCACCTTCAACACGCCGACATTCTCGCCTTTGTTGTTCAGGTAGGAGATCGTCTCTTCGACTGCACCGGTTCCGGATCCCATAATCACCATAACGCTCTCCGCATTGGGGGAACCGACATAATCAAACAATTGATATTGGCGGCCAACGATTTTCGCGAACTTGTCCATTGCCTTTTGCACAATTGCCGGACATGCTGCATAAAACGGGTTCACCGTCTCTCGCGCCTGGAAATAGACGTCGGGGTTCATCGCCGTTCCACGCATCACCGGACGGTCGGGAGAAAGACCGCGTGAGCGGTGCGCGTGAATCAACTCATCATCTATCATGGCACGAATATCATCATCGTTCAGTTGCTCGATCTTCATGACTTCATGAGACGTCCTGAAGCCGTCGAAGAAATGAAGAAATGGGACGCGAGCTTCGAGGGTGGCTGCCTGTGCAATCAATGCAAAGTCCATCACTTCCTGCACGGAGTTTGAACACATCATTGCAAAACCCGTCCCTCGCGTGGCCATCACGTCGCTATGGTCACCGAAAATAGAGAGCGACTGCGTTGCAAGCGATCGTGCGGACACATGAAACACGGTTGAGGTCAGCTCTCCTGCAATCTTGTACATGTTTGGTATCATCAGGAGTAATCCCTGAGAGGCGGTGAACGTGGTCGAGAGAGCTCCTGTTTGCAGCGCACCATGAACTGCCCCGGCTGCACCACCTTCACTCTGCATCTCTGTTACTGAGGGGATCGTGCCCCACAGGTTCTTTCGTCCTTGTGCCGACCATTCATCTGCCCATTCGCCCATGTTGGACGATGGAGTAATCGGATAGATGGCGATGACTTCGTTGAGCTTGTGGGCAACGCATGCCGCCGCTTCGTTTCCGTCGATTGTTACGTATCTACGTTTTGGGGTGTGTTCCATGATTCAATGGCTCGCAATGAAAATTCATAATAACTTGGTTCTTGGTTCACTTGGTCACTGAGAGTAATAGGGCAAATGCTGTTCCATGTATGAAATAGTGGATTCCAGCCTGTTTTCAACAAACATTTCGGAGTAAAAGACCCGAATTCTCATCCCTGAAAAGGAAATCCTCAAGGCCATCCAATTCCCTGAAAACAAAAAACCACCCGTCAAGGGTGGCTTTTATGTTCGTCACGGATGTGGATATCACACAGTCCGCGAGAACACCGGTTTCTCTTTCTGCATTGTGTCGAGGTAAGCATCGAAGCACATGGCAATGTTGCGAAGAACAAGCCGTCCGTTTCCGATGATCCGCAGCCCGTTCAGGGTATGCTCCACCAGATCGTCATCGATAAATTGATCAAGTTGTTTCAGGGCATCCTCGAAGTATTCATCGAAGTCGATGACGAACTGTGTCTCCACATCGGACTTCTTCAGTTCAAGGTCGCACATCAGGCGCATGATGACGTACTTTCTGATGTGGTCATCGCTTGTCATCCGGTAACCCACATGCGTTGCAAGTTCGCCGTGATCAAGGGCATTATAGTATTCAGGCAGCGTCTTGGCGTTCTGAGCATACACACCATGGATATTGCCGATGGACGACATACCGAACCCGTACAGGTCTGCACCGGATTTTGTCGAGTAGCCTTGAAAGTTCCGGTTGAGCGTCTTCTCCCGTTGGGCCAGAGTAAGTTCATCATTCGGCCGCGCAAAGTGATCCATCCCGATATACTCGTAGCCGTCAGAGCAGAGTGTTTCAATTGTCATTTTCAGAATACTGAGTTTTTCGTTTGCGCTCGGAAGGTCCTCCGCATGGATTAATCGCTGGTGTGCCTTCATCCAGGGGACGTGGGCATAATTGAACACTGCAATCCGGTCGGGGCGCAAGCGGATGACTTTTTGTAACGTATCCCGAAATGTGCCCGCGGTCTGTCGCGGAAGTCCATAAATCAGATCCACGTTGATGCTCTCGAACTCAAGCGCCGCGGCCCACTTATAGACCTGTAGTGATAACTCCTCCGGTTGCACACGATTGACGGCCTGTTGCACACGCGGGTTGAAGTCCTGAATCCCCATGCTGACCCGGTTGAATCCAACATGTCGTAGTGCGCCAAGGTGCTTCTGCGTCAACTCCCGCGGGTCAATCTCGACACTCATTTCGGCGTCGGGAGCGATGTTGAAGGAACGCCGGATGTACCCTGCCATGTCGAGTATCTCTTCTGGCGTCAGGTGCGTGGGGGTCCCACCCCCCCAATGCACCTGCATCACCTTCCTCTTGTCCGTAATCAACGGAGCAACAATATCGATTTCCTTTTTCACGTACTGAAGATATTCTGAGATTCTCTTGCGGTCGCGCGTTACCATCATGGTACAACCGCAGAAATAGCATAATGTGTCACAAAAGGGGAAATGAAAATAGAGTGAGATATCGGAGTCTGCGGTTGCAGGGTTTGACTCGACTATGGCACGCCGATAGTCGTCAGACGTGAATGCACTCGTAAACATCGGAGCGGTCGGATAACTGGTGTATCGCGGTCCGGGACGATCATACTTACTAAGAAGACCAACATCTACTTTCAACGGCGAAGAAAACATCATGGAATCCCTCCTGTTGCTGACTCAGGTGACAAAGGGGGTGCCAAATCAATGCACATCGATTTGTTAAATTTGGGAAGGAATGACGCCCGTTAATACCTGAGTGAATCGGATTTTCAGATGTGAGAATAGCACGCGCGCCATTTTCTTAAGTTTGAACGGTCATGGCACCACAAGTATCAGGTAACTTCGCCGCCAATTTTCTCTTTCAACTGGATCGTAGGGTTGACTTCCACAATTGCCGTGATGGAGTTTGCGATTAGGCACCTCTTGTGGGCTTCGCGGATAACTGCATTGATTTGAGACTCCGTACCCGGCTCGTCCACTACTACGACGGGGGAAACGACAATATGCGTAAACCGGTACTGTCCATCAATAAACTCCAGCGTACCCTTTGCAGAACTCTTGTATGAGATAAACGGAACATTCTGCTTCTGGGCAATTCCTATGAATGTGAGCATCTGACACATTTCTACAGAACCGACAAAAACATCCTCCGGCGTCCAATAGCCGGCATTGCCTTTGAACTCCGGCGGACTGGATATCTTGAGAGCCGGCTTCCCTTCAGATGTCATGGTCCCGATTCTGCCTTCCGCCCAGGAGAGATTCGTCGTGTAGGAGAATGACCGATGTCTCACTTTTGGTTGTTCAATGGATTCCATGTCTCTTCTCACATTTGGTGATTTGAATGATCAGAAGTAGTTAACCATTTTTCCGTTGAGAAACTCCCCTCCGCCCCTCCATGATCAACTTTCTCGTATGGGGTATTAATCCACCTGAAGCAATAATCTCTTGTCGGGTCTTCGGGAAAGCAATGACGCTGAAGCGTCTTCCCGTCGTCTTGTTTTCAACAATGTCCGCGCCAATATTCAATTCGTCATTGGCAGACGCTTCGATTTCCGGCGCTTCAACCAACTGCAATCCAAGGTTCACGGAGTTCTGCAAGAAGATGCGCGCAAAGCTCTTTGCAACGATCACAAGATCATGACCCTTGAGAGCGGAGACGGCTTGTTCGCGTGACGAACCACATCCAAAATTCCTCCCTGCCACAATGATACTTCCTGCAGCAATCTGTTTCGATTTCAACTGCGCGTTGAACTCGGTATTGTCTGCAAATGCGAACTGTGGTGTTTCAGCGGGAAGCACCGTTGCCATGAACCTGCCCGGATAAATAACATCAGTGGAGATATCGTCGCCAACAGTGAGAACTACCTTCGCCATATTACAATTCTCCTTTCCGCGGATCGGTGATCATCCCGGTGATGGCTGATGCCGCGGCAACGGCAGGTGAGCAGAGATACACTTCAGATTTCGGATTTCCCATGCGTCCTTTAAAATTTCTGTTGGTCGTCGAGAGAGCAACCTCACCATCGGCCAACGCGCCTTCATGTATGCCGAGGCACGGCCCACACCCCGGGTTCATCACCACGGCACCGGCCTTCATAAAATCCATGATGTACCCTCGCTCAAGCGCCTCACCATAGATCTTGCCGCTTGCCGGGAAAACAAGCATACGGGTGTTCTTCGAAACCTTCTTTCCTCTCACAATGCCAGCGGCTATCTGAAGGTCATCAAGTCTGCCGTTTGTGCATGACCCAATGACGATCTGATGCACATATGTTCCCACGATACTTTCAACGGACTTCACATTGTCAACCGTGTGCGGACAGGCAACTTGTGGTCCGAGATTCGATACATCAATATCGATTTCCTGTATGTATGTCGCATCATTGTCGGGCATGACCGGGGTTAGCGGATCGTGTACGCCAGCTTCGTCTCTGAGGTATCGCATCGATTCCGCATCCGCAGGAACGATGCCGGATGTTGCGCCGGCTTCAACAGACATGTTGCAGAGAACCAATCGCCCCGAAGTGGACATTGTCCGTATCGTCTCGCCATGGAACTCAATGACTCTGAAATTCGCCCCCTGCGCACTGATCTTGCCGATGAGATGGAGAATCAGATCCTTGGGCCCGACGAAGGGAGGAAAACTCCCGTGCACATTTACCTTGATCGTCTTGGGGACTTCCACGTTGAGGACGGTACCGAGCGCCCAGACACTCGCCATCTCGGTTGCCCCGATCCCAAACGCAAACGCGCCGAGAGCACCATGGCTGGTCGTATGAGAATCCGTACCCACTACCACTGAACCGGGGCGAACGTAGCCGCTTTCAGGAAGAATCTGGTGACAGATTCCACCGAGATCACCCCGAATGTCATGGAATTTACTGATCATATGTTTCGCCACAAACTCCCGCACCTTCTTCTGGTTCGTCGCTGTCTTTGCTGATTCAGCCGGAACGCGATGATCAAAGATGATTGCGACCTTTGGCAAACTCCACACCTCCGGTGTGATACCTGTGCCTTCATAGATCTCGAGAAACTGGTTGATCACCAGCGCCGCGTTCTCATGCGACATTGCGAGATCGACTGACGGCTCTACCACATCACCGGCTTTCACGGCCTGGTACCCTGATGCGCGGGCCAGAATCTTTTCCACTACTGTCATACCCATTGGACACGCTCTCTGATATGCTACACAGCCCTTCGCTCACGAAGTTGCTCTATCTCCGCGTTGGAATAACCCAATTCACGAAGGAATTCATTTGTTTGCGCGCCGAGCCTTGGCGGAGCACATGTAACGTTTCCCGGAGTCTTCTCAAATTTTGCAGTCAGATTGAACAACTTGAGGTCCCCGATGCCATCGGCATGAACAGATTGAATTGCATCGCGATGCTTCACCTGCTGCTGGTCCAGTGCGGCTTCAAGACCAAGAATCTCACCCGAAGGAACACCCTGTGCATTGAGTGTTTCCACCCAGTATGCTGTCTCCCTCTCTTTCAACTTTTCCTCCAACAATAGCGTGAGAATCTTCCGGTTCCTCTTACGCGCATCACGCTTCTCAAAACGAGGGTCCTGTGTGAGCCCGCGAACACCAAGTACGTCCGCAACGGCTTCCCATTGCTCCTGCTTGTTGGCGGCAATGTTGATGTGGCCGTCCTTCGTGACGAACATCCCGGATGGTGCGGCCGTGAAGTTGTCATTTCCCATCAGTACCGGCTGCTGATGACCGATGAGGAGGTTTGCCGCTACCCAACCCATGAGCGGCATAACGGAATCAAGAAGCGCCACATCAATGAACTGCCCCTCCCCTGTCCGTTCGCGATGGAACAAGGCAGCCATGATGGCAAACGCAGCGTTCAATCCTCCGACCGTATCACACACAGGGAACCCGCAACGCAGCGGATTCAGACTCTCATCACCGTTGATGGCCATGACACCACTGAGTCCCTGGATGATCTGATCGTACGCGGGTTTCATTGCATCCGGTCCCGTGGCACCGAAGCCGGAGATGCCACAGTAGATAAGCGACGGGTTATTCTTCTTCAATATATCATACCCGAGCCCAAGGCGGTTCATGACGTCGGGACGAAAATTCTCGACTACAATGTCGGCTGTTTTGACAAGCTTCAGGAATATTTCCTTTGCTTCCTTCTCTTTGAGATTCAGCGTGAGCGATTTTTTATTGGCGTTTTGGGCAAGAAAACTCGTTCCCATGAGCTGGTCGTTTAACTCAGGAACACTCCCAAGCTTGCGCGCAAGGTCACCATCAACAGGGTTCTCAATCTTGATGACCTCGGCTCCCAGCAACGAAAGGTGAAGCGTTGCAAACGGTCCCGAGAGAACGTTCGTCAGATCAAGAACACGAATGCCTGACAGTAGTGTTGGTGTCACAATTTCTCCAGGCGTTTCAATTTGTTCTGTCCGTTTCGACCAGGTCCAACTTCTTCAACACCTCTTCTGCCTTCATCACTTCCTGACAGGGAACCATCACCTTGTATTCGTTGACGATGTGACCATCGCACTCGCCGGAAGCTCTGAACAATGAGTAGTCGGGGCCACCGAACGAGATCGGGCTCACCTTTCGGGAAAAGAAGAATGGATGCAAACCGTCTTTCTCCAGACAGTTCTTTGCATACTCAATCCGTACACTGTCATTTCCCCCGAATACTCTTGCCATGCCCTCAATGACCTCATATCCATGATGTTCATTGCACATGAAGAGACTGCCCAACCATCCGCCACACGCCGAACAAAAGGGCTTGGCGCATATGATGCAAACACCAAGGGCTTTCTCCGAGGAGTGGATGCTGCAGTGGACTTCTTCCTGAAGCAGTGCGCCGCAATGCGGACAAAAATCATCCAGGTGATTTACCGGGCTTCCACAGCTACAATGCATATCTCACCTCAGGATTCAATTACTGTACAGTGTGATTCTGAACGATCACTCCGGTCTTATAAATCGTCCCAGGCAACTCGCGATCGAAGAACATGCTCATGTCTTGCGCAACCTCAATGAGACTCTCCAAAGTCATATCATGCCGGCGATCCATCCGTTGCAGCATGTGTATGAGATCTTCGGTACAGACGTTGCCTCCGGCGATCTTCGTAAAAGGGCAACCGCCGAGTCCACCGACCGATGATTCAAAATACTTCACTCCCGTCTTCATTGCTGCATAAGCGTTGGCGAGTCCGAGCCCATACGTATTATGAAAGTGACAGGCGCATTCAACACCCTCGTCGAATTCCATGATGGATGCGAACATTCTCTCAACCTGGTCCGGGGTGGCGTGACCCGCAGTATCGGCGAAACTGATATTCCGCAGTCCGGCATCCAGGTATCGTTCAACAATTCTCATCACCTGGGCCTGAGGAACGTGGCCTTCGTACCCGCATCCAAATGCCGATTGCACGGACACCTGCACTTTCGCTTCGGATTCAACCGCTCTCCGGGCAATTGCGATGATCCGATCGGTTGCCTCATGCACCGACATGCCGGTGTTTTTCCGGCTGTGGGTTTCACTCGCGGACACACCAAGGCAAAACATCTCAACTCCACACGCAAGTCCCCGATCAAATCCCCTCTCATTGAGGACGAGTCCCGAGAACATCACGCCGGACGATCTTTTAATGTTGGTGAAATACTGAAACAGTCCATCCGTATCAGCCATCTGTGGCACTTTGTCGGGATGAACAAACGAACCGAGTTGAATAATATCCACTCCCGCATCAATGAGTTGCTCGATCCATTTTGCTTTTTGCGCCATCGGGACGATTTGCTTCTCCATCTGCAAACCATCACGCAAACCCACTTCGTGTATGATGATATCATTCATCGTCGTCTCCATCTAGTCGGCCAGATGTCTTGTGATCTCTTCCGCCATTTCAATCGTGGAATTGTGCCCGCCCATATCGTAGGTCCGCACTTTGCCTGCTGCAATCACAGAGGCCGTTGCTCGCTCAACGCGCCCGGCCTTCTCTGTTTCCCCGAGCCACTCCATCATCATCTTTGCCGCAAGTATGGTGGCAATGGGGTTCACCTTGTTTTGTCCCGCGTACTTCGGCGCAGATCCATGTGACGGCTCGAACACAGCAAGCTTCTTGCCAATGTTGCCCGAGCAGCCAAAGCCCAGACCTCCGACCATCTGCGCCGCGAGGTCGGAGATGATATCTCCATACAAGTTCGGAGCAACAAGAACATCATAACTGAGAGGGTTTTTCAGCAACCACATGCAGATGGCGTCGACATTGGCATCATCCATAAGAATGTCGGGAAATTCCCGCGCTACCTTCTTTGCTTCGTCAAGGAACATACCGTCGGTTGCGCGGACGACGTTGGCCTTGTGCACCACCGTGACCTTCTTTCGATTATTCTTTCGGGCAAACTCGAATGCTGCCCGGACAATTCGCTCGGAACCCTTTCTGGTGTTAATCTTGCAGGACACCGCATACTCATCGCCCGATAAATTCTTGAACGCTTCAAACGGTTTGGAGATACTCGTCAGCACATTGGATAACTCAACGGGCACAGGGCTAAACTCCACACCGGCATACAGGTCTTCAGTGTTTTCTCTGAATACCGTAAGGTCGATGCCTTCTTTGAAATTCAAGGGGTTGCCGGGATACGCTTTACACGGACGAAGGCACGTATAGAGATCGAACAATTGGCGCATGCGAACAATGGGCGAACGATACACAAGGCCCGTGCCCTGGAGTGCGGATGCCAGTTCTGCCTCAGCTGATTTGACCGGTTTGGAGGTAATCGCACCAAACATCGCTGCATCGACACGCTGGAGGAGTTCGATGGTCCGCCGGGGGAACGCATCGCCTTCACGGCACCAGAATTCCCATCCGATGTCGCCGTGAACGTAGTCTGCGTCAAGGTTCACTGCATCAAGAACAATCCGTGTTGCTTCCATAACGTCATTGCCTATTCCGTCACCGGGCAACCAGGCAATAGTGTATTTGCTCATAGCGTTATCTCAGATATAGGGTGTGAGTATCAATATCCTGCTCTCGTTGTGCGAAAGACAAGAATGCCGGGACGCTTCAAGGAAACTTCCCCCGATACATCCCGGCGAAAAGAAAGAGCGGCAAGCCCCATGTCAGATTCTTACGCGTGCTTCTCAATATGACCGTGATGCTTCAAGGACTGGTGATGCTCAAGTGAATGGATCAACGCTTCTCCCGCTTCAATCCCGAGCGCGAGCCCCAGTCCAATCAACGCTCCATCCACGAAGTTCTGTCGGAAGACAGTTGGCGGAAGCATCTGCATACCACTCAACAGTGAGACAAACATCGTCAACAGCACAAACATCACTCCGTACAGTAATGCCACGACAACGAATTTGTATTGCCTGAACGGGGAAAGCTTCCGTTCGAAAATGAGTGCAACAAGAATGAGCGGCAGGTTCACCCCAAAAGACCAGATCGCCGCGTTGAGTGGCGTGATCCATGATGAGGCAACGGCAAATTGCAAGGCACTGGTCACTACTGCAGCAGTGATGGTCTCCGAAAGGCCTCGAACGTGGTAAAAGGCAAAGATGAAAGCGCCACTCAAACCGAAAGAAACAAATGAAAACCCTATGTGTGTCATGCCAAACACTTCATTGCCATACACCATCAATCCCACAACAACGCTCCCGATAACCCCCGTCAGTGTCAAGAAAGCGAGCTTTGAAAGTTGCTCAATATATTTCGTCATGGTGGACCTCCTTGTGGACAGCATAGGACTTAATGGGTGTGAATCCATTTCCCGTCCTAATCCGCCATTCCAGCTTCCAGTTCACGTTGCAGGGAAAGCTCGTCGAGCTCTTTTCGCAACTGGTCGGCATGTCCCTGTTCCATTTCAGAAAGCTGCAACAGCATTTGTCGCGTATGCAAGCTGCCGGCGAGATCAGCGGCGTGTTTGTAGTAGTCACGCGCGTATTCCTCATCGGCGATTGCCAGTGCGAGGATCTCTTCAATTGAGACCTCGTTCCAATTCACGACATCATTGCCCTGATGTTCCATATTGTCTCCAGGCCGTTTCAGCTAAAACTGTCATTGATGTTGTCGAGGATATTCAGCTTTTCGGTTAGCTCGCTCTTCTTCCCTTGCAGAAACTGAAGGGTTTTCTGATGCCGGTCAATCATATCCTGCAATATCACTCTCACGTCGGGATAGTTGCACTCCGTGAGGTAGCGGCTGTATCCCTCAATTGCGGATAACTCAATCTGCTCGGCAACATTGAGAGCATTGCAGTGACCCTGACATGTGTGCATACATTGAACCTCCATTGTAGACTCCTCTCGGATGTGAATACGTGATAACCTTCCCTCTAGACGGCCTCGACATTTGTCGCCAGTTCCATTCCGCGGCGCAGCGCTCGTTCGTTCAATGGCAGGAGATTGTGATAGCGTTCCGGCAGAACCTTTTCCAAGGCATGCATCAATGATGCAATTTCCACAACGCCAGTCTGGGCGATGAACGCTCCAAGGACAATCATATTCATGATCCTGGCATTGTTCAATTTGGCCGCCTCTTCACTCGCCGCAAGCGGAAGGATGTCGATATCAGTTCTGCCCGGTGGGACGATACAGTTTGTGGAATCATACACAAGCAACCCGCCCGGTTTGACAGCTTTTTCGAATTTCTCCAATGATGGCTGGTTGAGCGCAACAACCGTATCGAAGGTCGTAACAATCGGGGAACTGATCTGTCTATCGGATACAATCACAATGCAGTTCGCTGTGCCGCCCCGCATCTCCGGACCGTACGAAGGCATCCAACTCACTTCCTTTTTCTCAATCATGCTGGCATAAGCAAGAGTCATCCCCATTGAGAGAACTCCTTGTCCGCCAAAGCCGGCAATAAGCAGTTCGTGTGTCATTGTTGTTCCCTTTCAATCCTGAACGAAGCGAAAGATATACGGTTGTAATTTCCGCGCTTCGGCCTACTCTGTTGTTTCATGGCCTGGGTGCTTTCAGTTCGCCCGGAGGATACATCGGGAACATATTTTCTTCCATCCATTTGTTTGCCTGCGGAGGCGTCATTTTCCAACCGGAGGGGCAATTGGAGACTACTTCTATGAAGCATGTCCCCTTCTTTTCCCTCTGAAATTGAAACGACTTCGTGAGTGCTTTCTTCAACTGCCGGACTGCGTTCGGTGTGTGAACAGAGTGCCTGCTCACGTAATACACGCCGGGCAACATGGCAATCATGTCGCTGATCTTGAGCGGGAAACCAGATGTTTCAATAGTACGGCCGGCGGGTGATGTCGTCGTCTTCATCCCGAGCAGGGTCGTGGGTGCCATCTGACCGCCGGTCATGCCATAAATACCGTTGTTGATAAAGACGACAAGGATATTCTCGCCGCGGTTTGCAGTATGAATAGTCTCAGCCGTACCGATTGCAGCAAGATCACCATCACCCTGATATGAGAACACGTACTTATCAGGATGAATGCGTTTGATGCCGGTTGCCACGGCTGACGCCCGTCCATGCGCCGCTTCCTGCATATCAATGTTCATGTACTGATAGGCAAATACCGAACATCCAACAGGTGCAACACCGATCGTCTGCTCTTGAATGCCCAGTTCATCAACAACCTCCATCAGCAGTCGATGAGCTGAACCATGGCCGCATCCGGGGCAATAGTGCATCCTCGTATCGGTGAGTGTGTCCGGTCGTTCATATACACACTCCAATGTCTCAACGATATTCTGTGAAGCGTGTGCGTCCATGTCAGTACTCTCCGATATGATCCTTGGCGACTTCATAGTCCAATGCTTCAAGAGCAGCCACAATCTCCTCGGCCGATGGGACAACACCACCCATTCTTCCGCAAAACCGGACTGGCACTCTTCCTTCAACGCTGAGTCGGACGTCTTCCACCATTTGTCCCGCGTTCATTTCGACCACCAACACCCCGTGAGTCTTGTCCGCAAGCTCGCGGATCTTTGCCTGGGGAAACGGCCAGAGCGTTATCGGTCGCAACAATCCGACACGGATACCCAATTCGCGCGCCAGTTCCACTGCGCGATGCGCGATACGAGCAGCCAACCCGTATGCAACGATAAAACACTCGGCATCCCCGGTCTGTATCTCCTCAAAGCGGACCTCATGTTCCGAGATCTCCTTGTACTTTGCCTGGAGTTGGATGTTCATTTGCTCCATCTTTTCCGGTTGAATATGAAGCGACGTAATGATATTGCGCTCACGTGACTTGGGTTTGCCAACCGTTGCCCACGGTTTTGGCGGGATATGTTCCGCCGGATTGTATTCTTTAAATTCCACTTTCTCCATCATCTGTCCCAACGCACCATCAGCCAGAATCAACACCGGAGTCCGGTACTTGTCTGCAAGGTCAAACGCATCATACACAAAGTCCGCCATCTCCTGAACGCTTGCCGGCGCAAGGACGATCAAGCGGTAATCCCCATGACCGCCCCCTTTTGTGGACTGGAAGTAATCACCCTGCGAGGGTTGAATTGTCCCAAGGCCGGGACCTCCGCGGTTGACATTGACCACAAGGCATGGCAGCTCGGCACATGTGATATACGAGAGACCTTCCTGCATCAAGCTGATTCCGGGACTTGATGACGATGTCATAGTCCTGGCTCCCGCTCCAGCCGCTCCATACACCATGTTGATTGAGGCAACTTCGCTCTCTGCTTGCAGAACGACCATCCCCCGTTTACGCCCCTCGTCGGTCAGGTACTCAAGAATCTCCGACTGCGGCGTGATGGGATAACCGAAATACGCCTGACATCCCGCGCGGATGGCGGCCTCGGCCAGCGCCTCATTTCCTTTCATTAATCGAAGCTCGGACACCGTATTCCCCTTTCAGATTACCCTTGTGAACCGACTGTTCCCCGCTCACCATCAGTAATGGTGACCGTGATGTTTTCCTGGACATTGGAAATGGTTGCAAGTGGAACCCTTTTCTTCTTCTCCTCGCGATACACCCGAATCACTGCATCGGGACAAACGAGAGCGCAGTTTGTGCAGCCGGTACAATTGTCCTTGATAAGTACGGCGTAGTGATACCCCTGTTTGTTAATCCCCGGGGAGAGTTCTATGCTGCCCTGGGGACAAGCTCCTATACACAGTTCACATCCCTTACATGTGTCGATTTCAAATTGAACCGATCCGCGTGCCATCAATGGTCTCCTACAAGTAGTGTTGTTCCCTGGCAAACTCCTCAAGGGACTGCCTGAACGATGGATGCGCAATCTGAATAAGCGATTCCGCCCGTTCTCTGATTGTCTTGCCATGCAGATTCACCACACCAAACTCAGTTACCACATAGTGAACATCACCCCGCGACGTGGTCACACCGGCTCCATCCATATGCCTCGTCGTAATGCGTGAAAGAGCTCCGTCTTTGGCCGTTGAGGGAAGGGCAATGATGGGCTTGCCACCCTCGGACCTTGCAGCCCCGCGAATAAAATCCACCTGCCCGCCAAACCCGCTGTAGAATTTCTGGCCGATCGAATCGGCGCAGACCTGTCCCGTGAGATCAACAGCCAGTGCCGAATTGATCGCCACCATTTTCCTGTTCCGCGAAATGGTAAACGGGTCGTTCGTAAATTGGGTTGGTCGAAACTCCATCAACGGATTGTTATCGACAAACTCAAACAGTTGGCGAGAACCGAGAACGAATGACGTGACGATCTTTCCCGGAAGCAAGGTCTTCTTCCTGTTATTGATAACCCCTGCTTCAACGAGGGGAATAATACCATCCGAAACCATTTCGGAATGAATGCCAAGGTCTTTCCGGTCGCCCAGATATTTCACCACAGCATCCGGAATTCGACCGATCCCCAGTTGCAGTGTCGCACCATCTTCAACCAGACTGGCAACGTGCGCTCCAATCTTCTGATACACATCCAACTCTTCCGGCGTCTCATCACCTTCAAGCTGGGGAAGTTCTGTCAGCAACGTATCAACTTCCACACAATAGTCGATCTGATTCAAATGAATGAAGCTGTCGCCCAGCGACCTCGGCATATTGGGGTTCACCTGGGCAATCACCACCTTTGCCACTTCTGTTGCTGCCTTGGTGCATTCAACACCGACGCCAAAACTGCAGTACCCGTGTTCATCCGGGGGCGAAACCTGAATCAAGGCCACGTCAATCGGATATTGCTTGCCGTACAGCATTGCAGGAATCTCCGAGAGAAAAATGGGAGTGAAGTCTGCACGTCCTTCCCATACGGCTTGCCGTACATTCTTTCCGATAAAAAAGGCATTGTGCCTGAAGTGCCCTTTCATTTCCGGATGAACATATGGGGCCTGGTTCACGCCAAGCAGGTGCACGACCTCAACGTCATGTAATTCCTCGTATCGGGCTACCATCGCATCCAGAAGAATCTGCGGCACGGCGCAACCCGGATGTATCCATACCCTGTTACCTGATTGAATAACCGAAACCGCTTCGCTTGCAGTAACGAATTTTCGTTCGTACTGTCGTTTGATGGTCTGGGAAATTGTATTGTAGTGCATAGATGCCTATTCTATTGTTGCGTTGTTGGAACGAGAACCTCAGGCCTGCCGGTTCGACCGGAGAACCGACGCCGGCAATATCGTACAGTATTAAAAGGTCAAGATACGTGCCATGAGAATTGCGGGAAGAACTTGAGAATAGAATGGAATTGGGGGATTCCAGAGTGGCTAACGACTCAAACGGAGAGATATTCTAAAATCTGAGAATGGCTTTGCAAGAGCGAGAAACAGCTTGGGTAGCCTCAGTGAGAAATAAGATATGTCTCTACAGAGGATTTATCGAATACCATACATTGGGAACTTTAATTGTTTCGTTCCTGGATTGCATCCACTGGACAGTCTTCCATCACTTCACTCACCAGCCCGATCTCGTCCGTTGTCTGTGGCTGCCGTGCTACGTAATACGTATTGGTTAGTTTGTCGAAGTCGAAATTATCCGGAGCCACCAGAGCACAATACGCACATCCATCACATTCATCGGAAACAAAATACCTGCCGGGAAGATTGGTTGATAGCCCTGTCTGCGTCATAATGAATCACCTTGCTTTGGTTGTTGATGATTACTCCGATCCTCAAGAATCGCTCCATCGAATCTGGGCGATACACTTCCGTGAGCAACGACGGCCAACCGGCCATAGCGCACACGCTGTTACAACAAGAACAGGCCGGACAACCGCAGATGTTGTGGCCGCGATACCGGCCGAGATGGCCACTGTCGACTGTTGATGCTTTTCCGGACATTCAACAAAATGAGCTCTCGCAAAGTGCCTGTATACGTTGACGGACTGCGGCAATACCGTCAGCAATGCTGCGAATGAGACCATCACACTTATGATAGCGAGTAATGGAATCACCGGATTTTTCTTTTAACTCCAACCTGTGCCTGGACTTGCGAGACGGTGTTTCACTTCCAATTTCTCGATAGTCTCGACGATCAATGGAAAGTACCTGTCCAACGA
The DNA here is from genome assembly GCA_046160825.1 of Bacteroidota bacterium. Taxonomy (GTDB): domain Bacteria; phylum Bacteroidota; class Ignavibacteria; order UBA10030; family UBA6906; genus JBJXHC01. Next base: position 46,340 of record JBJXHC010000027.1, on the reverse strand, counting down.
GCAATCGACTTCGTTCCTGACAGCACATCTCCCGTCACTCGACTGATGGATGCACGCACCGCAGACCCTATTCCTCAATGCTGCCTCGTAAGGCTCCATGGAATTGCTATACATGGAGCGAACGACTTCGACAATCTCAGAGTGAAACCGCTTGACAGCGCATTCAGCATTGTTGGAAATCAGGCAGTTTCCCTTGCCATCCCCGTCCACACATTTCGGACAGACGCTTGCCAGAATCGCTTCGAGGTATTGTTCATTGGTCAGCATTGCATGTCTCCCCACGTGATGTTGGTCTTAACTTGGACTATCGTTAATCTGAAATTTAAACGGTATAGCCACCCAAACACGCACAGCGCCGCTGTTCATAACGGCCGGAGTAAAAACAAACTGCATAGCCGCCTCCAACGCCGCATCATTCAGGATTTCTGCAGCTGACTTCAGAACGACGGCTTTTTTGGGCTTCCCATCTTTATCCACGAGAACTTTCACCCATACTGTGCCCTCGAGACCCGCACGAAGAGCCATTTCAGGATACTTCGGGACTACGTTCTTCACAACCACGGGGCCCTTTTCGTATGGAACGAACTCATCAATGTCCGGATCATCCTCTATCGTAATATCCTGTGTCACCTGAATGCCATCCTCGCTGCTTAAACCCTCAGTCACGGGGGACGGGGTTGCGCTCAGTTCTTGCTGCGTCGCAAAAGTCTGCTCAGGGTTCACCTCGGCATCCGGAACCGGTACCGGCACTCCGACAGAAGGTCTTGTCGGGGTCTGCACCCCTAGTGAAGGAACTGGCGGCAGTTGCGAGATGGATGGAGGTGGACCGAGGTCACTGTACTTGAGAATACGCACCTTCACCATCGGAATATCTTCGTCACTTCCAACGATCTGAGAAGTATAATATGAGCCAATGACTACAGCATGCAAGAGGATCGAGATCATCATTCCCCGGGCAAAGTTACCATGAAGGTGTTTCTGAATCTCCGATCTGCCATATCGAAGACCATCGGTTGCTTGTGCTGCAATTGCGTGTCCCATGGTACTATCCTTCCAAAGAAAGCCTACAACCCGGTCTTTGCCGGCGCTTTGTCCGATGTCTCGGCCAACGTGTTGACAATTCGTGCAACGTAGGCAATATCGATCGGCTTATACGCCACATAGTCTATAGATTGGTGAATTGTTGCTTCCCGTTTTCGGTCTTCGTATCTCCATACACGAAAGAGCATGATGCTCATCGCAGGATTCACCTTTTTCCATCCATCGAAGAGATCAAGAATCCAACTCGTCGGCAACGCGTCAACAATCACCAGAAGCGGGTGATACATTTCAACAAGTGCCGGCAATGTGTTCCCATCCGTTGTGGTGATGATGATGTACTTTTCCTGAAAGTAGAGCGTCAGACTCATACAGAGATCCACATCGGGACTGTACATGATGATGGCGTTCTTCCGAACACCGGAGTCTTGTATTTTTTTCTCGTTGATCGATTGCATGATATCCCGCGGTCTCTCTTTACTCTCGCTCAAGAATGTGAAGGTCTTCTTCGATATCATGTTTCGTCAGTATCCTCTCGCGCAGTTCCATTGGCTTCACCGCAAGCACAGGAACGGGCGAAAACCGGACGACCTTCTCGGCGACACTTCCCATCAGCATATGCGCAATTCCTGTTCTCCCGTGCGTCGCAATGACAATCAGATCAATGTCGTGTTGCTGGGCATAGGTCACGATTTCCCGGTATGGCTCGCCGTGCAGAATGATCTGCTCCAGATTCGTACTGTTCTTCAGTTTCCAATACACAAACTTCCTCATCTCCTCCTCGGCGTTGGCTTCAAGCGAGTTCATGGACTGGGTGGTCAATACAAGATTCGGTACCGCGAGCACCGGTGAGGCGTCGATGACGTACACAAGATGGATCTTTGCTCCGTAGAGCAGCGCAAGCGAAGATGCGTGTTCGATGGCGATTGTCGAAAATTCCGAAAAGTCGGTCGGCACAAGGATGCTTTTGATGATGTACATTTCTTCCTCCTGAACTTCAGTTCAGAGGGTTCTACTGCAACCGTTGTGCCGATGTAAGGGGTGATGGAAAAGGGAGACGCCCGCTCTGTGGTCCCAGAATAGGGCAAATGTAAAGGCTATGGCTTAAAATGAGGAAGAATATAACAACCCGCTTCTCAAACCTGAGACATCGGGTGGTATGGAGTTCAGGATTGAGAAGAATTACTTGTGCGGAATGGCCAGTTCTTTGATTCTCCGATAGAGTGTGGGAAGACTGATGCCTAGTGTGATTGCTGCTTGTTCCTTGTCGAAATCGTGCTTCCACAGAACACGCTCGATATATGCTCTTTCGAGTTCATTCATCGTATGTTGCAGTGACTTGTTATCGTCGGTAAGGTCAACCTCCGGCGTACCGCGGAAAAACTCGGGCAAATCGTTCATGGTGATAAAATCCCCTTTGCAGAAGATCACTGCGCGCTCAATAATATTACTCAGCTCGCGCACCTCGCCTTTCCAGGCATGGCTGAGCAGCAAGCGCATCACTCCGCTATCGATTCCCTTCACATTTTTCCGAAGTTCCGCCCTATACTTGGTGATAAAATGCTCGGCCAAAAGAGGAATGTCGTCTTTGCGTTCATTCAGCGGTGGGAGGTGTATTTCCACCACATTCAACCGATAGTACAGGTCCTCGCGGAATCGTCCGGACTCGACTTCTTTCTGCAGGTCACGATTGGTTGAAGCGACAAATCTGGTGTTGATGCTTTGTGCCGTTGTCGTTCCAACGGGTATGATCTCCCGCTGCTCGACTGCGCGCAAGAGTTTTACCTGCAGGTTGAACGGCATCTCGCTTACCTCGTCAAGAAAAAGTGTACCACCTTCCGCTGCCTTGAAGTAACCGATCTTATCGGCAACCGCACCGGTGAATGAACCGCGCTTGTGGCCGAAGAGTTCGCTCTCAATCAACGACTCGGGGATGGCACCGCAATTGACCGCCACAAAAGGGCGTTCACGCCGCATGCTATTGAAGTGTACCGCCCGCGCAACAAGTTCCTTTCCCGTACCACTCTTTCCGGTCACCAGCACGGTCGAATCAGTTCCTGCAACCGTCATGATCGTATCGAAGACGCGTTTCATCGCGGGACTTTTCCCGATGATGGGCGAGGCATCAAATTCCTTCTGTATCTCCCGCCGCAACAACTGGTTCTCCACCGTCAACGCACGGGCGTCCAGAAGGCGCTTCAGCTTGATCAGCAACTCATCAAATTCCAACGGCTTCAGGATATAATCGCCCGCGCCTGCACGGAGCGCTGCAATCGCCGTTTCAAGAGAGCCATAGGCTGTGATGATGAGAACAATCGTCTGCGGACTCACCTGCATGACTTTATCGAGTAACTCGATCCCCTTCATCACCGGCATTTCGATATCCGTGATAACGACATCGAAGGACTGCGCGGCGATTTTATCAAGGGCGACCTTGCCGTTTTCCGCCCACTCGACCTCATACCCTTCCTTCTTCAAAATAAAGGAAATCGATTCCCGGATGATCTGTTCGTCGTCTACAACAAGTATGCGATGGGTCATATATTCAGGGGATTAGTAGTCGGAATGAATCGGCAGGAGAATGCTGAAGGCGGATCCGTGACCAATCCGGCTTTCCACCCGGATCTGTCCGTGGAAGCTTTTCACAATACCATAGCTGACCCAAAGTCCCAGGCCAGTACCTTCTCCTATCTCTTTGGTTGTGAAGAACGGTTCAAAAATCTTCTCTACTTCCACTTCAGACATTCCCTTCCCATTGTCTTGAATCGTAATCCTGAGGTTCTCGCCATCGACGCGTGAAGAGGCATCTATGCGTCCATCGTTTCGATCCGACACTGCGTCGACAGCATTAATCAGAATATTGATCAACACCTGTTCCACCTGATCCGGAACGAGATGAAGCGACGGAACAGAGGGATCAAGATCCATAGCAAACCGGACGGATCGTGATTTCTTTCCGACTTTGACAATATCGATTGCCTGACGCAGACACTTGTTGATATCGGTGAGTTGCACTTCGTAAGTTGACGGTCGCGAGAAGTCAACAAGATCACGAATGATCTTCGAGATGCGTGTCACCTGGTGCTTGACCAGATCAAGCTTCTCTTTTGTAAAATCGTCCTGCGTTGTCCGCTGCACAACCTGAACGAGGGAGGAGATTGAAGTGAGAGGGTTGCCAACTTCGTGTGCAATGCCGGCGGCGAGTGTTCCGATGCTCTCCATTTTTTGCGCTTGAAAGAGCTGGTGTTCAAGCCGGCGTTGCTCCGTAATGTCGCGGTGAATACCGAAATAACCGGCCACCTTGCCCGTCTTGGCGACGATGGGTGAGATCAACAACTGGGTGAGAAATGGCTCTCCATTTCTTCTCCTGTTCTCCACTTCTCCTGTCCAGACTTTGCCCGACGTGATGACCTGCCACATGTCTTGCCAGAAGCTCTTCGGATGCTTCCCGCTTCCAAAGACATTGGGGTTCTTCCCGATCAATTCTTCCTTGGAATATCCGCTTGTCAATTCAAAAGCGGGATTGACATAGATGATCCGTCCGCTGATGTCGGTTATTTCCAACGGGTTCAACGTGTAGTGGGCAACATTGGAAAATCGGAGAAGGTCGATATCCTTTTGAGCCTCTTCGGTAACATCGCGAGCCACAGACAAACAGAACTTCTCGCCTGAATCACCCGATAGAGAGAACGGAGAAAGCGACATCACGAAATCATTGCTTCGCCCTGGTGAATCAAAAACGATCTCGCAGGAATGTCTCCCTCCCTCGATAAAGCAAAGTGTCAAAGCAACAGAATATTCGCCGCGCGATTGGGGTTTCAGCAGGGAAGCGAGAGAATGGCCTAACAGGGTATCAATCGGCTGGTTCAGCACCTCCGCCGCCACATTATTGACAGCGACGATGAGTCCTCCTCGCGAGAGCATATAACATGGATCCGGAAAAGCGTTCAACAAAGATGCGGTTGAAGCAAAACCGATTGTATGTTCTTGATCTCGTTGAAGAGCTCCCATGCAGCAGGTTGTCCGATCTTGTTCGCTCGATTAAAGCATGCTTCCCTTGTGAATCTATGGTTTCTGAGAAACGAATACAAGACGGAATTGTCCTGAAGCCTGGGCGCACTCGCAGATCACCCTCTTCCTCACAATTCTCATTTGTAATATTGCCTTTCTCAGTCTCAACAAAGCAAGCACCTGCATTCTCGTATAATCAGGTCTGCACCCGAGTTCGCGATACCAATGCTCCTTCTTTCTTCGGACTTGAGGCATACCTTTCGGATTTCAGATTCGTAAATCGGCTATCAAACAACGGCATGCACGTTGCTGATTCATGGCGTAGTCTCTTTGTACCACACCGTTCGCTCATTTCTCCACTGTTCTTGCCGAATTTTTCCATGCCAGGCGTTTCTTGAACGCGGCTTACATCCATCGACGAAAGGAATTTTATTTATGAAACGAATGGGTTCAATCTGTTTGATATTGACCGCCTTGAGTCTGCTCATGGGCGCATCGTTTGATGCTGCAGCGCAGACGGTGAAGGTCAAGATTGAAGCGATGTCCCCCGGCCGGCGTTCTTCAGGACCACCGAATTATACCGCGCCGTCGGGACCCTACTATATCTCGACAGGCTTGCGCGTTGTTGGCGTAAACATGATGGTGTATCTCTCGGCGGAGACCACCGGTGACGTCACATCATTTTCGTGGTCTCTCCTATCAAAACCTGCAAACTCAACCGCCGTGATCGATACTCCGACAAACAAATTTGTCCGTCTCATGACCGATCTAGTTGGCCAGTACATTGTTCGGGTTATGGCGAATGGCAGCATCGCAGCATATGACACACTCCTTGCAAGCACGTATACAGGTGTTGAAAGCGGAAACCCGGCTGTCATCAAGTGCGCCACCTGCCATCAGACACAGACCCTGACATGGAAGAGTACGCCGCATGCAACGATATTCTCGCGCGGCATCACCGGACAAATTGAAGTTGATCCATTCACCGGTAAAGGTGCCTATGCAGGAGCTTGCGTGAAGTGTCATACGACCGGCTGGGAGCCAACCACCGACAATGGAAACTTCGGTTTTCTCGCACATCAGACGAACTGGGATTCCACCTGGTTCGCCGGTCTTCCATTCTACGGAGGGGACTATTGGATTTCATATCGTGACTCATCCATCTACAATGCGATGCCTGTATCAATGCGATCGGTGGCAAGTGTTGGCTGCGAAAGTTGTCACGGCCCGGGCGGAAATCACATGGGCGACAGTCCGAAGATTGGCGTGACGACAGATGCAGGCGTTTGTATGCAGTGCCATGACGCCCCCAAGAAGCACAGACTGGGGAGCTACTGGGCGGCGTCCGGACACGCGACGTTTGTGGAGGGGAGCCACACAGCAAATACCAATTGCTTCCCATGTCACAGTGGTTCATCATTTGTCAAATGGACGGAAAATAAATCTGCACCGGGCTATAGTGTGGCGACTGACGGGAACAAGAATGTCTCATGCACGGCCTGCCATGATCCACATAATGCAACGAACGAACATCAGCTCAGGGTTGTAAGCGTGGACTCACTGAAGAATGGATTTGTTCCCACAGCAGGCGGCACTGGTCAGCTCTGTATGAACTGCCACAAATCGCGTTATGTCCAGAAGGTCAAGAGCACACCGCCGTACTATGGCTTCGGTGCGCGGTTCTCACCACACCATAGCAATCAGGCGGACATGTTGTTCGGGAGAAACTCATACGAGTTCGGCGATGCAACACTTGCCGGTCGGAACACGCATTCGCAACTGGAAAATACCTGCGTTACGTGCCATATGGCGGAACGGGTAAATGGTTCGAGCATTCATTCTGACCACGAAATGTCGATGATTGATGAGATCGGCGGCATACATGATCAGGTCGAAGCTTGCATCGACTGTCACGGCGAAATCGAGGAATTCAACGACATACAGGCGGCATATGATTACGATCATGATGGCGTTGTCGAAGGTGTAGTCAGCGAAGTGCATGGAATGCTCGACGTGCTTAAGTCCCGGCTACCACTTGGCACCGACGGTGAGCCGATCGGTGGAGGAACGGTGAATGCAGCCGACTCTGCCCTCGTTTTCAATCGTCCGGATCTGGTTCAGGGCATCTGGACATATTACTTCATCACAAGCGATGGCAGCTATGGTGTTCACAATACGAAATACGCCGTCGCACTTCTCCAGAAGACTCTCGGCTGGTATCCAACGGACGTGCAACCTGTCGACGGAAATTTCCCGAACGAATTTGCTCTGCAGCAGAACTATCCAAACCCGTTCAACCCAACGACAACAATCGGTTTCTCGCTACCGGAGAGAGAGTTTGTGAAGCTCGAAGTCTTCGACATTCGTGGTGGACTCATTACCACCATGGTTGACAGGGAACTCGAGCCCGGGAATTACAATGTATCATGGGAAGGGACTGACGCACATGGTGTCCGTCTCGCGAGTGGCCTCTATTTCTATAGAATTCAGGCGGGATCATATTCGGCTACGAAGAAGATGGTCTTACTGAAGTAAATAATCCGACGTTACCTTTTTTCAAGGATCAAGGCCATCTTCACGCGGTGATGATGGCCTTGATGATGATCAGCGACTAAGATTTCCGTTGATATTGTTGATTTGATCTCGCTTTTGATGAAATTCGTATTATGTGGGCCCTGCAGGGCTCGAACCTGCGACCCGCAGATTATGAGTCTGCCGCTCTAACCAACTGAGCTAAGGGCCCCGTGAAAGTCTAGCAGATATGACCTCAGTGAAATACCAGCAAGTTACGAGGTGGGTTTTTACCATACGAATATACCCAAACACACTTCTAAAGACAAGATACAACTCAAGGAATGGGCATGGACTAAGAGCTACCTTGACTTACGAGGGCAAAAAGGGTAAATTGATTGGTCACCCCACCCACCGAACAATCGTTCGGCTGGCTGTCTTCTATATCACGGAGGTATCAATGGCAAGAGGCAAGAGCATTTCGCAGTTCTGTAATCATTGTGCTCGTGTGACGAAGATGGAGGTTATTGGTTCAATTGAAGATCAACCTGATCGCACATGGTATAGGTGTACCCGGTGCCGTCATGCCTCGCTTATTGACCTTGTTGCGCTGCGCCGGACACAGGAGGATGCGAAAAAGAAACCCGAACGTTCGGATTGCTCCGAATACAAGCCGGGAAACACATACAACGTTGGGCAGGCAATCTTCCACTCTGATTGGGATGACATGGGGAAGATTGTGTCCAAAGTCAGAACATCGGACGGAGCCCACGCCATTGTTGTTTCATTTGAGAAACTTGGTGAAAGAAGATTGCTTGAAAGCGTTTCTGAGAATTCCTAGATTTACCCGAGTATAACCCATCATTGTACAGTTTCAAATTCGTTGTCGTTAGGACTTAAGGAGGTGAGTGTCATTGGTCGGCATCGTCGTTGCAGAAAATGAACCCATTGATCGCGCAATCAAGCGCTTCAAGAAGAAGTATGAACGATCCGGGATCTTGAAGGAATTCAAGAAGCGTGCATACTTTACAAAACCATCCGTGAAGAAGAGGATGAAAAAAGTCAAGGCCGTCAGGCGTGCACAACGCACTCTGGCAGAGCAACCTTAGCCCGAAACAAAAAACCCATGATGAATGGGTTTTTTTGTTTTAGATGGGATATGAACGGAAAAAGGAGACACATCCCAGATGGCCATCCCACCGATGCCATGGAGACACATCTCCTTTCCCGACGTTCTAAACCGGATTGAGCGAACGACTTACTCGCCGTCCTTTGCTTGGGCTTTGATATCCTGAACTTCCTTACGGATATCCTGGGCCTTTCGCTTGAGTTCGTTCATCGACTTCCGGACGCGGGTTCCCGCTGATTTGTTTCCCTTCTCGTAGAACTTTACAAAGTCCTTCTCAAACGATGCCACAAGATCCTTCAACTCTTGTAGTCTGCTCATCGATTGACCTCCTTACATGATTGTGAGAATGTATGCTCTCAAGCGTCACCGCGCTTGAACGTGGTTTATCGTTTCTTCTTTTTGATTGCTTTGAAATATTCGCGCCGCAATGATTCCAGCAACTCACTTCGTTTGTCATAAAGCCGTCTCAACTTGCGTGGACGCCTCTTCGTAAGCGAGTACGATGTCATAATAGGCATTGCAATCGTCGAATCGACATAGGCAACAACTGTATCAGGAAGTTTATCCGGATCCACCTTCCCCCAGCTTACAGCCTCGGAGGGTGTTGCCCCCGAAAGCCCGCCTGTATCAGGTCTCGCATCCGTAATCTGGAGGAAAAAATCGTGGCCCTTTTCCTTGATCTGAAGAACCTCCTGGATCTGGGGCTCCGTCTGGAGCATGAAGTTCTTCGGTGACCCACCACCAAAAATAAGAACGCCGCTCTTCCCCCCTTTTCGCTTGGCATCAAGAACAATGGCGGCGGTTTCATTCACGTCGAGGAGTACATCTAACCGGGTTTTGTATCCTGAAAGCTCTATTTCTGCAATATTCATCCCAATCGAACTGTCGCCCGGCGAAGAGGTGTACACCGGCACACCGCAACGGTATGCCGTGGCGAGGACGCTTGAGTTTTTGATTCCTAGAATGCGCTCACGTTCAGCGATGTACTTCCCTAATCGATAGTGCAACTCGGCTGTGCCCATCTCTTTCTGAAACTCTTCCTTCCGGATTATCGTCCGGAAAAACTTATCAGTGCTGAGCAATACCTCGTAGTCGAAAAGAACGTCATAAATGCGGATGATGCCCTCATTACGAAGTATCCGATCATCAAGGAATGGATTGCCACGATGCAAGCGATGGCCAATTGCAAAGTGTGTGTCGTGATAAAGGTTCGCTCCTGTACTCACGATCCAATCCACAAATCCCGCCTTGATGAGCGGAACAATGCAGGACCCTCCCAAGCCCGCAGGGGTCAACGCACCGGTCAAGCTAAGCCCAATTGTGACATCTTTCTCCAACATTGGACCAGCAAAGAGAGAACACGCCTCTCTTAGTCGCGCCGCATTGTACGCCTGAAAATACTGGTCAACGAGAACATCTATCCGCACACCTTTCGGTATCGGAGTTTGTGCAATAGCCTTCCCACCAAGGAGTCTAGTTTTAGAGGACTTCATTCACGGAATATTTCATGAGAACCAGCTAACGTAATACCTCCGAGAATATATCAAATCCAGTAAAAAAAGCAAGCCAATTTTCAAAGATTTCAATGATTTCAATCCTCCAATGAACTTCCTTGCTTTACGATAAAATATATATTCCGTTTCCATTGACAAATGGCAACATCATCCTTATTTTTATTTAGACTAATTCTAAATAAGGACACGTAATGGATACTCAAGCCGCACGCGACATTCTTACAAAACATCTAAAAAGTGGTGGTAAACACAGAGCTACACCCGAGCGATTTGCAGTTCTTGACGCTGTGCTACAGACACAAGGCCACTTTGATGCAGACGGGCTCTACTACCGGATGGTCACGGGTGGAATCAAGGTATCGAAGGCAACAGTATATAACACGTTGGACTTACTACAGGATTGTGGGCTCGTCTCGAAGTATAGATTTGCCGAGAATACTTCCCGGTATGAAAAAGCGTTCGGTCGGCCACACCATCACCACATGATTTGCCTTGAGTGTGGAGACATCATAGAATTCATCAGTGACAAACTTGAACGCATCCAAAGTGATGTGTGTACCGAGAAGGACTTCAAGGCACAAAGCACAACGCTTCAAATCTTCGGCAGTTGCTCAAAATGCAGAAAGAAGGAATGACGCAAAGATGATCTCTGAGACTTCACTCAGTACCATGCAGCCAGGGGACCGCGGTACAATACAGAGGGTTGCATGTACCCTTGCACAGGTTCGCCAGCGGTTGCTCGAGATGGGCCTCATTAAGGGAACGCCCATCGAGCTCGTACGATTCGCACCGCTTGGAGATCCGATTGAAATCCGTGTGCGCGGTTATCGACTGTCCCTGCGCAAGGTTGAGGCCGAATCCGTCATCATTGCAAAGGACGCCACGTGACTACGGCAGCACCCGCTATACGCGCACGTCATGTCGCGCTCATCGGCAACCCAAACTCGGGAAAGACCACGCTCTTCAACGCTCTCACTGGGCTTCGGCAAAAGGTAGGCAACTACCCGGGCGTTACAGTGGAAAAGAAGGAGGGCCTCGTTCAACTGGCCGATGGATCGGAGATTGTGCTTCTCGATCTTCCCGGGACCTATAGCCTCAACGCCAACTCCCCGGACGAAAAGGTGGTAACGGATATTCTCCTGGGTCAGACAGCGTATACATCGCTGCCCGATCTCGTTGTTTGCGTTGTCGATGCAAGCAATCTTGAGCGCAATCTCTATCTCGTGAGCCAGATTATCGACCGACGCCTCCCGGTTGTTATTGCCCTCAGTATGACGGATGTAGCAAGCAGTCTTGGGATTTCAATCAATATCAATCTACTTGAAGTACAGTTGGGTACACGAGTGATTCCCATAATCGCAAATCACAACATCGGACTCGATGAGCTCAAACGAGCGATTCGGGACACCTCTCAACCAAGCGAAAAGGGAAATCTCTGGCAACTCCCGGAACCTGTTCAACGGGAATGCGACGAACTCGTTGGCCTCCTGCAACACCACCATGGAATAGGCTCCGACGCTGCATTCCATGAAGCAGTCTCTCTTCTCACGACCCCCCATCCGCTTGGTACCCATAGCAATCGGTTCGCGCCGGAACTTCTCGATCATGTCGCGAAAGATCATGAGAAACTTGATTTCCTTGGCTTCGACCGCCAATCGGTTTTCGTTGAGTCACGGTATGCATGGATCAAGGAAGTGTGCGACAATGCAGTGAAGCAGAGCTTCAGCGACACCATAAATATGAGCGACCGGCTTGATAGAATCTTCACGCACAAGATTTGGGGCTTCCTGATTTTTCTCGGCATCATGGCATTGATGTTTCATATGATTTTTACCTGGGCAACCTATCCCATGGAGTTGATCGGCGCGGGGTTTGATTGGCTGGGCTACCAGATTTCCGCCATCCTCCCACCGGGCGAGTTTCAAAGTCTTGTGGTTGATGGAGGTCTCTCGGGCGTTGCGGCAGTGGTAACATTTCTTCCCCAGATTCTTTTTCTCTTTCTCTTCCTTGGACTGCTTGAGGATACGGGGTACATGGCACGCGCAGCATTCATCATGGATCGGGTGATGAGCAAGATCGGGTTGCACGGAAGGTCGTTCATCCCGATGCTCAGTTCCTTTGCCTGCGCCATTCCGGGAATCATGGCCACCCGCACTATTGAGAACCCCAAAGACAGACTTGTGACCATGCTTGTAGCGCCACTCGTGAGCTGTAGTGCAAGACTTCCGGTATACACGTTGCTCATTGCCGCATTTATTCCCACAACCACCATACTTGGGTTTATCTCGCTCCCGGCTCTCACAATGTTCTTGCTCTATCTTCTGGGAATCGTTGCCGCCTTTGGAATGGCATGGCTGTTCAAGAAGACCTTACTCAGAAGCGCTCCAGCGGTTTTCATCATGGAACTTCCCCCCTACAGACTTCCATCGCTCAAGTCTGTGCTCTTACAAATGTGGGATAGGGCGAAGTTATTCCTTCGTCGCGCGGGAACGATCATTCTCGGCGTGTCCATTGTCCTTTGGTTTCTTGCGTCATATCCGAAACTCAACGGCGCAAGCCCCGCAAAGCAACTCGAGCAGAGTTTCGTTGGCCGCATCGGTCATGTGATTGAACCAGCGATCGCACCGCTGGGATTCGATTGGAAGATCGGCATCGGTATTATTGCCTCGTTGCTTCAACGCGAAGTATTCGTGAGCACGATGGGGACAATCTATAACATCCAGGATGCAGAGGGTGACGACGGCAGTATTTCTCTCCGAGAAAAAATGATTCAGGATGTCAATCCGAACACCGGACAACCTACGTTCACCGTCCTCACAGCAATTTGCCTGATGGTGTATTACGTGCTTGCACTGCAATGTATGTCGACAGTCGCAGTCATGCGTCGCGAAACCAATGGATGGAAGTGGCCGTTATTTCAGCTTGGCTACATGACTGCCTTATCGTACGGTGCGACGTTCCTCGTTTTCAAGGTCGGACAATGGATCGGATTGGGAGGTTAGGAATGGACTGGCAGCAGATCCTTTCTTTGTTCATCGTAGGAATCACCACCATCCTATTGATACGCCGTGAGGTACGGAGGCGACGTCGGTCGATGCAACTCGCGTGCGGACAGGGGGAGTGTGGATGTGTGAGTGCAACCAACGTCGGCACGCCGGTATCACACAAGAAGATATGAAATAGGCAATTCATCGTTACTAAAAAGCGGCGATCCGCACCATATAATACACGTGCAGTTTGGGAATTGCACACTCACATTGACCGCAGAGGAGTTCTTCGACCTCGCATCAATGCTCACTCAGGCATCAGTGAACATCAAACACAATGACCGTGGAGATAGGTTGGACTTTGGGATGCTGGACCGAAACAACTGATCGATTCCCCTACATTCATAGAACGTCGCTCAATCCCCTATTCACATTCTACCGAGGTTGTTATGCGCAACATGATACATCCGATACTGAGGGCAACTGGTTCGTTTTTCTTGATCTTCATAGCTGTCAGCTTGGGCACAGCGCAGTCAATCCAGCTTCCAGACTCTCTGGATCCTGAATATCATTTGCCACAGATCGATGTCATTGGACGTCAACCCGGACTGATTGATCGGGTGCCGGGTTCGGCAAGCATTGTGAGTGCAGGTCGCATTCAGCAGCTTGCACCTCTCTCCGGAAATGACGTGTTCCGAACGATAACCGGGTTGCATGCTGTTGATGAGGAAGGTATTGGGTTGCGACTCAATCTTGGCGTCCGCGGACTGGACCCTGACCGGAGCCGCAGCATTCTGATGCTTGAAGATGGTGTTCCTATCTCTCTTGCACCCTACGGTGAGCCGGAAATGTACTATACGCCTTCCATTGACCGGATGGCCGGACTTGAAGTACTCAAGGGGAGTGGTTCAATACTCTTTGGTCCGCAGACTATTGGCGGCGTCATCAACTACATTACGGCTGATCCACCCTCGTCTCCTTCCGGCAGCATACATTCACGCATCGGTAGTGACGGGTTCTTTACAACTCTACTCAAGTACGGAACAACGTTCGGGAATGCCGGCGCACAGGTCAACCTCCTGCGCCGCCAGGCAGATAATCTTCTCACAACACGTTTCCGTATCAACGATCTTTCCACAAAATTCAAGTTTATTCTGGGCAGTCAATCCTTACTCGGGGTGAAATTCTCCGCATACGACGAAAGCTCAAACTCAACTTACGTGGGGCTTACGCAAACCATGTATGATCGTGGCGAATACTTTACTCGGATCGCTTCCGACGATGAACTCACCATTCGACGCTATTCCGGAAGCGCGACCCACGAATACATTTTTGCACCCGACATGAGTCTTCGCACAACAGTGTTCGGGTACACAACAAGCAGAGATTGGCGACGCCAGGAATTCGGGCGATCAAACACAACAACCAATCAAACGGGGATATTCTTCGGAGACACAACCGTAGCGGGTGGCGCCATCTATATGCGCAATCAAACGGGCAATAGAAACAGACAGTTTGAAGTCGCAGGGGTCGAACCTCGATTCTCCATGAGCTATCAGCTCGCCGCAATGAGGAATGAACTTGACCTGGGTTTTAGATTTCTTTACGAGCGCGCATTTGAACAACTTATTCTCGGAACGACATTTAATTCCTCTTCCGGCAACATGCGTGACGATGAAATCCGAACCGGCTATGCCCGTAGCGTGTTCCTGCAAAACCGGCTTTACGTGACCGGACGCCTGGTTATAAGTCCCGGCATTCGACTGGAGTCCTTTTCCTATGAACGCGATATCATGCGGGGAATATTCAACGGTACAGTCAGGGATACAAACGTGGTTGCCGGGAGCGATATCTTCCAGGCTATCCCGGGATTTGGTGTAAGTTATCAATTCAGCGAGGGCTCAACGATCTTTGCGGGAGTGCATCGAGGGTTCGCGCCCCCACGTGTGAAGGACGCAATTACGAGTACGGGTCAAGCTCTCGACCTCGATGCTGAACTCAGTTGGAACTACGAGCTCGGCACACGCATGACTCCTTCTCCCGCCGTCATGTTCGAGTTGACAGGTTTCCTGCTCGACTTCTCCAATCAGATTATTCCGGTCTCTCAATCATCGGGCGGAACAGGCACAGGATTGGTCAACGGCGGAAGAAGTCAGCACATTGGAGTGGAAGCCGGCTTTGAAATCGACTTCGGCAAATTGTGGTTATCCGAATATGGAATACTCGTGAACACGAGCGCAACGTTTGTTCGGGCAACCTACAATGCAGATCGTTTTCTTGCGCAGGGAAACAACCGGGTTAACGTCAGGGCCAACTCGTTGCCTTATGCACCGAAGTTGTTCATCTCTACTTCGATCGCAGCAGTCACACCGTTTGGAGCATCTCTTCATGTAACGGGGAACTATGTCAGCCGACAATTCACAGACGAGTTCAACACTGTGGCCGCCACTGCCGACGGTCTGACAGGCGAGATTGCCTCGCATTTCGTTGTGGATGTCTCGGCTCGGTACGCAATTGCCTCGCTTGGTGCAGCACTTTCACTGTCTGTCAAGAATGCGTTCGATGCAAGATACATTGCATCTCGAAGGCCCACGGGTATCAAGGTCGGCCTGCCGCAATTCGTCACGGGCGGGATAGAAATCGGTCTTTGAGGTTAGCTGATCTTGCGTGTGTGGGCATTGTTCTCTATCTTGAAGTGTGATGTTTAAGTTTAGAAAGGGACGGATATGAGTGAAACGACAACTGCAATAACAGAAGAAGCCATCTATGGCGCACTTCGTGAGGTCTACGATCCTGAAATTCCGGTAAACCTTGTTGACCTCGGCCTGATCTACGATATCAAAATTATTGATGAATGGGTTGGCGTGAAGATGACACTCACCTCGCCCGGGTGTGGAATGAGTGGCATTATCTCTCAGAATGTCCGTAATTCGGTTCTCAAAGTACCGGGAGTGAAGGACGCCGATGTCCGTATCGTGTGGCAGCCAGCTTGGTCTCCCACAATGATGTCGGAATCCGCCAAAAAGAAGCTCGGAATGGACAAGTAGCCGGTTTCCAACGGGGTTCAAAAGGAAGGCAAGGTGAGATATTCGCCTTGTCTTTTTTGTTGACTTTGCGGGAAACTCGAAGTAAATTTTACTCCGGTTGATCGACAAACTGTACCCAGCGCCTTTTCTTGCCCCAAACTCTTTTGCCACTCACAAGTTTGATTCTCATTCTCTGGAGAGATCACATGTTGAGACTATTCTTCATCTTGTTGTTTCTCGTTGCAACTCTTCCAATGGAATCTGTTCGCGCTCAACCACCCCTTGGTTGCAGTCCGCCGCGGACACGCGCAAGCCTCATCGTTCAGGATGCGGGCAGTGGGCGTGATACGCTTTGGTTCGGTTTCGATATTGCGGCGACGTATACCATTGACCCACTATTGTGTGAAGTAGGGTTTCCCTTTATTCCGCCTACTGGCGCTTTTCATACCGTGTTTGTGAATATTCCCGGAAGGGAAGGACTTGACCCCCCATTTGGGCTTGGTCAGGGCACCGAACAAGATTATCGATCATACGAAGGCCGTGCCGACGTCGACACGCATAGGGTAAAGTTCTATGCAGGCGATGCCGGCTTTCCGTTCACATTCAGGTGGTCACGCGACAGTATCATGGCAATATGCGATAGCGCGATATTGCAGGATGAGTTCGGCGGAATTATCTACCGTGTCAGAATGCACATCGATTCACAAGCCACAATCCCAAGTCCTGCATTTACAAGCCTTCTGATTATTCGCTACGGAGCAATTAACACTGTATCAGATGTCAGGGATCAACACCAATTGGAGCGTTTCCAACTCGCGCAAAACTACCCCAACCCGTTCAACCCGTCAACAATGATCAACTATCAACTAACAACAAGCAATTGGGTAACACTCAGAGTGTATAACATCCTCGGCCAGGAAGTGCGGACATTGGTAAATGAGAGGAAAGATGCAGGAGAACATCGGGTTGAGTTTAATGCCGAGGGGTTGCCAAGTGGCGTGTATGTCTATCGGATACAGTCAGGGAACTACGTGCTGAACCGGAAAATGATTCTCCTGCGCTAGTTCAGAAGCTTGCGGTCAGACTCAGAACGGCTCGTCTTCCGATCAACGACCCGCCAAAAATCTGATAGTGGTTGCGGTCAAAAAGGTTCGTCACATTCAGGCCGAGACCCAGTTCTCTCGTGGGCTGATACGAAGCATTCAGGTTGAATAGTGTGTAGGCGAGAATTCGTCCTTTATAAATTCCCGCCGCCCAATCATAACTCGGCACAACTTTTCCACTGAGACCAATCTCCAACTCCTCGTGGCGAAAAGTAACCCCGGCGTTGACCTTGTGTTTAGGCGCGTTCGGCAGCAAAGCATCGTTCGCATTCTTCTCTTTTACCTTAAAATCGAAGTATGCGTAGTTGGTGGTGAACTGTACTGCCTGTGAAGCATAGTAATTCACGCCGACCTCGAAACCATACTCGTTGACTCTCCCCGCATTGCCATAGGACCATACCGTGCGTGTCACTGTTTCGCCCGGGAGAACAATCTGCCCCGGGTACTTCGGGTTGACGTTCGGAGCAAGATCGGTGATAAAGTCTCTGAGTTGATTGTAATAGCCATCCACGGTGATGAATACGGTGTTGGCAAAAACTCCTTTGTACCCCACTTCATATCCCGTGATCCTTTCGACAATGAGGTCTTCGTTGCCAAAGTACACAAGGTTGCGGATGGGGTGTCTCACGTTGAGGAACATTTCGGAATAGTTTGGTGCCTGGAAGGCCTTGTTAAATGTTGCGCGAATTGAATGGCCGACAATCGGCGACCATACCATCGCCAGCTTGGGTGAGAATTGACTCGTGTGAAGGGTGCTACGGTCCAAACGCCCGGCCGCAATGACCTTGATCTGATCGTTGACCTTGTATTCCAACTGCGTGTAGAGTCCGCTCAAGTTATCATGATGCGCAGCAAGCGTCAACGTTCCTTCGGTATCGACATACTGATATTTATGCGCAACGCCGAGGATAATATAAAGCTGTTCCTGGAGAACGGAGAACCTGTATTGCACGTCTGCCTGGCCCATAAAGGATTTCTCCTCCAGAGGAAGTCCGGTGGAGAGCGACACTTGTGGGTCAATGGAATTCCTTCCCGCCGCCCACAATTGGACGAACAGATGGTCATTGCTGTAACTCGCGCGGCCCCACGGCTTCACGGCCTTGGGAACCTGCACACGCCCGATACCCGTCACAAGGATTTCATTCTCCACCTGCGTGGAACCCCCTTCGATCGTTCCAATCTCTCCCTCCTCGAACTCATAATCCACCCGGCCTGAACCATACGTTGATGAGACCTTTGCCCTGTCGACATCAACAACCTCCGAATTGAGAAACGGATTAAATCCGGCGTATTCAAAGGGAAGGTTTCTCCTCGAAACGCTCCACGTATCACCCTGAAACCTCCCGACATTGGCTTTGTACGACCATGGTCCACTGAACCCGGCATAGCGAACATCCGTACGGAGGGTGTTCTTCTCGCCACCTGCGACAGTAACTTTTCCACCGACAATATCACGCGGGTGCGGCGTGAGGATATTGATGACTCCATTGAACGCATTTGCCCCATACAAGGCCGAGCCGGGACCGCGAATGAGTTCGATTTTTCCAAGGTCTTCAACGGGCACAGACAGTCCGTTCCACTCCTGTGATCCCAGGAATGCCACTGCCAGATCCCTTCCATCAAGGAGAACGAGCAACCGCCGGTTCAGCGAACTATTGAAGCCGCGGGTATTCACGTTAAAATCATTGATACCGCTCTGGGCAATATCCACACCCGGTTGGTTCTCAAGAAGCTTTGGCAGTTGTCCGCTTACCGCATTGAGTTTGATCTCCGCGGGTGCAAGAACAGAAACCGCGGCCGGAGCGTCCGTAATTTTCTCACCACGCAACGATGCCCCGAATACCGTCACATCTCCGATCTGTACGCTTGCTTCAACCATCTCCACACTCACAGAGGCGATAACGGCAGATTGCACAGAAGTGTTTGGAATCTCCTGCGACTTGTAACCAATCAATGTCACAACGAGTGTATAGACACCGGGAGAAACTCTCTCGATCTCAAACTCACCCTCATTATTCGTGGAAGCTCCAAAATTCGTACCTCGAACAATCACATTCGCGAATGGCAGCGCTTCCCCGGTTCTTCTGTCGGTGACTTTCCCACGGATTGTGCCGGTGGACTGTGCATCCGCCGGAGAGGTCAGAAAGAGCAAACTGAATGCGATGAGTACAAAGCGTGAAATCTGAAGGGGAGAATCATGAGTTGAAACCATGAATTCATTTCTCCGACAATGTAGTATGGAAGTGTGACGTGATGTGCAGACAACATGGGGACTCCGATTACTGGGAGCCCCCGTTATTCCTGGACTAAAAGTTCTTGTCTGAAAGGACGCGGAAGTGGCCGAGGTTCTCGGTGTCTTCAACAATGCGCACCTGCACCGGACCGATATCCTTGACGAGATGAAGTCGTGATGTCGTTGCATCATCCTGCACGACACTGCCACTCACGGTAATGCGACGCCAGGTGCGGGAACGGTATGCAGTATGCTGTGTGTGTGAAGCGCTGCTATCGGTGATTGTCTCCACCGCCTCGATCTTTCCAAAGATCTCCAGCCGAACCTGACTTCCCCCGGCGCCGGTAAACGTGGAGTCGTACGCTGTCCAGATCGCTCCTGTTGAACCAACACCCTGACTCGAACGCGCGACTGCAAACCACTTCAGCGTGTCTCCAGCGGAGGTTCCGACCGTAATCCCGAATGCTCTTTTGAACGGGCCGATGTTCTGCAAGAACTCAAATTCTCCGTCGACTGCTTCTCGAACAAGAAGGGTGCGGGCAACCGTCACAACCACCCCTCCTGGACCGAATGGACCAGTTGTGCTATCGACAATTGCAGTGGCTGTGCCGCCAAGTGGACTGGGAGCGCTGTTTGTCGCGATCGTCCAGATTGTTTGATAGGAATCAGTGGGATCAGGAACCTGCGCGCCTGTGCCGGGAGCAGTTGCATATCCGGCGTACGTGAACTTATGGCCAACGGTCAACGGAAAAATATCATCGGTGATGGGAACGACAGTCGTCCCACCGGGAGAGGTCGAATCTTCCTCACACCCTGCAAGCGCAACGATGAGAACCACAACGAACGCCAAACACGTTGTTGCGAACAATTTGGGAAAGCGTTTCATAACAGACTCCTTGGATATGTGGAAAAGAAAGCGACATCGTCAATCTGTAAGGCCGGAAAAGATAACTGAGTGAGGAATAAGAGTCAAACATTGAACCTGAAATGGACAACATCGCCGTCTTCCATAACGTATTCTTTGCCTTCAATATGGAGCAAGCCGTTTTCCTTGATTGCCTGTTCCGAACCGAGCCGTTGCAGGTCATCAAATTTCATTATCTCGGCCCGGATAAAGCCTTTTTCAAAGTCGGAATGTATGGCGCCTGCAGCTTGAGGTGCAAGCGACCCCTTGGGGATCGTCCATGCATGAACTTCCTTCGGGCCGGCGGTGAAGAAAGTAATAAGATGAAGAAGATCGTATCCCTCGCGCACAACCTTGGTCAGACCGGATTCTGTAAGCCCCAGTTCGAGAAGGAAACCTTCGCGTTCTTCCATCGGCAGTTCGGCGACCTCAGCTTCAACGGCCGCGCTGACGGTCACCACTTTCGCGCCTTCTTTCGATGCTATCTCGCGGACAATTCGCACGTAGTCGTTTTCCCGCGCCACCTCTTTTTCATGCACATTACAAACATACATCACCGGCTTGTTGGTGAGAAGGTGAAGGTCGCGCATCCAGAGTTGTTCATCCTCATTTCTGACTTCCATGTAACGGGCGAGTCTGCTGGAGAGGAGATGATTCTGTACCCGGATAAAGAGATCAGCTTCGGGACGGGCCTTCTTATCACTCTTTGCTCTCCGTTCCGCGTCATTTAATTTCTTCTCAACGGTTTCAAGATCCTTGAAGATCAGCTCGGCTTCAATCACTTCAATGTCGCGTTGCGGGTTGACATTACCATCAACATGGACAACATTGGCATCATCGAAACATCGGACAACGTGCGTAATCGCGTCCACCTCGCGGATGTGCGAGAGAAATTGGTTGCCAAGACCCTCCCCTTTACTTGCCCCCTTTACAAGTCCGGCAATGTCCATGAATTCAATGGTCGAGGGGATGATTTTTGGGGGCTGGTACATTTTCACCAGAGCATCGATCCGCTGGTCTGCAACTGCAACAACCCCGACATTGGGGTCGATGGTACAGAATGGATAATTTGCAGCTTCAGCACCGGCTGCTGTAATGGCATTAAAGAGCGTTGACTTGCCCACGTTGGGAAGGCCAACAATACCGCACGTAAAGCCCATAGTTCAATTCACGGATGAAGTTTCAGATTCAGAGGATGTCGGAAGTGTCAAAAGGTACGGAAATCGGGATGGAGTCACAAACGGTCCTGTCCTGCGCCGCGGGACCCAAGGATTTTCTTCAACGAGATCAGTTCAACAAAGTCGTTGTCCGCATGCTTCCAGAGCGCAAGCAATCTATTGCTGATCTCGCGCGTCATGCGCTCATCGCCTAATGCTGCATACACGCGGGTCAGCGTCAATAACGCAAGCGGACTGTTGGGATTGACGCTGAGGGCAATCTCACAGGCATCGAGAGCGGCTTCGTATTGCTTTTCATGGACGTGGATCTCGGCAAGCCATCGAATTACGGAGGGCCTGCTCAGTGGTGAAGAAAACTGCAATGCTTTCTCACATTCCGCCTTTGCCTCCTCGAGTAG
The DNA here is from genome assembly GCA_046160825.1 of Bacteroidota bacterium. GTDB lineage: Bacteria > Bacteroidota > Ignavibacteria > UBA10030 > UBA6906 > JBJXHC01. The sequence goes on along the minus strand of JBJXHC010000027.1, from coordinate 24,308 downwards.
CCCCTCTTCAAGAAAGAGCCTCGCCTTCATCGTATGAAATCCTTGCATCGATCCGGTCTCATCGAGATTCTTGCGCGTCAGCTCCTCCCGGATCTCTTCAACTACTCCCCTTGCCTGATTAAACTTGTGCAGTTTGCCGAGGGCGTTCACGAGTCCGAATCGGGCGGTGAAGTTCGCTGAGTCGAGGGCAAGCGCTTCGTCATAGAGCGTCACTGCTTCCTGGTAACGCATCCGCTGCATCTCCAGGCCTGCACTCACGGCTTTGCGTGATGCTGCAAGTTGCTCGCTTTGAGGCAGAACATTGAATCCCGCCTCGAACTGCAGTACCGCGGCATCCAGTTTCCCTTGAATCGAATAAATAGTCCCGATCTGCTGTAGGGAATACCAGTAGTCGGGCTTCAGTTCGAGAGACTGGCGGTATTGTTCGAGAGCTTCATCATAACGACCAACACGCAACAACAAGTCTGCATAGCTCGCCCTGGGATCTGCCGCGCCCGGAACAAGCCGTATGTAGCGTTCCATTGTCGCAATTGCTTTTTCCTGTTCATTGGCGGTAGAGTATGCATACCCGAGTTGCATGACGGCCGGCGCATAGCCCGTGTCAACCTCCACTGCTTTTTGGTAAGACTTGATGGCAGCGTCGAGATTCTTGTTCTGTTCGAAGAGTCCACCTCGGAAGACATATGGTTCGGGCTCTTTAGGATACAGCGCAATCAAAGAGTCGGCAATTACCGCAGCCTCATCCATTGCAAATTCTATCCGTCTTTCCCACATGCGGATGAACAGTTGTTCTTTCCTTGTTGCTGAAACTGAAAGCCGCATGGCTCTTTCAATCTCTGCCTTGGCAAACCTGTCGTTCTGCGTACTGAAATTTACCATGGCGAGTCGCGCCCACGCCATCGCAAACGAGGAATCATGAGTCACGGTGCTTTCAAAAGATGATTTTGCTTCCGTGTAATAAAAATTCTCCCAATGCTTCATCCCTTCATTGTAAGCCGCACGCGCCTCAAGTGATTGGGTGGTGAGGCCGGTTTCTTCGGTACACCCATAAAAGAATGAAATCAGGAGAAGGAAGAAAGCTCGATATGTAAAGTGTCGCTGATTCATGATCGTCATCTACACATGGCTATACGTTTATCATAGGAGCCTGGTTGCGGGTGAACGCGTAAAATGGTGGGTCGAGCAATTTCTGTGGACTTAATGTCGGTCAAAACCGTGCGGGTCTTCTCGTAGCGATTTCAACCGCCGGAGGTAAGAATTAATCTTGTCCGGACTCTGGTTCATCACTTCAACGTAGTGTGCTTTTTTTAGAATTGTACTCGCCGGTTTCTATGAAATACGCGACCATTCTAAGAACCCCCAAAAGGGCTATTAATCTTGTGGAGAGTTCCTTGATGCCTGTTTTGATGCGCTCCAATTACTGAACATGTTCTTCCGTCTCTTGCGAAATTCCCTTCATCGCGCTCCTCCGGTGATGGTCACTTGTTCATCTCATCAAGAAACGCAGGTTTCTCTGAGCGGATCAATGCAACTATTGTCTTCACAAGAATATCCACATCGGTGAGTTTGTCAAGGGCATAGTCTGCTACCGTGGTCTTGAGTTGTTTCTTGGTCTTATCATCCAGATATGCCGAGACGACGAGGACCTTCATGTCATGTTCGGTCTTTCGATTCTTGAGCAATTCCAACACTTGAAGTCCATCCAACTTTGGCATCCGGACGTCGAGGATCACCAATTGGGGTTTGATTTCACCAATCATCACAAGACCTTCGTAACCATCGTCCGTTGCAGTTACTTCCACGTTCGGCAACTCAACCTTCACTGCACTCTTCAACATTTGGGAATAGTCAACATCGTCGTCGATGATCAAGACGCTGGTGGTCCGTTCATCAATAAACTCAAAGGGAATATCCATCCCGGTTGCATCAAGAAATTTCTTGAGGTTCCCCGGCCACACCCTGTAATGACCACCATAGGTAGTGAATGCTTTCAGCCCACCATCATAAATCCAGTTCAGCACTGTCTTCTTGCTTACGCGACAAATGTCAGCAACCTGCCCAACACTCAAGGGCTTCTTGTAGGTCGTACGATTGGATCTAGTCTCCATGGTTATATTTTCCTCGGTTTACCCGATTGAATATACGGTTAGAAAGAATTGAAGTCAAGACTGTTACGAGAGATGGCGGGAGTAAATGTAGTGCGCCTATTGATCGTCTAATGTCGAGGGCTTTCGATATTACTGATTTCCCTGAGCAGATCCTTTTTGGTGAACGAGGATTTACTCATCAGCCCGGAAACATAGTTCCCCAACTGAATTTGAGTATCCATGTCCATTTCCATTGAGGTAAGGACGATGATGGGAATAGAACGCGTTGCAGGGATTTGTTTCAACTGATAGGCGACGTTAAAGCCGGAAACCTCCGGCATAATCAGGTCAAGAATAATCAGGTCGGGATGTTCGCGCGCTGCAAGCTCAACGCCATCTCTTCCCTGAAACGACTTGAGTACCTTGTACCCTTCATTCTCGAGAATGACCTGAATCAGGTCTGTGGCCGCGCGGTCATCGTCAATTACCAATACCGTCGGGCGACGTTCGTCCGGCTTGGGAAGAATATGGACGCGATTCAACGCCGAGAGAAGGTCTTCCTTGTTCACGGGTTTGACAAAGTAATCAACTGCACCGAGACTGAACCCGATGCTTTTCTCATCAATGATGGATACGATGATGATGGGGATGTGCTTGCATAGAGGATGTCGTTTCAATTCCTTAAGCACCTGCCAGCCGTCTTTGATCGGTAGCATGAGATCGAGAGTAATGACGCTGGGACGCAGGCGCTTCGCCATGTCCACGGCTTCTGCGCCATCACGCGCAAGTTCCACCCGATAACCCGCGGACTCAATGTGCATTCTCAGAAGCTCACTTGCCTGCGGAACATCCTCAACGATAAGGGCGAGTGGCTTCTCGCCTGTGTTACGCGGCCTGTTCTCACGCTCAAGGGCATCAAGCAACATGCCTGCATGCATAAGCCGTTCGGATGTTGAGTCAACCACCATCGGTATGTTGAAGTACACACTCGTCCCATGTCCCCATTCACTTTGCACCGATATCGAACCACCGTGTAACTCCACCAGTTTCTTGGTGATAGCCAGCCCGAGACCAATCCCTTGGTGGTTGAGCTCCTTGCCACTGGGTGCCTGGCGAAAAGGCTTAAAGAGATTGCCCAGCTCCTCCGGCTTGATGCCTATGCCACTATCCTTGACAACGAATTGTATGTCATTCCCAACACGTTGGGAGCTGACAGAAACAGTCGCAGAGCGATTGCTGAATTTCATGGCATTCGAAACCAGATTAATCAGAATTTGTTTAAACCTGGTTTGGTCCACCACCACTTCGTCGATTTCGGGTGTGAGAGTGAATTGCAAGTTAATCTGCTTCTCTGCGATCGCAGCAGAGAGGACGCGCCTGACACTCTCTTCGAAGTAGGATACCGGGTAACTGGCGATGTGCAACTCCATGCGCCCCGCTTCAATCTTTGAGAGATCAAGAATATCGTTGATGATCTGCTGGAGGTGCCGGCCGCTGGTATTGATATTCTTCATGAACTCCTTGACCGACTCCTGTGACAGGCCGTCGAACTGTGTTGTGAGGAGTTCAGAAAAACCGATAATAGAATTAAGAGGTGAACGAAGTTCATGGCTGAACGTTGCGAGAAACTTCTTGAGAGTATCGCTGGCCTCCGCCGTCTTCTGCGTCTGCGCTTCAAGTTCAAGGTTTTTAGTGCGTAATTCGTCCATCAAACGCTTGCGACTCATCCCGCTCGCAAGCTCGTTGACAACAACCGAAAGGATGTCGAGATCATCGCCAACGAACTCCTTTTCCTTGATCGTCACCACTTCGAGAACACCCTGCACCTCACCCTGCACGAGCAAGGGAAGAACCATGAATGTCTTCAATTTGAGGTCATTCATTTCCTGCAAACTATGTGAGGCCGTTGTGCTTTTGCTGATATCATCAACGATGATTGGCTCGCGGCCGTACGCCGCCCGTGCCGCCAAATACGGTGCATCCGGAACAACGCGCTGGTGAACAAGATCCTGGGGAAATTCCACATCAAATAATGCCGGCGCTACAAGACGAACTTCATTGCCGCGCGGATCAAAGAGATAGATACATACAAACTTGGCAGGAATATCAAACAGCAATGCAATCTTCTCGGCAGCCCGAAGACACAGTTCATCCAAGTGTTTTGAAGTATTAATCGCCTGGGAAATCGCAACGAGGATTTCCTTCCTACGCTGGTCACGTTTGCGTTCGGTTATGTCTTGCAGAAAAACAGATAACCCATTTTGCGCCGGATAAATCCGAACGTCATACCACGCCTCAAATCGTTCATCCTTGTAAGATGTCTCGAAACTCTGGAAAGATTTTGTTTCCATCGCGATACGGTATTTCTCTCCAAGTGTCGCACCTGCGGCGTTTGGAAAGATATCAAATACATTCTTCCCCAAGACTTCATCAGAAGAAAAACCGGTCCCCTCCGCTGCAGCCCTATTCCAATAGGTTATCCGGTAATCATCGTCCATGGCAAAAAAGCCACCGCTGATGCTTTCGAGAATGTTCTCGTAGCTCAGTTGTTGTGACATCGAACGCTCCGCAAAAAATCTGGTTAAATTGGAGAATTTCCAAGCTTGGTTGGTAAATAGCTAATTCTACAACTAAATGCAAGGGGTTTCTTAACAATCACTTTAGGTTGGGACTTCTAAGCATTTCCTATAAGTGAATGGATTGAGTGAGAAAAAGCTGGGCAGCCCTGAGGAAAGAACGGACAATGGAGGCAGCATTTCTCTAACTTATTGAAATCATGCGAGTTAATTCGGCCGACAACATCTCTAATTTCTGTTTCTATGGTGGCAAATTCCGCAGCCATATAGATCTTCGAAATTGGCTTATTTAGATGGTTTGTGAATAGAAGTGTTCCACTTATACTTCCAGCGCCTGTTGTTTTGTGCAGAACAAAGGCATAGAAACCGAGCTGATTCAAATACGAGTCGCCAAGCGCAGAGACCTCATCGGCATTGATGCTGTCCGTTTTGTAGTCCAGGATATGCCAGTCACCGGATTCATTCTTGAATAATCTGTCTAATTTTCCGGTAAGGAAATCTTCACCCAGTAACGTCGTAATAGCATATTCCGTTTTGACTTCAGTACCCTTGGAAATGCTTCGCCAGAATTCTGATTGCAGGATACTACGTACGGTTTCAGTCATCTCGTTGATAATCGAGACCAAATCGGTTTGAACAAGAGGAATGGCCGCGACAGTAGTTCTCACAAGACTCTCAATGGCCGAATCGGAACCATCGATGGAATCAATCTTCTCCATGACAAGGTGCAGAAGCGACCCACGCTCTTGAGACGTGAGATGCTCGTCATCGTCTTCATCCGTCTCCCTGTCCGGATCTTTTCCCACAGAAACCTCCGGCAACCCAAGCACATAACGCAGATAGTATTTCGCAGGGCATTCTCGGTACGTTCGGAGCTTGCTTGCGGAGTATATTTCTCCTGTTGGTTGCGCTGCGATACTCTCGATCCGGATATCCCCAAGTTCTTTCAGCACGATAGGCGGAGACTCGACAGACAATGCGCGTGCGAGATCATCCGCTCGAAGAATGTGGATTGACAGTGTGTGCGCCTCATTTGCCAGGCCGGACTCCCCGTTCAAACAAGGCGTGACGACTGAATATTCGAAGATCTTTCCCGACGGGATGTCATCAATCCCAAGTCCGTTGCGCAACCATCGCATGTATGATTGTGCCTTGGTTTCGGTGGAATCAAGAAGGCCGGAAAGGATAAGCATGTCGCGCGCGCGGGTACAGGCAACATAGAACACCCGCATTTCTTCCGCCAGACTCTTCGAGCGCGACCGAAGTTTGAGGAATGAAGTAATCGCCGGCATTTCTTCCGACTCATTCGATGTCTCGAAACCAATCCCCAGATGGTCGTCAATAAACGGCTCCCGGTCATATTGGAACGTACTCTCCAATCCTGGCAAAATAACCACGGGAAACTCCAGCCCTTTCGCGGCGTGGATAGTCATGATTTGCACAGCGTCCCGCTGAATATCGATGGCCCCCTGCCCTTCCTGTTCCTCTTCTTCGATCAATCGACTGAGACGTTTCACGAAGTCGTACAGATTTGAGAACCCACGACCCTCAAACGTTTCAGCGAGCCGGTGCAGTTTGCCCAGGTTTGCCATTGCCTGATCACCGCGCGGAATCCCGGCGGTAATACCGATATACCCGGTGCGTTGCACAATCCTCTGGATAAGTTCAGTCACCGTCAATCTGAGGCCGACAAGGACGTCTTCATCGAGCATCGTGAGTGCGCGTCGGAGCGCCGGAAATTCTTTTGCCGGGGAACGGTCTGATCTAAGATGTTGCCACAGAGATCCTTTGCGATTCTCGCCTGCCGCGTCGAATAATTCCGCATCGGACACTGCGTACAATGGCGAACGCAGCACCCCAGTAAGGGCAACGTCGTCGCCGGTATTCAGAAGAAACCGGAAATAGTTATAGAAATCATACATGGTCTGCGTTTGAAAATATCCGGCACCTGCCGTCACGAGATAAGGAATGTGGTGCCGTACAAGCGCATGCTCGATCTCCTCCAACAGATTCCGGCTCCTCAAGAGAATGGCAATATCCCGGAATTGAATTTCATGCTCTTTCTCATCCTTATCACATACCATCGACTTTGAAGCATGAAGACTGAGCACACGGCGAGCTATCATTTCTCCTTCCGACAGAGAAGACCGGCCTTCTTCCTCCTCTTCACGCAAAAGCAACTCAACCCGCCCCGAGGCTTTGTTGCTTCTCGCTTTGACGAGTGGCTCATAACCAACTTCATAGGATGCGTGAACCCCCTCGGACTTTTTCATCAAGGGTGTAAACACCGTATTGACAAGTGCCGCGACATCGCGTAAAGGCCTGAAGCTCTCGCCGAGTACCACCGTTCCCCACAACCCTGAGGCCTCCTGGATATCCATGCGTGTTTTCTCGAAGACACTCACGTCGGCGTTGCGGAAACCATAGATCGACTGTTTCGGGTCACCGACAATGAAGAGGTTGCCGGTTGCGAGATTGCTTACCAGTGGCAACAATATCTCGTACTGCAGTGTATTGGTGTCCTGATATTCATCCACCATGATAAACTTATATCGATGCGCCAGTCGGGAGCGGACGGGCTCGCGCGTCAATAAGTTCTTCGTACGCAGTTGCAGGTCGTCAAAATCCAACTGACCGGATTCAAGTTTCGTGGTTTCATATCGTTCAATCGTTTGTTGATAGATCTTTAGCAGTGTACGAGTTGAACGAAGCAATACAACATGCTGAACATTAGGCTGCTCGCCAAACAGGACTGCAACGAGGGGCTCGATCAGCTTTCGACGATCGCTCAGCCGCTTCACAATGGAGGGATCAATCTCGGCTGCACCCGTGAGTGATTTGAGTAGCGTCCCCTTTTGTGTCAGCATGCTCTCCATGAGATGGAGAAACTCCTGTTGACGCATACCCAACTCTTGCGTCGCGACAAAACGCCGGACTCCCGCCCGAACAGCCAGCGCATCCTTCCCCTTGGCACCTTCAGCTACACGCAACAAATCCTCGTCCACACCACTGCCTATAAGCTCTTTCTGCAAACGCTCGCTCAAAAGCGAATGCCAGAATGCAAGTACCTGCTCGTCAGATTGTGCATAAAGACCATCGCCGGACACGAGCCGCTCCACTTGTTCACGCCTGTGGCACAACGCTGAAGCAATTCCCTTGACTGCAGGCTTGCCAATCAAGCGAACAAGTTCAAACACCTCATCGCGCAATGTCCGATCTGCACGATCCGAAAGAATGTTCTGGAATGTCTCCCGAAGGGACTCTTGCAGCAGCATTTCCTGATCGATGACCTCAAGGACGGTGAAGGATGCATCGACGCCTGCTTCGACCGGATACTCGCGCAGAATTCTCGAACAGAACGCATGTATCGTGCAGATGAGCGCTGAGGAAAGTTGATCACGTGCGTTCTCAAGAAGTCGACGGGTGGGAAGGTCGGCGGTTTCCTTGAGCCGTCGGGAGACGCTGACGGCGATCTTCCGCTTGAGTTCGCTGGCAGCCTTGTCGGTAAAGGTAATGGCAACGATTTCACCAACGCTCGCCGTGCCGCCGAGGAGGATCTTGAGATAGCGCTCGACCAGCACCATGGTTTTGCCGGAACCTGCATTCGCTGTAACGCAGGTATGGCGTGAATGGTCGAGAGCTTGAGTTTGGGATTGTGTCAGCATGGGATGAAAATGAAAAGGCACCCCGCGTTGTGTGGCGGGATGCCCTTAAAGATAACAGAACAATCGGCGTTGTCAACGCCTGCCGGGCTACTTCCTTACTTCGTCATCTTTCCTCTCAATTGTCTGTCCGGGACTTTCATTCTCAAAAAGCATATGTACCGGCATCACGCGGGCCCTGGCTTTGTTGATACCAAGCGGAAACATGGAGATGCGCTTGTCTTCCTCGGCAATACGCTCGGATACGGGCGACACGTACTTGATCGTGGAGGGTGCATTCGAAAGCATCGCTTCTTGTAATCCCTTGCCATCCTCTGCAACAATGGCCACCTTGAGATTCTTCGGATCAATGTGTTTCTTCACGGCTCTGTTCACGTCATCCACAGTGAGTGTCTTGAGTTCACGGTCGATGCGCTCAATGTAGTCATCCGTCCCATAGAACTCGGAATCCATTTTGTATCCGAGCCGACGATCAAGTGTCTGCGCCCAGAGTTTGGAGTAGTTCTGGACAAACTTCCGGGTCTGTTGAAACTGCTCCTCCGTCAGCCCGTCCTTCACGAATTTTTCCATTTCGTACAGGGCTGCCCGGACCGCAAAATGTGCGTTCTCCGGCTGTACCGGTCGCAACCAGATGCTAAAGTACTGTTGCCGTAACGGTGTATTGACATCAGGGAACCGCGAACCGCCAACGCCACCGATGAATCTTTCGATATACGAGTAGTCACCGTAGTTCAATCCGCGGTCGCCGCGCAATCGGTTCATCAAAACACCATTGAAGGTCCGGTGTTCGCCAAAATAGGAATTCGCCACCATCAGTGCATAGAAATCCTTGTCCTTACGGGTGACGGAGAGAGGATGTCCCATCGAGATTCCGGTGGCACGTGCGGGCTTCTCGATATAATCGATTTCAATTCCTTCAAGCTTTTCCGGCAGTGGCAGCGCGACAGGAGTGAACTTCCCATCAGGCAGCGTATTGAAGTCCTTCTTGATCTGATCGACAAGTGACTTCGGGTATCCACCTGCAATGCCAACCCAGATGTTGCCCGTGGTGTACATTTTCTTGTAGTATTCGTTGACATCTTCGAGTGTCGTGGATTTCAATCCCTCGACCGAAGCGCCGGCGGTACCGTAGGGATGATCTTTGAACATAGCGATTGTGAAAGCCTCTTTACCGAGGTTTTCGTCATCCGTTCCGCGCAGATTCTTCTCCAGAAAACTCATCGCAAGATCCTTGTTGCGCGTGAAGTCATCAGGATCAAAGCGCGGATTCAGAATCAGGTCGCTGAAGATTTTGTAGAATTTGTCGAGATGATCCCTGTGAACACTCCCGATAAATGTGGTGATCTCTTTCTCGGGCGCAACATTGATGCCTGCAGCCCAGGGATACATCCTAGCGACCACTTCCTGATACTTCAAATCCTTCGTGCCACCTTGCGCGATCATAAATGCTGTCAGGGCGTTGATGCCTTCCTTCCCCTTCCAATCATTGATGGAACCTGCGCGCAAAATAACACGAAACGAAATGAGGGGAGAATGTTCGCTCTGGATCTCCGTGATTTTTACCGGAGTCTTGGCTATCAACACATTGACTGCCGCTCCGGCGATAAATGCCATGCAGAGCATGATGATAAAACGTCTCATTGTTTCGCTCCTTCCATCGTCAACAGAACCACCGTACGGTTATTGGGACTGAAGTACTTATTGGCGACCATCATAATATCCGCCGGCGTTACGCTGTCATACAGCGCGTACACACGGTTGACGGCTTCCGGATCACCAATCACTTGGAAATAATGCGAGAGACTGTTTGCTATTGCATCGGCGTTATTCAAGCCCATGGCATAACCGTATTTCATGAATGATTTTATCTCCGCGAGGTTCTCGGCTGAAACCGGCGTGGTCTTGGCTTTTTCTATTGCGGCATAAATTTCATTCCGTACCATATCAATGTTCTTCGGGTCTTTGATTCTGGTAAAGATGTTGAACAAACCAGGGTCCCGGGAATCCTGCTGTCCGCCTTGGACAAACTCCACGGCCTGTTGTTCAATCACCAACTTGGTAAACAATTCGGATGTCTGCGAAAACAGTACCTGTGAGAGCAGATCAATCGCAGGCATGTCGATCTTTGAGTCGCTGAAGGTTGGACCATGATAGCCGATGGCAAGAATCGGTAACGTTTCCGACTTCCAGGGAAGTTCAACAAACTTCTCCTTGGTCTGAGGTGGATCAACAGGTACATCCAGCTTGTACGTGCCGCGCTTCCAATCGGTGTAGTACTTCTTGGCCAACGTCAGAAGTTTGTCGTGATTCACATCTCCGACCACTATCAGGGCACAGTGTTCCGGACGATACCAGCGATCAAAGAATGTGAGACTGTACTGATACTGGTTCGGCATGTCCATGATGTCTTTCAGGAAACCCATCGTGGTGTGCTTGTAGGTGTGCTGATCGTACGCGGCCTCGCGGAGTTTCTCGAAGATGGTCATGAACGGACTTGAGTAGTTCTTGTTGTACTCGCCAAGAATCGCTCCCGCTTCTGTCTTAAAATCTTCAACCGTATACTTCAGATTCTTGAATCGATCTGACTCCAAATCCATGATCGTCTCAAGAGCTTCTGCACTTGCAAGCGTATGATATGCAGTGTAGTCATCCGTCGTGAAGGCGTTGTTATCCGCACCAATGGATTGCAATGCCTTGGTGTAGCCATCCTTGGAATATTTCTCCGTACCGCGGAACATCATGTGTTCAAAGAAATGCGCGAAGCCGGAAAGTCCAGGCTCGACCTCGTTGCGCGATCCCGTGCGGACGACGGTGTAATATGAAATGATTCCCGGACTGTCGAACGGAATGGAAATCACCTTCAGCCCATTGTCGAGGACGGACTGATGGATGGGATAGGGAAACACCTTGCGCGACGCATCGGGAGGTACAGCAAAAAGCTGTCCCGATACCAACGCAAGGAGCATGAGAATACTCATGATTTTGTTCATGAATCCTCCGATAGTGAAATTGGTTGAAATGTGATGATTTGCAGCAATTCTGAGGTTGACCAAGTTGATGGAGTAATACGGATACTTGTACGGATAAATTGAAAAGAGTTGCGGTAAATATTCTGTACTTGCGTTAGCCGATTTTCCGGTTCATTCCAATCCACAATCAAAACCACCGATGGGGGGCCCGGCAGGAAGATCGACAGGACTGGAAAAACTCATCTCGCCCGGGTCATCTTCGAACGTCTTGAACAATGAAAGCGCTCTTGCAAAGTGTGCGCGCTGATCCACGTCCTTCGCCATCTTCTTGTCTCTCTCAAGACGTTCCTTCAACTCACTGATTTTAAGAAGGGCGATGCCGCGGGTCTGCGACGATGCACGTTCGTTTGTTGCGAGAGACATAAGATTGTTGAGTACAACGTTGTCAACAACACGTCTGATCTCTGCGTGATATCCGGTCCCATGTGCAGCATACCACGTCCCACGGAGCAACTCGTCAATCACCTCATCCAATCCCGGATATTTCTTGTCGCGTGAGTGATACTCCACCAGTCGTGCAGCCCGCGCTGGATTGAGTATGAGACTGACCGTGAGTTGTGCCGATGCTTCAGCAGCCGAGAGAGGATCAAACGTCATTCCGGTACGACCACGGAAGTGTTCCCTGGTTTTGTCGTAGCCTGCCGGTCGCGGTGGGATCAATGCAAGGATACTCTCAGACAAAGCAAGCACGTCCGGCTTCAGCGTTGTCATCAGAGCAAGAAGCGCACGGCGTTGTTCGTCCGGTGGAACCATCGTCGTCGGTACCTGGCCATCGCCGCGAAGCACATAGGTGTACTGCAAGCCGCCAAGTACCTTCACCGCCGCTTCCACTTGATAACGATGCGATAGATACACCGGCACGAGCACATCCTCAAGCATGGCCATTGGTACGCCTGTCCTGATTTTTTTCTCTGAGAAATTCCGTAGCGCAACAGCTCGCACCTGCATAACCCGATTCAACTCGTCCACCGCGTTGGCCCCATTGTCCCAGAGATGTGTCTGGGGATGAGCGCTTCCTTGCGGTCGTGCATCCTGGTCGGTAAGAAAAATAAGCCCGCGCTCAGCAGCATTCATGATGATATCATTCAGCGCCTTCAGCTCATCCACGCCATGTGGAAAATCCTGATACCCATACGCAATCGTCACCTTGTCCCACTCGCCGATACCGTCCGCATACGCACGAGAGATATCAATTGTTGAGTCGGCGTTGAGCGTTGCTAACGGATGCGGGTAATCCATTACTGAGGCGCGGTTGGCCGCACTGGCAATGTAGTTGTGCTGAAGACCGAGTGTGTGCCCGACTTCATGTGCAGAGAGTTGCCGGATGCGCGCCAGCGCCATCTGTTCCATACGCGGGTCGGTGACTCTACCATCTTCGTACTCTGCGACGAGTCCTTCCGCAATCAAGAAATCCTGACGGACGCGGAGCGATCCGAGCGTGACGTGACCTTTGAGAATTTCGCCTGTGCGCGGATCGACGATCGCGTTGCCGTATGACCATCCGCGTGTCGCCCGGTGGACCCATTGGATGACATTGTATCGCGCATCCATCGGGTCAGCGCTGTCGGGCAACAGTTCTACGCGAAACGCATCGCTGTAGCCTGCCGCTTCGAATGCCTGGTTCCACCAGCGCGCTCCATCGAGCAACGCAGACCGGATTGGCTCCGGCGCTCCACGGTCTACGTAGTATACGATGGGCTTGACTGCTTCACTAATCGAAGCACTTGGATCTTTCTTCTCAAGTCGGTGTCGTGCGATGAACTGCTTCACGATGGGTTCGGAGATCGGAGTAGCGTAGTCCTGGTAGCCGATGCCGAAGTAGCCGGACCGTGGATCCATTGCCCGCTGGCGATAGCCGGGATCGGGAAGTTGGACAAATGAGTGGCGCTGGCGAACAGTGATCGCTTCGGGAGTCGGAACAACCTGCTGCACCCACCCGCCCGGTTCGTCCCCCGTGAATGTGAGAGTCACTTCCACTTCTGTATTGCGGGGAAAGTTTCTTGTTCTCGGGAGATAGAAAGCCGAGCGCGAAGCGTCAAGTCGGTATGGTCCCTGTTGCGTCCGTTTCAACGCGCCAACAACATCGTGTACATCGCGCAGATAAAAACCCGTCGCATCAACGAGCACGAGAGAATCCTGTTCCGCTATTACCTCGAAACCCCACAGTACCGACTGCGCAAACGCTTCCTCAACCGAACGCTGTTCATCGGGATTGTTACTGATGGCGCGGTAGGAATAATTTGGTTGAACGAGAAGCACTTTCGGGCCGGTTCTCTGAAACTTCACAATCCGTCCATTGCCAATCTGACCGCGGTCCAGACCAATGTCATTGGAGCCAACACCAGCGGGAAGAGAGTTCATGTAAAGAAATTCAGCATTCCACCGGCTGATCTCCAAATACATTTTTCCCGCTCTCGCATCCCAATAAAAATTATGGAAACCGGTATGCTTGACCATCTCCTTCGTCTTCTCTGTAATCAACACTGGTTGAGTGTCCGGTTTCGATTGGCCAAAAAGAGCCGATGTTGTAAAGAGAATCAGGATGAGGGTACGCATGAGTCGTTTTCTCCACTTGGATAGGAAGTTCACATGGAAGGGTTGCGTCAAAGACGCAGTAGTATAACAGGTAGGGTTGAAAGAAGCAAAGGCATCAATTCATAGCGTGGCGAGATGGAGATTCGTCCCAATTGGAGCGTGCCGTTTGAACAACGAGGTCAGCGCGTCAACAATATTGTCCACTGTTACCCGGAACGGCTCTTGCTTTGCGAAGCGCTTGCAGTAATCCTCGAGTGCCGTTTCAAGTCCGACGTCCTTTTTCTCCTGCTGACTCATGAAATACTTGTGTTCCATCACCTCGACGTAGAGGCTTGATGCTGTCTTGTCGGGAAAAAATTTCAGGAGACCATAGTCATGGAATATCTTGCAGACGGGTTTGAATACCTCCTTGTACCAATCCTCTGCCGATTCCACCAACGGTACCTCCGCCTTGCGGTTCTCGCTGATATACCACTTGTGTTCGTGGATGTGCTGGAGAAGCAGTTTGCCATACCCCTTTTCGTCAAAGTTGCCGAGAAGTTTATCCGCGTCGATGTGTGTCACAAGCTCGAACGATTGCATCTCCAATTCAACGGCGTACTGTTCGGTGTAGCTTTGCAGAACATAATTCTGGTCTTTCTGTGTGATCAGCGGATCGCGGACAATGCCGCTTGCCGTCAGATCAGCTTCCGTCCATAGCATGGATTCAAGAAAGAACTCCACGTCTGCAAGTCGCAGCTTGTCTGAAATGCCCGGATGGATCTCCACGGTTTCCGCATCTGCCAGCACAGCCTGCAATTTCGTACGTCGTCCCAACTCCGGCACAACCTCCGTACTGAAATGAATCAGCATGTTCGCGAGCGATGCATCGCCCCAGTAAACGCCCTGGCTGTGCATGCTGATGAACAATCGAATCACCGTGTCCCATATACGGTTGCGGTTCTCCTTGGAAAATGCCCGCTTGAACAGGAACGAATCCGGTATGACCTTCTCCATAAGTTCGGTCACGAGGTAACCGGTTTCTCGCGGCTCCATCTGCGGACCGATCGCGGTTTCCACGGCCGCGTAACCCTCATCGCGTGTCACAATGCCAACCGGGATGAGGGTCGGCACATCCATTTTCATCAAACGGATATAGTTCCGGAATTCGCGCTGTGCAGCTTCTCGCGTGGTTTCCTTTATTGCGTACCGACGATGATCTATTTCAACGAAACGTACGATGTGGCGGGAGAGGCCGCTCTTCACATTCACATGCTTCACCTTATGCTCGTGCCATGATTCGAGCGGATATTGCCAGGGAAGGTCGATCAGGTGGGAACGGTCTTTCAGATCAAGGAAAAAGCGGACATTGTCGGCTTGGAGGGAAAACGCCGGTATGGCATCCTTCCGCGTCATTCCAATCCGCTCCCGGTGAGTTGCCTGAGCGCGTCCGCATATTTATTGCCCGTCGTGCGGATAATCTCTTCCGGGAGATGTGGACCGGGAGGTCGCTTGTCCCATTTGATCGAGAGAAGATAATCTCGAACGAATTGCTTGTCGTAGCTTGGTTGCGAACCGCCGGGAGCGTATTGATCCTTGGGCCAGAAACGCGACGAGTCCGGCGTCAGCGCTTCATCAATCCAGACAAGACGGTCATTTTCATCAAGACCGAATTCAAATTTTGTATCTGCAATGATGATGCCTCGTGTCTCCGCGTACGCCGCGGCTTCGCGGTAGATCTGCATTGTCACATCGCGGAGTTGTCCGGCAATATCCTTCCCTACGAGTTTCACGACATCATCAAAAGTAATATTCTCATCGTGTACGCCGATCTCTGCTTTGGACGATGGAGTGAAAATCGGTTCATTCAGCCGGTCCGATTCGACCAACCCTGCGGGAAGTTTAATGCCACAGATCGATTGTGTTGCCTTGTACTCATTCCACCCTGACCCCGAGATATATCCGCGCGCCACACACTCAACCGGCAGGGGCCGGGTTTTTCTCACGAGCATGCTACGACCGGCGAACTGCTCCGGCATTGACCGAAACGGTTCAGGAAATTCCACAGCTTCCGTAGTGATGATATGGTTGGGAATGATGTCTGCAAGTTTACGAAACCAGAACGCCGAAATTTGTGTGAGCACCTTCCCCTTACCCGGAATCCCGTCAGGCAGGACAACATCGAATGCGGAAAGCCGGTCGGTGGCAACCAGCATGAGCGAGGTGTCGAGCTCGTACAAATCGCGCACCTTACCGCGTTTGGACGGAACCAGGTTTGGAGCGCCGCTATGGGTCAATACGGATGAGGTCATGATTGGGGGCTTTAGAATGAACTGGACTGAAGCATGGTTAGGAAAAAACAGGTAGAAAACAAGATGCTGGAAATAAAAATGCACCAGACGTGCAGCCGGTGCATTTCGCATTCTTCACGCAAATTCACTCACACCATCAATCGAGCCCTACACCAAGCATCTCTTCGATGGTTCCGCGGTTGAACGATTCGACCGGCGGAATTGCCGCAGCAGCTTTCGCGATGCTCTCCAATTTCAGGCCGCGCCAATCGGATTGGATCTTCTCCTGGACGAACGCCTGTACTTTCTTTTGGATGCTTATGCCATGATGCTTCTTCCCTTTGATCGCATTGAGGAAGATGTCCACTTTGATTTCGTTACTGGAGATCTTGCGCGGCACAAGCATGTAATTTATCTCGGCGAGCTGACGCCACGCGTATGTCCGGTTGACAGTGTTGAATGTTGACGGAACGTTCTTGAAACTATGTTCATCCGCAGTGGGAACGAGTGTGATGGTGAGGCGATCGAACTTTTGCTGGCCACGAGAGAGAGCCACAATGATGTCTCCTTAAAGTGTGAGTAAAGAATTCCTTTCATCTACGTGATTCCCACCAGCGGGAATATAGCCACTAAATTCTATTCTGTCAACACCTCGGAGCGAATGATCCGAGAAAGTTCTTTAAGTCCATCGGTGAGCGCAGCCGGACCGGGTTGGAGGATTATGGTGGATTTGACTTCGAATAACCTTCTTCCGGCAATCGCCGTGATTTGGTCCCACCCCTGCCGCCGATAGAGCTGATCGGGCTTGAATTGCTTGCCACACCAGGAGCCAATGATGATCTCAGGGTTTCTCACAATCACATCCTCCGAAGAAACAATCCGCCCCTTGGCACTCTGGCTGGTGCTGCGGTCGGCAAAGACATCGGTACCGCCGGCAATCTCCACCAATTCACTCACCCAGCGGATGCACGTGATGAGTGGATCATACCACTCCTCGAAATACACTCGGGGTCTCCGGGAATGTGTGTCGGCCGCCTTCTTCACCGTTTCCAGGTTCTGTTCAAATGTGGCAACCAGATCCTCCGCCTTGTTATTCTTACCGACCAATGAGCCGATGATGAGGATGTTCTGGAGGATTTCACCAACACATCGCTGGTTGAACCCGACAACCTGAATCCCGCGCAACATGAGTTCCCGTGTGATGTCCGCCTGCACGTCCGAGAACGTCAACACAATGTCCGGACGAAGCGAAATGATTTTCTCAAAATTGGCTTCCGTGAACGTGGAAACCTTCGGCTTGCTGCGCGCTTCTGGCGGCCTCATGGTAAAGCCTGATATTCCGACCACGGCATTACCGCAGCCCAGGAGGTAGAGCGTTTCTGTAGTCTCTTCCGTGAGACAGACAATGCGGGAGGGATAGCGGGTATTCACGTGTGGACAGGATCAGTAAATGAGGTACGGCAAGCAAGAGCACGCTGAAGTAATGCAAGATACTCGACACGGGGGACCTCGCACGCGCCAAGACTCCCCATGTGGGGATTGATGAGTTGTGTATCAAGAAGAAGGAAGTTGCGCTCACGCAGTCGTTGAACCAGATGCACAAGCGCAACCTTCGATGCGTCTGTTTCCCGCGTAAACATGGATTCTCCGAAGAACGCACCATTGATTGCAACGCCGTACAATCCTCCGACGAGTTTACCGTTTCGCCAACTCTCCACACTATGGGCATGACCTTTATGATGGAGTTGCGTGTATTCCGCAACAATCTCATCGGAAATCCATGTGTCCGTTCGTTCAGCGCAGGCACGGATCACATCGCCAAAAACGGTATCGAGCCTGATTTCAAACACTTCTCTCTTAATCGTTTGACGAAGACTGCGCGATACAGTGAACGATTCAAGAGGAACAATCGCACGCGGGTCTGGCGAATACCAGGCAATCGGGCCGGTTCGCGATTCGGCCATTGGAAAGAATCCGCTACTGTATGCCATGAGCAGAAACTCCGTATCCAACGGTTCGAAGGTTGGCTCAATCATTCAGTGAGGGCGGACGCCGTTTCTTCACGACATACATCTCTGCCATTTGTTGAAGTTTCTTCTTGGACATTTCATCCAGATCTTCGTCATCCTTGTCGCGCTTGACAAACATTTCGAACTCCTCCTGGTCACGGCCTTTCATCTTGTGAGCGAAGTCCATCAACTCGATGATCAGTTTGTGCTGGTCGGCGTGTGTCAAGTCTGATTCTCCTTCACGGGTACGACATGATGTACTGATTGCACGCGGCAGATCGTCTTGAAGTCGCAGAAACCGCACACTTCGTTCATCTTGTCGGGCGTGGTCAATGGAAAAATCCCTTCGGTAACATTCTTGATGTATGAGTTGGCACGTGCGATTCCGTCATTGATCAGTGTACGGAGATCGGCATCAGTCGGCATGATGTTCTTCGTAACACGAGGACCGGCTTCAAACGCTTCGTTACGATGTTCGCCACTTGCGATGCCAACCTTGGTCCCAACGACGTCATCCCGCAACTGATAGTAGAGTCCTGCCGCCGGCACAAGATGCTTTGACAGTTTGCGTTCCAGAAGTTCTTCAACCGCGTGCAGGTATAGCGGCAACTGAAGACTGATCCCCCGGTTGATCTGATCGAGATCAGGAACCTTCCGTCCGGTTTTGTAGTCAACAACCGCAAAGACATTGTCATTGGTTTCAATACGATCGACTTTCCCGCGCAGCCGGACTTCCCCGGCCATCACCGATTCATCCGTGGAAAGAAACGGGTCTGCTCCGGAACCCTGTCGCACTTTTGGACCAAACGCGACTTCAAAGTATGCGGGAGAAACCGTCACCTTCCTTCCACGCTCGTAGTCAAGAAACTCCTTTAGCAGACAATCGTCCTCTTTACTCCTTCCGAGGATAAGCTCCTTCTCCAAATCCCAGAATGGATCAGGGATTTCCATGGCCGAGAGTTTGTTTCGCGCGAGCGTCAGCAAGTCATGCAATGCCTGGCTGTACGTTGCGTCATCACATCCTTGCAGGTGCGTGAGTTTTTTCGCAACACGGGAAGAGTAGAATTCAAACAGGATTGCATGCAACACTGAGCCGCGTTCGCGAGGCGAAAGCTCTTCTTCGAATTTCTCAGGACGCTGGAGTTTCAATACACGGTCCGCAAAAAACTGATGCGGGCACTTTCCATATGTCTCAAGCTGACTGACGGAATAGACTCTCTCCTTCAATTGCCGGAGACGGGCCTTGCCCTCTTCAGATATTGCATCGAAGATATACCCGCCATACGGAGAATGGGCGCCGCTTTCGATGCGAGCCTTTTCCACACGAATCGATGTGGTTAACGCAACCGTCTTCTCTTCTCCAATGACCTCAACCGAAAGTGATCTTCCCTCTCCCATCGCCTGGCCGAATGCGCGCAGGTATTCTTGTTCCGAGAGAATTGGAGGAACGGGTTGTTCCTTCCATACTTCCACATCGGCAATATCCGTGAAGGCGTCAATAAATGTTGAGCGGACAGTTTCCAGTTCACCGTCCTGTTCGGGATATGTCAGATAGAGATGCTCAGACCAGTTGGTTATGGCTTGATAGAACAGGTAGCGCTGTTCCCACGTATGCCGTTGTGCGCGCTTTTTCTGGCGTGCAAGGCTGTAGAATATCTCGGGCTGGTACACAGAGGGAAACTCACCATCCACCAAACCGACGAGAAACATTGTCTCCATCGGCAGGCCGCGGGTTTCTTCGATCGACGTCACCAGAACGCCGTACCCGAACCGCTCCCGTACATTGTATCGTTCATTGGCCACTGCAACTTTGAGGTACTCAATGTAGTGCCGCAGCGTATGCTTCGTGTTCTTGCCGTCCTGATACACCATCAATGACACCATTTCGTCCAATACTTTCATCAGGCGGGCAAACGCGCGTGACTCCTTCTCGGCGGCAGCCTCGGGAGAATGACGGACAATGTTCAGCGTTACGGCGGTATCGGCAATCAGGCTTTGAACGCGGCGTTGAAACTCCGCCGGCGTACATTGATCGTTGAATGGTTGAAGTAAGGCACCAAGCGTTTCTATATCCCCGCGTGCCTTTTCCAGAAAACGGAGTTCCTTCTCTATGAGCACCTTCAGAAATGGTTCCGTTGCGGTTGTGGCCTCGTCGCGGAGGAGTCGTTCACGGGCTTCGATCTTGTTCAACCATGTCGTGTAACCACCGGTGATCAGTATCTTGCCGGAAACGGCCGCGAGATTTGCAGCATCAACCGTTCGTGTGCCTGATCGGAAGGAAAAATATGGCGACCCTGCAACGCGAAGAACATCGTCTCTCTTATAGCCACGCACGGAGATCTGCAAGAGTCCCAGAAGCGCGACAACAACAGGCGACGATGACAGTCCGAAACGATCCGTGATGTTTGCAGGAATGCCATACTCGGCGAACGCTTTGCGGAAGAGCAGCGTGTACTTCTCCGGATGTCTCATCGCAACGCAGATCCGACTGAGATCTCGTCCGGGTTGAGCAAGGATGCTCTGCTTGATCGTTCGGCACACGAACCGGACTTCATCCGCACGATCTTTCGCTGCCACGATGGTGGCCTTTGCAGACAGATTCGTTCTCCCCGATTCGTCAGCCTTGTTGAACAGCCGTCGTGCAACTCCAATCACCGTCTCTTTCACTTCAGCAGATTGATCCTGGTGACTGACGAAGGAAAAAGTCTCGTGGTGCGTGGCACCAGACGGTTCATGGAATCCCAGATCAAGGAAACGGCGATAGTTTTCCTCCAGATGTCCGAACAACGGGACGTTGCCGGGACGATAATCGAACACCAGTGAGACCGTGAGACCATTGAGCAAGCCCAGTTTTCTAATACACCCGATCTCCGGCTCGGTGAATTCATCGAAACCCGCAAGAGAGACCGATCGTACCTCCGGGAACAAACGGCTGAAGGCGGCAGCGAATTGTTCTTGTGTGCATCCTAGTGACAAAGAGCGATACACACCGCCGAGGTCAACACCGTTCACCACGTCCAATTCCGCTTCGTAGGCCTTATAGATTTCAATAATGTCTTTCAGCTTCTGGCGCTCATCAAGTTCCGCAAGTGAAATTTCTTCCTCCAATGTTTCAGGGTACACCCCCGATTCCTTCAGCGCATCAAGCACGTTGATGATCTTTTCGAATGTCCCCCGTTGCAACGGCGTTGGACCTTCCCGCGGCGTGAAGTACTTCAGTTGACGTCGCCTTGAAAGAATCGCCCTGTGAATAAGGAGCGACTTCATCGCACCATTAATGATGCCTTTCCCGGGTTGGAGGTCAGCAAAGAGTCGGGTGGCAAATGTTTCAAGGGTGAAGAGCAAGAGGGATGATGCAGCTTCACTTGAATGTTGCTTGATCAGCTCTCTTGAAAGATGGCGTATGCGACGTCGGGTTGGAACAATAACGAGTGACGACGTGAGATGAAATTGCCTTGGTAATCCGGGGGAGCCATGTTGTAGCAGAACGGGCATTTGATGTGGGGTTTGTTCGAAAACAGTTGGATATAGACATCATGGGCCAAACTGTGACCCGAAATCCAACCAAATTGTACAAAAAAAGGGGGGGAGCCACAACACGCCCCGATGTGATTTCCCATGTGGGTAATTTTGTGACTATTATCATAGGGTTCTATTGCCTATTGCCTTATACTTATCCAGCAGCGTGTGGAACTATTACCCTCCCCCCTACACACTCAGTCAGTCTGCCACCACTTCGCGGATTGGCAATTCCCCAAAACATAGAGACTCAGTTTCAGCAATCACATACAGGAGGGTGGTTTGTCAACCATCGAGACCAAGCCGAAAGTCCTATTTTCAGAACCAGCCAGCCAACTCTGCCAAGAAACTTTGGTTCGTTGGAACGGAGGGGAATTGCCCACGTCCATCGTAACAACCACCCAGGGCATATTTGACTTAATGGGCACGGGGGAATGTGGGGTTGTGGTGGTTACAGCATCCGAGTCGCAATCAGCTGGATCGAATTTCCTTAAACACATCCGCGAAAATGAGCATGCGGTGGAAGTCATCGTAGTGTCGGATCGGGAAGACGTTTCAAGTGCAGTACGCATGATGAAATCCGGAGCATACGATGTGCTCGTGCAACCCCTTGATGCGGGAAGGTTGTTGAAATCAATTCACGGAGCTTTGCAACAATGGGAAGAAGAACGGTCAAGAAAGATCGACGAAGAGCGCAATCGCAAACTCTCGAGTCTTGATACGCTGGTCGGCACGAGCAGGCCGATGCAGTTGGTGCAACAGACCATCAACTCTGTGGCCCCGTCTGATGCCAATGTGTTTATTTGCGGTGAGAGCGGAACAGGAAAGGAATTGGTGGCGCGCGCGCTCCATGCCGGCAGTAAACGCGCCGGGCGACCATTTGTTGCCATCAACTGTGCGGCACTTCCCAAAGACATTCTTGAGAATGAACTCTTCGGTCACGAGAAAGGCGCGTTCACGGGGGCTATCAATCAAAAACCCGGCTGTTTCGAGCTGGCAAATGGGGGAACGATCTTCCTTGACGAAATCGGAGAGATGACGACCGAGACGCAGGCAAAACTTTTGCGTGTCATTGAGGCCCAGTCCTATCGTCGGCTTGGTGGCAGGTATGAAATCAAGGTGGATGTACGCGTGGTTGCTGCAACAAACCGTCCCGTGGCGAGCGCTCTTGAAGACGGCGCATTGCGGTCCGATCTGTACTACCGATTGAGTGTAGTGGAGATTGAACTGCCGCCATTACGTGACAGGCGCGACGACATCCTGTTGCTTGCACAGCACTTCCTGAATGTCTTTACATTCAAGTATGGAAAACCCATCCGCGGATTCTCAGAAGACTACATGGAAATGTTTAAATCATATTCATGGCCGGGAAATGTCCGTGAACTACGGAACGCCATTGAACGCGCCGTGGTCATTTGCCCGGGCGACGTCATCGCCACGCACGATTTGCCCGGCAAGATTCTCAAGACACAACATGAGATCATGCACATCAGCATTCCGATCGGGAGTTCTGTGGAAGAGGCGGAGAAGAAGCTCATTCTTGAGACACTCGCTTCGGTGGGAAACAACAAAGCGAAAGCTTCACGGATTCTCGGGGTGAGCAGAAAAACACTTCACAACAAATTGAATAACTTCAAATGGGGAGTGGAGTAACAACAGCCTAACGCCATGAAACCCCGAGTGTGATCAGATGGGAAGGGCGTTCATCTCTGCGCGAGTACCGGTATGCATAGTCTAATGAAATGCCTGCAACGCCAAGACCCAACCCTGCACTTGGTTCAATTTCATCCCCACGTACTTTAGAGCCGACCCTGAACGCGATAGCCGTTGCCGGACTGTATTCGACGCCAAGCTTATAGAGTATCCCTCGCTCGCCCAAAATCTTTTCATTCTCAAATGCTGCGAGGAACTTCCCGCCCCGGAGTCCAATCGGATACTCAAAGACGACGCCGAGAACAACACGTCTCGGTATTTTCGGATCTTCCTTATCGGGTGCGAGTACGTGGTTGCCAATCTCATAATCTGACCCCACGCCACGCAATGCCAAACCAAACCGATAGTACTGGGCGGGAGCGTAGCTGAATCCCAGATCGCCGGCAACACCCCACACGGCATTTGTATCTGTCGTCGCGTTATACAGTTGCAGGGCCAATCCCGCGGAAAGGTCCTCACCCACCATCATCCCGAATCCGATCCGTCCCGCAATCTCAAATCCAAGATCACGAAGTTTTCCATCACTGTAAAAATTGAAGTCGCCAAAGTGCAGCATATCCACACCCGCGCTAAACCCGAGGCCAGCGCCGCCCATAAATGCGCCCCCAAGGTGTTGCAACGATACGCTCTCGGAAATCCTATTGAAAGAATAGTCAATGGAAGAAGCTGACAAGAACGCGAGCGTCGCCGGGTTTACCTCTACTCCAGCGAAGCTGCCAAGCAATGAACCCGATGCATCGCCCAGAGCACCAGAGCGCGCATTCGTTGAGAGAAACGGGAATTGTGGCCCAACTCTCTCGCCAAGGGGCTGCGCAGCAGCAGGGAAAGCGAGGACGACAAGAAGAAGGCATACGAGAACCTTGTTCATCGAGTTATTCCAAGCCTTCCGTCAGCCGGACCAGTGCGAA
>JBJXHC010000026.1:0-56487 GCA_046160825.1 Bacteroidota bacterium | reverse complement strand
CCACACCGCGTGGCAATGGCTGGTGGGAGCAAGCGGTTTTTTTCTGGTGACCGGACTGTTCATTCACCCCATTCTTCGACCGATCTATATTGGATGGATGAAGTTTGCGTTCGTGCTGGGTTGGATCAACACGCGCATCTTGTTAGGCGTGTTCTTTTATCTTATCATAACTCCAACGGGTCTGTTGATGAGACTGTTTGGAAAGGATTTCCTGAGCGAGAAGCTCAATAAGAATGTCCGGACATACTGGATCAAGCGTGAACCGACGGAATTGGATCCGAAGCGGTATGAGAATCTTTTTTAGTTATTGACTCCTGACTCCATGAACTCTACAAACTCAACAAACTGCTCTTATGGCTAAACACTCCAAACTCTCCATACTCGGCGAACTCTGGGCGTTCATGAGGGTCCGGAAGAAGTGGTGGCTCGGTCCTATTGTGCTGATGCTGCTGCTTCTCGGGCTACTGCTGGTATTTACGCAAGGCTCGGCACTCGCGCCGTTTATTTATACGTTGTTCTAGAAGCCAGTTGAAAGCTCAACCGCGGAGAACGCCGAGATCGCTGAGGGGGAAAAGTAATAGTAATTCTCTCTGTGGGCTTTGCGATCTCTGTTTCAAGTGAGTCTGAATGTATTGTTGCAAGTCAATAGGATTGAACTCTATGAATAGCCACGGGCTTCAGCCCGTGGATTTAAAGATAAGGAAAGTATGATGGGTTTTAACCCCAAGTCAAATATTTGGCGGCTAAAGCCATAGAAATTGTTTGATATTTTTTCCACGACCTAAAGGTCGTGGCTATTCAGTCACTCCCACCCGCTTGAGAAATGCCAGCAGATGCAGATTGAATTCGGCCGGATTCTCAATGTTGCTCATGTGCCCCGCGTTGGGAATGAGGTGCAACTCTGATCCCGGAATCTTCTCATGCATCGACTGTGAGGCGGCAGGTGGCGTAACAACATCTTTTTCACCGACCAATATAAGCACCGGGATTTTTATGGAGGGGAGGGAAGCGGTGGTATCGGTTCTTGCAGCGAGTGCGAGAAGTGTACCTGCAATGCTGAGTGGTTGCGTGAGTTTGATGGTCCGGTGAATTGCTTCTGTGGCCGCGGGATTTTGCGTGAATGTCTCCGGTGCAAACACCGCCTTCACAAAGCCGTCCGCAAACGCTGCTGAACCGGACTTCTTAACGGCAACGATACTCGCAGCGCGTTTGAGTTTTGCTTCGTTTCCATCGGCTTCGCTTCGTGTATCGCACAACACTGCTGCTGTAAAACGCTCGGGATTTCGCTCAAGTGCCCGCAAGGTGACATATCCGCCCATCGACAATCCCACAATAACACACCTCTGAATTTTCAGATGATCCAGCAAGGCAATGAGATCGTCGACATGGCCCTCGATGGTAAACTGTCCGTCGCCCACGTAGCTGTCGCCATGTCCACGTATGTCGTATGCAACGGCTCTGTAGGACTTGCTGACGACATCGAGCTGTGGCTTCCACATCTCGTGACTGAATGGAAAGCCATGCAGAAAGACGACAGGCATTGCATTAGGCGAACCGGCATCGACATAGTTGATTGGCGCTGCGTTGATTGTGGCAATCACAAGGAACCTCCATGAATTCGTTTCGATAATCGGTGAGTGAAGCTATCCAATTTGCGGTTGAGCCGCAAGGCGATTGGGCAGTTACTCGGTTTGGTTGATTGTACGAACTCTCCCCTCCTCGGAATGAATTTTTCGTCCTCCCTTACGATATGAGCCGCCACTGGTTGACCATCGACAACGTGTTTTGTATATTCACACACTTATATTTCTCTCTCTCACTCAGCGGAGTTTGGTTTCATGGATAATATCCTCTCGTACATCGATCAAAACAAGGATCGCTACCTGGCGGAGTTGAAAGACCTGCTGGCGATTCCGAGCGTCAGCACCAAGACGGAAAACACCGGTGACATTAAGCGTTGCGCGCAATGGGTCGCATCGCACATGGGTATCGTCGGTTTGCAGAACGTGCAGATTTTCGCGACGGGCGGTCATCCCGTTGTGTACGCCGACTGGCTGAACGCGCCGGGCAAGCCCACAGTATTGCTCTATGGGCATTATGACGTACAGCCGCCGGAGCCTCTGGAACTCTGGACTTCGCCCCCATTCGAGGCGACAATCCGTGACGGCAACCTCTTCGCCCGCGGCTCCGCAGACGACAAGGGGCAGGTGTTTATTCATCTCAAAAGCATCGAGGCATATCTCAAGAACACGGGCGCTCTTCCTGTCAACATTAAACTCCTGATTGAAGGCGAGGAAGAAATAGGGAGCGAACACCTTGAGCCTTTTGTGAAAGAGCACAAGGAAATGCTGAAGGCTGATCTCGTGCTGATTTCGGACTCATCGATGTTTGCCCGTGGTATTCCCTCCATCTGTTATGGACTCCGTGGCCTCTCGTACATGCAGATCGACCTCATGGGTCCGAACAAAGACCTGCACTCCGGATCCTTTGGCGGCACGGTTCATAATCCCATTCAGGCGCTTTCGGAAATTATCGCGCAGCTTCACGATAAGAACGGCAAGGTGACGATCCCCGGTTTCTATAACGATGTGCGTGCGTTGACGAAGAAGGAGCGGGACTCATTCAAGAAGTTGCCGTGGAGCGACAAGAAGTACGCGAAGGAACTCGGTGTGAAAGAGTTATACGGCGAGAAGGGATTCACCACACTTGAACGCGTGTGGGCACGACCGACGCTGGAGTGCAACGGCATCTGGGGTGGATTTACCGGAGAGGGAGCGAAGACGGTTCTGCCATCAAAGGCATCGGCCAAGATTTCCATGCGTCTTGTCCCGAATCAAAGCGCGGCGAAAGCAGCGAAGTTGTTTGAGAAACACATAAAGAAAATCTCACCGAAGAGTGTGACTGTAAATGTAAAGTATCTGCATGGTGGCGAACCGGCAATCACGCCGATCGACAGTCCGGGCGTGATGGCTGCTGTGGCTGCGTTGGAAAAAGGCTTCGGCAAGAAACCGTTGTATCAGCGCGAGGGTGGCTCAATTCCCATCGTGGTACAATTCAAGCAACTCCTCGGACTCGATACCGTGCTGCTCGGTTTCGGTCTGCCCGACGAGAATGCCCACGCACCTGATGAGTTCTTGAACCTCGATAATTTCTACGGCGGTATCAAGACGTCCGTACACTTCTTCAATGAGTTGCCGAATTACATGGGGGGGCGGAAGAAGAAATGATCGCACCTCAACCCTCCCCAAATGAGGGGAGGGTGAGCCTGCCCGCCAGAACGGTAGTGAAGGCGGTGGAAGGAGCGTTAATTGCCATCTACATCGTTAACATCTTCTCTTCTTGTTGCTTCGTTGATTCTTGTCTTAGCGTGTTCCAGCGGATCAGATGATGACATCGCACCAGGGGTTGGTCACAGCCTTGAGGGTTTTCTCGATATTCATTGGGGAGAGCCGGGGGATTCTGTAATGGCGAAGATGCTCCGGAGGGAAGGTGTCATTCTTGATTCGATAAAGTACAGCCGCAGAGATTCGACAGCACGCACAATGTTCTTTCACGGTGGTACTTTTCTTGGTCAGAACGTGTCTGAATGGTCCGTCGGTGTGGCATCCGACGGATTCTATAGGGCATCGACTTTTTTTACGGCGGAAATGTATCCAGACCTTGGCGAACGTTTTGTCGCGATGAGAAGTAGACTTGAAAATCGTTTTGGTCCAGGCAAGACCAAGCAAGATGAGGAAAAACTGAAAATCAATGGGGGTATGGTCAGATGGCGTTTTCCGATAAGTGATTCTAGCAACAATAGAATTATCCTGACCCATCTGCGACAGCGTTACGTGCGCGTGGGCTTTACAAACGGTGAAAGAGAACGAGTAACAGCCTGGGTGCCCGCCGTAGCTCAGTCCCATTCCGACCGGCCATACAATTACATGAGCGGACGGAAGAAGAAATAGACATAGCTTGTGACCTCACCCCCGCCTGCGGGCCGTCCAGCCTACGTAGCCAAGGCTATTTCGGCGGAGCAGGCAAACGCCCTCTGGCGGGCAGGCCCGGTCCCTCTCATAGAGGAGAGGGAAGGGTGGGGCAAGTTGTCTTGTTCCGGACCGCGTTGATTGCCAATGAGTTCTTTGTCTCATATCGAGAAAGGGCAATGGCATATGAAAACTCCTCTCATACCGGCAATTCATAAACTCTCCATGCCGATTGTCATTGCTCTGCTGGTGACCCCGGCCTCTGCATCTGACAAAAAGAACGGTCCTTACGGAGCGGAATCACTCACCGCCTGGCCACTCACTTCAACCATCCTCAATATCAATCAGGTTTCCTGTTGGGCGCGTAACGATGGATGGAATGCTCGCGATCCAGCAAACGGTAATGTAGGGCTGATGTTCCCACGTGGAAAGGTGGGGACGGTTTTCCAGGACGGTATTCTCTGGGGAGGTAAGGTGTTTGATGGAGGCACCCTGAACCCGCGCGTCGGAGGCCAGACATACCAAGTCGGGACGCTCCCCGGCAGAATCATCGCGCCGGGCATTCAGCCGGATACGTCTGATTCAACAGTGCGGATATACCGGATCCGGGCTGACTTTCGTACCGCCGATTTGCGGCTTGATGCTGCCGAGTTGAACCGCGTGAGCTTGGGGCAAGTGACCCCGGCGATGGTCAGGGCGGTTCGCACGCAATATGAAAAGGATTGGAACGAGTGGCCCTGGCAACAAGGTGCGCCATTCTACGATTCAAACAATAATAGTGTACGCGATACTGGCGAATCACCGGGCCTTGCCAATGCCGATCAGGTGATCTGGTATGTGGCAAACGATCTGAACGAGGCACTGGTGGGGGCACTGTATGATTCTCCACCAATCGGTCTGGAAATGCAAGTGACAATGTGGGGTTATCGGACGGATATCCCGCCTTGGTCAAGCACGATCCTCAAGCGCGTGAAACTGATTTACAAGGGCACTGCGTTGACGCCAGCCAACGCGCATATCGATTCGATGTTCATTGCCCAATGGTCCGACACGGACCTCGGGGATGCCGGAGATGATTTTGCCGGCTGCGATACGAGCCTTGCACTTAACTATGTGTACAACGGGGAAAGTTCGGACAAGGACTATGCGATGTTTCAAATTCCTCCTCCGGCTGTCGGATACCAATTTGTTCAAACGCCAACCGTTTCGGGGGATCACTCAGATTCCGCGATAGTGGACCTGCAATATGTGCGAGGGAAAAGAAACGTCGATATGTACTCAATGATCTTCCTGGCCCCTGGCGGGGAGGAGCCTCCTTGGAGATATCCCTCCTATTATTTTTTGATGCGCGGTCTGCATTTCTATTCGGCGGTCCCTTTTGTCCATCCATCGTTGCCGAATGACACAACACGATTCTGGCTCGATGGAGACCCGGTTGCAGGTACCGGACGATTGGATGGGATTATCTCAGTTGTAGGAGACAGACGAATCATGGGATCGGCAGGACCATTTACGATGGCCCTCGGTGATACCCAGGAAATAGTCATTGCAACCATGGTCGCCCCCGGTTCCTCCAACATTGAGAGCGTACGACAGTTGAGATACTTTGCCATGCATGTTCGTGATGACTTCCACTCCTTGCTTGACGGCCACGTTCTTAATCCGGATAACCACCTGACGCTCGCGCCGACTCGTTTCTTTTTACACCCGACGTATCCCAATCCCTTCAATCCCGCGACAGTCATTCGATACGAGATCGGCTATCAGTTACGAGTTCGCATTCGCGTGTTTGATATTCTGGGAAGGGAAGTGGCCACCTTGGTAGATGAAGTGAAAGGGCCGGGTGACTATGAAGTTTCCTGGGACGGTGCCGGGTTTGCGAGTGGAGTATACATCTTTTCAATTGAAGCAGGGCCGTACTTCCGCTCAATGAAGGGACTACTCTTGAAGTGAAGGCGTGACATGAGTTTTGTCAATGGAGAAGTCAGCGAAAACGCAGTACCGACGGCGGGACTCGAACCTGCGACCCCCAGATCCACAATCTGGTGCTCTAACCAACTGAGCTACGTCGGCGTTGAATTTACTTTGTATTGACCAGTTCCTACCCCCTGGGAATATCCTCAACCAGCCATTTCTGCAAACACCTGTAAATAATCGGTAAGGTTTTTTACTGCTTGGTATGGAGTGGTATGAACTGTCGTCAACAAAATGTAAGAAGAAGTTGAATGACATTCAACGCATCTTAGACTAACGGAGAAGCAGTCCTCAATGCATGCGGAGGCTGTGCAGGTAGTGTGCAGAAAAAGTGCAGACAATTTAGCCAACAATCAGCATTTTTCATAGGAGAAAGAGAATGTTTGCAGATGTGTTTTCTTCCGAGTCGTTTCTAACTCTCAAACAGACAAAAGATAGCCAAGGACTTAAGCTCGAGCTTGCCGATGGAACACAACTGTACAGCTACTCGAAAGCAACGGGATATGTTAAGGAGCCCGGTGACCTTCACACAAAAAGCGGAGATTTCCTTTGTGCTACCAAGGTTGGACCAACATCCTCCCAAAATACTTCCTCCAAATCTCTAACCCGCCAGGACTATGATAAATTGAAAAATGTAGTCTTTAGTTTGATTGGGAAAGGCCGAGATTTTGAAGTTGATCTGTTGACGACGTTCATAATCGCAACCTATGTTCATCAACTGTTTGATTCCCTTCCCAATCTCTGGTTGTACTCGCCAGCCGTAGGCCTAGTAAGTCAAACCAAGCGAGTCTTAAGAGAGCTTTGCTTCAATGCCACGTATTTACCAGCGGATTTCGGCAGTGAATCGACAGCAACCCTCATAGATACATTCACCCCGACAGTAATCCTTCATTCTGTGGACAAGAATAGCTGGACCAAGTGGGGCCCGATTATTACTCTTGAGAATAGCAAGACGCAACTCATGGCCAAAGATATGGAAGCTACATATAAGGTTTACTCTCCAAAACTCATGATCTCATCCTACTCTCTGCCTAGAATTCTTGTACCTCACACTTTTACAGCGTGCAGTAGGCCTTCACCAGATTATAGACCTGATTTCGATCTCTATTCGACCATACGAAGACAATTGATGGTATTTTCGGTTGAGTGCTCGCACGCTGTTCAGGATTCTATAAGTTCATTGACCAAGGAAATGAGTCCTCACGAACCAAGTTTCCCCTTGATTGCCCTTGCGCAATGCTTACAAAATCAGGGTGTTCTCACTACGGATGAAGTCACTCAATTCACTGATAGCCTCAAAGAGATTCAATGCAAATCGAAGTCGGCATTGAATATTACTTTCGAACAGGAGTTTCTGGCAGCCGCCCTAGCCTTTGTTGAGGATGAGCTACAATATCTTTCTTCGACCTTCATTTCCCTGTCGAAATTGGCCCGGGCTCTTTCAGTAATTGATACTATCGACTTCATTGACGCCAAGACGGTTAGCAGACTATTGAACAAGTATCAATTGATCTCAGACCGAAAGCGCATCCGAGTGAAGTCAAATTCAAGCACATGGAATACCGTTGGCACGCTGCAACAGCAAGAGACGCATGTTGCAATCGACGTTAAGAAGCTCCGACGATTAACTTATTTCAATCCAGAACAGCTGGTTCAACAACCATGAGTTACATATGAATGCCAATGCTCCATTTCACCGGAAGTATGTACCCCGAAAGCTTTCAGAAATGGTTGGTGTCGACTATCTGCAACCTCAGTTCGCAGCATTTGCAAACCAGAAAACAATAGGTGGCCTGATCTTCTTTGGGCCGAACGGATATGGCAAAACGACGCTGGCGGAAATACTTCTCAGGAGAATGTTCTGTGAACGGCCGACCGGTTTGGACGCTTGCCTTGATTGCAATTGTTGCCGGGTGTTTGATGGAGAAACCGTTTGGAGTGATTACTGCTCGCTGTTTGGCGAACGCATTACCCCGGAGATAAGCAAGTATCTATTCATGAAGTTTTTCATTTATGCACCGTCTACACTATATGTCAAAACGCTCCTCATTAATGACCTTGACCGAGCTGATATGAGTTTCCTATTGTCAATCCCGAGTCTCTTGGACGAGTACCCTCTCTCCCCCATGTTGTTCACTGTTACGAATATCGAGCGTATTCCTAACCCAGTCAGACAACGATGCAAAATCATCACAATGAAGGATATCACTCCCGTGGAATTTTCTAGGCTCATTCGAAGAGTCTGCAAGACGGAGTCTATCCGTATCGAGGATGAGAACGCCATCACTTTGTTGAAGAGAATGGTGGGCAATAACCCTCGCATAGCCTTAACTGTACTTGAGACCATAAAAAATGAAAACCTTTCGTTGAGCGTTGAGGCACTTCAAAAAGATAGTGTAACTTCATGTCTAGGTGTCCTCACCGGAGAATCGATTAGCTCATGAGAACGCCCCATTCTCTCACGGACTTGCTCAAAACCCTGTCCGCAGTGCCTTGCCCAGAGCTGTATTGGCCTTTCCAACCCAAATTCGGGCTGTCGGGGCCAGAACTATTCCCCCACCCAAGGCCAAAAGGACTCCCCAGGGTAGGGCCATAATGTTTCCCCACCCAGGGCCATAAGTACTCCCCACCTATTTGCAGATTTCACAACCAGTGCCATGCTCCGTACGCTTGACCTGGTGCATACTGAAGGCGGAGTCCTAGCCAGTAGGGTCTTAGCATATCCTGTAATCTCCGACAGTATGGCTGTTCAAAGTGGAATCAAGCTCAGCATTGATGCAGGAACGATGCCGGACGCAGACGATGAAGACTAGGCCATTTTGTGAATACAAGCTTTCTCGTGCGGATATTTTCACGATCACGCAGAAGAGTTCTGTTCAGGAGGGGGACTCCGGCTGAACACAAATGGAAAAATGCCGAACAAAAAATACGTGTTTAGAAATGTGGACGAACAAATCAGGCCTTCCGCTCAGCTAGATTAGCTAATTATCTTAGTTTCTAATTATCCCATATAAAGGATAAAAAGAGAGAGGCAAAGGAATAGTTACTAGTTACTAGTTCATCGGTTTCCCGGCGTATTATGGCCTTCCCAGAGAGCGACCGTTGAGGCGCCTTTCACTTCAAAACTCCGGCACTGAAATCCAGTCCGCAGTACCTTGCCCAGAGCTTCATAGTCCATTCTCTCCTTGACCAACTTGAATTCAGCTTCTGTACTCTTTCTATGAAATCCCTATAAGTAGCAACTCTAAAGCGGGTTTTGTCTGTCAGCATGCCCTTGAACGCTTCTCCGACACGGAGAGCGTTCAAGTCGGCAGGATGACAGAAAAGCCCTGTAATGGCAAAGTCGATCTCGTTTCTCTGTATCAAGGACTGAGCAAGAAGCTCACTCCTGAAAAGTTGAACATACTGACCACTAAAGTAATCCTCATATTCCTGGGCAAAGTTCGACCGACTGCGGTCGAACACCGCCCGATATCTCTCTCGTTGCTTCCCTTCCCTTGAGAAATCATCTGTATACTTTACCTCAAGGCCGATGAGTCCTCGCCGTCCCTGCCTCCGGCAGAAGAAGGCGACATCAAAGGCCGAATGATCATCGGTATAATTCTCTTTGGGTAGAGGGGCATACTCGAATCGGACTTCATCGACGCTGTCAATCTCCGGCTCCCAAAGCCGTATCACCTGCGTCGCAAGGTCCAGGTCGAGTTTTAATTCTCCAAAGAAGTTGAAGGCTAGGGGCTGGCTCGACAACAGGTTGTTGTAGAGCCGATCTTCATTGAATAGCCCCGCTGTCTTGCCGTACCGGCCCAACTCTTCTTCCCGTTCTCTCAGTGTTTCTGTGACTGCTTGCCAAGTAGCCTCAGACAAGAAGTTCTTTCTCGATTCCTCCCCACCCTCAATGGTATTGCAAACTTGCTTCTCGTGATCACCTGGGTTCTTCCCCGGATTCTCGCATAGCACGGCTGTTCGCCACCAACCTTGGTGCAAGCGCATCAAACGCTTGAAATCTCCTTCATCATTTGGAATTGTACCCATCAACTCCAAGATTGTATCCCGTACCGACCTTCCAGTGTCTTGCTCTCTCATGGCATCTCCCTAAAATGAAAAGGGCGTGAACTCAAGCACGCCCCTCGCTCTGGCACTGGAAGGCCAACCAAGAAAACGCACAAAAGCCACGCCCCATGTAGGGGCGCAGCATCGTCGTTGCCTCTTGGTTTCGATTTTCCAGTTTCGAGCGAGGACAGCAGCCGAAGCTACGCTATATGTTTATAGTTTTGTCGCTTTGCCTTACCTTTGTTTTTGTTGGACCCTCTGTAAGTTAAATGAGGTTCTATGATTTGTCAATAGCATTTGGCCCCCCCAACAGCAATATCTTAGATCTTTTCCCAAACTTGCGCACCGTTCATTCGCTTCCTCGACTTCAGGAGGCGATTCTGCCCTTTTAAAACGCCGACAGCCGTCTACCCATGGCAATGCGCCAACCTCAACCACTGAAGAGAACGCCACGTGAGCGTCGGGATAACCCTTTTTCCATACACCGATGAACTCAAGAGTTAAGAATCGCTGTGGCAGCCTGTGGAGGCAGGCTTTGGTTTCCCTGTGAGTAATTGTTGGATACCAGGAAAGCGACCAGATGACTTTGCCATGTCCTTTATCCCTGATTCAAAGGTGCTACGTTATATAAATTCCTTCAAGTGACCCTCGCTCAACGCCAAACAGGCCAATGAGAATGTCGCGAAGATATTTGTCACGGCCAGTGAAAAAGAAGTCGACTTTGTCGCCTTGAAAAAAAAGACAAAGGTCCAGTGTTTTCAACTCGTTCTTAGTGTTGTCGCTGATCTTTCTCAGGTCGGCGATCAGTTCCTGTCCTTCAGTTGTTAAGATACAGCCTTGCAAGAATTCTCGGAAAGTGTTCGAGTTTACTTGAAAAGTGCTTGTTACGAAGGCCAGCACATTAGGGACGATATGAGCTGAATTCACGGCCGTAAATTGACCGATGGTATCATGGATTTTAGCTGTAAAGATGTTAAACACACGGTTGAACGAGAGGCCACCCTCATCAATCACCGTACCAATAGATTTCACTTCACAGAAGAAAAAGGAACCTGTTTCCGACGAACTTACTTTGAAGTCGGGCGAACGATTCTCGGTGACGTCTAGATTGAATGGCTCGACGTGAAGCCTCTTGTTGATCAGAAACGTCCTCACCAATTCCTCGTCTTTCGCTGATTTAGTCATTCGTGTTTGGTATGCTCCATGTTTTCGTTACACGGCTTCGGTTCTACTACAATGACATAGTTGAGAAGCTCAATTTTGTCTCTGCATCGGTGTTTTAATCTCGGATGGTATGCGCTTCGCCGCGCTGTCTGTTTTCACCTCCGGCTTGACTTCATGTGAATTGACTATGTACATAAATTTGTCGATACTCGCCGCAAGAGAATCCACTCTAGCGTTCACAGCGATGAGTGACGCAGGTTTGATGTCAAGTGCTTGCATGGCTGCTTGTATCCCTCGAAGCACCTCAACCTGGTCTTGCTGGAGCTTGGTGCTGCTAAGTGTGTCGACTTTGTCTCCAAAGGTGACAACAGAGAAAAGTGTAATGACGAAGAGAAATATAGAAAGAGCTAGTGTCATCCTTGCTGCCCTGAGCATGTCAGCCGTATTGTCGGCCCGAGCTTCGTTAAATATCGCTGCGGAAAGGTAGTCGACATATAACTCTGTTGAACTCGATGCAGGTGTGCTATCGAAATCGTAAATGTTGTTCACAAAAATATGTTCAATACCTTTCACACTGAGACATCGGAAGGAGATTATCAGCGTGAGGAGCAAACAACCCATTGATACCCAAAGCCAACCCGTACCTTGTAAGCCACTGAGTTGTGCATATGTAAAGAAGAGCAATGCAGAGAGTGCCGTGACGAAGGAAAGCAATCCCAAAGCTTTTTTTTCAACACTATCGATTCTCGACAGAGAACTTTCATATATCTTCTCGCAAAGCTTCTTTGTGTTCTCGTCTGGAGTGAGCTTGGGGAGGTCCTTGCTTGGATTCTTGGGCTTCTTGTGTGGCATCAAAGAGTGAGGCACAAGAACGGCAAAATCTTTGATCAGCTTCTTCAAAAGTTTAAGGGATGGCCACTCGCTTTCGATAGGTGGAATTAGATAATCATCTGTCCATGCCATGGTTTGCCTCGCTAAAGGAGAAGTTGGTTCATGATTCTCTCAGATATGGGTATCCCCAATTCCATTTCGAGCCAAAGCCACTCACCGACTGGATTCACCTCGAGGAAGAAATACTCGTCTGATGGTGACAGTATTAAGTCAATCGCTGAATAGACTAACCCCATAGTCCTGTTGAGCAACAATAATTGCTCTGACAGCTCGTTTGGAAGTACATGTTTTTTGTATGATTTCCGAGTATCCATTCGTCGCCAATCTACGGTGGAGTCATCTTGTTTGACTATCTCCACAGCAAACACCTCTTCGCCAACTACAGTCACTCTAATATCAGCTTTATTCGGGACCCTCTCCTGCAAGAGCATAGGGGCCATCATGACTTGAGAGGTGGCATCAAACTCAGCAGCGACTATCTCGTTCGTATATATTGAGTGAAATCCGCTAGAGGATTGCAAAAAGCCGTGTGAAATTGGCTTCGTTATTGATTTGGGAAGTGTTTCAATGAAGTCTTTTGCCAGGATGGCATCATTCGTAATCAAGGTCCGTGGTATCCTTAATCCAATTGTCTTTGCCAGGCCTAATTGATAGGTCTTGCGCTCGCCAAGAATAGTCTTTGCCATTGGATTGATCCATCGGGCTTTGGTACTTAGAAGAAGCCCTTCAAGGAACTCTCGCCGTTCCCTGAATATGAATAAGGCATCCTCACTCCTCAAGCTCGGAAATTGTGAGGGAGCCCGTCGGAAGAATACAGACTTTACGTCTCGAAGGTCAAAGCATGTACGCTCATCCCTGATAAAGAGACGCTCATGAGGCTCGTACGAGAAACTGAATTCTGTAATGTCTTCTGAGTTAATCCTGAGATAATTGACCTTCCTTCTCTTGCATAGGGTTGCGATGTGATCAGTCGTGAAGTCATCTCGATTCGAAACAAGCAGGACTTGTGGAAAGGCTGTTACCATGTAGAGTTCTCGGCCCGATCAACTCCTTCTCTCGTTTCGGTAAGCAATGTCCTCCCACCGAAGGAGAATGCGGACTCTGATTGATCACTGCTTTCACGAGTTTTGGTGGCAATTGTCTGACCAAAAATGGATTCCGATTGATCAAGGCTTTCACGTGACCTCGTAATTGTTGTTTGAGACTGGACAGATTCTGATCGGTCAATACCTTCGCGGGTTGCGGTTTTAACAGTTTCTGCGAAGAGCTTACCTTCAGAAGTGCCCATGAGATCCCACACAAATGGATTTCCGTTCTCGTTGATCCAGTAGCCTAGGTGAAAGCTGTATTTAGGCCATTCGGAGGATGTGGTGGCCGGGGTCTCGAGTGGCTCTTTGAACTTTAAGAGAGGGTAATGGCAGTCCATTGTTTTGCTCCTACTATGTGATTTGTTTGTCATTCTCGATCGCTCAGTCTTGATCCTCCTACTTCCCCTTGCAACGGTTCATCAGAGGCACTGGAAGCCGCCAAGAGTCAGAGGTCTTTTGCAAGGTGATCGACAATGTCCTGATGTATCCTGAATGTCGTCTCGCTTCGAAGTCGAGCGATGGATCTGTGAAAGTTTGCCACATCAAGCCGATGAAACTCTGCCAGAATGGATGCGGTGCCTTTCACCGGTCTTCTCTCCTTCACGGCGATCTTCCGCCCGATTTTCTCGTCGATGAGTAGAACGTCCGCTTTCCGCATTTTCGTTTGAGACAATGCCTCCGCTTCAGCACCCTCCATTTTATAGCTCTTGTACAGGTCAACTTCAATTGAGTCATAGTCGTCACACGGACTGAAGAGGCCCTTCTGGGTCAGAGTGATAAGAGCAAATTCTCTTGACTGTTGGTCATTACGGCGAAGGAATTCTAACCGAACAGGAGAAGGAACAAGAATCTGTGCGTACAACAGGCTCAACGGAGTCAACAACTCAAGGTGATGGAGACTGATGAGAACGGACGTGTCGGCAACTGCAAGCGGGAGAGACATTGCCTCGTTACTTCTCCGAGGCCGAAGCTATAAGTGCCAGAAGTCCTATCCCTAAGACAGTGAGCAGCAATGCATCACGATCACTTTTGCTTTTTCGTTTCCCTCGAAGCAATTCAAGCACCTTTTGCTCTATTGTTCCTGGGGTATCTCTGTGGGGATCATACTCAATCCAATCATATCCTTGGACAGTCACTGGCAGGCGCACCCCCTTTTCGAAAATGGGAATGACGAGCTTATTTCTCCCTTGAGCGTATGCAAGCTCCTCCCGTACCTGTGGACTGAGCTTTGAAGTCAGGAACACAATGACACTGTCAGCTTTGTCGATGCGGAGCTTTGTTTCGTTGGAGAGTGCTTGGCCATTCCGTTGTGGCAACAACACTGTGATATCGCTTGTGGATGCAAGTGTTTGAAGACGATACACCAAGACCTGTTCGTCCGGTGAGGTGTTGTAGCTTATGAATGCGGTATATGCCATGACTTTCTCCTCTCAAGGTATGGGAACTAAGACTATTTTCAAAGCCGTTTGGTCCTCAACCCTGCCCTATTGAAGAAATCTGAATAGTTCTTCGACAATGATGTTGCGTTTCGTTTCGGGGATGAGCAATACGAATGTGAGCACCAACATGAGAATGGTCAACACGGTCATCCAAATTTGGATTCTCACATTCACGCGACTCGCCCTGTAGGCGATCATTTCTTCAAACGATTTCTTGAGAATATCCAGTTGAGCCTTGTTAAAGGTACTTGCACTTTCGATTCGCCAAACCAACCCATCAACGAACTCATCCTTTTTATCATTTTCCGAACCCCTTCGGATGACGCCTGCAAGATCCATTCTGAGCAGTCGCCTCACAAAGTTTTCACCGATCTCAGATATGACCCTGGTCTGCGAATAGTTCAGACCGTTGGCTGTCGCCAATCTCTTGAAGCCAGTTCGAAGACTCTTTGGTCCAATTCTCCCCAACCTCTGCCCACTCAAGGCTGGTGCGAGAATATCTCTCAGTTTGATGATCTCAATTTCGAATCTCTTCATGAGATGTCCCAAAGCAATAAGTGAAGAGAGGTTCTCTAGGAAGAATCGGAAGAAAGAAAACATCTCATGGTTAACGTCATCGGTATCGCCTAGTTTTCTGGTTTCTCGATAATCTGGCTCACTTATGAGGACGTTGTACTGTGAGTGGTTGTTCTTAGCTCGTTCCACCATGTTTATGTGAAAGGAACCGCCGGAGTATGTTCTGTATTGGTCAAATGGGTTAAGGCTGAGGCTATGCCAGAAGCTGGACCGAAGTTTCGGGTTCTGCTTGTCTTCTTCGTTCCATTTGATTGGGAAGATGCTAAGGCTCTCATTAGTTCGAAAAACTGGAACAAACGGTAAAGGGCCGAAACGGCTGAGGCCAACGCCTAGGTTCTGCCTCAGAAATTTTACGACATGCTTATTTATGTCCATGAATAGTTTATCAATTTCCTCCATCCGGACTGAGACTGCCGAACCATAACTCCATTCTTGGATACCTCTTCGCAGACTAAAGCGACCAATAGAAGGTCGTGGTCTTGCATTGGTCTCAATAAGCGAGCGAAACATCTTCTGAAATTCATCCGAAGGATGAATAGTGAGACAAAGTGAAATTAGTGACGGTGCGAAGTGGTACAATCTGAAGTGAGCATATGATGCTTCAGCAATCGGGCTTTGCGATCCCATTCCCCGAAAATCGAGGTAACCTCCTGTACTGGATGCCGAACCGAATGTTCTCCTTCTTACCTCCCTAAACCATTCTTGTGTCTTTTTTTCTTCCCAGGGAGGGAACTTGGATCGGTATGAACTCAATAGCTTCTTTGTACCGACTTCAAGCTTGTCGAACTCTTCCAATTGAATCAGATCTGAAAAAGATAGGGCAAGAATCTGGACATCGATACCTTCTGGACATGCTGTCTCGTCCCAGGGGTGTTCTTGGTCATTGAATTTCACGATTGACCTCGCCATCTCAAAGGAACTCCACTCGATGCTGGGCCACCGTTGGGCAGCACGGATCAGAATAGATGATAGTTCATCTTTCAGGGATGCTCCTGACTTGGTATTGGGCCAGTTCTTCACGGACCACCTACCTTAGCAGGCCGCCGCTTGGTTGTTGCAAACTTCTCACCTACTTTGCGGTCTTTCCGAGCCAATATCATGTCCAACAGCTTGCTCGCCGGTTCATCCCTCGGATCCTGCTCCACCAACTCCCCTCGAAACGCTTTTGCTAGGATCGATTGAACGATGTTTGCTGAGTTGACCTTTGCTTTTACAACCTCAACTTCAATAGTGTCAGCGATGTTAAACAGATCATTGACTCTCTTAATGATACGGCGCTGCTCGGGTAATGGCGGGAGAGGTATCACAATTGTCTCAATCTCGGAACCACTGATGTTCGGCTGAGCACATCCCCAAGCCATCTCGATGATTTGACTCTTTATCCTTTCGATCAAATACCACAGGAATCTCCTTGAAACGTTCGTGTCAGAGGTGACAAAGAATTTGCCAACTCTTTGGTTCAACAGTACTTTCTCCTCTAAGTCAAAGATCGCCGTCTTACCAGTTGTTGCCCCTGACATCGCTATGAGTACATCTCCTTCTTTCAATACGAACTGCGAGGCTAATTGGAGGTACTTAGGATCAATCCTTACACAGCCATTGATCTCAACCCTTTCATCTATTAGATTCGAAATCCTGACAACAGGAACCCCTATATCAGAGAACTCTTTTGCCTTGAATGCATACCCGCTTGAAACCTTGGCTAACATTCCGAAATTCGTCCAAGTCCAACCATTTGGTAATTCTGACAGGTTCACAGTATTCGGTTCAGCAGGTTCTATGTAACTATGATTTTGTGGGTCTTTGCCTTTGGCTATCAGATTGACTTCCCACTGTTTTCTTCGCTCAACTCGAATTCTCTCCAACAATGCTGATGCAGGTTCATCATCTGAATCCTGCTCGACTAGCTTTCCCGAGCACGCCGCTGCAAGCACAGCCTGACGGAATTGCTTGAGCAATACTGGGACCCGCTCGATAGATGCGTCGGCGCAACGAATCCGATCAAGCAGCTTCTCAAGTTTCTCGACGATTCGGTGTTGCTCCGGGAGAGGGGGAACGGCAATTGGTGTTCGCTTGACGAATCCTTCCGGCACACGGAGTTGGCCGGCTGTCCCTGTCATTGATCTTCGAGCTTCATCCCGAAAGATCGGTTGTCTTACAAAGTGATGGATGAAGTCAGGTGGGACTCCGCATAATGGTCTCAGCACATGAAACTCCGTTGATCCGTAGCCGAGGCCATTGCTCAGTTTCCCAGCAATTGCAGCTTTGCCATTCTCCATGCAAGGAGTGATCTTCGCAAACAGAACATCCTTTTCACGGAACGCCGTGTAGCCACGTTTGACCTCAATGAGTTTCCTCTCTTGAGGTGAAACGATAGACCCGTTTAGCTCGCTGACCGCCGACATCGGAACAAAGGTTACAACGGTATCATCGGGATGAGTGCTGACATCGGGCTTTGGCGGATTAACCAAAACGAAATCATCCAGCGTTGTCGATGCCCAGCCGTCGGGCAAATCAACTAAATTGGCCATTATTTGAGTTGAATCTTTCATAGTCTGTGTGTATCTTATTACAGAATGAAACGAACAGTGAGCATAGCATCCAAGAGCAGAACCCTCAGCGACCCCAAGCGTCTCACAGAGGTTGCCTCACGATTTGCAATCGCATCTTCCCGAATCGAAGGCATCAAGCCTTCACCGTCGTTGAACAAACGACTGAACACTCCATCCAGGAACAAGCGCTAATCAAAAGAGCGCTCTGTTGATGATTTCTCTCATCGGCTCGTAGTTGCTACTGAGACCTGCCTGCACTGCTGCAATATAGCGGTCATATTCTTTCCCGGTCTCCTTGATAAACCCAAAGTCCAATCCTTGATATCCGGCCTGTTGTGCTATCAAATGTATGAGTAAACGTATCGCACGACCATTTCCTTCCCGAAATGGATGTATGAGAATAAGCTCAACATGTATTTGTGCCAACAGAAGTGTGAGTTGATCTCGTGCCCCTGCCTCGGCAGGAGTGTGCTTTTCCAAAATATCATGGGAGAACGCCTCCATCTGTTCAGCTATGAAGATCGCTCTCATGAACATGAAGCCATCTTTGGAAAGATCCTTGTTGCGATATTCACCTGCCCAATCATATAGCTTGCCAAAGATCTCTGTGTGAATTGCCTTCACATCCTCTGCGGTGAACCGGTGATCACTTGCAAAGGTGTTAGCGAATTTCTCCGCAGCCTTTTGATATGCAATAATCTCTTCATCGTCCATCTTGCTCAGTGAGGTGATGCCGAGCTTATTCTTCAAGACCGTTTTCCGTGAGCCAGGCTGAAAGTCCTCGTCAGAAGCGCCAGAATATCTCGACGGTGGTTTACTTTTTGCCATTTCCATCCTGCAAAATAAGCATCACATCGTTTAGCTCATCCATGGCCGCCTGCAAATTGTTGATGGCTGCCGTCACCAAATCCTCCGGGTCAGCGAGATTCTCTGAGTTACTACTATTCTCATCCTTCAGCCAGAAAATATCAAGGTTGTCATCACGGTCGGTGAGTTGCTTGCGTGTGAATCGCTTGAACCTGTCGGTTTCTTTGCGCTTCGCTTTTGGGCGACCGTTGGGGTCAATACCGTAACTCTTCTCAAAGTCCTCAAAGTAGGAGGCTGTGAGTGGCTTGCGTTTAGCAATCTTCTCGGTGTTTGTACGGAGGTCATAAATCCAGGTCTCTTCCGTCACCATGCCTTTTCGGAAGAAGACAACGTTGGCTTTTACGCCGGGTGAGTAGGGAGTGAACGTCCCGATTGGTAGCCTCAAGATCGTATGTACGTCGCAGTCCTTCATCCAAATCTGTCGAACTTCCCGGCCTGCATGGTCCTCGAACAGCACGTTGTCAGGCAGCACCATCGCCGCCCGTCCGCCAGGTTTTAGAATGTAAATGACATGCTGGATAAAGTTGAGTTGTTTGTTGGATGTCTTCACTGTGAAGTCATCACGGTTTGGTGATTCGCCTCCACCCTTGGTACCGAACGGGGGATTGGTGAGGACGCAACCATATCGCTTGTTCGTGTGCGGGCCTTCTCCGAGCGAATCGCCGTAGTAGATCTGCGCCTCTACATCGTGCAAATAGAGGTTCATCAGGGCGAGACGCCGGGTCTCTTGCACGATATCCATTCCTGAAAACGTTTTATTTGCGAGTCGAGTGCGGTCTGCCCGGCTCAATGTAGCGCCGTGGTTTGTTTGCTTCATCGTCCATTCGTATGCACCAATGAGGAATCCGGCCGTACCGGCAGCAGGATCGTGAATGGTGAAATCCGAATTCTCCCGGATATCGGGTTTCATACATCGGACAATCGAGCGGATGGCTTCACGAGGAGTGAAGTACTGTCCGGCCCCTTTCTGTTCTGCGGCGTACTTCTGTAGCAGACCTTCGTACGCATCGGCCTTGAGATCTACGTCAAGCTCAGACCACTCAGTCTCATCAATGAGGGATATGAGTCTTTTGAGGTTCACCGGCTCCCGGAATTTTGAGAGCGAACCCGCAAAGATATCTCCGAGAAGGCCCTTCTCTTTGCCGAGCTTCCTGAGCACTTCGATGTAATGATCGGTGAGATCTGTACCGGAGAGGCTCTTGAGCTTCTGCCAGGAACAGTCCTTCGGAACCTCCGCACCTCTCTCATCGGCAAGCTTGAGAAAGAGGAGGTAGGTCAGTTGCTCAATGTAATCTCCGTAACCGATTCCATCATGTCGGAGTGTATTACAAAAGCCCCAGAGTTTTTGAACGACATCAGGCATTGAGCGTTAGCGGCTTTCTATCGTATATCTTCTTCGACATCAAGTTAATATAAGATTTCATTGAATCGACAGCTTGCTTTACAACTTCGATTTCAAGTTCGGTTGTTCTATCTCTCTTTGGATGGACGATTGAGTCTCTCAGTTTCTTTGCAGTTTCGTACCTTAGCCATTGAGTTGTTGATTTGTCAAGTTTCAGCCTCCCAAATCTTCGAAGTAGAAACTCGAATTTCGCTTCAGTTGA
Organism: Bacteroidota bacterium; assembly: GCA_046160825.1. GTDB lineage: Bacteria > Bacteroidota > Ignavibacteria > UBA10030 > UBA6906 > JBJXHC01. Next base: position 36,314 of record JBJXHC010000026.1, on the reverse strand, counting down.
TTCGTATTTGTCGGCATTCCCAACCGCAAACTCCCCTTTGTCCAACAACACCCGTTTTTCAAGCAAGAAGGCCCTCTCGCATATCCCTAATGATTTGTCGGTGATGGCGAAATCGTAACATGTCTTGTTTATCCATCCCTCAAATGCTGCCCAGGCGCACAGCACGGATACTCTAAGGTATCGTTGACGACTCTGTAGGTTGGTTTCGTTCTTCTCCGCTTCGAGCAGAAAGAAATCCACATCATCAAAAAGTCCCCAAATGAAGTCTACGATCTTAATATTCTTGGTGCTCATTTAACCTTAGCAGCTTTCTTCCTTACATCTTCAGTTGAGAGTTTTGTGTGGTATTGGGAAACTGCTAAATCAATTAGCGCTGCCGTGAGATACTTTTCTTCTTTCTGAGAATAGACAAGAAATACTTCAGCTAGTCTCCCTCTTTCTCGTTTGTCTGACCTCGTTCCGAGACCACGATAGGTTTTCTTGTCTGAGTGGTGTTTGTAGTCCGACATTATGTTTGCTGACAATGGGTCGGTTTTCTTAGCGTTCTTAGGAAGTGAATAGAGTTTTGCAAGTCGCCGATTGTCTTTCTGAAGTAATCCTGCAGCACATGCCCATGCTGAGATAACGCTCGGAGTCAACGCTTTGGTCTTAAATTCGTTATTTCTTGAAAGGGCCTTGTCTTTTTTGACCTTCTCCATTTGTGTACGATGAAGCATAGCAAAACTCTCGCCTGCCGCAAGTAGAGTTTGATCCTCAAAGAGTGTTTTTCGTTCCTGTGCGTTCAGTTTGAGGTAGATGTCGTTTACATCGTTGCCCGCAAACGGAGTTAAGGCACGTTGGTCGAAATCACTCTTGAAATGTTTTCCATTCATGAAATTGACAACAAACATTCTTGCAAGACGTGCGGTGACTATTCCATCCGCATTCTTGTTCTCTGCAAAGTCTTCATTGGTCGTTAGGGGAAATCCGACAGCCTTACACCAATTCCGCAACTCAGGCCCGAGGGTTGTTTCCTGCATTCTGGTAAAGAGATCAATGGGGACATTGATGTTGGAATTGGAGGTCTCTGCAATCTCGCCTCGTTGTGTTTTTGTAAGACCAAAATAGACACGAAACCCATGGTACTTGTCAACTCCGGCTTCTTGAGCCTCCTCAATGGACTTTGAACGATGTTGCCCACCATAGATCTTGATAGGCAGGTCACCATCCTCGCTTGATGGCAGATACTCTACAATAATATCGTTGAACTGTCTGCCACGCTTGGCATCATCCTTCATTCGCAAGAATAACCTGTGGAACTCGTTGAGTTCACGATTGGCTCGAAGATCTTCTTGTTCGTCAGGATCTAGGGATGCTTCATAGTCAAGTAGGTCCGTGACACTACTCGCAAGGATATGACAATCTATGAAGAAAGCTCCCGTCTTATCATCTCTGAACAAATGGAATTGCTGCCCATTACTGATTTCGACGCTATCAACGAGACGACTGAAATCCTCGATAAGTTTTTTGATATCCAATGATGGCTCGGGAATGCCCTGTGGCAATCTGTAGCATGTCGTGGCATCATGCATAGAAACCTCCTTCGTTTAACTTTGCAAAGCACTACGTAATATCCAAGGCTGAGCTGTATAGACGTGACGCTATGGCTTCAACTTCGTAGCAATCCATCGAACACCTGATGAATTCAATCTGTGGGGCATTCCCATGATTAACAACAAGTATAGAATTGGAAAATCTTTGATAAGCTCCGGGATGCCAGAACCACTGCTCTCCAAAGCGAGATTCCATAGATCCGTCCAATTCTGTCTTGGAGTCACTAGTGTTGTGGTATTTTCGCCTTGTTTCAATCGCCACAGGTAGAAATCCCATTTTTTCTCTGGCCTTACTTCTGAGATACTGAGCTTGGTGAAATCTGGCCATAGGGATTTCATGCGGTTCTTTTGATTCGTTCGGATGAAAAGATGAACGAATGCTTCTAAGCCATAGGATGAACCCACGAAAGAATCGTTTAGTCTCTTTGGAGTTAGTTCATACAAAAATGGGAGGATATCTTCAGCTGCATAATAGGGATTTGGCAAACCAAGATTTCCCTTACGGCGGTCGACGTTGTTCTTGATGATCCCATCAATGATGGAGTAAAGAAACAATTCCGGCTTTATTGTTGCGTCGACGATACGTTGATAAAGGTGATAGGCGAGAAACTGAGGCAGAGCGTACTCCCCCCAAAGAACAAGTTTGCTGGAATACTTATTGCAGAATTGTTTGACAAGAGCATCTTCCTTTTTGTCCGCCTCATCTAACTGCCTTCTCCACAAGCCATAGATACTCATAAGTCCAACTAGATGTGTTACTCGTATGCGATGAACCGGGAAGTCAGACATAGGCGAACCGCTGACAAGGTGAGTTTTTGCGGTTACCTCCGCCAATAATTCTCCCAACAACGAATAGACTCTCAGCAATGCCACATCAATCGCCGGTTTCCAACAGTTGGGAGGAAGGTTCCATTTCTCGGCACCCAGGAGAATGTAAGAACAGAGCAACGTCCATCCCTCGACTTCAGCTACATGGTTTTCTTTTTGAGTGAATGTCCGTAAGGACAAGGCAGTAATTATTGCCGCTCCCAGAAATTGTAGCGTCGCCTCTCGATGCGAAGGTGTTTCCCCTTCTTGTTGAACCAAGGGTAGAGACGACTCAATCAACTGGCAGAATTTGTCCTTGGGTAACTGCCCGTCACCCTTATCAATATGCAATTCCAAAAAAGTCTTAAGGTTAAATGCATCTGTTGGCCAGAACTCCATCGCAACGTTCTTGAACATTTCGAAGAGTTCGCCTCTGACTATTGTTTCCAATTGTCGATTCGGAACTTCCCGGGCTCTTGCACGATTGAAATCATCGATTGACCGTTGTACCTCTTCTTCAAGAATACCATTCACGACAAGAAATGATCTGTGAGGGACGTTGGGATTGATTGAGGGATGTACTATACTTCCAAAGACCAAGTCATTCAACTGTGGCTGAACGTCGTCTCTATATTTTGACAGGCTAAGTCTGCCGTTTGTAGTTCCCTTCAGTTGGAATGCGCACGGTGTTCCGGTTGGATCAATTGCAAGGATATCCTTTCCCAATTCCATGGCTGTGTGCCTAGAAAGATGAACCACAGTGTACCCTTGCTTGGTTAGTGCAAAACAAAAAGGAATCTGAAAGACCCTCTCGTTTGCCTCATCCAACCAGCGTTCGATCAGCTTCTCTAACACGCCATTCTATCCTTTTGGTTTCTATTAATTCTGACAGCTCTTTCTTTAGCTGGGCATCACCATCAATCTGTGCCATCACTTTCTTGAAGCCGGCGGCCGCATCGGTCCCCGCCACAATCGTCGGATATATTGGATTGTCGAATTCATCGAACGACATCCAAATCTTCTTCAGCATTGCAAAGAAATGCTTGGGGGCGAATGGCTCGCCTCGCACATCGAAGTCGTTTCCAACCTTCTTCACACTTTTGCTGATTTCACCGTATGCCATCTCTGCCTTTTGTCTTGCCATCAGGAGTGCCACCTTGTCTATTCTCTCTATCACCGTATGCATCGTAAGTGAATCGATCTCATCAAATCTCCAAGACATCTCTTCAGACATTGGGTGTATTTCGACTTCATCTTTGGTACCGTCCTCTCGAACTATCACGCCGGACGTCCCTTCAAATAGCCTTTGTTGTGGTATTTCTGATAACGGAGATATAGCCTCGAATGACACAAGTCTCATTCTTTCTGTTAGAAAGTCTTCCAATAGATTTTTGAATATTGGGTAATCAGGCAGCATTGAAATTCCTGGAGTGTTATGGCCTTTGGAAAAAGCCCTTACGCCACCATCGCCTCGTTGATCTCAGCGAGTAGTTGTTCAAGTTTCTTGTCAAACACATGATTGGCTCTATTCCATGATCCCCGTCGGGTAAAGGGAATCATCTTAAAGTCTTTCTCGTCAATTAAGAGATTCTGCACCAAATGGTCCCGGATCAGCTTCAACCATCCTTCTTGCTCAGGTGTGAACTCACGTCGCTGGCGCACCTGTGTAATGGCATTATCAACACGTTCCTGTGCAGCGAGGAGCGGTTCATCCTTTGCTGCATGTTTGATGATTGAGATGATATCTGCAAGCTCATGGTGGTAGGCTCTGCGGAGATTCTTCTCCGTGAATTGCTCGGGCTGAGACTCAAGCTTCTTCCGTAGATCGTTTAGATGCTCTGTCTTGAACGCTTTGGGCCGGTTCAGCAAAAGGGAAAGAGCTTCGTATGTCGTAGCGTTTTCCTTCACGAACTTCGTGAACGACAGAATATAATCGACCGGCTTGTATTTTCCTCGAATCAGAGCCTCTGAAGTCACGGTATCTTCTGTAACCTCATCAATGATAAAAATATGCTTAGCTCTCGGATAGTTCTCCAACGTGTCAATAAACCCTTCATTACGGAGAAGTTTCATCGTGTTCGACCAGTCTTTGGCTAACTTGTTCGGGAGATTCCTAGCGAACGCTCCAATATCTCCTTCTGGAATATACGTTGCCAACTGAGCACGCCCCTCAGCAGTAATACTCTTCGCAATTCTCTGCAACCGCTTCACAAGGACTCGTGTGTTGTACTCTATGTCCACATTGTTGTAAATATCGTCGATGATCTCCCGTAGCGTTCGTGGTCGTTTCTGTGGAGGGTCCACACAGAAGGCGCTCGCTTGCGAGAAATACTCTAGTACGCCAAGCGTGTCGAAAACTGTGAAATGTGATTTATTGATTTCATCACACTTCCTTGTACCACGTCCCATCATCTGTTCAAAGAGAATCCGTGACTTCACAGGACGAATGAACACGATGTTCTCGATCTTTGGTACATCCACACCAGTGGAAAGCATATCCACTGTTACCACGATGCCTGGCTCCGGCCTGTTTCGAAACTCCCGTATGCGCTTGAGTGGACGGTCCACGTTTGGCGAGCCGGTGATTTTCTGGACAAACTCATCGCCACGGTTAAACTCGGTTCTCAAGAAGTCCACAATTTGGTCAGCATGTGAGGTGTGCTGGATGTCATTATCTGCAAACACGAGCGTCTTGGGAAAGTGACCGAACTCTTGTTCTTGCTTCAGAGCATGACTGACAAACTCTTTCACAATCTTCCTGCTTGAATCTACGGAAGTAATCGTTGCTTCGATTTCTGTTGGATCGAACTTCCGTTCATCTTCAAGGATATCAAACGACAGTTGCCCCGTTTCCGGGTCTTTCAACCCGACTTCTTCGCCCTCTTTCAGAAAGATGCCGTTCATTCTCACATCGGAATGAATCCTTACTGAGTCATAGTCAACAAGGTATCCCTCCCGAACGGCCTTCTCATATTCATAGCGATACACAACATCGGTGAAGTAGGCCTTGGTATGAGCAGCAGGAGTAGCAGTGAGCCCGATTTTTACGGCATCGAAGTGATCAAGCACAGCCCGCCAATCGCTTTCCTCTGCAGAGGTGTATCCACGATGGCATTCATCTGCAATAATACAATCGAACGCATGGATCGGAATATTCACCTTCTCTGCTTCCTCTTCCACGTCAGCGTCGCCAGAGCCAAAGACTGCACGTTTCCCAAACAGATTGATCTGCATTCGCTGAATGGTGCAGACATAGACAAACGCATGGTCCGGGCTTGGTTGAGTCAGATACTTTGTCGGCAGAACCTTTGGATCAAACGTGGCATCTTCATCGAAATCTTCTTTGTGAAAACGCTGACTGTAGACCTCGTATGCCCGATCAAATTTGACTCCCGGTTCAACCTCAAAGGAAGCCATTGCACCAACTGCCTGTGCAGCTAGCGCTCGACGATCCACGAGAAACAGAATGCGCTTTGCCGCCCCAGACTTGAGTAGACGATAGGCGAGAGAGATAACCGTGAAGGTCTTTCCTGTTCCAGTTGCCATTGCGACGAGCATACGTCGTCTGTTTGCAACGATTGCCTCTTCAATCTTGCTTATAGCAGTGAGTTGATACGGGCGGAGAAAGTCGTGACGATTTGGATTCGTGGTCAACCACTCATGCGCTGTGGCTGAATCCTTATCGAGCATCTCTCTCAATGCTTGTGGAGTATGGAATCCTGCTATCTGTCGAGACCGACCGCCGACATGGCGGACATCTTCGAACCAAATCTGTGAGCCGTTGGTGGCATAGAGGAAGGGAGCCCTGTAGCCATTGAAATCGAACTTGCTTTGTTCAAGACTGAGTGAGTAACGCTTGGCTTGGTTCAGGACATTCTGAGGACCGACTTCCAGTTTCTTGGCCTCAACGATTCCGATGATATTGCCGTTTTCTACAAGGGCATAATCGGCGGGGCCGTTCGGGGTTTCGTATTCCTCAACGGCGTGATGGGTGAGATGATGAACTGACTTCCCGGTATAGTGGACAACGATCCATCCAGCTTGAGCAAGCAGCGGATCTATCAAACGTTTTCGTGTTTCCCGTTCGGTCATAAGCCCAAATCCTAGCGGTGAACCTATCCATGGCAGGTTTTTTCATCGTGCCTCACGTGCCCAACTCACAGAAAACCCCAAAGACCGGCGTGTTGAATGACTAAATATAGAAAGGTTGTAGGGAGGATGCAATGAACTGGGACTTGGAAACACTCTTGGATGGGACAAAAATGCAAGGGCCCCAACCGATGTTCTGATTGGGGCCTTGTTCGTCCTACTGTTCCTTCCGCTACCGGACCAAGGTCATCTTTCTGATTTGGATGAAGTCACCGGCGACAATTCTGCAGAAGTAGACTGCGCTGCCAATATCAAAAGCATCCCACCTCACAGAATAATGGCCCGGCTCTTGTGTTTCATTGACAAGCGTCGCTACATGCTGCCCGAGCACGTTGTAGATATCGACGCTAACCGGAGACCTCAATGGCAACCCATAGGCGATTGTAGTAACGGGGTTGAATGGGTCGGGATAGTTGTCGCTAACATAAAACGCAAGTGGCATTTCTTCGGTGGAAATCGAAGATGGGTCATTCACCGTGAGTATTGCCTGATTGCTCGTCGCGTTTCCATACGGATTTGTCAGCACACATTGGAATGTTGAGCCGTTATCCAGCATAGTCGTTGCAGGAGTCGTGTACGCAGAGCTCGTTGCCCCGCTAATGTTCACGCCTCCCCTTTGCCACTGGTAGGACAATGGAGCATCCCCCATCGCACCGACACTAAACGTTACTGTTTGACCAACGTCCACAGATTGGTTTGTTGGATGTTGTGTAACCGATGGGGGGATTCCTTTTATGGCAGTAACTTGTACCGTCATGGTAGGTTCATCCGGGTCATTCGATGCAACCGTAACAGTTGCAATATCCTGTGTACCCGGAATCTGATTCCAAACGACGGCAATTGTGATTGTCTCGCTACTGCCCGGCAGAATGGTCAACTCCGGTGGAACTGGCGGGGAAATCGTGAGCCAATCCTTGTTGTCGCTGATATTTGTAACAGTGAGATTCACATTACCGACATTCTGTATCACAAACTCATGCGAACCCGCCGCCTCATGAATAGCAGTAAGCGCATTGATCCTTCCGCTACCAAGCTGACCTACAAAGTCTGGATTGGCATCGTCGATATTGTCGGCAGTAGAGGTAAGGATCTGAGATACCGTGGTTGAACTGAGGGAGCTGTTCTGGGATAGGATCAATCCGGCGAGGCCAGCAACAAGTGGGGTAGCCATCGATGTCCCCGATTTGAGACCATAAGTGTCATCAAACAATGTGCTTCGTATCGAAACCCCAGGTGCTGAAACATCGACCCAGTTGCCAAAGTTACTGTCGGTTGCTTTGACATCGTTTTGACCCGTGTTTGCCACAGAAATGGTCTGTTGAATGCCGTCGATTGCACTGCCCGTTGAGCTGTTGAGATTTCCAGCTGCGTGCACAACCACGACGTTATTGTTAAACGCGTGAGTCACTGGTGTGAGAAGTTCAGTTCCTCCACCGAAACTCAAACTAACAACCCTGGCCCCATTTGCTGTTGCATACTCGATGGCGGACGCTGCCGCAGCAAATTGAATCCATCCTCGACCATCATTTCGCCTATACCCCGCCCTGAGCGGCATAATGCGGCAGCCACGTGAAATGCCGGCGACACCAATGCCATTGTTGGTGGTTGCAGCAGCTATCCCTGCGCAGTGTGTTCCATGTCCATCAAAGTCCATTGGGTCATTATCGGGGTTGTCGCCGTCTTCACCGGGAGTTGCGTCGGTAGCGCCAGTAACCCAGTCCCATCCTCTTATGTCATCCGTTCTTCCATTCCCGTCATCATCGATTCCATTTCCGGGCACCTCATCCTCGTTTATCCAAACGGAGGCAGTCAAATCTGGATGGTTCCAATCCACGCCAGTGTCGATTATCCCAATGAGTACATTCGGGTCACCAGTCCCGACATCCCACGCATCAGAAGCATGTATCCTTGTAAGGTGCCACTGTTGTGCATACTGAGGATCATTCGGGTCATCTTCCACTCTATATAGGTAGTTGAGGTCAACCCATTCAATCTCCGGTATCTGCGACAATGATTCGACGACGTACGCTAGCTCATTTGGCGCAGAGAAGCGTACCAGTAACGTGTTCATCATACTTGATGGTAGCGATGAGGAACTATAGACTGGGATTATTTCATAAGTACCGATCTGTTCGAAAAGTTCATCAGCCCGAGATAGGCCAATCCTCACTTGGTGCGACTTTTCCGAGATTGTCAGCGATACGCTTGCCCTAATCTTGACCACGACTTGAGCGGGGGCATGATCTCGATTGAATTCAGGTTGATGTGCAAACTCGCCAAGTGCTATTTTAGCATTAGCTACATTGGAGGGTTGATGTACTGTGAGGTGGGTTGGGTCAACGTTTATGTCCGGCGCTGTCACCTTCACCCATTTTTGCAAAACGGATGTTGCCCACGGCCATCCATCGGTGATGACATATATTGTGCTATAGGTGTTGGTTAATGTCCCAATAACCCCATAGTATTCCCCAATATTTTGTGGTGTGTAGTTATAGGAAAATGTGACTTCTCCATTGGGTGGGACCGATGCACTGTTCGATTGCTGATCAAAATCATAAGTCGCTACCTTATCCCGGTCGAACACCAGCCGTGCTTTTACCGGCCGTGCATTGGTCGAGGGATTCTTCACCTTAAGCTCAATCCGTAATGGTGTCCCTACCTGCACATTCCCACCCGTCACATCCTGGTTTGTTGCGGCGATGTACACCTTGTAATAATCTGAATATGGCATATGGCGGCGGATAGTTATCGGTGTACTTCCGCTGCTGTGATCAATTGGTGCCGGATATGCACCACCCCAGAACTCTGGTCCAAAAATGGTACTTGGATTACTCGGATTGTGATATGATTCTACGTTGTAGGTTCCAAGAGCTACCTCCGTTAGAGTTGCAACTCCAGAGGGGTTGGTGTTGGCCTGCTTGTCCAGGTAGTTCCAGTTTGCGTCATACAGCAATGCTTGGCCATTGGATCCAGGTAACGGCGTCGACGTCCCATTCAAGTTCTGAATCGTCACGACAATGCTGCCGTATGTCGTCCCGTTGGCTTCGTTGGTGTATCCAGAGTTCCCGCCTCCGTTGTGGGCACGCACTCGGTAGTAGTACGTTGTCCCAGCACTCAGACCTGTGTTTTGATAAGTAGTGATGTTTGCTCCCCGCGTGTCAATCTCAGAATAGCTCCCCCCGGATCCAGTCTTCCGTTCGATCCGAAATCCAGTCTCGTTGTTTGCGTTGTCCGTCCAACTCAGATTAATTTGGCTGCTCGAAACAACAACCGCCTGAAGATTCGTCGGAGGCGTCGGTGCGGATATGGGTGGGTTCACTCGTACTCTGATTCGCTTCGCGTACTTCCCGGTACAATCCGTAGAACCACTCGTCGGGTTGTACTTCCAGCCCGTCGTCCAACTCTGTTGATCACTCATTGCCGCACGAACATACACTTCATAGGTAATATAAGCGCGGGGCTGAATCTTCACTTCAAGATAATTCGTCTCGCTGACGCTCCATCCATTACCATCATTTGACTCCACAAATACATAGTCATAATAACCATCGGGTCCCCCACCGGCATCGGATCCAAAAAATTCGCCGTAACTAAGATCGGAACTTCTGTTATCTGACCAGATATATTGCTTGTCAGAATTTGTGTTGAACTGCTCGACGCTCACTGAGATGTTATTGTAACCCGCGGGAGATACCGCAGATCCCGAATTCGAGACGTCTGCTCTCACCGTGAAAGTCTCGTTATTGGAGATGTTCAATGTGATATCGACCAACGAGCCGTCATCGACAGTAGTTGAATTCACTTTCAGGCCATTGAATGTCGGAACCGCAAACTGCCCGAAGGAATGTGACGTGAAAGAGAGCGTTAGAACCAGGCAAGCAAGGAGAAGCGAGTGGCGGAACTGCATTTTGGACCTCCTATTGAATGGAACCTCGAGTCGTGATTTGAAGCCAGAATGTCCTCTCGAAAAACACTAGGATCCCGCTGATACCAACGAAGACGCTCCATAATCGAGTAATTCAAAGGCAAGTGTTCTGAAGAGCACCTTTGAGTCAAGCGAGATCTACGACCTCTGTCATTCTATGACAAACTTGAGGGGGATCCTCAAGGCTACATGAGAGTGGAACTGAAACGGAAACAAGATAGGTAACGCTCGTTCACAAAGGTATGATCCCCATCACTTGGGCTCTTTTTGAATTTCCGTTGACATTCGAACCACCACTCAAATAGGTTTACTTGCATTGAAATGCTGTTGCTGAAATCGCTGCTTCCTAACGGTGATTTTGATTGACAAATCCCAAAACCAGCGTTATGAATTTCCCGTTACGATGCACCACAAACGGGAGAATCATGATAGTCTGGAGTCCATCAAGCTGGGCGCTTTGGAAACAATGTCCGGCCAAATACCGCATCCGGCATGTCGAGAAGTACAAGCGTCCGGGATTGAAGCGGGACTCCGGCTACATGAAGCTTGCTGTACCCGGCCTCGTTGTCGATAAACTCCTACAGTTCTGGCTTTACCGGAAAGACTTCACCAACGTCGATTGGCTTGACGACAACTTCGAGATGGTCTGGACGATGGTCGAGAACGAAGTCAGACCCCGATGGACCTCTGAAGCAGAACTCAATGCCTGTATCAATGAGACAATGGACGGTTTACACATTGCCGTCTCTATGCTCAAGGAACTCCACCCAGAGAAGTATCACCTCTTTCCTCAGCCTTCATTCTTCGAGCAGGTCACCGACGACTTTGCCCTAGTCGGAACCGCAGACCTTCTAATGGCTGATGATTCAACCAACGAAGCCATCCTGATCGACTTCAAGAACGCTCACAGCCGAGAGCGCATGACCAAAGACCAGTTGGTCATCTATCAGATCGGCTTGGAACGCTCGACTCAGTACACGATTCGCAAAGGTGGCTATCTACTGTTCAATCCTCGTCTGAAGCAATGGAAGTGGTTTTACCTCGTAGATCGGCACAGAGAGAAATTACTCACGGACTTGAAAGACGCCACAGAAGAACTATCCAAGGGAAATTTCCCCTACTACTGGAACCACTTCAACTGTACTCGCTTTTGTGACGTTCGGTTTTCCTGTGAAATGTTCAAACAGTACACCAAGCGACCACAGCAGTTTGAGGAGAACCGACCATGAAATACTGTCTCCGCACTGTGACATGGCGTTTCAAGGAAGTCAACGAACCCATTCCGGAACTTGATGGAAAGACCTCACTCATCATCCGTTCACCGGAGGATCTCTTCTCCAACTACCAGTCTCTCTTCAAAGACCAAGTCCGGGAACGGTTCATCGTTTTCTGGCTCAACAGTGCCAACCGGGTCACTGGCTTGGAGATTGTCTCCGAAGGGACACTCAACAGTAGCGTGGTTCATCCTCGTGAAGTGTACCGCGGTGCAATCGTTGCCACAGCCGCAGCGATCATCATCGCTCATAACCACCCATCGGAAAACCCCGAACCCTCACGGGAAGATATTGACATCACCAAACAGATTGTTGAGACGGGCAAGATTGTCGGCATTGCCTGTCACGACCATATCATATTTGCCGGCAGCACATACACATCATTTGCAGAGAGAGGTTTGCTATGACAAACAATGCCATCTATTCCACCATGATCCGTTCCGGTCGCACAACGTACTTTGTCGATCTGAAAGAAGCCAAGAACGGAAACAAGTATCTCTCCATCACCGAGAGTAGCCTGAATGGCGAGGAGAGAAAGAAGACCACACTCCGGGTCTTTGGTGAAACCATCGACCAATTCCGTCAAGCCATCGAAGAAGCCGCAACAGCGGCCAACGGGTGAGGCGAACATGGCACACAAACTCAATATCAATGCCGGTAAAGCCTCGATGTTTTATACGGGTGAAGCCCCCTGGCACCAACTCGGCACGAGGCTCGATAAGCCTGCCACGGCTCATGAGGCGCTTAAGGCGGCACAATTGGATTATCAGGTAGTAAAGAAATCGCTCCGAGCAATCGTTCATCCGACCCGTCATTCGCAGGTCGAAGATCACTACGCCACGGTCAGAATGGACACGAGAGAAGTATTGGGTATCGTTGGAGGTCGCTATTCACCGATCCAGAATAGAGATGCGTTTGCATTCTTCGATGCTCTCGTTGGCTCGGATGAGGCAATCTACCACACTGCCGGAGCCCTGGGAAAAGGTGAACGGATCTGGATTCTGGCCAAGCTCCCCGGTTACATTAAGGTCAAAGGTGAAGACATCGTCGAGAAGTTTCTCCTCCTCACCAACAGCCATGATGGTAGTTCGCTCGTCAGAGCCAAGCTCACCCCCATCCGTGTGGTCTGCAACAACACACTAACAGCAGCCCTCGATGGCGTAGAGGAAGAAGTGAGAATCCGTCATACGCCAAATGGGGTTGCAAAACTGGAACAAGCCCACACTCTTCTTGGTCTCACCAACAGCCTGTACCAACAGTTGGAGGTTATCTTCAACCGGATGGCCCTCACCGAAATCACCGGCAAGCAACTCTTGGATTATGTTCAGGCCCTCATTCCCGCGAACCCGCAAGCCCAGCGAAGTACCCGAACGGAGAATATCAGGAACACGATTCTTGAACTCCATGAGACTGGTCAAGGTGCTGAACTGAGCAGAGGTACGGTTTGGGGTGCGTACAATGCAGTTACAGAGTACACTGACCACGTCATTCACTCACAGCATCCAGCCAAGCGCCTCAGCAGTATGTGGTTTGGCGGAGGCGAGCAAATGAAAATCCGGGCCTTGAAGCTTGCCCAGGACATGTTGAACTAAGAGGACTGCACCATGACATTCATTGATGAAATCCTGCTTGAAGCCGAGAAGGCCGAAGAGCTACGGAGGATCGAGCTTGACAAACTAAGGGCAGATCAACTTCTGATGGCGGTTAAGGTTCTGGAAGGACAACTGGCCGATGTCAACAGGCTCGCAGATGACGAGATTCAGATCATCGAGCAATACCGAACGTCCGAAGCCGAGCGGGTACAGAAGAAGATGCGATGGCTACTCTGGAACCTTGAACAGTTCATGCGTTCAACGGATGTGAAGACATTGACATTACCTCACGGTGTACTCAAACTCCGGCTTGGACGTGATAAGGTTGATGTTACAGACCTGAACACCTTCCTGAATGATCCGTCGAACCAGCAGTTCTTGAAACTTGTCCCAGAGAGCTATCAACCTAATCTCACCACTCTCCATGACTACATCAAGAAGACTGGACACTTGCCGGAGGGTGTCAATCTGATTCCGGCTGAAGTAAAATTCCATTATTCAACAATCAAAGGAGATAACGGCAATGGAAAAGCCGAACCACGAACGACCGAAGCTTGAGCTGGCCCTGAACGAATTGGTTCGGGTGAAGCTCCTGAAGAACAAGCCATATGAAGGCAACAGCCCGTATGGTTCCTACCTGCTCTACTCCATCGAGCAGGCAGGTGTAGAAAAGGCATTCTTCGCACCACCAGAGGTACACCAGCAGATCACGGATCTTGGATGCAAGGCCGGGGATGAGCTTACCCTGAAGAAGATCGCCGCCCAGAATGGCCGGAAAGTGGTATCAAGGATTCAAGTTGACGCGGTCGAGAAGCCTGCTCCGGTCGTCACAGCGATGCCACCCGCGTCAACACAGCCTGCATCAAAACCAACCAATGGTCAAGGTCTGAAGGATGACTTCAGGTTCATCATGGAGCAAAGTCTGAGAGAGGCTGTGGAGATCACTCGCTCTGTTCAAGGCGTGCCCTTCCAGAACGAGGATATTCAGAAGATTGCGAGTTGCTTGTTCATTGCGAGGACGTAGGCCTGAAAAGTTGTTCAAATGAAAACTTTACAACTTTGCGTCACTGCCTCGACTTTCCCATACCTTTGCCATATCTTTAGGCGACTCACAATTGAGGATACCTAATGGACAAACTGGGCTCAAAAAAGAACTATCGTAAAACTCTCTTCCTCGATGTTGTAAACGCACCAACGGTGGACGAGGAATTTGTTTCAAGAATCAAAGAGGGCTTTCCCCAGGTGGGGAATCTAATTTCATCTGTAAGCACTGGAGAGCTCATTGAGGTTCTTAATGAGGCGAAGGGGGAGTTAACACAGTGTCTTAGGGAGATTATTGAAAACCCCGGCAATGGAGATTCATTGGCGGCGTGGTTGACCGATAGACTCTACCCTATAGTCACCGTCAGCAGGAAGTTCACCTTCGATGTTGAGCTTAATCCATCGGATGAGGCAGGCACCTCATTCGTCGAGGAATGGATGGCCGAAGAAATCTACTGGACCTTCAAAATAAAAACGTTCTTTCATCTCAAGAGTTGCCAGAGGTGTCACAGTATCTTTGTTGCTTCAAACATGGATGCAGTGTTTTGTTCCGATACTTGTCGTCGCAAGGAAGACTATTGGAAGAACAGATTCAAATATAGAAGGCTCCTTCAATTGCGTCGCCGAGGTCAAATCTACCTCCCGGAGAAATTTTTTAGATGCTATGGTTGCAAAAACCGAATCTCGGTTCGCAATCCAAGGACCGGCCAATTGTTGACGTCTAAGCAGATTCGTTGTAATCACTGCGGACAGTTGGCAGACAATCCACACGCCACAAATATCAAGAAACAACAAAGCCGTAAGCGATCCTAAGACTGAGAAGGAAAACCACAAGAGACCTTCTGCCGTCCATTCATTTGGCACCGCAGGCTCACGGGATCATGCTCCGATGCGTGCAGGCAAGAGTTCTATCGAGAGAAGTAGTAGAGCCGCGAGGCCAATTGCCCGACGCAGAAACCGACGGGAAAGAGATTTGTAGAACGAGAATGCAAATAGAGCAACATATCGTACCAATTGAGTCTCTCTCAATCCACACCGTTTCGACCTTGGCAGCGTGGCTGCACGTGAGTCAGAGCCTCATTCGCAGACTTGTCAGAGAGGATCGAATCCCGTACTTCAAACTTGACGGTCGTTACCTCTTCCACAGGCCAAGTGTGGAAGAATGGATTCTGTCAATCAACAATCCTGCAACCGGCGGAGACAATAGAGCAGTATCAAGGAAGCATGCGAACAGCATCTGGAACCAAACAGTAGGATCGTAGGATGGCTTGTCTTCGGAAGGTAATCAGCAAGAAAGGTACCATCTACCACGTCGACTTCACTTTTGGAGGTAAACGGTTTGTAAGGTCCACGGGCACTTCTGACCACGCTCGAGCAAAGAGAATCTTGCATGACATTCAGGGGCGTATTGCAACCGGAAAGTTTGATCTCAGGGATTACGATAAGAAAGAAATCACTTTGAGCAAATTCTTCTCGGAGTATTTTTCCGCCGTCGAGCCAATGAAAGGGCCAGCAACCATTGCAAATGAGCGTAACTACGCTGACAAATTCCTTAAGTTTGTCGGGGACATAAACCTCCGTGCCATCGACCAGCACCTGTTAGATAAGTGGAAGGGTTCCTTACTGGGGACAGTAAGCCCCACAACTTTCAACATAGAACGGCGCTCTTTGCACGCTGCTCTAAATAAAGCTGTGAAGTGGGAGTACTTAGACAAGAACCCCATGAGCTCAGTGGAGACGGTAAAACCAACTGAGCACAGACTCTATCTGACGAATGATGAAGTCACGAGGTTATTCAACGTAATCGACGGACTAATTGAGGGGGCAACGAGCCGTCGTAGTAGAAGATCATTTCAACAGTTTGAGTGGTTCGTCAAGTTTCTGTTGCACACTGGCCTACGCCGCGGGGAAGCTATTCGTCTTCGGCCACAAGACATTGATCACGCGCGTGGTCAATATGGCTCAATCCACATCGAACAGACAAAAAGCAAACGTACCCGAACTGTGCCGTTGACTCAAAGTGCTAGCGAGATTCTGCAGGGCCTTGGGAATGAATTGTTCTCACGGATGAATAAGAATCACGCCAGCAGACGATTTGCTTTCGTAGCAAGAGAGGCGAACTTGATAGGTTTCAAACTACATTCGCTCCGACATACGTTTGCAACTAATCTGATTTCCATTGGGGTTGATCTGTATGCCGTGAGCCGTCTTCTTGGGCATGCCGATGTCCATACCACAATGATATATGCGAAAGTCAACGCAAAGACCCTGGAACAGGCAATTCTGAAGCTTGATGGGCGAAAGGATATATGTAAGGAATCTGTAATGAATTACAGTCTAGGAAGAGGGGCGGCTTGAAGGGCAACAACTTAGGGCGATAGGAATTCAACTCCACAATCTGGTGCTCTAACCAACTGAGCTACGTCGGCATATATTGAAACTCAACTGCTTTGTTGCAACCAATCCGCCTTCGGCGAGATCCTCATTCCGACTCCGTACTTAGATGGGAATCACGAAGTCCGGTCGGAATGGGACTGAGCTACGTCGGCATCATTGCTACGAACAACTCAATTTATGGAAAAGACGTTCCAGAATCAATCATTGCAGGAACATCACTCGGTAATCGGCTGAGGTCAGCATGTTCCAGCCTAAAGAAATTCCCTCGTACAACGTCAATAGGTATGGCAAAAGAAAATGCTGGAGTCCACAAAGAGTACGTCCCAAACCGGATGCTCTAAAGTGTCTGGGTGAGTTCTGGGGCTGGTGGGGGCAACGCCAACGCTATTCTCACATTTCATTGAAGAATACCTCAAACATGACAGCGTAATACGCAGAGGCCATTTTCTTAAATACATCCTTGCAAGTTTCTGTCCTCCTTCGTAGTTTGTTTGGAGTCCCACCGTAAAAAGTCTTTCCGTTTTTTGTCATCTTACCGTGTTGGAGCTTCGTGAAGTTGAGTTGAAAGGAAGCGCCATCATCAGCAGGCTAGTTAGAGACTTTTAATCAATCGCACGCCCCTTAAGTGCAGATCCTTTCCACTGGGTGCTAAATAACTGTAGGAGTCAGCTATGAACCTGAAACAGGGAGTTTCTATTTCTTTAGTGGTCGGGCTTCTCAACTCATGTTCCAGCGTTAAGCCCCCAACGATTTCATCCCTACCAGACACAACACCTCAAGTGAGCAAGACAGTTGAGGGAAGGTTAGAGCGATTCTTGAAACGCAAGATTGCTATTGCTCGATTTACGAATGAGACAAAGTATGGCCAAGGTTTCTTCTATGACCAGAACGATGCAGGAAGGACTCTTTGATACCGAAACGATGATGAACGTTCCTCCTCAGAAATTCATGGAGTTTTTTGGGGCGGACGCTGTCTTGTACGTCACGCTATTGGAGTGGAACACTTCATATTTCATAACTTCAGGCAGTGTTACAGTCAAGGCCGCGTGCGAATTGCGTTCAACCCGTACAGGGAGCCTGATTTGGTTTTACGATGAAGCCGTTACAGTGAATACCAGCGGTGAAAGTGGTGGTGCGGGAGGACTTGCGGGACTACTCATTAAAGCAGTTACTACGGCTATCAAAACAGCAACACAGAGTTATATCCCACTGGCTCGAGATGCCAGCGCTCAAATATTTCTTGCGATGCCTTTTGGGAAATACCACAAGGAATTTGGGCAGGACCGAAAGAACAAAGTAGAGAAAAAGAAGAGCCCTATTCAGAAAGAAAAAGACAGGTAGTCCGAATTACATAAGGATTGGACCGTTTTCTTATATCACGTTTATTTGCCACATCCCCATATGTTTGGGGTGTACTATGAACCTAACGCAACACCCAGTAGACCGTTCTCGTTCGTGAATGTTCTCTATCATTCCGCCCCGTCAATTCTTCAAACTCAGACCGATGCTGTCTGCAAAGACAATCAGAGTTACTTTGATGGGATTCCCATCGCTGCCGATTGAAATTCCCTCACCCTGAAGCACGGCATGTTCCGGCTCGACGACAATAACCGAGTATTCACCGTTGGCATTTTTCGGTTGGTTGGTCAGATAATCAATCGTAAGTCCCTCAAACGACTTCTCCCCGCCGCCCCAGTTTTTTGGTCTGAGATAGTAAGCACGTGCTCGAACCGAAAGTCTCAAGAGATCACTTGTCAATCCATCGCGGTTTGCTGCCGCCGACTGGTCGTTGAACACAATCAGCCCGATTGCGACGGCCGAGCCGACGATCAATATGGCGAGAACAATCAGAAGAATCTGTTGCTGGGACATGAAACCTCCATTCAAAACATGAGTACATACCAAATCAGTGCGGTTCTGAGCAAGTCACATGCCAATACAGACATTGACGATTCAATCCCATGGGAGGGGATTCTTGCTTTGTTGACATGTCCCTGTGAGGTCGAAGTTGCATCACAGGATGTCATTCTTGCCCCTATCAGTGGGTGGCCCTTGTTGAGAGTCGTCTTGTGTAAGGGGTGACTATTTCATATCTTGGCGCAACTTTGATATCGTTACCAGCCAGTATTTTCGGGTTATTCCTTCATGTCAGAAGATAAAATCGTCGAGCCGAGGCTCTTGCGGGGGTTTCGGGACTACCTCCCTGCGCAAATGAATGCCCGGTTGAAAATGATTGCCACCATCCGCCGTGTGTATGAATCGTACGGCTTTCAACCTCTTGATACACCTGCGCAGGAATATCGCGTGACCTTGATGGGATATGGGGAAGAAAACACGAAGCAGATATTCAGTTTTCAGAATCCTGAAGAAGAAGATGTCGCGCTCAGGTTCGATCTCACGGTGCCGCTTGCGCGTGTGGTCGCGCAGTATCCTGACCTGCCGATGCCGTTCCGCCGTTACCAGGTTGCGCCCGTGTGGCGTGCAGACAAACCCGATCCGGGACGCTTCCGCGAGTTTGTCCAGTTTGATCTCGACTCTGTCGGTACTTCATCCACTGCCGCCGATGTGGAGATTATCTGTGGGATGTATGACACTTTGCGCGCATTGGGCATCGAGCGTTTTCGTGTGCGGTTCAGCGACAGGAAAGTTTTGAACAGTCTGCTCGACTTCGCCGGCATTCCACACGCCGCGTCGCACAAGGTGTTTCGTGTGCTCGACAAACTGGACAAAATCGGCCTCGAAGGTATCGTCGCAGAACTTACCGTCGGTCGCGTTGACGCTTCGGGGGATAAAATTCCGGGATTGGGATTGACAGCGCAAAACGTTGCGCGCATCAAAGAGTTTCTTGCTCTTCCTGCAGGCAACCGAAAAGAAGTTCTTGCCTCGCTCAACTCGCTCTTCTCGAAAGTGGAATCCGCGAAGGAAGCAATCGCCGGGCTGACCTTCATTTGTGATTCACTGGAAGCACTCGGCATTCCCGAACAGAACGTGCTTCTTGATCTGAGTATTGCACGCGGACTCGATTACTATACCGGCCCTGTATTCGAAGCAGGGCTTGATGATGCGCCGGAATTCGGTTCGGTATTCGGCGGAGGAAGGTATGATGGCCTTGTCGAGCGCTTTCTGGGTCGAAAGATCCCGGCAGTCGGCGCTTCCATCGGAGTCGACCGGTTATTGGCTGCAATGCAAAAACTCGGCCTTGTTGACCTCGCCCCTTCAACGGCACAAGTGATTGTCACGGTCATGGAACCATCGCGCATCGCCGATTATCAAATACTCACACGGGAATTGCGTCAGGCAGGAATCAACACCGAAATGTACCTGGGTGATGAGAAGTCATTCGGTAAACAACTCCAGTACGCAAACCGACAGCAGATTCCCATCGCCGTCATTGTTGGGAGCGATGAGTTTGCCAAAGGTGAGGTGACGATAAAAAACCTGAAGCTTGGCGGACAATTGCAGGACAAGAAGAAAACCGCCGAGGGAAAGGAGCGCGATGAATGGCTGAAACTCTCTCGCACCGTACAGATGAGCGTCCCGCGTTCTCATTGTCTCGAACAGGTGCGTTCCGTTCTATCAACCTTGTCATAAATTCAAGTTCACTTCATGGCTAATGTTCGAGTTCTCATAGATGGTGACCGTCTTGCTCTGAATGAGGTGGTGGCCGCTGCGCGGAAGTATACCACCGTTGCCTTGACTCCGCGAGCGAAGAAACGCATGGAGCGGTCACGCCGGTGGGTGGAGGGCGCTGTACGTTCGCACGAAATTGTTTATGGGATCACGACCGGCTTCGGTGCGTTCCAGAATATTTCAATTCCCACCCAACAACTGCGCGATCTCCAGCGCAATCTCATCCTCAGTCACTGTGTTGGCGTTGGTGAGCCCCTGCCGGAAGATGTTGTGCGGGCAATGATGTTGTTACGCGCAAACGCTCTTGCCAAAGGGGCGTCGGGAATCCGTGTTGCTACGGTCGAACGGTTGCTGGAGATGCTGAACAAGCGAGTGCATCCCATTGTCCCGGCGCAAGGTTCCGTCGGGGCCAGCGGAGATCTGGCTCCTCTGTCTCATATTGCCGCGGTACTGATCGGAGAGGGCGAGGCGATCTATAAGGGGCGACGAATGTCTGGCCGCGCCGCGCTCAAGGCTGCCCGAATTCAGCCCGTGATCCTTGAAGCCAAAGAAGGCCTCGCGCTCAACAACGGTACACAGGCAATGACGGCAATCGGTGTTCTTGTCCTGTATGATGCGGAACATCTTGCCGACGTTGCCGACATCGTTGCCGCAATGAGTCTTGAAGCGGTGAAAGGGAAGAGTACACCGTTCGACGCGCGGGTGCATCGCTTACGTCCGCATGCAGGACAGGCGACGGTTGCAAAGAACATCCGCTCGCTCATCAAGGGTAGCACGCTTGTTGATGCCGTCGATGCCGACACCGAGAACAAAGTTCAGGATTCCTATTCCATACGTTGTGTCCCTCAGGTTCATGGCGCATCGAGGGACGCGTTGACTCATGTGCGAAGTGTTCTTGAGAAGGAGATCAATTCCGCCACCGACAATCCGTTGATCTTTCCGGATGATGATGATGCGTTGAGCGCAGGGAATTTCCATGGTCAGCCTGTTGCGCTCGTTATGGACTATCTCGCCCTTGCTGTCGCCGAGTTGGGCTGCATCTCCGAACGCCGCACAGCCAAACTCATGGACAGGCACCACAACTCAGGTCTCCCGGCATTTCTTGCAACTCAGGGCGGCGTCCAATCCGGATTCATGATTGCGCAATACACCGCAGCGGCTCTTGTCTCGGAAAACAAAGTCCTCATTCACCCGGCAAGCGGCGATTCCATCCCGACTTCAGCGAATCAGGAAGATCACGTGAGTATGGGGACAATTGCCGCCCGGCAAGCGGCGATGATTGTGGAGAATGTCCGTCGTGTGCTTGCCATTGAATTGCTGTGCGCAGCCCAGGCGTTGGATGTTCGGAAGCGCGGGTTTGGCAACGGTTCCGCGACAGTGTTGAAATCCCTGCGTCGTGTTGTTCGTTCTCTCAAACAGGACCGTTACCTTTCGCGGGATATTGAATCGGCAGCAGAGTTCATTCGTTCAAGATTCCTGGAGTCCGTACTCAAGCGGTGACTCCGGGGATAAGTTCTTCCCGTCAAAAACGAGCAATAGTGAGAACGACGATGTTTCAGCGGTGCTTCCATTCAAGCATGATACTGTTTGTTACCATTTGTATTCCAGCCAGGGTACATGCCCAACCAGAAGAGGGCGCAATGCACGATCCCGTAACACAAGCAACGCTCGCAGCCGTCGAGCGATTCAACGAGGCCTTCAACCGGCACGATGTTGACGCGGTGATGGCGGCCATGACCGACGATTGCATTTTCGAGAACACCAATCCTCCGCCCGACGGTGCGCGGTTTGTCGGACATGATTCAGTGCGGGCGTACTGGGTACAGTTCTTTGAGCGCAATCCGGACGCATTGTTCGAAGCCGAGGAGATTATTGCCGCCGGAGATCGTTGCACCGTCCGGTGGGTGTATCGCAAAACCAAAGATGGCAAGCCATGGCATTTGCGCGGTGTGGATGTGTTCCGCGTCCGCGATGGCAAGGTGGCCGAGAAACTCTCTTACGTGAAAGGCTGACGCACTCCGCAGCTTTCTATGAGTTCATCAAACTTCTACACACAACTTCCCCTCAAGTCACAGGCGAAATTCTTCGCTGCCATCTTCTGCATATTCGCTCCGATGTTTTTGCTCAGCGTTTCTTCATTCTCCGTCAACCGTTCATGGTTTGAGATTGGTGCGTTCTTCGTTGGTTCCGGAGTGATAGCTGTCGGGTATGCATTCGCCGGCATCCGAAACGCAAAGCTCTTTGCTCTTGCTGTTCCGTTGCATATGATCATCAGTATTATCCTGGCAAGGTCTTTCGGCGGTTTTGCCACCTTCGTTTTCAGTGTCCAGGGAATCGTTTCGGTGGCGAGCATTGTTCTCGGGTATGTCCTCTTCATCAGCTTCATCAACGGACAGGGGGTAAAGAGCCTGCGCCTGCAGACTGAAATCAACCTCGCGCAACAAGTCCATTCGCATCTTGTGCCGGAGATTTCCATTGAG
Organism: Bacteroidota bacterium; assembly: GCA_046160825.1. Taxonomy (GTDB): domain Bacteria; phylum Bacteroidota; class Ignavibacteria; order UBA10030; family UBA6906; genus JBJXHC01. Next base: position 13,427 of record JBJXHC010000026.1, on the reverse strand, counting down.
CTTCCATGGTGTGAAGTCTACGGCAAATCCATTTCCAGCGGAGAAGTCGGTGGTGATTTGATTGACGCTGTGCCATCCACTGGTGCGATGGACCTGTTCATCGCTGATGTCTCGGGCCACGGCGTGAAAGCCGGTGTGCTGATGAGCATGGTAAAGAGCGCCATCCGGACGAAGCTTCTTCGCACGGATGCGCTTTCCGAAGTGTGTAATGATCTGAATCGCGTCGTCCATCAGGTGAAGCGTCCGGAGATGTTCGTCACGATGGCGGCAGTTCGGATTGATGAACAACGGAACGTCCGTTACGCCATTGCTGGTCATCCCCCAATTCTCCATTGCAGTCGGGTGGACGGAAAGCTCCACGAACTTGCAAGCAAGGACCCGGGTCTCGGCCTTATGCAGGAATATGATTTTCGCATTCAGGAATTCCAGGCCCTTGACGGTGACCTCCTCGTGCTCTTGACCGACGGTCTCATTGAAGTGTCTGACAAAACCGGTGAACAACTTGGACTGGAACCCATCAAACAGATTATTCTCAATGGGTCGGCTGCTTCACCTTCCACCATCTTTCAATCCATTATGAAAGTCGTGTCTGTCCATGGAATACAGGATGACGATCAAACGCTCCTTGTCGTTCGCGTGAAATGAATCGGAGGTAATCCGGTGAACTCCGCTGGCCGTACTCTTGTTAGGGTATTCGGAGAACGATCAATTGAAAGGGTATGTATGAAGGCGGAATTCCTTGTTGCAGTGAGCTTGCTGGTAGCGCTGATGTTCGGGTGCGGTGAATCGAATGCCGGCAATCCGAAGAAGGCGGTTGGAGCAACACAAGTGAGCGTAAAGGTCTATTCAGCGGAAAAGAAGGAGCTTGTCATGTCAGAGAAAGTCATAAAGACGGAAGAAGAGTGGAGGAAGCAATTGTCGCCGGAGCAATTCAATGTGGCACGCAAGAAGGGAACCGAGCGACCGTTTACGGGCGAGTATTGGAACAACCACGAGAAGGGAATATACCAATGCATCTGTTGCGGGAACGATCTTTTCTTGTCCGAGACCAAGTTCGAATCGGGTACCGGCTGGCCCAGCTTCTATGCCCCGATTGCAAAGGAGAATGTAAAGGATGAGAACGATAACAGTCTCTTCATGAGTCGTACCGAGGTACTCTGTTCACGATGTGACGCGCATCTGGGACATGTGTTCGATGACGGCCCGGAACCAACCGGACTCCGCTTCTGTATGAATTCCGCTTCCCTGAAGTTTGTGAAAGCGAAGTAGAGCGTGGAGTATCCCGTAACGACGGCGGTGAGAGTGCTACGCGAGAAGAAGATTCCGTTTGAGCCTTTTTTGTATGACTTCGAAGAACACGGCGGCACACGCGTCGCCGCCGCTGCTCTTGGTGTCGATGAACATGCCGTCATAAAAACACTGGTGTTCGAGAATGACGCAAGGAAACCATTCATCGTGTTGATGCACGGCGACTGTGAAGTCTCCGCCAAACAACTTGCCCGCACACTTGGCGTCAAACAGGTGTCACCATGCGATCCGCACGCAGCTCAACGACACACAGGATATATGGTTGGAGGGACAAGTCCGTTTGGGACCAGAACTCCGCTGCCGGTGTACGTTGAACAAACCATTTTCTCTCTTCCCACAATTTATATTAACGGCGGCAAGCGTGGTTTTCTTGTTGGTATTGATCCGACCACCCTCAAGTTTGCATTCTCCATAACCGAAGTCTGGGTGGCCATTCCGGCTTGAAGTTAACCCCAGGACAATTCCTCGATAGACTTCCTGTCAAGCCCCATCTCTTTCGCGGATGATTTGGCCGGTTTGAGTGTGCAATGACCATCATCTGGACGAGGATCTATTGTCTCATGGTTCTTCCATCGGCAAGAAACACTTCATCCCCAGAGAGAAATTGCGTATCTTGCTCATATAAATTCTTGGAAGCCATTGACCAGAACAGATACGACACACACATTCCATATTCCCGTTATGGGAATTGGTTTCACGATTGACACACCCGCCAGGATCGCGCACTACGGTATTTCCTCAGTCATCTCGTTGGTCGATGATATTCTCATTGAGAGAATGAGGGAATTCTACAGTAAAAGACTGAACATTCCATTCCATCCTATCACCGAGAAGGATGATGACCACCGCGCAAAACGGATCACAGCATACCTGAATCTCATTGATACGATCGTTCGCGAGAAGTTTGCTGCCCTGAAAAGCTCTATTGAAGATTCAGGGGCAGAGCTTCACAAGTGCATGGATATGCTTCCCGATGGATCCGCAATCAAGGTTCAATTTCAAAGACTCATTGAAAAGAGTACGATGAAAGAGGACCTCCGGGAATGGATTGACACACATCTCCAGCCCGGCAGCATTGATGTGAATATCATGACGAAGCTGGACAAAGACAACTATCGCAACGATGAGAAACTTCCGGCAGCGTTCAACGATGCACATGCCGCACTACGCGGGTTTGCCCAAAGTACGCTATGCTCGTCGATAGTCTTTTCAGCCGGAATGAATCCGCGTTTGTATGGATATGCCGGGACGTTCGATGATTTCTATCCTGATGCACACGGCGTTCTGAGAAAGAAAATTATTCTGAAGGTAAGCGACTATCGTTCTGCTGTCATCCAGGGGAAGTTCCTTGCAAAAAAGGGGCTCTGGGTGTCAGAGTACCGGATCGAATCCGGTTTGAATTGCGGTGGTCATGCTTTTGCGACGGATGGATATTTGATGGGACCGATTCTTGAGGAGTTCAAAGTCAACCGAGCCTTGCTCATTCAAACGACGTACGAGCTTTTTGCCGGAGCACTGAAGAACAAGAATCGCCCATGTCCTCTCTCGCCGCTTCCCGTGAGGATTACCGCGCAGGGGGGAGTCGGTACAGCGGAAGAACATCAACTGCTGCTCGACCACTATGAACTTGATTCCATTGGCTGGGGATCGCCGTTCCTTCTCGTCCCGGAGGCAACCAATGTTGACGCGCATACGCTGGAGCTTCTGTGTCATGCAAAAGAAGATGATATATATCTGAGTAACATCTCACCGCTGGGAGTTCCGTTCAACAGTTTGAAGAATAATACCAAGGATGTTGAAAAACAGGATCTGATTGACAAAGGCCGTCCAGGAAGTTCCTGCCCGAAACACTATCTTTCGCTCAATTCGGAGTTTACACATCAACCGATCTGTGTTGCCTCGCGCCAATATCAGTATCTGAAAATCATGCAACTCGAAGAGAAGAACCTGAGTACTGAAGCGTTCGACGAAGAATTTAATGCAATCACCGACAAGGCCTGCATCTGTGTCGGATTGGGAACAGCGGCCTTGCTCGTTAATGATGAGAACACACGTGTGGAAGGTCCGGGCGTTTCGGTCTGTCCGGGTCCCAATCTGGCGTATTTTGATACACCGGTATCGCTGAAAGTCATGGTTGACCATATCTATGGACGGGCGTCGATCATTAATGAAGAGACGCGTCCCCACATGTTCCTCAAGGAACTCAGATTGTATATTGACTACATGAAGCGGGAGATCGCGGAAACCCGGGGACCGTTGTCGGAAAAGCAGCTGAAGTATTTTCAATTGTTCGAGCAGAACCTGCAGGACGGGATCAGATATTATCGGGGTCTTTTCTCGAATCTTGAAACGAGGCTGGCTTTCAGGAAAGAGTCCATCCTCCGTGACTTTGAACAGATGCGCGAGGAGTTGTGCGGAATACAAGCCGGCACAACGTGACCGGCTTATAACACCCGTCTAAGGCCATAAAGGAGAAAAGCCACAATGGACGCTGCACTTATAGGGATAGCATCGGGGCTTCTCACAATACTGATCGTTGCTTTACTACAACGATTAGACAAACCGACAATGTACGGTTTGATACTTTCGGGGATAGGCTTCCTCTATGTTGGCTTTACCTGGACGGACCTTACGTCTTTCGTTATCAACTCTCTGCAAGCAATATCCTTCCTCCTGATTGCCTACTATGGAATCAAGAAGAGTTCATATTTTCTGGTGACCGGTTATTTCCTGCATGGACTTTGGGACCTCGCATACGATTTCTTTTCAAGGCCAGACCTGCTCCCGCCACAATACGACCTCTTTTGCATGTCACTTGACTTTACCATCGGTTGCTATCTGTTTATCATTGTGTACCGGCAGGCAAAGTAAAAACGAAAGCGGCCATATAGAAATTGAACTTTACGGTATCGGGGAAACGGCGTGAGGTCGATTTACCATAACGAAACGAACGCCCAATGACACCCCAAATCATTACTGGTATTGCCTCCTTCGGAATGTCAGGGAGAATATTCCACGGACCTCTTCTTGCACATAATCCGCTATTCCTCATAAAGCGCATTGTTGAGCGGAGCACGAGTGATGCTCACACGCTCCATCCCGGCATCATCCCATCAAAGTCGTTCGATGATATTCTCGGCGACGAAGAGATCATGCTGATCATTGTGAACACCCCCGACGATACGCATTTTGAGTTTGCCCAAAAGGGCCTCGAAGCAGGCAAACACGTAGTCGTCGAAAAGCCATTCACGCAGACCGTCGCCCAGGCGGAAGAATTGATTCGCATCGCAGCAATGGCAGGCCGCGTGCTCAGTGTTTTCCAGAACAGGCGCTGGGCCGGTGATTTCCTCACGGTGCAACGCATCATACGCGAGAACATGCTGGGGCGGCTCGTCGAGTACGAGGCACGCTGGGACCGCTATCTGAACTCTCTCCGTCCCAACACATGGAAAGAGCAGGCGGACCGAGGCGCCGGAATGCTGCCCGGCCTCGGTACCCATTTGATTGACCAGGCAGTTGTGCTCTTCGGGATGCCGGAAGCGGTGACGGCGCATCTGAAGTCGATGAGGACCGGAGGAGAGATCATCGATTGGTTTGAGGTCCGGCTTCATTATCCCGACAAGAACGTGACGGTGAGAGGAAGCTACCTTGCGCGTGAGCCGGCACCGCGCTATGTTCTCCACGGAACGCTCGGCTCGTTTGTGAAGCATGGCATGGACCCGCAGGAAGCCGCATTGAAGGAAGGCAAAAACCCCACCGACCCTGAATGGGGAAAGGAACCCGGACCATTGTGGGGACTCTTGAACACCGAGAAAGACGGCCTTCCGGTGAGAGCCGTGATGGAAACCCTGTCCGGCAACTACAATGCCTATTACGACAACATCGCTGAATGCATCTTGCACGATGGCGAGTTGGCAGTGAAACCGGAAGAAGCTTTGAACGTGATGAAGATTATTGAAGCAGCGAAGAGGAGCAATGAGAAGGGGAAGCGCGTAGGTGTTTGACGGAGTACGAATATGAAACTCAAACCCCCTTCTCCAATGGGATCCCTCGACCCTTCGGCCCAGCCGAATAATCCCTTGCACGGCAAAACGCTCGAAGCAATCCTGAATCATCTGGTGAAGCGCTACAGCCGGGAAGAGATAAAAGCGGAGGATTACTATCCGGTGCTTCACGGATAATTCGAGTGTTTCATCAAGCTTGAAGTTTCTTCACAAAACCCGGATTCTCTGAAATGCGTAAGGCGAGGTCCCTTCGGCTCCGCTCAGTCGCCCTTTTCAGAGTTGAACACCGACCAGTTCCACGGAGCTTCTGGTACAAAATGATTGGGGCGACGAAACGTTGTAACGACGGAAGGTCACGCTGAGTCATAAGGAAGAGAACCATGAAAACCATCATTGAACCATTCAAAATCAAATCCGTTGAACCGATCGAGTTTACCACCGAACGTGAGCGCGAGACATATTTACGCCGCGCAGACTACAACGTATTTCTTTTACCGGCACAGGAAGTGCTTATTGATCTTCTAACAGACAGCGGCACGTCGGCCATGAGTGCGAAACAATGGGCGGGGATGATGGAGGGAGATGAATCATATGCCGGGGCGAGGAGCTTCTATCGGTTCGAGCATAAAGTACGGCAGTTGACAGGACTGAAGAACATCATCCCGACGCATCAGGGTCGTGCGGCTGAGAAAATCCTCTTTACGATTATGGGAGGAAAGGGAAAGTTTATCCCGAACAACACGCACTTCGACACGACACGCGCAAATATCGAATTCTCGGGCGCCGAAGCAGTGGATCTTCCAACCGCCGAGGGGAAGGACCCTGACGTGATCGCGGATTTCAAAGGCAACATGGATGTACCGGCCCTCGATGAGTTTATCCGGAAAATGGGGGCAGAGAATATTCCCCTCTGCATGATTACGATAACCAACAACTCCGGCGGTGGACAGCCCGTTTCCATGCAGAATATTCGCGAGACGAAGGACGTATGCCGGAAGTATGGCATTCCACTGTTTCTCGATGCATGCAGATTCGCAGAGAATGCATATTTTATCAAGCTGCGTGAACACGGTTATGCAGGGGTGTTAGTAAAAGACATCGTGAAGGAAATGTTCTCGTATGCAGACGGTGTGACGATGAGCGCAAAGAAGGACGCGATTGTCAACATGGGGGGCTTCCTCGCGCTGAATGACGAGGCACTGACGTTGAAGGCGCGCAATCTTCTGATTATCACGGAAGGATTTCCCACCTACGGCGGCCTCGCCGGACGTGACCTTGAAGCAATTACTCAAGGACTTGATGAAGTGCTGGATGAGCATTATCTGCGCTACCGGATCCGTTCGGTCGAGTATCTGGGCGAGCGGTTGACGCAAGCCGGCGTCCCGATTCTCCAGCCACCCGGTGGGCATGCAATTTATCTGAATGCAAAGAGATTCCTTTCACACATACCCGTCGATCAATACCCCGGGCAGTCATTGGTCGCTGAGTTGTACAGGCGCGGAGGCATCCGCTCGGTCGAGATCGGCAGTGTCATGTTCGGCAAGTACGACGCGAACAAGCGACTGATTCCGGCGCGTATGGAGCTTGTGCGCCTCGCGATCCCGCGTAGAGTGTATACACAGAGTCATATTGACTACGTGATTGAAGTAGTGATTGAAGCTTACGAGCACCGACATGAACTAAAGGGCTATCGTATCACGGAAGAACCACCGATGCTGCGACACTTTACAGCAAAGTTTTCGCCACTGGATGCTTAATCTCATTATGAAGCTCAAATCTCTCCCGACCTCCATCAAGTCTTCCCCGGTTCCACGCCGCCCGAGCGCGCTGTTGCAAAGGGGTACGCATGACGGCAAAGGGAAGGGATGGAGTAGATCTCTAAAATGTGTTGATAGTGTTGAGCCAGCAACATGAACGTTCTCATCACAGGAGCTACCGGGTACATTGGACAACGGCTTCTCCCCGTGCTGCACCACCAAGGACATGAGCTGTTCTGTTGCGTGAGAAACGAATCCCGATTCGAGCGCGACACTTCCGACGAGCACATCCACACCATCGAAATTGACTTTCTCGACCACCGGACATTCGATCCTCTTCCCCCTCAGCTGGATATTGCCTTCTACTTGATCCACTCCATGGGATCAACAGTAGGAAATTTTCAGGAACAGGAATCGTTGGCAGCACACAATTTTTTGAAGCTCATCGAGCCAACATCCTGTCGTCAGATCATCTACCTCAGCGGTATCGTCAACGAAGCGGTTCTCTCAGACCACCTCTTGTCACATTCAAACGTCGAGAAGATTCTTCGGGCGGGCCGTGTGCCCGTGACGGTTCTACGAGCAGGTATTGTGGTCGGATCGGGGAGCGCATCCTTTGAAATTGTAAGGGACCTCGTTGAAAAACTTCCGGTGATGGTTGCGCCACGATGGCTGAACACGAAGTGCCAGCCCATTGCTGTCAGAAACATTCTCCAGTTCCTCGTCGGTGTCATGCTGCGCGAGAGCACATACAATAAGGATTTCGACATTGGCGGGCCTGAAGTCCTGACCTACAAACAGATGTTGTTGCAGTGTGCAGCAGTGCGGGGATTGAAACGCTTGATTATCACAGTGCCGGTGATGACGCCGCGCCTGTCATCCTACTGGTTGTATTTTGTAACACAAATCTCTTATCCTCTCGCAGTCAACCTTGTGGACAGCATGAAGGTGAACATCGTTGCGCGGCAGAATGATCTGGCGAAAGAACTGGGTATCGAGCTTCTGTCATACACAACCGCGGTGCAGCGTGCCTTTGAAAAAATCGAGCAACAGGATGTCCTCAGCAGTTGGAAAGACTCATTCAGTTCTTCGGGTGCTGAGCGCAATACGATGCGGGACGTGAAAGTTCCGGAATTTGGATGCTTCAAAGACAGGAGGGTATGCAACATTACAGGCAACTCTGCCCTCGTATGGGAGAACGTTTGGACGATCGGTGGCGAAAAGGGTTGGTACTATGCAAATACTCTCTGGGCAATTCGGGGCCTGATGGATAAAGCAGCCGGCGGTGTTGGATTGAACCGTGGACGAAGAAATGCAAACAGCATCCGCGCGGGAGACACTCTGGACTTCTGGCGTGTCCTGATTGCCGACAAGGAAGGCCGTCGCTTGTTACTCTTTGCAGAAATGAAATTGCCTGGAGAAGCATGGTTGGAGTTTCGACTTGAGAAGGGTGAGGATGGAGAGCGGCTTGTTCAAACTGCGACCTTTCGACCACGTGGCCTTTTAGGGAGAATGTATTGGTATGCAGTGCTTCCTTTTCATAAGATTATTTTCGGTGGGATGATTAATCATCTTGTACATGAGAAGAGCACACTGTAGATCGCTGTCATGAAATTGAAGGATTCACTTGTATGAAATTTATCGCTTGGGCGTTCACAATACTGTTTCTTCCGCAGACTCTGCAATCACAGGATGGTCCCATGGATGATCTTACCGTTGTACCCACAGTGGATCCACGGAAATACAGTGGCGTGTGGTACGAAATTGCCCGATTGCCGAACAGATTCCAAAACGATTGCATCGGAGACGTCACTGCAACATATACTCTTGATGGTGAGGAATTTATCGTCGTGAACCGGTGTCGGAAGGAAAACGGCGAGATGACTGAAGCCGAAGGCCGCGCCCGACGGTCAGATGATGACGAACCCAACTCGAAGCTCAAGGTCCGTTTTGCACCGGCATTTCTTTCATTTCTTCCTTTCGTGTGGGGCAACTACTGGATCATCGACCTTGGGCCTGATTACAGTTATGCGGTCATCGGAGAACCGAATCGGAAATATCTTTGGATCCTCGCTCGCACTACAACACTCGATGATCTTACCATGGCGGGAATCCTGGATCGAATACAACAAAAGGGGTACGACACGAAGGATCTTATCTTCACCAAACATGTTTCAGAGGGTTCGTCGAAGTAGGGACATTTGCCTCCACCGAACATTTATGAAGCCGGTTGCTCTTCATCGCTCGTAACACGTTCTGGACTGCCGGCATCGGTATCGTCACATCCTTGCTTGTCATAGTTGCCATTTTTGTTGTAGGGATGGCAACACACCTTCTCTGAACGACTGTTTGATTTAACATTGGTAGCGCTTCATGTTGACTCCAGCAGTGCAATATCGTCTCGACACTGGTGGTGCTAAAGTTTAAACCATTCGGTCAAGCGGGGACGCTTGACCTACTCCTCATCTCAATAAGGTAGTAGGACAAACCCCGCCACAAAACGGCGGGGCAGGCTGTCCTCGTTTGTCCGCTGCACTACCCCCAGGCAATTTTCAGCACCAAACCTCGACACAGCTTCTTTTGCTTGTCATACCTCTTTTGGGTACATTCGTACCAACTTTTCGTGACTTTCCAATGAAAATTTACACCAAGACAGGCGACAAGGGGGACACATCCCTCTTCGGCGGACAACGTGTGCCGAAGGATGCCCTGAGAATCGAAGCGTACGGTACTGTGGACGAGCTGAATTCGCTCCTCGGCATAGTCCGGGCCGACAATGCTTACCCGGAAATTGACAAAATTCTGACGACGGTGCAAAACCAATTGTTCGATCTCGGTGCCGACCTTGCCACTCCCCGCTCGATGGAAAAAAAGAAAATCAAACGCATCGAACTCAAGTATGCTCATCAGCTTGAAAAGTATATCGATTCGCTCGAACTGTATCTCAAACCACTGAAGACGTTCATCCTGCCGGGTGGTTCGCCCGTTGCTGCGCGGCTGCATTTTGCGCGCACAATCTGTCGTCGGGCAGAGCGCACAGTGGTTCGTCTTTCACGTAACGAAGATATCGGCGAGTACATCACCATCTACCTCAATCGGCTTTCGGATTTACTTTTCGTCCTCGCACGCTTTGCAAACCACGCGGCAGGTATTACGGAAACCAAGTGGAAGTCCTGATACGATGACCGCAACGTTCCATCCCTTACTCTTCATCCGCTAGTTCTTATGGGAGAAGTGCAGAAGACAAAGCGAACGTACTCCCGCAAGTCAACCTCCACAAGCGCGTTTGGCACATCGGGTCGCATTGGTCATGATGCCTCGAAGTTCTACGAAAGCAAATTGTATGATGGGCTGCGCGCAGAGGAATCCGCTGATACCATTGAGCAACCTATTCCCGCAACGGCACTCAATACCGTTCTGCTGAAATCCAGTGAAGCCATGGACGATCTTCCCGACAACAGCATTCACCTCATGGTGACGTCGCCTCCTTATAATGTCACCAAAGAGTATGATGATAATCTGACCCTTGACGATTACCGTGCGTTGTTGCGACGTGTGTTTGCTGAGACGTATCGGGTACTGGTAAACGGTGGCCGCGCGTGTGTGAACGTTGCCAACCTCGGACGCAAGCCGTACATTCCTCTGCATGCATTTGTTATTCAGGATATGGCGGAGATCGGTTTTCAGATGCGCGGCGAGATTATCTGGGACAAGGGGGCGAGTGCAAGTCCGTCCACTGCATGGGGAAGCTGGCAGTCTGCCTCCAATCCGACGTTGCGCGATGTGCATGAGTACATTCTCGTCTTTTCCAAAGGGAGTTATGCACGGACGAAGGGGGAGAAGCAGAACTCAATAGCGAAGGAAGAGTTTCTGGAGTTCACCAAAAGCGTTTGGACGTTCCCGGCTGAACGGGCGAAGAAAGTCGGACACCCGGCGCCATTTCCGCTTGAACTACCGCGCCGGCTTATCGAACTGTATACATTCCGGGGCGACGTTGTTCTCGATCCTTTCTGCGGAAGCGGCACGGCGTGCGTTGCTGCTGCACAAGCGGGGAGAGAGTACGTTGCCTATGAGCTTCGGAAGGAATACGTTGAGCTTGCACAGAAGAGAATTGCAAATGCGCTCGGAAAGGCGAAGGCCTGAATGTCACGGACAATTGTTGAAGTGAGTAACCTCGTTAAACGTTATGGTGATCTCGTCGCTGTTGATGGCGTGAGCTTTAATGTGTTGGAGAAGGAGATATTCGGAATCCTCGGCCCGAATGGCGCAGGCAAAACGTCCACGCTGGAGATGATCGAGACTTTGCGGCCGATTGATGAGGGAGAAGTGCGACTCAATGGCATTGACGTCAGGCGAAACCCGCAGCAAGTCAAGCGGGTGATTGGCGTGCAACTGCAATCGTCGTCGTTCTTTGATAAACTCAGTCTCGCAGAATTGCTGGACTTGTTTGGTGAAATGTATGGTCGCCGTGTAAATCCGCTGGAGCTACTTGAAGCAGTGGAGTTGCAGGATAAACTCAATGCGCGCGTGATTGAACTCTCCGGCGGCCAGAAGCAACGCTTTTCCATCGCGGCAGCTTTGGTGAACGATCCGCTTGTGCTCTTCCTTGACGAGCCGACAACCGGATTGGATCCGCAGGCACGCCGCCATCTCTGGGGTGTCATCAAACGCATTCGATCCGAAGGAAAGACCATCGTTCTCACGACACACTACATGGAAGAGGCGGAAGAACTGTGCGACAGGGTTGCCATCATGGACAAGGGGAAGATTATCGCTCTCGCACCTCCGCAACAACTCGTTGCACAATTGGTTGATGGTGGATTCAAAAAAGAGCGTGTCGAGCGGCTGGCGAACCTTGAAGATGTGTTCCTGAATCTCACCGGACATTCTCTGAGGGAGAGCTGATGCGACTGAAGTGGAAGCTTACGGTGGCATCCGTGAAAATGCTTTTCCGTCAGAAGGAAGCGATCATCTGGTCGGTGCTCTTTCCGCTCTTTATGATTCTTCTGTTTGGCTTTGTGAACTTCGGTGGCATGGGGAGTGTGGAGCTTGGCGTTATCAATGAAGCCGGCCCGGATGGCGAGGCGTTCATTCACGAATTGGGTAAGGTCAGTTCAATCGAACTCTCCAACGGGACGCGTAAGGTGGAGCTTGAGCAGCTGACGAAAGGTGAGCGTGACGCGGTGGTCGTGGTGCCGCAAGGGTTTTCATCCCGGTCGTCCGACACACTGCTGACGTTTGTGAATGAGGGAAAGCCCCGCGAGACACAACTGGCGGTACTGATTCTCCAGCGCGTACTCGATGAAATAGCGTTCCAGCAATCTCCGCCACCCGCCCGTATCCGGTTGAAGCAACAGGCGGTACAAAGCCGCAATCTCAACTACATCGACTTCCTTCTTCCCGGCATCATTTCCATGTCCATCATGCAGATGGGAATCTTTGGCGTGGCCTTTGGCTTTGTGTCTCTGAAGAAGCGCGGCATCCTGCGACGACTCTGGGTCACCCCGATCAGTCCGGGTGATTTTATCCTCGCGCAAATGGCGACCAGACTGGTGCTGGTGATGATGCAGATTGTCGTTCTGGTCGGAGTCGGGTATCTTTTCTTTGATCTCCATTTTGTCGGGAATGTATGGGAAATGTTCGTGGTCGGGATTCTGGGAGCCGTTGTGTTCCTCGCAATCGGACTGGCGCTCGCCGGAATATCGAAGTCTGAAGACCAGGTTGCGCCGCTTGCCAACGTCATCAGTCTGCCGATGATGCTTCTCTCCGGCGTGTTCTTCAGTCGCTCCAATTTGCCCGACTTCATCCGCGCTATCACGGATTTCTTTCCTCTCACGTATCTTGCCGACGGCATGAGAAGCATAGCAATCGACGGAGCGACACTCACGCAGGTCGGTCCTCAGATTCTCGGCCTTGCAGTCTGGGCGGTGATAACGTGCGTACTTGCGATCAAGGCGTTTCGGTGGGAATAACACTTTGCTTGCTTGGAAAGTCAGACGGTGCAGCACACACCGATCTTGTCAAGTGTCTCAACAAAACCTTTCCCAACGAAGCGATTGGCAAGTGTGGTGAGTACCTTGAGGAGCAGATAATCAAATACCATCCGAAGCTGATAATTTTCAATGGTAGTCCAGTTTGCGAAACGATAATGAAATTGTTCCCTCCGCGCGCGCCTATTGGCGAGTTTGATACATCCTACACCGCCAATGTGAAAGGCAACAAGGTTACCATTATTCTTTCGGGTTTCATCAAATACATGGATAACTACGCCAAACGTCGCCTCGGAGTTGAGATCAAGAAATACATGCAAGAGTTGGCAATTGGGGTCTAATGATCGTCAAAATTTTTTGCAATTATC
>JBJXHC010000025.1:0-3384 GCA_046160825.1 Bacteroidota bacterium | reverse complement strand
TCCGCTCACGCAGGTGCGGATGGTGATTGAGACGGGAGAGAAAAAGCTCATCTGTATTGGAGTGCATGCTCCATGTCAAAGCAAAGTGTCGCCTGGGCCACAAGCCCCGCACTTTGAATCGCACCCGGTAGCCAACAGAAGCCACAGGCCGAATCCAGGCTGAGGATGATAGCTCCGTGTGGGGCAGTATTCCTGGCATGAAAGAAATGCGGAACGAACTTTCGCGCTTCGTTCTCGTCAATCCGGCTAAACCGTGGTCCACCGTAGTGGCCGTGTATGTGAATGTGAAACATGCCTACACTGTGACGGTATGTGTAATAGAGGGCTTTGCGGATCGCTTCTGAGCCCATAAGGGCACCGTATCCTTGGTTCTCAACGTAGTCAGCATCCTCAATCGGATGATAGGCACAAGCCAGAATCACCAGCCCGTCATTCGAGAGAGCACCAAAGCGGCAACTCAGAAACCCAACTCGCTCAGCAGCAAATTCATGTGAGCGTACAAGATCGGCCCGGACGGAGCTTAACAGTTTGTTCGTAATTTTGAACAGCAATTTCATTGGAGTGCTCTCAAGTGTTCAGCTAAGACTTGAATCGGACGAAGTGTGGCCTGAACGTTATTCCAAGACCACGTATGCCACGTCTTATCGAGAATTCTATGTTCGCTCCAATTCGCGGCTTTGCCAGCAATGGGCGTTGAAAGGAACAGCCTGCTGCTGTAACCATCACGAGGGGCAAGACAGAGCAGTGCTTCTACGACATTCGGTATACAAGCTCTAGGAAGCTTGAGCTCAGGAAGGTGAATGAACCGGATGCCAGTTTCTACATATTCCTTGGCTCCGGAACACAATTCCTGCAGCTCCGCGAATCCATCGTTATGTTCCTTCATTATGCAGATCCTCCCTGGCGTACATGGCTGATGAAGACTTCTCCTCCCTTGATCCTGATTGTGTCGTTGTCCGCTAAGGGGATGAACTCACCTTGAAGGATTCGATCAAGCTGGAGCGCCGCCTCAACTTTTACAATTTTCTTGAACTCTGCGACCACATAGGTACCTGGTCGGACATGATGAGGCATGCGATCCACGGTAACTGTTACTTTATGGTCATGCGTCTTTTCGTATTCTTCCACCGTGACGATTTCATGTTCTTGCATCTCTTAATTCTCCTTTACTCAAATACCCTGATGCCTGGGGAGGATCAGGGGTCTGTTATTTTTCAAAGGAACAAGTGTTAAAGAGTAACTCCTCAGAGTCGGAGGCGATTCCCTTTGTATCGACCTCCGCTAGTCTGCATGCATTCACACAAGATTACGCAAAAGCGTGACAGCCTTTTTTCTTTCGATTCGTGTCACGCATTGGCGTATACTTAAAATAGAAGTTCAGATGGCGGATTGTGTGAGGCAGGTTGTTGAAGAATGAGCACGGTGAAAGATGCGAGCGCTCAAGTCAGTTTTGGGGAAGACACTGACGAAGAATTGCTCTTTTACATGGCACTGCGGGAAGAAGATCCAGTCTCTGCGAGAGAGGCATGGAGCACCTTCTACACTCGCCACGTGCGCTACCTGTTCTTTATATGTCGCAGAACATACGGAGAGATGCTCGGTGAATCCGGAGTTGAGGACCTTGTCGGCACTACATTCCTCCGTGTTTATGAAGAAGCAAATACTTTCAAGTCGGGGAACGTAACGAACCCGGAAGATTTACGAAAACGGGCGAGAGCGTGGCTTGGGAGAATAGCTGAAAACTTGCGACGGGATTCTTTTAGGCGGCAACCAACACTTGTTCTTGTCGAAGATGATGACAAGTCGGTTGATTGGGGAAATACCAGTATAGAGGATGCAACTCTGGATAATGAATCGCCTCAGGTTCAATTGCTTGCTGAGGCTCTGGCTACACTGTCAGAAAAAGAACAGCACATCCTGCGCATCACTGCACTCTGGTATCGGCCGGGTGAGGAAAACCAACGCCTCCCCAACCAGGTTGTCAAGGAATTGTGTGCCCACCTACAAACCACACCGGTTGCGCTTCGACAGACCCGTTCTCGGGCAATCGCTAAACTGAAACAATATATAGAATCACACCCACACCACTAAGAGAGCGAAATCAAACGCCATGAGTACGAAGTCTTCTAAAGAAGAGGTTGTACGAAACGGCAAGAACACCTTTGAGGATGGAGTGTACAAGGCCCTCCAAACGCGAGGATGGGTCATTCCAAAAACTGAGGAAGAGGTGTGCCTTGCTGAATCGGAACTCAAAGAACACGAAGTAAAATTGCCCTCTATGTTGGCTAATCCCGAAGCCGTGTGGACCAGGATCAAGCGAACAATGAGACTAGTTCCTGGTCGATCTCAAGACGAACCAGATACGATCGAAGAAAATCTTGCACGTGCTGCGAGGGAGCGAGGAAATATAACTCCTGAGATTGAGAAGAGGATGCGCCAGGACCGTGAGCAAGCCGAAAAGGAAAGATGCTAATGCTTCGGAAAGTGATTCGCCCCGTACTTTCCTCCTCTAGAGAAGGGGAAATCATTGATCTTGCGGAGGCTGTTGCCGAAGAGTACGCGCCCGACGGGCGACTAAATCCAGTCTCCATTGTAGAGGAAAACGGGATCACCCTGAGCTTTAATGGGTATGGCAATTCCTTCGATGGGATGTTGGAACACCGTCGAGGGCGATTCCATATCTATTGTAACATTGACCGTGTCGAGCAGATTGATTCTTCGCGAGCACGTTTCACGCTGGGGCACGAAATTGGACATTACTTCATTGATGAGCACAGAAACGCTCTTGCCAGTGGGAAAGCCCCAGCGCACGGTTCACGATGTGAATATGAGTCCGATCTTCTTGTGGAAGCAGAGGCTGACTTATTCGCCTCTCATCTGCTGATGCCTAGTCGTCAATTCCTCAAACTGGCACATTCGAGTCCGATTGGTCTGGGAGGCATATTACATCTATCAGGCAAGTTCGCCGCTTCAGTGACAAGTACGGCTATCCGTTATGTCCGATCCGATCTTGTGCCGTGTGCTGTGCTGAAATGGGCCGATCAAGGTTTACAATGGAAATGGCTTTCTACTGAAACTTTTCGTGCTCGGTTTCGCAAGACGGTTGATCGCGTTGACCAATTGCCGTGGGATTGTCCCACACGAAAAGCATTAACAAGAACTGAATCTCCCAAGATGGGCTTTTTCGAGGCTGGCACAACTGCTGCCGCTTGGTTTCCATTCGTCGATCACTATCACTTTCGAAACATCATCTTCATTGAGCAAGCCGTATCGTTAGGTAGATTTGGGGTCCTCACGTTTCTCTATCCAGAAAGCGGAGGACTGAATTGTTGATGAAGGAATCGTTGCCATCCCTCCTTTTAACACCCCCCAGAGATCATCCAT
>JBJXHC010000024.1:0-5526 GCA_046160825.1 Bacteroidota bacterium | reverse complement strand
CAATCAGAGACGGCGCGCAGGAAGTGGATATGGTGATGAACATCGGCATGTTGAAGTCAGGACAATATGAGTATGTCGAGAATGATATCTTTGCCGTCGTCAGTACCGCAAAACGCTACCGCGTACTGTCAAAAGTGATTCTTGAGACCGGATTCCTTACCGACGAGGAAAAGGTGAAAGCCTGTGTACTCTGCAAACGCGCGGGTGCCGACTTTGTGAAGACATCGACAGGGTTTGGCAAAGGAGGCGCGACAGCCGGAGACATCGCCTTAATGCGACGAGTCGTCGGCAGCGCCATGGGCGTGAAGGCATCCGGTGGCGTACGCAGCCGCGAAGATGCGATTGCGATGGTGGCAAGCGGGGCGGACAGAATCGGGGCCAGCGCGAGCGTCAAGATTGTTATGGGCGAACCTGCCGAAGCAACGAAGGGATATTAGCGTGAGACACCCGGGTCAGACGCTTGGAGTGTTGTATGTTCTCGTGGCGTTGATCCCGGCGTGTGGTCCGATTGAAGAGGCGCAGCAGGACACACCACCACCGCCGATTGTGTATGAACAACCTGTGGTCAAGCCACCCGATCCGGCGTTGTCGTTTCAAACAAGTACTGACACGGTGATAACGACAAATACTCCGCCAGCCATTCAGCCGGCGGATTCATCTCTCCCCGCGGAAATCCGATTCATGATTCAAATTGGGGCTTACAAGGATCCACAGAACGCCTCCAAAATACAAACGCTTGCGCGGGAGCGGTATCGCTTGCCGGTCTTCAACGACTATAACTCCTCCGTCGCCATGTACCAAATCCGCATCGGCTTCTTCGAGTCCAGGGAAGCTGCATATAAATTCATGCAAAAAATGGTCAGTAACTTTCCCAACGATTACAAGGACGCATGGGTCGTTCAACTCGCACGATAGGTTTTTATTGCACGCTGCTCATTCCAGTATTGTGGTTGACTGGATGCGGGGCATCCACAGGCAGCAGTTCATCTGAAGCCGATTACATCGAAGAGGCGCGTCGGTACGAGAAGGGCTTCCGGCCATCGGACTTCGATCCTGATCCAGTGGCTGCCGTCTCCACACAAGTTTCGAATCAACCCGTGAGCGAAGCACCGCATTTGCCGAAGACCTCCGTTCCATTGGAATTTGTTTCAGGCTTTCGCGTCCAGATATTCTCATCGAACAACATCGACGATGCCAATGCAATGAAGGCGGAAGTCGAGCAGCGGTTTACAGACCAGTGGTTTTATGTTGTATACGATCCGCCGACGTACAAATTGCGGGGAGGAGATTTCCTGACAAGGTACGAAGCGGACAGGTTTGCAAAATTCTTGAAGGATGCCGGACACAAAGATGCGTGGATCGTTCCAGAAAGAGTATACAAGAATCTGCCGCCACGCTCGGTCGTTCCCGTCGACCAACCGCCAAAAGAATAACTCTCCTAGCGGAACCGCAGCAACACTCCCTCCACATTCCAGCGTGCCCGCACTTTCGCCGTATCTCCGGCAACGGTGAATCTTTCTGCCGGCGCGAAGGGAAATGGCAAACCGTACGTGTAGCTGCGCGAACTATCTGCATCGCGGAACGCTTGCAGTGTGTACCTGCCTTCGGGCAATTGATCAATTATAAATATCCCGGGCTTTGCGAGCGCCATCTCACGTGTTTCAGGTGAAGGCACACCAATGCTCGTCGCTGTTATCATAATGGTCCCGGTCGCGCCATCATCCACATCAACTACCGTGCCTTCAATTGTTCCTGTTAAACGAAGGTCACGTGTCTCGAACCTTACGATCACCGTTGAGTCTGCGCCCCGGTTGCCGTGCATGTCCCGTGCAGAATCCAAATGGATGCTAACTTGATACCACGTTTTGCTTTTCAGTTGCTCAACAGGAACGATTGCACAATCGGTCGCATTGAACCAGCGAAGTTCTGCCGGGATCAGGTTCTCACCATCCCGCAATTGCATTGCTCCCTCCAGAGGCTGATGGTCCACAGGCTCGGAAAAGGATAACAGTATCGGTTGTGCCAACGGATGATCCCGCAAACTGTCGCGCATCTCAATAAAAGAAAGTGTGGGACTCAAAGTATCCAATCCGCCGGCGGCAACAAACGTCATGCTTGCATTCATTGAATCGAGCGGATTGCCTGCCCGATCAATCACGTTTTGCACGGAGATGCGGTACGACGCACCACTATCCAGAGGCATGCCGCTAATGATACCCGCCGTCATGAAACCGTTGCGCTGAAGGTATGCGAGCCGGATCGGAACCTCATTACTGCCCATCGTATCCGTCAGTGTGAACACCGCCTGCGCGAAGGCCACCGAGTCAATTGGCTCGCTGAAACTCACACGCAGCGTTGACCGGTTCAGGGATGTCGCTGAAGTCAGGAATGGGCGGGAGGTATCCTCTTTGGCCATGCGAAACCAAACGTTCTCGGCACGCTGTTGCGCTGCTGTGATGATGACATCTCTCGTTGAAACCCCGTATTGGTCGATCTGTATGTTGTAGATGAGGTCGCGGTATTCGTCTCTCACCGCAAATAACCGGTAATGACCAAGAGCTACATTCGAGAGCGTGAAGTTTCCTCCCTTTCCGGTTTGCATAATATAGTCGGGACGGAGGACGGCGGGGTTGAGTGAATCGGGATTCATGCGGTCGAGAATGTAGGCAAACACCATGATGCCCTCGGGCTTCTCATCGAACACCATCCCACTGATAGCCCCCTGGTCAATCGAATCCCCTGTCGAAAACGCAAGCGTAAACCCTGCCGCCATCCGATTCTTCGCCCTACGGTCGATGACATCCGTTCCCACATTCACCACATACGTGAGATTCTCGCGCAATGCCTCCGAGAACATTATGGTCACGTCCGTGCTTCCCCAATCAAATTCCAGATCGCCAACATACGGGGAGATGAAGATCGATTCTTCCATCGTTCGTCTTTCGACGTATTCGCTGAACTCGATGACGATCCTGTCCGTTTGAACATTGACAGCGTTGTTGGGAGGATGAGTGAAAATGATCTCCGGAGGGATGGTATCCTGAGGCCCACCCGACGGAGGAACCTGGCCTGCACAATGCATCAGCCAGACACAGAGTGGCAAACCCAGCAGGACGAAGATGAATTTCTTTTTATCTAACACGTGGAACCTTTCCAAGAGAGAATAGGTTATACACTGTGAGTGGTTTTCAAAGAGAGAGAACCAGGGTCCGCCTGGGACGGGTGATGGTGATGAGGTCGTGTTGATGGTGGGTCATTGCGACAGAAGTTCCAGTCGGGCCCGGACTTTATTTGCAGGTACGGGCAGTGATGAATGATTGAAGGGAAGTGCCTGCATTGCGCGAAAGGCCTCAATTCTTATTGAGGCCTTTATTTTTTCCTGCCTGTGTAAGTGGATCCAAACGCGCCTCCCTGAGTTTTCTGTATTTACGTACAAACCTCATGTGTTCCGAATAATTGGTCGTGAACCAGTGACCTCCCAAACCATTCGCCACAAAGAACAAGTACTTGTGCTGCTCCGGAAAAAGCGACGCTTTGATTGACGCCTTGCCGGGATTATTCACAGGGCCCGGCGGTAGCCCCCTGTAACGGTACGTGTTGTACGGGTTATCCATCCGCAAATCAGAATACAGTACTCTTCGCGGACCTCCATCGATCAAGAACTGAATCGTGGGATCGGCCTGCAGCTTCATACCGGTTCGTAAGCGGTTATGATAGACTCCGGAGATTCTGGTGCGCTCTTCATCCAGCACCGCCTCCCCTTCAACGATTGAGGCCATCGTGAGAACCTGGTTGGTGGTCCAGCCCAGATCCCGTGCGCGCGCCTGGAGCGAGTCGTCATAGAATCGTCGGAACTCCCCCACCAGTTGTTTGATCACTTCATCTTCGGGCGTCTGCCATGCGAAGCGGTATGTTTCGGGGAGGAGATACCCTTCCAGCGACCGCGCATTGAACCCAAGCGATCGAACAAATTCTTCATCATGTACAAGGTTGACGTATCTGGTGGAATCTATCCCGAGTAATCGGCCGAGAATCCTTGCCTGTGTGGATGACCGCAGACCTTCCGGAAGAGTAACAGTAATGGGGGTCGTCCTCTTCCCTTCCCGCAATGAGAGAAAGAGGTCGGTGTTGGAGATTCCGTTGGGAAATACGTAGCGACCAACCTGGATTCTATTTGCTCCGCCAAGAATACGCGCAACAAAAATGAATACCTCACGGTTTTCTATCAACCCTTGAGCTTCAAGAGAATCCACCGCCAAAGCAAACGTCTGTCCTCGTGAAACGGTGAAGTACTTCTCCCCAGCGCCGGCGAAATCATTGGATTGGTAGAACACAAGCCACAACGCGACGAAAAGACATACGACAATCGCCATCGCTATGGTCAGTGCTATTTTGAAAGTTCGTCTCATTCTCAATATCCCAAAGACTCTTTCATCATAAGGAGAGATTGGCAACGGCGGGAAGTTCAAAGTCTGATGTTACATTGTCTTTGAGCTTCATCCATCCAACATACCCGATCATCGCGGCATTGTCCATACAATACTCAATCGGCGGGTAGAAAGAGCGGATGCCGCGTTTCGTGGCTTCTTCTTTCATCCTTAGTCGCAAATGTGAATTTGCCGAGACGCCACCGGCCATGGTTACATCCTCCACACCAAACTCCGTTATCGCACGGAAGGTTTTTTCCACCAGCACGTCAACCACGGAGGCTTGAAAACTGGCGCAAATATTTGCTCGAAGTTGTTGATCGATTGCGGAAATACTGGCGTCTTCATCCAGTAGTCCTTGTTGTCGTAAAAAATACAACACGGCCGTCTTGATGCCGCTGAAGCTGAAATCATACGTACCATCCTTCATGAACGCCCTGGGAAAAGCGACAGCACGCGGATCGCCTTCTTTCGCTAACTTGTCTATGATCGGTCCACCCGGATAACCGAGGCCAAGCATCTTTGCAACTTTGTCGAACGCCTCTCCCGCGGCATCATCACGCGTCTGTCCAAGCACTCGATGTTTGAATTGCTCTTCGACCAGCACAAGCATCGTGTGACCGCCGGAAACAATAAGGGAGATAAATGGGTAGTTCGGACTTTCATCAAGTAGGAAGTTCGAATACAAGTGGCCTTCCATGTGGTTCACCCCTATGAAAGGCACGCCAAGTCCGTAAGACATCGCCTTTCCGAAGCTCAGCCCGACGAGTAACGCACCAACCAGTCCCGGCCCATGTGTAGCCGCAATGCCATGAAGATCGTGTTTGGTGACACCTGCCTTTGTGAGGGCCTCGGTCACGACATCAATAATCATGCGCTGGTGCGCCCGGGAGGCAAGTTCCGGTACAACACCGCCGTAGCGGGCATGCACAAGCTGCGAAGAGATAATATTGGAGAGAACTCTGCCGTCTTCAAGCACTGCGGCCGAGGTTTCGTCACAAGATGTTTCTATACCAAGAATGATCACGCCTGATTGCCTGTTTTGTTGATATATGATGGTAAAGAAATGAGGAGGGAAATACAATCCTGCCACGGACGA
>JBJXHC010000023.1:0-29760 GCA_046160825.1 Bacteroidota bacterium | reverse complement strand
AGATCGCCGACAACTACCACGGCCATTGTGGATGAATCCAAATACTTCCGGCACGCTTTCTTGACATCCTCCAGAGAGACTTTGTCAATGTTCTGAAGATAGGTCTGGTAGTAATCTTCCGGAAGATTATACAAGACAATATTCTGCAACGACCCTGCAATCTGCGCCGGGGTTTCGAAGGTAAGAGCGAAACTGCCGGTCAGACCCTTCTTCACAAATTCAACCTCTTCGGCAGTCGGCCCATCTTTCTTCATCATATCAATTTCGTACATGAACTCCGTAAGCGAGCTGTCGGTTTTGGCCGTGACAACCGCGCCCGATGCGATGAACGGCCCTACCTCTTTATTGAACTGAAATGCAGACCGCACCCCATAACTGAACCCGCGTTTTTCGCGAAGGTTCATATTCAGGCGACTGGAGAATTGCCCGCCAAGAATCCGGTTGGCAACAAGCAACGGGAAATAATCCGGCGTGTTGCGCGCTGCTGCCGGGTAACCAATACGGACCTCCGACTGTGCAGCAGCGGGCTTGTCAATAAGGTATACCGTGCGCTTTGCCATCTCCGGTGGTTTGGGTATGGATACACGGTTGGTCTCACGCGCCTTCCAGCCGTCAAGTTTGGTATTCAGGGTGTTCAGCAAAGAACTGAGCGTGATATCGCCGACGACAATCAATGTGGCGTTGTTCGGGCGATAGTATTCTTCATAAAATCCCACGATCTCATCACGCGTCATCGTCCGGAGGGATTGTTCCGTACCGCCAGCATCATTCCCGTAGGGATGTTCCGTGCCGTAGGCAATCTTGTTGAATGCGAGGGAGGCGATTGTCCCCGCCCGATCCTTCTGCTGCAACAGACCTGTCAATCGCTGCTCCTTAAGCCTGTCAAAATCCTTTTCAGGGAAGGTGGGATTCATCAGCACGTCGGCAAACACATCGAGGGCAGCGTCAAGGTGTTTGGTAAGCGTGTTCAATGTGACAAATGAGCCATCGGTGCCTGACCGGACACTGAGATTCGCTCCGATAAAGTCAAGCTCGTCAGCAATTTGAAGCGCGTTACGTATCTTGGTTCCCTCATCCATGACGTCTGCGGTCATTGAGGCGATGCCGGGTTTCGATACGGGGTCATGATCCGAACCAGTCTGAAAAACAAGGTTCATTGCAACGAGGGGAAGCTCGTGTTCCTCCACCAGCCAGACAGCGAGTCCATTCTTCAATTTTGATTTTTGGATGTTCGGCAGCTTGACTTGCGGGACGTCCAGCGCCTTCGGGCGTTGAGTTCTATCCACCTTTTGAGTAAGTGACGGCATCGTTGTCCCCATAAACAGAATGGTAAATGCGAGTGATGTGCGGAGAATGGAGATCATTCCACGCCTCCTTTCTTTTCTATGGAACGGCGTTCAGCAGCAAGCTCGGTCTTTCCTTCAGGAACGAAACTCATAACGACCTTCGGCGCACCATAGACCTTTTTGGCAACGGCAAGAACTTCGTCGGGAGTGATGCCTTTGAACCGTTCAAGTTCAGTGTTGAAGTTGTTTGCATTGCCGGTCAACGTGAAGTATGTTGCGAGCGAGTTCGCCTTTCCCAATACCGTTGCGCGGCTATTGATCAACTGGGCTTCTTTATTGTTGATCGAAGTTTGAATCTCTTTTGCGGTTACTCCATCCTTCAGAAGTCGTTCAAGTTCTTCATTGACCACCGTTTCCATCTCGCTGAGTGTTTTCCCGGGCTTTGCAGTTACTTCAATGCCCGTTTGCCCCGCAATCTCCATTCCGTACTGGTATGCGCTTACCGATTGCGCAACCTGTCGATCATAGACAAGTGTTTTATGGAGCCGGGAATTTTTGCCGGCTGTAAGAATATCCGTGAGCACGTCGAGCACAGCGTCTTCACGTGTGTTCATTGACGCACTCGGCCATGAAAGATAGAGCCTGGGGAGTTGCACCTTGTCTTCGAATACAAGGCGTTTCTCCTCTGTGAGTGTCACCGGCTGCATGTCTGGTCGGACAATCTCCGTTCCTTTCTCAAACTCACCGAAGTATTTTTGTATCCACTCTTTCACTTGAGCAGGAGTGAAGTCGCCGGCAACTGCAATACAAGCGTTGTTTGGTGCATAGTATATGCGGAAGAATTCTTTCACGTCCTCAAGAGAAGCAGCGGAAAGATCATCCATCGAACCAATCGTCGGCCAACTGTACGGATGTCCTTCCGGGTACAGGGCCTTGGCTGTTTTTTCCCACGCCGTGCCATATGGTTGGTTATCGTAGCTCTGGCGGCGTTCATTCTTGACAACATCACGCTGGTTATCGAGCTTTTCCTGTGTCATGGCAGGGAGGAGGAATCCCATACGGTCGGATTCGAGATAGAGAGCAAGTTCCAGATGGTTGCTCGGCACAACCTCATAATAATTTGTGCGGTCGGTATTGGTTGTTCCGTTGATGTTGGCGCCGACCTCTTGCAAGGCCTTGAAGTGCTGATCATCGCCGACGTACTGCGAGCCCTGGAACATCATGTGTTCAAACAGGTGGGCAAAGCCCGTTCGCATGAGTTTCTCATTCTTTGAGCCGACGTGGTACATAACAACCACTGCGGCGACGGGAGCGGAATGATCTTCGTGCAAGAGAACCGTCATGCCATTGTCGAGTTTGTACTGCTCGAATTTCACGGCCGGCTCGGCACCTGCTGCCGGACTATTCATTGTCACCAACATTGCAATGATCAGAGCCGCGAACCCTGTTGTTCCTGCATACCCGCGCATATGTCGGATAGCAGTGGATTGGGAAATACTCATAGGATATCCTCCTCATAGTGACTACGTGCTGCATTAATTTACCCCTGAAGTGGTATTGCGTCTGCGTGGCTGCACAATATCAGGATTCTGGTACGGAAAATCCAGAACTAAGTTCCTCGGCCACAAGATCATTGAGTCATCCGTCCGGTTGATTCCGCAGCCGATTTTGGGTATTTTATGATCATGAAAATCGGCAATGTAGAAATCGAAAAAGGTATTCTCCTCGCCCCCATGGAAGACGTGACGGATCTGCCGTTCAGGGTGATCTGCAAGCGCCTTGGTGCGGATATCGTGTATACGGAGTTTGTGAACTCAGATGGCTTGGTGCGTGGCTCGGAAAAGACACGGAAGAAAATGGCGTTTTGGGAAGAAGAAAGACCGTTCGCCATCCAAATTTATGGAGGTGAGATTGATGCGATGGCCGGGGCGGCGCAGATGGCTGAGAGCTTTAATCCGGATATCATCGACATTAACTGTGGATGTTGGGTGAAGGACGTTGCGATGCGGGGGGCCGGTGCCGGATTGTTGCGTGACCTCCCCAAGATGGAGAAGCTTGCCTCTACGGTTGTCAATGCTGTCAAGATTCCTGTGACACTGAAGACCCGCTTGGGATGGGATGCCAACAGTATCCGCATTGTTGATGTAGCCAAGATGTGTGAACAGGTAGGAATCAAAGCCCTCACGGTGCATTGTCGAACCCGCGATCAGGGACACAAGGGAGCGGTGGACTATTCCTGGATTCCCAAAATAAAAGCGGCGGTTTCCATTCCTATCATTGTTAATGGTGATGTCGTCACTCCTGAAAATGTCAAGTATGTTTTTGATACCACGGGTTGCGATGCAGTCATGATCGGTCGTGGTGCAGTAATGAACCCCTGGATCTTCCGACAGGCCAAGCACTATCTCGCCACAGGGGAACTTCTTCCTGAAGCGAGTATTGATGAACGCGTAACTTTATTGAAACAACATCTTGCGCTGTCGGTGGAATACAAAGGGGAGAGAGTCGGCGTCATCGAACTTCGCAAACACTACTCCGGTTTCCTGCGGGGTTTACCACATGTGTCAAAGATCCGCACGGAGCTGATGCAGTTTACGGAAGCAGCGCCAATCCTTGAGCATCTTACGAGCTTCCTGGAGTTGTATAGCCCATCCGCCGTTTCCACGGAGAGCGCTGCCGCGTAAGTCTCAGAGCCTCTCTTTCGTTTTCTCAGTCGGTGTAGCCTGAAATTCGGTTGAATCTCACTCCTCATTTCCGTATTTTTTCATCACACACAATTTCCTCCTCACCCAGTCATTTCATGGATAAAAAAGCAATCGTTGCAATTCTCGATGAAATGGGAACTCTACTGGAATTGCAGGGAGCAAATCCGTTCAAGGCTCGCGCCTACCATAACGCCTCTCGCGCCCTCGAAGGCATAACAGATGGACTCGAAGAGCTCGTCGATTCGGGACAGCTTCTTGAAATTGACGGAATCGGGAAGACCACGGCCGTGGTTATCTCCGATCTCCTGAAGGAAGGAAAGTCCAACGACTACGATGAGCTTCGCAAGGCATTTCCCGAAGGCGTATTGGATATGCTGCGTATTCAAGGGCTCGGTCCGAAAAAAGTAAAGCTGATCTATGACAAACTGAAGATCAGCAGTCTGAACGAGCTTGAAGCAGCCGCACGTGAAAACAAGCTTGCAGGTTTGGCGGGCTTTGGAGAGAAAACCGAGCAGAATATCCTCAAAGGCATAGAAGCACTTCGCCGTAGAAGCGATAAGACTCATTATCACAAGGCTGCTGAAGCTGCCGACCGTGTATTTAGCGACCTGCTTAAGCAGAAGGGGATAACACGCGGGGAAATCGCCGGAAGCCTGCGTCGCCGCAAGGAAATTATCGGCGATATTGATATGTTGTTGAGTGCGAAAGATTCCCACAGATCCAAGCTCATGCGGGCATTCGTCTCGCATCCGGATGTTCAGACCGTCCTTGCGAACGGGGAGACGAAATCCAGTGTGGTACTGAAGGCCGGAATCAGTTGCGATCTAAGAATTGTGGATGACAGCGAGTTTCCGTTTGCCCTCAATTATTTCACGGGAAGCAAGGAACACAATGTTGAAATGAGATCACGTGCGCGCAAGTACGGCCTGAGTCTGAATGAATACGGGTTCTCCAAGTTGGACTCCGAGGAAACACGCGGCAAAGCCAAACAAGTTGTGAAGTGCAAAGACGAATCGGATATTTATGAAGCACTGGATTTGAAGTACGTCGCTCCCGAACTTCGTGAGAATATGGGAGAGATGGACGCAGCGGAAAAGGGAACACTGCCGACACTCGTGGAATGGGGAGACATCACAGGAACATTCCACTGCCACACCACGTATAGCGACGGTGTGAATACCATCGAGCAGATGGCAAAGGCCGCCAAAGCACTCGGATGGAAGTATCTTGGCCTGGCTGACCATAGCAAATCGGCAGCGTACGCGGGCGGACTCACGGAACCATGCGTACAGGAGCAGCATCGGGAAATTGACAGTCTCAACAGCAAGCTCAAGGGCTTCCGCATTCTCAAGGGAACCGAATGCGACATTCTCGCTAACGGCGATCTGGACTGGTCGGACAGTGTGCTCGCATCGTTTGAATATGTTGTTGCATCGGTACACAGCGTCTTTAATCTGAGTGAAGCGGAAATGACCAGACGGATTATCAAAGCCATCACGAATAAGTATGTGACCATGCTCGGCCATCCGACCGGACGACTGCTCCTTTCACGCGACGGGTATCCGGTGGACATGATCAAAGTCATTGATGCAGCAGCAGACCACGGGAAGATTATTGAAATCAACGCTCATCCGTTGCGCCTTGATCTTGATTGGCGTCTCTGCAAATACGCCAGGGAAAAAGGAGTGCTCATCGCCATCAATCCGGATGCACACAACGTCGAAGGATTGAGCGATGTCCGGTACGGCGTGGGTATCGCACGAAAGGGGTGGCTGGAGGCAAAGGATGTCCTCAACACCCGTTCGTTGAACAACGTTCTCAAGTATTTTCACATCACTTGATCGGGCACAAATGAAGTCACGCATGTGGTGGGGGATTGTTCTAGTGGTTCTTGGCGTGTTATTCCTTCTGGACAACGTCAATGTGGTTGACTTTGGTGATGTTGTGTCAACGTTCTGGCCTCTTCTGTTTGTGTTCTGGGGGACTTGGATTCTTCTCCGCAAGAAGGAGCCTCATGTGGCACATGCCAGCGGTCCTTCGGCATCGCAACAGACAATCCGTGATGCGGGCAGCTCAACAAACGCCGGCAGTTTGAACTACTCCAATATTCTCGGCGATTACAGAGTGCATGTCGATTCGCAAGCGTTCTCCGGGGGATCTGTTACAACAGTCTTCGGCGATACGGAGATTGTGCTTTCCAATGCAAGTCTCGCTGAGGGTGACCACACACTCAAGACAAGTGGCGTCTTTGGGACAACGAGGGTACGATTGAGTCCCGGGATGGAATTCTCTCTTTCATCCAATACACTTCTCGGTGAACTTGAACTCAACCATCAACGTCAAGAGGGATTCTCTCCGACAATGACGTTTCAAACACCCGGGTTTGCCGGGGCAAGCAAAAGGTTACGCATCATTGCGTCACAGGTGTTCGGAGATGTGGTGGTGAGGAACTGAAATGACTGATGCATCACGACAATTCATTATCAGCCGACTCTGGGCTCACGTGCAGGAAGTTCGGAGCTACACTGATGGACTTTCGCCTGAGCAGCTCAAAGAACGTCCTTCCGTGGATCAATTGTCGCTTCACGAGATTGTGATGCACTTGGTGGGGGATCAGGATATGTATATCGAACGTGTTGCTCACATGCTCGAGGAAGAACATGCTGAACTTGTCCCGCTTAATGGTGCCAGTGAAGTGAATGAGAGCTACGTTGCCCTGAATTTTAACGAGGGTATAAGGTCTTACGTCGAGCAGAGAAAAACATTGATTTCACTCCTAAAGACCCTCGATGACCGGCAATGGCGCAAGGAAGGGAAGCATCCTCATGCGCCGAACTATACGGTTGAGAAATGCATGGAATCACTGATGCGACATGAAGAACACCACCTGTACGAAATGTTTAATGTGTTTTTTGGAGTGAAGGAATAGCGATTGAGCCGGTTCCAGCGTCATGTCTTTGTCTGCATTAACGAACGTCCCGGCCACGACCCGAAAGGATGTTGCCTGCTTAAAGGGTCGGCGGAGGTACGTGATATGCTGAAGGATGAATTGAAGAAGCGCGGACTTGCGCGGTACATCAGGGCAAACAATGCGGGATGCCTCGATGCCTGTGAGTTCGGCGTCAGCCTGGTGATTTATCCCGAGGGGATCTGGTACGGTGGCGTGAAGAAAGAAGATATACCGGAGATCATAGAACGAACACTCCTCAAGGGAGAAGTGATTGAGCGTCTGCTCATCAACGACCCACGCTACAAGACGGATACGATGCAATTCACACCTCTTCAACTTCCTTAGCGCGTGGCCATGGGTCTCTACTCTCACCTCTCAACGCCGATTCCGACGATTGCCTATTGCGCAATACATCAGGCGCTTCCGTCTGTGCCAAAGGACGAGTATATCAAGACGATGAAGGAACTGCACCGGCGGATTGCAGAAGAAGCTGCTGCCATTGAAAGCGGTTACGAAAAGGCTATGCGGGAGACGATCCAGCGTCAGTCGCAAATGGTGCGAAATTCCCTCTCTCCATTTTTGCAGACGCCGCTCCATGGTGATAAAGACGAAGTGACTGCCATCATCGGAGATTCACTGGACAAGATAAAAGGCCAGTTGCTTGAAGGGACTACACCCGGCCTCAGTTACTCTTACGAGGGGCGGATATTCTTCCCCACGTCAAGAAGATCCATGGAAAAGAAACTCTTGAAACATGGAAAGGACCATCTTGCCGGACTGGATTTATCAATGAAGGATGGCGCTCCGGATACATTCGAATCCGTTTTTGTTGTCCGTGGTGGAATGAATCTGGATGTGTTGGAATACATTGTGCGCGACAAGCTGGGAATCTACGCCACAACGCACGGCAAGCACATCAAAGAGTTCGGCGGATACTCTTACGCTGCTTACAATCGTGTGTACGCCCGCGGTGAAGTGCCGGCGCAGCAAAGCATGTCGGGCTATCTTGAAATGGCGGTCTTCTTCTCCAAGCCCGATGTCAAGTACGCTCCATTCCGTAGTGCACTCACAGGTGCTCTGGATAAGCTGCTTGCCGCAATACCAATCGAGAGTGTTTCTGTGTGGCAAAGAAAGCTTGGTCTTGGCAGAGGAACCGAGTTCGTTCTCCGACTTGTGAGCAACCAACCAGAAGCACTGAGTGAATGCCTGGAATGGATTGCAGCGTATGAGGAGCAACCTCATGTTGCCGATGCTCTGACAACACAGGGCAGTCTCGTGGTGAAGGAATTACTTTTCTAACTCTCCCCATGTCAAAACAAGTCGAGAAATCTCCACGCAAGTCGCTCCGGAAGGAATCGGCAGAACAGCTCCGTGAACGAGCTGTGTCGATTCTGAAGCACCTCAAGAAGGAATTTCCGCAACCGAAGACGGCACTGCTGCACGAGAATCCATTCCAGCTTGTGATTGCCACTATTCTCTCGGCCCAATGTACGGACGAACGTGTGAACATGGTGACGCCCGGGCTTTTCAAGAAATACCCAACACCGAAGTACTTTGCTGGTTCCAATCAGGAAGAGCTTGAACGGGATATCCACTCGACCGGCTTCTTCCGGATGAAAGCAAAGAACATCATCGGTTGCAGTAAGGCGCTCCTTGAGAAGTATGGCGGCAAGGTCCCGCAGACGATTGAAGAAATGGTGGAACTGCCGGGGGTCGGGCGGAAGACAGCGAACGTGGTTCTCGGTCAGGCCTACGGCATTGTTTCCGGAGTTGTTGTAGATACACACGTCCACCGTGTTTCACAACGACTTGGATTGACCGTGGTGGACACAGCGGAAAAGATTGAAGAGGATCTGATGAAGATCTATCCCAAGAAGGAGTGGATTGATCTCGGTACCGTTCTTATCCTGCACGGTCGCAAGACGTGCAATGCCCGGTCACCGAAGTGCGAGGTGTGTGTTCTTGTCGATCTTTGCCCCTCAGCAACCAACTTCGTCCACTCGCGCTAGCCGTAGATCCTCGATTGCTGAGTTTGTTTCGATCACCCGCCGGAGGTCTTGCTATTTGAATACCGGACTCCTACCTTGGAGATGTTCATCCCGCCAACAACCGGCTCACGTTTATGAAGCATTCAACATTGCTTCTCGTTCTCCTCCTTGGTGCGTTCTCTTGTGAGACGACGGGGCCGCCTCCTCCTGCTAATCCACAAATCCAGCTCCTTGCAATAGATGCCTCCTGTACAGAGGCATGGCTTGAGATAAGACTCCCGCTGGGGATTCAACCTCGCTCAATCTCTCTCCACAGAGATACACACCTTGTTCTCTCGACTACACTTGTTGCAACCGAGACAACTATCGTGGATGAGGGGCTGTTTCCCAACCGTTCCTACATATACACGACCACGCGACCAACCGTTT
This sequence comes from Bacteroidota bacterium, assembly GCA_046160825.1. Classification (GTDB taxonomy): domain Bacteria; phylum Bacteroidota; class Ignavibacteria; order UBA10030; family UBA6906; genus JBJXHC01. The sequence continues at coordinate 20,402 of JBJXHC010000023.1, read as the reverse complement.
CCCAGAGTGAACAAGCAACTGTTGGCGTTACGACACTTGACACAACTATACACGGTGGATACACTTGGTCGGTCGACACTCTGGGTGATGGCAACTCCAGTGTGCTCCATGACGTGGCCATCGTCAATGACACACTAGCAATTGCAGTGGGGAGATTGAGTCTGAGAGACACCTCCGGACAAATTGACCCAAACGCATACAGTGTTGCAATTTGGAATGGTTCGAGTTGGTCATTGCAACGATTGTATTATGGAGGGAACAATCTCATCGTTCCGATTCGTGGGGTGTCAGTTCTTGGTTTGAATGACATATGGTTGGCTGCCGGAAGTGTTTTTCAATGGGATGGTATCTCATCACAGACCCAACTGTCTTTTTCACGGCTTACTCTGCCCAATCCTAACGCGACTATTGAGAAATTATCGCTTTCCACAGGACTGCCCCTGTCCGGAGTGGGTAACGTCGGGGCCGTTGTTCGGAAAGATGGCAGCAGTTGGCAAGTCATGCAAAGCGGAACCTCGGTGAATCTAACCGATGTCAGTGGAAATTCAAGTAATTCGAAAGTCTGGGCTGTAGGCTATCAGAGCGATTTGTCAAGGAGCATTGTCCTAGAGTACGATGGCCAAACATGGAGAGTGGTCAGGGATCCTCCCGTTTCCGTGCCGAGCTATCCCGATTCACTTTCCGGCATTATCACAAGTATTTGGTCGCTCACGGGTCGGACCATTCTCGCAGCCTCATCAGCGGGTGTATACAGGTTCCGGTCTGGTTCGCTCGGAGAAGCGAAAAGAATCTGGTTGCCTGACCCATTTTCGTATGGCCTTTTCAATCGTATTCGAGGGAACGCCTCGAACAACGCTTTTGTCGTTGGGGCTTTCGGAACAATTGCACATTTCAATGGAGTTTCGTGGCATCAGTACCCTGAATTTTTCAATCTTTCGAGTGATTTGAATCTCTTGGGATTGGCAGTGAAAGAGAATATGGTTGTGGCGGTTGGATACACGGGAGATCGGGCGATTGTAATTCGCGGGAAGAAGGTAAACACCAGTCACGAAAAGAATAGGGAGGCACCATGAACCGATACATAGCTTTTCTAGTTTTGTCTACGATGCTAATTATTTGTTCGAGGGCTGCTTTCGCACAAGAGAGCATTGAAGAATGTGTGGAATTCGATGGCGATTTGCCGTGTGGTCTACTAGTCTACCCGACTTTGGTAGATCCGGCCTCACTCCCGGTAGCTCCAGTAGCAGTTGCAATCCATATTGTTCGGTATGGTAATGGTTCAGGAGGTTTCCAAGGAAGCTTGTCCACGATCATTAACACGTTCAACTCCAAATTTGCTGGTGCCCGCCTCAATTTCTTTCAAGTGTCACTAGACTACATTGATAGTGACTATTTTGCTTCCCAGAATCCGCCCTATACGGCGGCAAAAGAGGATGAACTTTCCGCTGCATACAATGTGGAGAATACAGTAAACATCTATTTCATTCGAGACTATTATCGAGGAACGGCCGCTGCCGTAGGAACATTTACTCCTGATGTCATGGAATCTCTAGACAGGGAGGAACAGAGCATCATTATCAATAATACCAACGCAAGTCAAGGCAATAGCATATACCATGAAATGGGTCACTATTTCAATCTTCTTCACACGTTTGAAATAAGCTGTGGTAACCCAGATCCAACGAATTGTCTTAGCAGCCCGGTGGGGCAGGAAATACGTCAGGTGATTTGGTTGATGACACTCTACCGGACCCTGAACCCGGTTTACATTGGACCGGTTGTCAATACGCTGGACCGCCCCTTTGGTGCCCCCTTGGGACGAATCTAATGTCATATGCATTTAGTTGTCGATCCACTTTCACGGATAAACAAGAACGAAGGGTGCGGACAACATATGAGCAACGTCGGCCCGAGTTGCACAACTGGTGGGGCAGGTTCACAAACACAATTATCGGACAAAACCCAGGCGGTTCATTTCTTGTTGATGGTCAAACGACGGTCCCATCTGGCAACTACTATCAGTTTGGCACAAGTGGCTCTCACAACACTAGAACGCAGAACGAGAGATTTCTTGACTATGGAGGAACGTTGGACTACAAACATCACGACTGGAGTGGGTTAGCCGATGATTTTAGATTGACCCATTCGTTTTCGCTTCCGATTGATCCGTTTTTTTACTCTCGCAACGCCAATTTTCTTGTCATGAACCCAGTGACAGTGCGGACCCAATTTGTTGATGGAGGACTCGGTGACTCGATAAAATTTCGAGATCCATGGCGGGTACATTCCGATGGTACTCAACCGGATTTACTGCTTTCTTTGACATCTCCCCACCATCCGAGTGGAGCACACAACCACGTTGATGGGGGAGTGTTCCTGGATCAGGACCCACAGATAACCCCAATCTATTACTCTGTCGGCGCACAGTCACCATGGATGCTTTCCGGATTTGAGTCGTACTTCCAGAATTGGTACGCGCACCCAGACTCTGCGACACTAGAAAACGCAAACGCACTTGAGACGGGAGTTGTGTTCAAGCAGCCAGGAACTTTCGTGACTGCTCTGTTCAAAGCCCACCTTGGCTCGGGTTCCACCGCAGCGCTCATCAACAGCGAGCAACGGAAGATCTTCCGTGGAGGCAACGGCGTGTACTATGCGTGCTATGAATCTGCCGGTCATATCTGGATCACCCGTTCAACAAATATCGGTGTTACGTGGGAACCGGAAAAGCGCGTCAGCGACGATGTCGCCGGATTTACCAACAGGTATCCGAGTATGTCTGTGTATCTCAACCGGCTCATGGTAACATGGGAGGTGTACGGTTTTCAAAGTCCTAACTGGGTAAGCAGGATTTATGCGCGGTCAATTGATTACAACAATATTGCCGATATCCAGAATATCTATGGACAGCCTCTTGTGCAATGCCAGTATGCCGGTCAATTCTCTTCCAAACCTGTCGCGAGCCTGCGCCTTACCACAACCTCCAGCCACACGGTCATCGGGTACTACGATCCCGCGGGGGCCGGACAAATCAAGTACTACTTTTTGTCAACCGGGGGCACAGGAGTTTTGTACGATGGCAGCGCGGGGCGTCCTCAATCGTTCACGCTAACCCCCAATCCCAATTCCAACCTTGCGCAAACGCTCAGTGGAAATAGGGGTTGGGCCGTTGCATGGACTACGGGTACTACTCTTTACTACCGGGCATTTGGCAGGAACGATCAAGGTCAAATCGAGATGCAAGGCATTGAAACAGTTTCCACAAGTCCCACTGCAATCGGCGGGATATCTCTGGTCTATAACAGCCAAACCCCGAATCCCGACATAGCGGCGGTAGCCTGGTTTGAGAATGGTGATGTAACGCTTTCGCCCGCCACTGGAAGTAACTCCATCAAGTTCAAGCAGCGTTCTCCCGGATGGGCGGGGCCTGTGACCATTTGGTCAAATGTCACAAGCAATTGTCAACCGACGCTGACCTTCAACCACACATACAACAGATTAGCGCTCTTGTGGGAGGACCTCGGGCAGGTGAAACGAACAGACCGGGTCAACGGGGTCTGGTCTGCTGTAACGACACTTGCATCTGGCTATACTCCGTCGGTGAGTATCGGGATCCCATCGAACTATGGGTCGGCAAATGAGGTCGTGCTTTCGCGCGGAGGGACTTCCATTTATCCCATACAGCGGTCAACGATCACATACTCGAAGGGTTTGAGCATCTATGCCCCGGTGGTTGTCCCCGGACCACAAGGACGCGGCGGCGAATTTCGTACGAACAACGGGTCTGTATATGTCAGCCTCTTGAAGCCGACATTGAACTCTGCAGGCATATCGTTTCCTCATCTCAATGATACTGTTACAACATTGAAAAGAAATGAATTCGAGGATGCGTCAACGACACCTGCATTTTTCGGTCAAGGGGATCTCCGCTGTATGGTAACCTATCGTGCTTCGGGAACCATCCCCGCGGCATTCAGATTCCAGATTGGCCTTGTGGATGCGAGCACCAACGAAGTTGTCGCAACTCTGTTGACGCTTGGTGGTGTGCGCGATACAACCTTCGAGCTTGTCGCGCCGCTGGAGATCAGGCGACTGGTGAAGCTCAAGATGCTCGCCCCTGGGGTTCCCAGCACAGCGCGATTCGATCTCGAGCAGTGGTTCTTCCCGATTGAAGAATCGAATGTCAAACCGCCTGCAGCAACAGCCAATCGCTCTGGTCTTCCTGAAGAGATTCCGACTTCTTACGCTCTACACCAGAACTACCCAAATCCCTTCAACCCGGTAACGCAGATCAGGTTTGACTTGCCCGAGGCGAATCGCGTGGCGATTATTGTGTATGACGTGCTTGGGAAAGAGGTGGCAACGGTAGCTAACGGTTATTTTGAGACGGGATATCACTCAGCGAACTTCGATGCTGCGTCGCTCGCCAGTGGTGTGTATCTCTACCGATTGACCGCGGGGAGTCACATCGAAATACGCAAAATGGTGGTGATGAGGTAGGCGAGGCTCTACTTTCAGTTTTTGCTTACCATCTCCGTGTGGAGCTTTGCAATACACGAGGGGCAAAAAAAGTAGAGCTTGTAATCACCGATCTGGCGTTCGATTAACTGGGACTTGTTGTACTTCTCTCGGCAGAGTGAGCACTGCTCCATGTTAATCTCATCGGGGGGCTTCCCCTGTCTGATCACGGCCTTGAAACCAAAGAGCGCCACCACCAGAATAACAATCAGGAATCCAACAGCAAGTACGGTCAACGTCATAAGTCATCGCCAGGTTGTGTGCAGACAAGGTAAGCACTCTTGTGCAAGCTTGTCAACTCTCAGTTGGGTAGTGTTAAGTTTGAGCCATCCGGTCAAGCGGGGACGCTTGACCTACTCCTCATCTCAATGGGTAGTAGGACAAACGTCTCGTTTGTCCACTGCGCGTAAAATCCGAGCAACTTTAGAACTACGCTCAGTTGAACCTCGCCACACTTCCTGCTATATTGGAAGCGTAATTCAAATCAACCAAACGAAACTTCAAATGACTCTCACGCATATCGAACATATCGGGATTGCCGTCAAGGATCTGAACGCCTCAATCAAATACTACGAGGAAGTACTTGGATTGAAATGTTATGCCGTCGAGGAAGTGGAAGACCAGAAAGCAAAGACAGCCTTCTTCAAGGTAGGGGAGACGAAGATTGAACTTCTTCAGACAACCGACCCCGGCGGACCGATAGGAAAGTTTATCGAGAAGCGAGGCGAAGGAATTCACCACGTTGCATTTGCCGTCAATGGAATTGAGAGTGCCTTGAACGAGGTCGAAGCCAGAGGAATTCAGCTTATTGACAAGGTGTCGAGAAAGGGAGCGGAAGGTCTGAATATCGCATTCCTTCATCCCAAGTCCACGGGCGGCGTGCTGACGGAATTTTGTGAGAAGCCAAAATGAACAGCTCACTTTTCATTCATTAATTTATTCGAGAAATGACTCGCGAAGACGCACTGGAACTATTGCACGAATACACCAAGACCGACAGTTTGAGAAAACATGCTCTTGCCGTCGAAGCCGTTACGCGTGCGTATGCCCGAAAGAATGGAGAGAACGAAGAAGAGTGGGGGAATGTCGGGTTGCTGCATGACTTCGACTATGAGATGTATCCGAATGTTCCGGATCATCCGATGAAGGGGAGTGAGATTCTCGCCGAGCGTGGATTCCCTGAACATCTGCGAAAAGCGATTCTCGGACACGTGCCCGCGTTGGGCGTACCACGAGATACTCTTCTGGCGAAGACACTCTTTGCCTGCGATGAGCTGTCCGGGTTTGTTGTTGCCTGCGCGCTTGTTCGTCCGACCAAGCTGAGCGACCTCACAGCATCATCAGTGAAGAAGAAACTCAAGGACAAGGCTTTTGCGCGAACGGTGAGCAGAGAGGACATCCAACTCGGGATGGAGGAACTGCAAATGAATCCCGATGAGCATATTCAGTTTGTTATTGAATCGCTGAAGCCAATCTCCAAGGAACTCGGACTCTAGGCTACCAGAAATCGAACGCAAAGCCCGCGCCCCAGTATTCCCGCCGCTGATCGTAGTATTGGCTGAACACCTCAAGGCCCGAAGTATAACTGAAGTACAGTTTCACACCCGCAGAATCCATCGGTCCGAACTTGATGCCGCACTCAATGTTATTACTCGCAGTGTATTTCGGGACGCCGGTGAGGGACAGACCATAAGCAAGATACAAATTCGTTGGCTTCCCGAAAGTCTGTCCAAGAATTCCGTTTGAATGAATCTGCAAGCCGTGCAGTGATGCGAAACGCTTGATTTCTGTCGGACGAATCAACGTTGCATAGCTCAGTCCCGAATACAGCATTGCTTCGACTGACCCAATGTTTGTCGTAACCAGTCCAACCACCTCCCCAAAATCCTTTGTGAACGCGAGGGGGGCGCGGTTGTCCTTCCATGTGTTGCTTGCCAAATCATAATGACCATCAAGAAAATGCGCGCTCAGGTGCATCAAACGCAGGCGCACAGCCCAGTGATGATCCGGCCTTTTGGACTGAAGGGTAAAGTGCCCTCCGAAAAATCCATCCACCGCATCGACTTGTAATCGCAGACCTTGTGAACTTGTTGTGAGGGCATATGTAAAGAAATCAACCCCAACGCGCAATCGGGTTTCTTCTGAAAGACGGAATTCCACGATGTCCAACGTGGTGCCAATATCAAGCTTGAGACGTGTACTGCCGAATTCCATTCTCACCCCAACCCGCGGTTCCTGATGTTGTGCAATCAATGGTGGAACTAATATTCCGCCCGGCAGGAACGTCTGTCCACTGTCCGATGTGTCAGGATTTGATTGGCTCAGAGAAAAATGAGAGTCTGTGAGAGTAATCATGCAAAAGAGTGCGATACAACAGAACAAACGTAGCCGAGTCATATCTGTGCTTCCGGTGATTGTGAATTGCCGCATGAATATACCGATCATAGGTTGGACTGTCAATGAACTTATCCGGAACTCCTGGTGATTGTTCTGTTGTTCATCGAGAGGATGTTTTCTTGAATCTCTCTACTCATTTGGTTAGATTGACCCGCGTACAAGAGAAGCATGAATCATTATCGGAGATGGAGTAATGAAAAGAATTCTGGGCACTATACTCGTGACGGTTTTGTTATCTGCACTGGCTTTTCCTCAGGAAGATAACAGCATTCCACCAATTCCACCGAAGCGCAGCAAGGCAGCCAAGGTCGGCGCGTTTGGGGGATTCACTCCCGGGTGGTTATTCATGGATTCAAAACCGATCAATGAGTTTCTGGTTGATGCAGGTGGCGCTCCTTTGAAGGATGATGGCGTGTTCATGACCGGCGGTGCCGGTGCAGCATACATTATGCTTGTCCCGAATCTCCGCGTTGGCGGACTCGGCATGAGCGGCTCGATCAAAAGCAAGGCACTCAGCAGCGCAGGAATTCGGAGAGATGCAATTGTCAATGTGGGCTTTGGCGGTGTTACCGTTGAGTATGTTGTTCCTGTGGCCGAACGACTCGATATGGCATTCGGGACGATGCTGGGGGCAGGTGGGATCGATATAACATTGCGGCAGTACAGTGGTGCAGCGAACACCTGGAATGGCGAATGGGATAATTTCAGAACAGGGAATTACACTGAGAACGTTTCACGCGAAATGTCGGGTGCTTTCTTTGTGTGGATTCCGTCATTCAGCGTAGAGTACGCGGTGTTCGGCTATCTCGGTGTGAGACTCGGTGCAAGTTATGTGGGGATGTCCGCACCATCGTGGGAGTTGGATGATACGCATGAACTTCTTGGGGTACCGAGCACGATTAGCGGTAAGGGGTTTATGTTGAACGCCGGAGTGTTTGTGGGGACGTTCTAAAGATATTCACCACGGAGACACAGAGAACACGGAGAATCACAGAGGGTTGAGAGTAAGATTCAGTCATCACTAACAATTTCTTTCTCTGTGGTACTCTGTGCCATCAGTAACTCTGTGGTTAAGTCCTGCGCTCGCTGAACTGCATGGACTTCCACGAGGCAAACATCTCTTTGCATTTGTTTCTCTGATACTTGCCGGTTGAGGTTACCGGAATATCATTCCCAAAAACAACAACCTTTGGTGATTTTGCGAAAGGGAGGTGCTTGCGGCAATGAATGAGCACCTCTTCTTCGTGCATAAGAATCCCGTCACGTAGTTTCACTAACGCACCCACCTCTTCACCGTACCAATCATTTTCGAACCCGACAGCTATACCCATCTGAATGCCGGGGATGGTCATCAATACTTCGTCAATCTCAAACGGCGAGATGTTCACCCCTCCTCGAATGATCAGCTCTTTCAACCTTCCGGTAATGAAGAAAAACTTCCTCCCCTGCTCGTCGTAAAGGAAAAATCCCTCGTCGCCGCTCCGGAACCAGCCATGAGCAAAGGTCTTCTCGTTTGCCTCGTCATTCCGGAAGTAGTGCTTCATCACATTATGTCCACGGATAACAATTTCGCCACGCTGTCCCTCGTCCAATTCATTTCCATTCTCGTCGTGGATTGCCATGTCATTGACCGGAAGGGGGACCCCGATGGACGGGAATCCGTGTTTGGAGAGCCACATCTTGTGCTCACCGCGTTGCAGGTCAATCGGCAGGAAACTGGAATAGCAGGTGGTTTCAGAAAGCCCGTAACCATGAATCACGGGAATCATGAACTCGTGTTCGAATCGGAGCGCCAGTTCAACCGTGAGTGGACCCGCGCCGCAGATAATATGGCGCAAATGTCCGAGCTTATAGGAGGAGATGTTGACATTGGCGTGCAGGAGGAATTGAAGAATCGTCGGGACGACACTCACGACATTGACCATTTCGATACTGATGCGTTCGAAGAATTTCTCCGCATGGAATTTCTGGTTGAGGACCACGCCACCGCCGCAGTACAGCGGAGTCATTAACGTGACCACAACACCATTCACGTGGTGGATCGGCAATACGCACATGATGCGTTGATCCTCGGAGAGCCGGTGCCATTCAGCGATGGCCATTGCATCCGCCAGCAGGTTATGCTGAACGAGTACGACTCCTTTTGGCAAACCGGTCGTTCCGGAAGTGTACACGATAAGAGCTTCGTCCTGCAGGTTGGGCGCTTGAGCAAGTTTTATCGAAGAAGGAAATTTGGCAAGTTCTGACTGATAGTGCGGGGTACGGGAGTTCATCCGCTTTCCCACCTGAACAACGAATTTCAAGTGGGGCAGTTGCTTCGCAAGTCCTTCGATTCTCTCAAGAAACTGGTCACGCACGAAGACAAGTTTGCATCCGGCATTTTCCAGGATGTAGAGAATATGCCGGTCATCTTCGCCGACATTGATCGGGACGACCACTGCGCCGATAATGAAAGCGGCATAATACTGAACGACAGCATCATAATGATTGAATGACACCGTGGCAATGCGATCCCCGGAACCTATGCCGTACGAAAGAAGAAGGTTTGCAGCCTTGCACGTCTCCTCATAAAAATCCCGGTACGAGAATTCCTTGCGTTGTGCATCATCGCTGTAATAAATCAGGAATGGTTTATCCTCGTATCTGTCCGCTTGCAGTTCAAGCAATTCGCCGATGTTACGATATGGAACCATCGGCTCAGTCGGAGGGAGGCCGGAAACAGTTTGCGCTTCCGAAATCTTATCGAGGATGCTCTGCGAGGTATCAGGCATGATTTACATGTTGTGCAGGAGTTGTCAGTACGCTGATGCGGTCATGGCATGGATAACGTAGGGTAAGTACACTGTCTCATCACATACTCAAGGATAGGATAACTACTTGGTCATCCAACTTTTCCAGTAATCATTCCACTCGACTGCTTCGCCAGCCGGAAGGACTGCGATGGGATTCAGTCCGTCAAGCATAACGGCATATTCATCCGTTCTCGTCTTCAAATGCTGGTTTGCAAGTGCTTTCGGGTGCGGACCGTGGTGAATTCCACGAGGGTGCAACGTGACCATGCCCGGCTTGATGTCCTGCCGACTGAAGAAATCGCCATCGTGGTAGAAAATGAACTCATCGTAGTCTGTGTTTCTATGGAAGAAGGGAACCTTGAGTGCGTCCGGGTCTTCCTCAAGAGGTCTCGGCAGGAAGCTGCATACAACCGCTCCCTCAGTTACGAAGGTGGTATGAGCACTCGGGGGAAGATGGGCGCGGTGACTCACGATTGGACGAATATCCCGCATGTTCAGTTTCCATACGGTAAGGTCGCCTTTCCATCCAACAACATCCATCGGATTGAACGGATACACAACAGAGGAAAATTCGTTATCCACCTTGATGCGGATTTCCCATTCATTTCTATCGTCGAGGTGTGGTGCAGGTTCCGGCGTGATGATGACGCCGGGATCATAGAGTGCGTGCTGACCGATCAAGCCCTTTTCCGGCTGTTCAAACTCCGTCCGGGATTGTATGATGAGGAAAAAATTATCTTTTGTCTTTGGAATAACGCGATAGGTGACTGCGCGAGGGATAATAATGTAGTCGCCCTTTTCAAACGAGAGGGGACCAAAATCCGTCTCAATGATTCCTTCACCACGGTGGACGAAGTATAGTTCATCACCATCGGCGTTGCGGAAATAAAAGGGCATTGGCTCCGAGCGACGGGAGACATAGAGCGTTACGTCGTTGTTTCCCAGGAATGCAACAGGCGATCCCTTTGGATCGTGTTGATCCGTGGGTTGCAGCTTATTGCAATCAATGCAATGCGGACGCAACTTCCCTTCGAACCGTATCCAGCCTGTGGGAGCGTTTGCATGATAGAGGTGAGCTGACTTGCCGAAGAACCCCTTACGGCCGTGTTCTTCTTCGTATGTACCCTCGGGTAATCCTACGTGTGCTTGTTGAGCAGTCTTGCCTTTTTTCAGAGGGTACATGAGGAGCCATCTCCCGGCGTGAAGTTGATTTCAACGATGATCACAGTCTGCCGATAATAAAAAGAACTTAGGCCTTGGAGTCAACTCCCCCTGATTTTTCCCTGCTCTTATTTCAAGAGAATGAAGCGTCGCGTTTCCATGGACTTCCCGGCCTCGAGTCGATAAAAGTAGACACCGCCAGCAAGTGCAGAGGCGTCATAGACGATGGAATATACGCCAGGTTGTTGTACTTCGTTAATGAGATTGGCAACCAATTGGCCGGTGAGGTTATAGACGGTCAATGTGACTTTTTCGGTGCTGATCAGTGAGTATTTTATTTTCGTCGAAGGATTGAACGGGTTTGGATAATTCTGTCGCAACCCGAAAGCCAGCGGCTGCTGATCATCAGAGACGCCCAGAACAACATCCACCTGGATGGGGTCCGTGTAGTTTGTCGTTCCATCAAGGTCAATTTGTTTCAATCGGTAATACCATGTTCCGACGTATGCGGTCTGATCGGTATATGTATACGAATGTGGTTCGATCGTTGTGCCGTTGCCGGGTACAAAGCTATTCGCCACGGTTTGGAAATCCTGCACACCATCGGTTGAACGCTGGACTTCAAAACCATAGTTACTGGTTTCAGATACGGTCATCCAGTTAAGCTGTACGCTGTTGGCATCAAGAGCGACTGCCGTGAAGTTTGCCAATTGGATGGGAAGGCTTCCATCGTAATTGATGGTCATCTCGAGTTCAGTAAGAAACTGCTGGGTATTTGTAAAATTGCCGCTGCCTGACATGAGTACGTTGACGATAATTCCTCCGAACAGATCCTTGAGCGTGCCCGTCACCCCTGCAGGAAGATTCCACGCGAAATTGATCGTCGTTTGACCGGCGCCGAGTTTCCATTTCAGGCGGTGGATTCTGGTGCCCACAGTAGACGCGCTCCCTTGACGATAGTCTTTTGCAAGCCCCTGAAAGGAAGGTGGTTGACCGACATGTTGCAACGTAAACCTTACATCGAAAACACCATCCGGTGGAGGTGGAGGCAACTCTGCTTCGGAAAGCGATGTGTCCCGCGCATCGGTAGCCAACGGATCGAGTCCGAAGTTGAGATCTCTATTGCTTGTCCCACTTGTTACTGTCAGAACCATGTCAACATCCGGTGTCTCCGCGAACAGTGCAGTCGCCAGAAGACTGATCATTACCACATATAATATCTTTGTCATATTGGTTGCCCTTCCCCCCCTGAATAGACTGCTTTGTTAAGTGCTTACGTGTTGGTTTCGGTTGTGGAACTGACTACGGTGTTGTATTGAGTATCAACAGCCCTGCTTGATCTGCCTTTACCCAGTATCCCTTCCCGGGTTCAATTGTTGCAGTGGAAAAATATCCATAATGAAAACCATAAATCGGTGTGGTGATAATGCCAGCAGGGATGGTAACGAGAGACGATACCGGGACGGGATTGCTGATTGACCCGATGATATTCCATCCGTTCTCCAGAGCGATCGTGTCTTGTTCCCGTGCGAATCCTGTGAGTGAGACTGTCTCGAGAGCATCGAATTTCAGCCAGTACCCTATCCGATTCTTCAGTGTGTCGCGAACAACGTACCCATTGGCGGAGTCATATGAAAATGCCTGTGTGCTTGAAGAAGGGAACAAGATTGTCTTTCGATAATCTGAAGCCGTTACCGGAACAGAAACCAGGTTCCATCCTGTGTCTGCTGAGACATTCGCTGTTACAACCTGGGGTGTAATGGAAAACAGAGCATTGCTTTGATCGTTGAGCGTTTGGTTGGCAGAATTGCTCACGCGTACTCTGCATTGACTTGACGAAGGACCGGTAACAGTCCAAACGAAACTCTGCGTTGGTGCGGGAGTGCTGCCCGTGATGGTTTCCCAATTCGTGCCATTGTTACGCGTCAATTCAATCTTGACGGCGGGGAATCCACTGGCCGTCCATGTAATCTGGTGAGTCGCACCGATCTGCAGGCTTTCACCGCCGTTTGGTGAGACAAGGGATACTGACACGTCGGGTTCACCGCCGGTCGTCGTCCGCAAAATCACACCACCCGCCCCGACAACTGTTCCAATAAGTGCATCAGCAAATGATATTTCCTTCAGGTTGGCTATCGTGCCGCTTGCCTGTTGTGTCCATGCGATTCCTCCATCAGTACTTCGAAGAATAATGCCGGAATCACCTACGACATAGGCCTTGTTCGCATCAATCATTGTGACTGAAGTGAGACTACGCGTGGTACCACTGGGTTGCGTGGACCAGGTTGTTCCACCGTTTGTTGTCCGAAGGATCCGTCCACCGGAACCGACAATGATGCCTGTATTTACATCTGCAAAGCAGACTCCGAGTAAGGACTGTACCGTGCCACTGCTTTGTGCGACCCACGATGCGCCGCCGTTGGTTGTTTTGAGAATTGTCCCACCGGACCCTACAACTGTTCCGATATTCTCTGATACAAAAAACACCTCGAATAATTGTGCCGAGACACCACGAAGATCAATCCAGCTTGCACCGGCGTTTGTTGACCGAAGTACATTGCCGCTGAGACCGACCACCGTTCCCACCAGAGTACTGGAGAACGAGATGCCACGAAGATTTCCCGTTGTCACTTGAGGGAGGGTGTTCCAATTTGTTCCGCCGTTGGTCGTACGCAACATTGTTCCGCCATTGCCAACAGCAATACCTGAATCGGTATCATAGAAGTCAATGCCAAAAAGATCCGTCGATGTGCCGCTGGTTTGATTGAACCACAGTGTGCCGCCGTTCGTTGTACGCAGGATCTTTCCGGTTTCACCGACAGCGGTTCCGACTTGTGCAGTGGAGAGTAGCACCTCATACAGCGTCACGTTTGTCCCGCTGGCCTGGCTTGTCCATCCTTGAGCAAGAAGATCCGCCCGCCCCACCAACACACATGCGACCAATGCCAAGAGTATATTTTTCACTGCCTCCTCCTTCATCCGATTGAATTGTTGTTGCATCGTTTTTCTTCCCTATAAATTTCCGCGGAGAGCTTGTTCCCGCTCAATTGCTTCAAAGAGTGCTTTAAAATTTCCCTTGCCGAAACTGCGACTACCTTTTCGTTGAATTACTTCGTAAAACAAGGTGGGGCGGTCTTCCACGGGCTTTGTAAATATCTGCAACATGTAGCCCTCATCGTCACGGTCAACAAGGATTCCGAGCGCCGATAGTGCTTCAATGGGTTCGTCTATTGCGCCCACTCGCTGCTTCAATTCCTCGTAATACGTATTCGGTACGCGGAGAAACTCCACGCCTTGCTGCTGCATTTTTGAAACAGTCTCGATGATGTTGTCCGTTGCCATCGCAATATGCTGAACTCCAGGACCTTTGTAAAAATCAAGATACTCTTCTATCTGTGACTTGCGTTTGCCGGCAGCCGGTTCATTTATTGGAAACTTAATCCTTCCATTTCCATTTGCCATCACTTTGGACATGAGGGCTGAGTAGTCCGTGCTGATATCTTTATCATCAAAGTGTTGATACAAACGAAACCCCATAACATCAGAATAAAATTTCACCCAGGCATTCATCTGGCCCCATCCGACATTGCCAACCATGTGGTCGATATACTTCAGTCCAACCGGACGAGAGACGATGTCCACACTTTCTATCGCGACGTAACCGGGCATGAAAACACCCGAATAGTTCTTGCGCTCAACGAAGGTATGAATTGTATCGCCGTATGTGGCAATCGCTGCTACCTTAATCTCACCAAATTGATCCTTGAGTACTGTGGGCACCATCACACTCCGCCCGCCTCTTTTTGTCGTCGCAATATAGGCAGATTCTGCATCCTCGACCCAAAGGGCAATGTCGTGAACACCGTCCCCATGCGATTTCACATGCTCTGCCATTGGACCATCCGGCTGTAGAGGGGTTGTAAGTACCAATCGAATCTTGTCCTGTTGCAAGACGTATGAGACACTGGCACGATTCCCGGTTTCCGGGCCGGAATAGGCAACAAGCTTGTGACCGAAAGCAGACCGGTAATAATGAGCTGATTGCTTCGCATTCCCGACATAGAATTCAATGTAGTCGGTACCGTTGATCGGCAAGAAATCCACCTCTTCTGTCGATGCTGTATCATTGTTAAGAACTTGCATGGCTACTCCTGAATGATGCTACGAATGTCTGTGTGTATATGGATTGTAATGCCGCCAACAATTCTGTGTTTTCCTCTTTGGTTCCGATCGTGATTCTGATGCAATGGGGGAGGCCAAACGCGCCAAGGGGTCTGATGATGATCCCGCGCTGCAAAAGCTCATCATACACACGGTTGACCTCGGCTTCGTTGCGTAGTGCGAGCATAACAAAATTTGCCTCGGTCGGAACGACGATGAAACCAAGTTCCTTCAATGCAGGAATTAAAAGAAGCAGCCCTTCGGCATTCACTTCAAGAGAACGGTGAAGAAAGGATGAATCACCCAGCGCGCC
The DNA here is from genome assembly GCA_046160825.1 of Bacteroidota bacterium. GTDB lineage: Bacteria > Bacteroidota > Ignavibacteria > UBA10030 > UBA6906 > JBJXHC01. The sequence goes on along the minus strand of JBJXHC010000023.1, from coordinate 5,060 downwards.
TATTCCTGCTGCCTGCGCGAGGGAGCTCGGTTCAAACGGGAGTTTCACCTTCAAAAGATTTGTTATCAGCTCCTCGTGGGCAAATCCGTATCCGATCCGAATCCCGGCAAGGCCATAGACTTTGGAAAACGTCCTGAGCGTGATGACGTTATCGTAACGATAGTGCATGGAATCCGGGTACTTGGGATTATCTTTTGCGTATTCAAAGTACGCTTCGTCAAGGATGATAAGGACATGAGACGGAACGGATTTCATGAATTGATCGAATTCGGTCTTTGTAAAGATTGTACCCGTTGGATTGTTCGGATTTGAAAGATAAATGATCTTCGTCCGTTCAGTGATTGCTGCAGCAATTCGTTGAAGATCGTAGTGGTATTCAGCCAGAGGAACAGTCACCAGCTTGATTCCACGCGAGCGTGCAAGGACATAAAACCCGACAAATGTCCCTTCGGAGGTGAGTACCTCGTCGTCATCACACAAGAACGTGCGGATAATGTTGGACATGATACCCTCGGAGCCACTACCGGCTATGACGTTGTGCGGCTTCAAGTCAAAACGCTCAGCGAGCACTTCACGCAAATCCAATCCGCCATTGGGATAAAGATGCAGGTCGTGCAGGTGCTTTTGAATTTCCTGGAGCGCTTTTGGTGAGGGTCCGAGAGGATTCTCGTTTGAGGCGAGCTTGATAACCCGCTGGATGCCCAATTCTTTTCGAAGTTCAGAACTGGGTTTCCCGGGCTTGTATGGCTCGAGTGACTCGATGTAAGGTGGAACAAGACGCATTGAGAACGACTACAGTGGGGAATAATGATGAGAAGGTACCAAACATCGCTCCGAAATGCAAGAAACTTGACATTGCGGTAGTGTCTCAGTTTGATTTACGTGATTTACTTTTCCCTTGCTTGAGCGGTAAAGAAGCACTATATTGGCGGCATGAAAAAGCCCAAGCGCCCCCGCGATTCCAATCAGCTTGCCGCCAACATTGTCGCCCTCGCAACTGGTCAAGTTGCCGAACAACTACCCGAATACAACACGAAGAACCAACACGCCGTTGCACTTGGACGGCTTGGAGGGCTAAAGGGTGGCAAAGCACGAGCGAAAGCTCTCTCCCCCGCTCAACGAACAAAGATAGCCAAGCTTGCAGCGAAGAAACGCTGGAGTAAGAGAAAAAAACCATGAGCCAACTCTCAAAGCCCAAGGAAACCGCGACCAGAAAACGGTTAGATTCTCTTCTGACTAATCTCGGATGGGATACAGACGAAGCATCTCCGCGATGCAACGTCTTTACTGAAAGACCAAAAACCGCAGATCAGAAGAAGAAGCTTGGTGGGTATGAACCCGATTACGTGCTGTATGAATCGAACACCGATACGCCGATTGCAATAATTGAAGCCAAGCGATCCGGTCAGAGCCTGAAAAAGGCTCTATTGCAAGCCGTTGAGCTTTATGCAAAACCGTTGGATATAGATATTATATTTGTTGCCGATGGGGCAATAATCGAATCGTATGATCGGCGGAGCAAACGGAATCTTCGCTTCGATGGCGAGTTGGTTACAACCCTTTTGGGTGAGAAGCAACTGCTTCGCTTTGTAAGAGAGGGTTTCGATGTACGGACGCCGGAGGTTGTACGTCATACGAAACAGCAACTAATTGGAGTATTCAGCGAAGCAAACGATCTATTACGGAAAGAGGGCTTGCGGGAAGGATTGGAACGATTCACCGAATTTTCAAACCTACTGTTCTTGAAGCTGATAAGTGAAATCGAGAAAGAGCGTGAAAATGTCGGGGAGGATAGAATCCTTGATGAACAATACTGTTGGGATGCCTTCAAAGACAAGAAGGCCACGGAAATGTTAGACTATATCAATGATACGATTTTGCCAAGGCTTGTTGACAAGTATAACCACAGCGGGGATGTTTTCCAGCAGAAGCTTGCTATCACGAACGCGAAAACACTCAAGGCCATAGTAGACAAACTCAGCAAGCTCACATTGCTTGATACAGACTCAGACATCAAGGGAGATGCCTTTGAGTATTTCCTAAAGAACTCAATCTCAGTTGGAAACGACCTCGGTGAATATTTCACCCCGCGCCATATAGTCAAGCTGATAGTTGATCTTGTTGATCCGGTGTTCAAAGACAGGGTGTATGATCCCACATGCGGGACGGGCGGATTCTTAATTCAAGCCTTCCGGCACATCAAAAGCAAGGTACGACCAACAAAAGGCAACCTGCGGATCATCAAGGAAAAAACAATTTACGGACGAGAGCTTACTGGTACGGCAAAAATCGCCAAGATGAATATGATTATTATTGGCGACGGACACACCAACATCGAACAGATGGATAGCTTGAGTGCCCCGATAAAAGGAAAATTCGAGATTGTTCTTGCGAACTATCCGTTTTCACAGAAGACAGACTATTCGGCTCTATATGGACTATCAACGGAAAACGCCAACGCCATTTTTCTGAAACATATCATTGATGCGTTGAAGGATGGCGGGAAAGCCGGAATCGTTGTTCCCGAAGGGTTACTTTTTGATGAAACCGCACAGTCTGTAAAGGTCAGGCAAATCTTATTGGAAACCTGTGAAGTCCTGGCGGTGATAAGTCTGGACGGATATGTCTTTCAGCCTTATACAGGGCAACCAACGAGCATCTTGGTCTTCAAAAAGGGACGGACAACAAAAAAAGTTTGGTTCTTTGAAGTTACAGAAGATGGGTTTGAAAAATCACATCGACGGTTCGGCAGAAGGCCACAGAAGAAAAACGATATTCCTCTTCTCAGGCAACTATGGAATGACAAGGCCAACTCCAATAAATCGTTTTCGGTGAGCTTTGAAACGATCAAGAAACACGGTTACATTCTCACTGTAGATGAATACAAGAAGCGCCGTAGACAGTCTGGATGGGTTCCCCTTGGAGACGTGTGTGATCTGGTAATAGGCCGGACACCCAGCACAAAAAACCGTAGCTACTACGGTGGCAATAAGCTTTGGGCAAACATCAGGGATATTTCAAACTGCGAGGGTGCATACCTCACCGACACAGAAAACAAGATTACCGCTGAAGCCGTTGAGCATTCGCGTGCGAAGCTGGTGAAAGAGGGGACGGTATTGCTGAGCTTCAAATTGAGTCTTGGGAAGGTGGCAATAGCAGGCAAAGATTTGTATACCAACGAAGCAATAGCGGCGGTTATCCCCAAAGACCCTAAGCGCGTACTCCCCAAGTACCTATACCATATTTTGCCAAGACTCAACATCGGGGGGGGGGGCGAAAAGCGGCCAAGGGAAAGACCTCAAGCAAGGGTAGGCTTGAAAAAATGTTATTGCCATTACCCACACCAACCACCCAAAAGAAGATTGTTCGAGCGGTAGACCTTGCTGAGAAGAAGATTGAGCATCACAATACAACAATCGAAAAGATTCGGACGAAACAGGATGAGATTATTAGAAAGGGGGCAAAGATAAAATCCTCAAACTGAACTTTATGCTTGACAAGACAAGCATAAAGGGTTATATTGGTAGCAGACAAAACAAAGGCTGCCACCATGAACCGCTTATCGCTTGAAAAACGTACTCAAATCATCGGACTTCTCGTTGAAGGAAACAGCTTGCGGGCAACCTCACGCCTTGCGGACGTTTCGATTAACACGGTTACGAAGTTGCTCGTTGATATTGGTTCAGCTTGCCAGACCTACCATGATGTGCATGTCCGCAACCTCACATCGAAGCGCGTACAGTGCGACGAAATATGGTCGTTCATTTATTCCAAAGATAAGAATGTGCCAGAGGATATGCGCGGTCAATACGGTATTGGTAGTGTGTGGACGTGGACGGGAATAGATGCAGATTCAAAACTTGCAATCTCGTGGCTTGTCGGAAACCGTGACGCGTCCTATGCTCATGTGTTTGTCAATGATGTTGCTTCACGCCTGACGAATAGAGTGCAATTGACAACGGACGGGCTGAAAGCATATATTGAAGCGGTGGACGCAAACTTTGGAGCAAACATCGACTTTGCACAACTCGTGAAGATGTACGGCAAACCGTTAGACAGCGATCACCGCTATTCACCTGCGGAATGTACCGGAATCGAAAAGAAGCCGATCATGGGAAATCCGAATCCGAAACACATCAGCACTTCTTTTGTGGAGCGTTCCAACCTGACCATGCGTATGAATATGCGACGGTTCACGCGTTTGACAAATGCGTTCTCAAAGAAAGTAGAGAACCATGCGCACGCGGTTGCGTTGCACTTCATGTACTACAACTTTGTGAGAATACATAAGACGTTGCGAGTCACTCCGGCAATGGCCGCGGGTGTCACAAGTAAGCTATGGGAAATTGAAGATTTAGCAAGATTGCTGGATGCGGACGAAACACGTAAATCAAACTGAGACACTACCGACATTGCCCATGCCTTTCATTACACTCAGCGCCGAATATTGCATGGAGAGATTGAGTACTGATGATTCCTTTGAGAGACACCATCAAGTCACGCACGATTCCTTTTGTCAACTACACGTTTATCTTGACTTGCGGAGCCGTTTTCTTCTTTGAGTTATCCCTGGGAAACAGGGTTGACGCTCTCTTCTACAGATTCGGTGTAATTCCCGTTGAGCTGACTTCGCTCTTACAGTCTGGCCACTTGGCGGTCAAGCCGATGCTGGCGCTTTTCACATCCATGTTTTTGCATGGTGGGTGGCTGCATCTTATCGGGAACATGTTATTTCTCTACGTGTTTGGCGACAATGTTGAAGATAAGCTCGGGCACATTGGATTCTTCTTTTTCTATCTCATCGCTGGTGCAGGTGCTGCCGCAGTTGAAGTGTACTTCCACCCGAATTCACCAACGCCTTTGATTGGGGCAAGCGGTGCTATTGCAGGCGTGATGGGTGCGTATTTTATTCTCTACCCCAAAGCCCGAGTGCTTACGATGATACCCTTGTTTGTCTTCTTTCCCGTCGTTGAATTGTCCGCATTCTTCTTCCTCGGTTTCTGGTTCGTGATGCAGTTTCTTCAGGGGTCTCTTGCCGTCGGGGCCGACCAGGCTGGAGG